>NZ_JAEH01000051.1 GCF_000518805.1 Shewanella waksmanii ATCC BAA-643
AGGATATTTCTCTCTTCGGTTACTCGACGTAACTCCGCCTTGAGCTTACGTATTTCGTCTTGTTGATTATCAATGGTGACGTGTTGCTTTTCTGGCTTATCAAACTTGTTAATCCAGTTGTGCAAACTTTTGGGAGTAACGCCTAATCTCTCTGCCACATCGGCGATCTGGTGACCACGTTCTGTAACTTGTTTAACGGCTTCGATTTTAAATTCGTCGGGATATCGTTTTCCGCGCATGTAACACCTCATATTTTTGGTTCATTATAACTCTATGAAGTGTCTACTGTTCTAGGGGCTTACCAAAGCATCAAATTCAAGATACTTCATATTCGAAGAGCCTGAGCTTTATTTGCATCCCCAAGCACAAAGGTCGTTATTCGACTCATTCGTGGCTTTGTCTGAGTCAGGGAGTCAGGTTATTCTTTGTACTCACTCAAGCGGTTTAATTGATGTTGAGCGTTATAAGTCTATTTACATAGCAACAAAGGATGATGAGTTAAACGGAACTAAGGTTAAACAGTGCACCGAAGACTTATTTGAAGGGGATTCAAAGAAAGATTTCAACCTTTCCTACTGGATCAACCCTGATCGTGGGGAATTATTTTTTGCAAGTAAAGTTGTTTTGCTAGAGGGCGCTACAGAAAAAACTGTATTTCCTCTGTTGGCGAAAGAGCTTGATATTTTCAGGTACGAATATACGTTAATCGATTGCGGCTCAAAAGATAATATCCCTCTTTATGTTAAGCTCATGAATAAGTTTTCTATCCCATATGTGGCTGTTTATGACCGAGATCATCAAGCTCACAAAGGGGTAGATGCAATTGCGTCAGCAGATCGATCAACACAAAAAATTGTTGATGAGATCGATAACAACTTAGGTTCTTCAGTGGTATTAGAAAACGATATAGAGGAAGAGCTAGGATTACCAAATGGCGGTAGCAGCAAACCTTATGTCGCATTAAGTCACATCACAGCAGAAGGTTTTTCGGTCACGCCACAAATGGCTCAAAAGATCAGAGAAGTTTATGACGCAGAGGCCTAACAAGTTGCTGCACTAGGAAAAATTACTCGCTACGCTCCTAATTTTCCGGTGAGCAAGGCGTTAGCCTTAACTCAGTTTACCGATTAACAATAACTAGCAGCTATTTGTTCCTGCATCGACTCGATAAATGAAAATAACTCATCTTCACCTTGTTGCTAGCGCATTAAGCGGGCTTTATAGATAGGCTAGCTTGGCAAGGCGCGTTGCGCCGACTGCTTCAGCCTCAATAGGAGGTATTAAGTTTAATCAGTTTATGGAGTTTACCTCATGGAAGAGTACATCCTAGGATGGGGCACATTAGCGTTAATCAACACCGCACTCGCCAATTTAGGCAATCGTAGTCCGTTAGCTTACCTTATAGGCTCACTGTTGTTAGGGCCGGTGGTCACCGTGGCACTAGCAACAACCCAGTACGATCCCGAAAAAGGCACTGAATTTATCGATATCATTCATGGACGTAGCAACAAGCCTGCACCAACCACTCAACTGCCTAATTGGCTAGTGGCGATTATTTTTATAGGCTTATTAGCTCTGTTCGCTACCGTCCTAATAATGTAGATGCAGTGGCACTGCACTTAAGCTGCGCATATTAACACAAAGTGCTGCTAAAGAGGCTGCTAAAACATGGCAGCGATAGTTTTTATGAAGCGATACTAAAGGAGTCGGTATGGCAAAAGTTTTGGTGTGTGCAACTGCACTATTTTTCTTACTCTACGGCACAGTTTTTACCTTAATTCCCGTAGAGATGGCCCATTGGGTCACCGGCGCCAGCCCTGCTCCCGCCTCAGCGACAATCGATTTTAGAGCAACCTATGGTGGTGCGCAGTTTGCTATCGGCCTGTCTCTCATTTGCATTATGAGATGGCAAAAACAGACTAACTTAGCACTAACCGTTATCGCCATTACCTTATTTTCTATGGCTTTTTCTCGCCTTTTAGGTATCTTAGTCGACGGTCAAGCCAACTTATTTATGTACCTGTATTTAGTTGCTGAAGTTGTGTTTGCTGCATGGGCATTATATTTAAAAAGGTCAGTGACACCGCTACAATCTTAGCCGCCGGGCGTTAAAGTAGCGCCACTTGGCAATTATGTTGTGGTACTCACCTTTGCTGAACATCAAGGAAGGAACAATGAGAGTTTATGGGAATTTACAATCAGGTAACTGTTTAAAAGTTAAGCTTTTATTATCTTTATTGTCTATTGATCATGAATGGATACACGTCAATATTTTGGATGGTGAAACTAAAACCGCTGAATATTTAGCTCGATTCCCCAATGGCAAAATTCCTGCAGTAGAGCTCAATGATGGTCGCACGCTATGTGAATCGAATGCAATTTTGGGCTATTTTTCAGACCAAACTCCGCTCCTCCCCAGCAACAATTACAGCAAAGCTAAAGTGTATGAGTGGCTGTTTTTCGAACAATACAGTCACGAGCCGTTTATTGCCGTGGCGCGGTTTATACAAAAATACTTAGGTATGCCACAAGAGCGAGCAGCAGAATATCAATCACTGCAGGCAGGCGGGCATAAAGCGCTGCAGATAATGGAAGCCCAGCTTACCCAAAGCCAATATTTAGTCGGCGATGAGCTTACCATTGCCGATATCTCACTGTATGCCTACACCCATGTTGCCCACGAAGGCGGCTTTGATTTAGCCACATACCCCAAAATACAACAATGGTGCCGCCGTATTCAGGCCATGCCGGGTTATGTGGGTATGGACTAAGCTCTATTTCACACTGGCGCTCAAGCTAGCGTTGCTATTTGCACTGGACTGCGCGATTGTTTAAAGGAAGATAAGATGAAACTAGAAACCCTATTTAAACTCTCTGTTTTGTTGGTGTGCCTATCAAGCTTTTTTATGCATTACCTGACTGGCAGCTTGGTGTACAGCGCAGATATTGTAGAGGCGATGAGCTGGCACGGCTTTAACTCATCGCTTCCCCATTGGCTTAAGTTGTCTATTGTTGCTCCGCTGCAACTCGCTGCTTTACTCATGCTCACTTTTAATGTCCTCGCCCGAAACCTATTTGCGCTATTGAGCCTTATTGGCCTATGCCTGTGCTTATTCGACGGCGTAGCGGCCTATACTCGCTACGAGATATTAATACTGCAGATATACTACCTTGCCAGTGGCGTGGTACTCACCTTATCTTTCACCAGCTTGGCCCATCGATTTAAAGCGAAAAATAACAGCCAGACGCTTGATTCCCCCACGCCACATAGCTAAGTGATTTTGTAATAAGTAACCAAAAGATGTCATCAAACGGAGTTGTCATGCAAGCAGGTGAACGCCGCATTAATATCTATTTAGTTTTGGGGGCGACATGCAGCGCCATTGCGGCCTTAGCCCATTTAGGCTGTATTATTTTTGGCGCGGATTGGTACCGATTTTTTGGTGCTGGAGAGCAAATGGCACAAATGGCCGAGCAAGGACTTTGGTATCCCAGTGTGGTGACGGCAATAATCGTCGTTATTTTAGCCATATGGTCTCTGTATGGCTTATCCGGTGCCAAGGCGATTATCAAACTACCACTGCTAAAGTTCGCCCTAGTTGTTATCTCATTGATCTACCTCACTCGGGGCGTGGCTTTTGTTGCCATCATGCCGATGTTTCCCGGCAACAGCTTAAGCTTTTGGTTGGTCAGTTCGGGGATCTGTTTCATTATCGGTACATTTTATGCCATTGGCACTTACCAAAACTGGCAGTACCTATCAGGTAAAACGGCCTAACCTCAGCTAACCAAACGATGTATATTAACAACTCGCGGTAACATTACAGCATGAGTGCGCGCCGCTCCCGATACCACTTTATTGTTTGCCTTTACGAGGAGATTTTATGATTTACTCAACCACAGACACCATTCCAGGAAAGCAGATAGCGCAAGTTGTGGGCGTTGTCATGGGCAATGTAGTGCAATCGAAACATATTGGACGCGATATTATGGCGGGCCTCAAAGGCATTGTGGGTGGTGAGCTGCGCGGTTATACCGAAATGATGACCGAGGCCAGAGATACCGCTATCCAACGCATGATTGAAAATGCCAATGAAAAAGGCGCCGATGCCATTGTTGGCATTCGCTTTACCACCAGCGCGATAATGGATGGCTCTTCAGAAATCATGGTGTTTGGCACTGCGGTCACATTAGCGCCATAGCCCCGCCGGCAATTTCTGATTACCGCTATTTTTTAAGCTCAGAATGCGCGCCCCTCAGCCTAGTTCAACCTGTTTACAGCGCTCAGCTAGGCTAGTTAATTACCCAAAAGTGATTATCTAGAACAAACTGTTTTATTGTTAAGCAATAACTAGAATTAACATGTTCAATTGACCATCACACACTGGCAACTCACCGCATCATTTTGTGATTAACAAATCATTTTTGATAATCATTCAAATCAACAGCGCTTTTCTGGTTGTATAAAGCCGATTAACATGGCCACATTGATAGTTTGACCTAAGCTATAGCTTGGCAACCACAAATAGGATGTATTGATTATGACTCACGCGATTATTACCGACCTTGAAAACCGTTACACCGCTAAACGATACGATGCCAGCAAGCGCATTTCATCTGAGGATTTAGCGGTGATTTATGAAGCAACTCGACTGTCGGCATCATCAATCAACTCGCAGCCGTGGAAATTTATTGTGATAGAGTCTGACGCGGCTAAGCAGCGTTTTCATGACACTTTTGCCAACAAGTTTCAGTTTAACCAGCCCCATGCAAAGTCAGCCTCTCACATCATATTGTTTGCCCATAACCCGCACTATACCCGTGATGATTACGCCAAAGTGGTTGATAAAGGCATTGCAGATGGGCGCACTAAGGTTGAAGATCGCGAGCAAGCTTTTGCCGGCTTCGCTTTTGCTGAACTAAATACTGACCAAAACGGTAACACGGCAACTTGGACCAAGTCGCAAACCTATTTAGCCTTAGGTAACACCTTACATGTGCTATCACGTTTAGGCATTGACTCCACCACCATGGAAGGCGTCGATAGTGAGTTAATCGGTGAGATATTTAAAGAAGAACTGGGCGGATTTGTTTGTGAAGTGGCGTTAGCCATGGGCTATCATCACAGTACTGAAGACTATAATGCCAGCTTGCCTAAATCACGTTTAGCAATGGAACAGGTATTAACTGTGCTGTAGCACTGAGTCCATTTTCGACGGCCAAATCTGCAGCGCCTAAAATGGCTTAGTACTTGATATTGAGTCCAGAAAATAAGCCAGTGAGCTAATGCCACTGGCTTATTATTTTACTTAGCCGCTATTTAAGTTCGACTTTTAAACTCATGCCCGAGTGAGCGCCTACAATACTGATATAACGCCAACCGACAGTTGGGTTAGTGACCGTAATTGACTCGGTATTGCCGCTATTAATGGAGCGTTGATCATAATTGCTGCTAGTAGCCCAGCTCGACGCCTTGTAAAACACATCGCCATTATTACTGCCATGATCACTGCGGATCTCTATACTATTGACACTCGAATCAACATAGATATAAAAGTACTTTATTCGGTTACTGATAGTCTCTGTAGGCACGCAAATGGTGTCGCCGCTGGTGAGGTTCTGACCATACATGGGAGACTCAGTTAAACAGGCATTCTCAATACTATTACCACCGCCATTGGTGATACTCACACTGGCCGAATCTGTATGACTGGCACCTTGGTTATCGGTCACCGTCAGCGTAGCAGTGTAGTTACCTGCCGCAGCATAACTATGATTAGGATTTGCGCTATTGGCACTGTTACCATCGCCAAAATTCCATTGGTATGAGGCGATACTACCATCAGTATCGACCGAGCCATTGCTGCTAAACGAAATAGCGGCATTGACCGCGCCATTGTATGGGCCATTGGCCTGAGCTGTTGGTGCTTGATTCTGACCGCCTGCACCAGTTCGAATATGCATATAGCTACTGTTATTTTGCTCTGACCATTCCGACACGGCATCACTGTTATCCACAATCACCCCTAGATAATAATCAGTATTGGGCGCCAAATTGGTGGGAATTGCTACTGATTTAACCACTGTATCTGGTGTATTACGGGTAATCGTCACCGTGTCAGTGCCTATTAGCGTATCACTGCTGGTAATAGTGGCATTGGTTGAAATGTAGTAGCCCAACACAACCGACTGACTGTGGCTACCATTGTTCTCAAGGGTCATTTCGTACCCAATGGTATCGCCCATCGCCACGTTATAACGCCTTTCACACTGGGTATTGCTACAACTTGAGTTAGCCACACTGCTGCTTAGCTCACTGCCGGCGCTGCTGAATAATCGGGTTCGACCATGATTACTATACGCACCCGATGAACCTATGTGTCGCCAAGCCGCAACGGATAAATCCTGCTTAGTGGTTGAACCATAAAGATTGATAAGACCATTCACGGCATCTTCGCCCAGATAAGAGAGCAGCTGATTTTCACCACTGGTGTGCAGATGGGTATAGTCTGTCCCCATAATGTTGTAGTAACGATTTTCATGGGCTAAACCCACGGTATGTCCAACTTCATGCAAGGCTGTAGATTCAAAGGTGCGACTATTACCACCATAGTTCCAGAAGTTAGTTTTCTGCTCCATGCTGTCGTCATAAGCCACGGTATTATGGAAAATAATATCGCCTTCAACCGTCACGCCACAGGGGTTGGTAACATTGTAGCCAATGGCAGAGTTACCGCTACTGTCCCACCAGATCTCACTTTCTCCGTTGCCCACTCCCACTAAGTTGTCATTGTCGAGTGCCACGCCAATGTTTAAATTCACAGGGGTCGCATTGAATTGACTTAGCGCCTTAGCAAAAGATGTACGCCAAAAAGTATAGTTGCCCCCAAAACCGGCTGGGTTAGCATTAAAGGTCACACTGTTAGTTGGCCATTTACGCGGTGTGTTGTTACTGCAATCAGTCCAATATTGATACGCCATGACCTGAGAACTTGAAAGGGTAAGTAAGGTTGCGATACCAAGTTTCGCAACAAGATGTTTAGTTTTCATTATTGTTCCTTAAATTTTCTGCACAAAATAGCTATGTTGCGTCACTATTTGTTCGCTGAATCACCACCCAGTACAGGGTTTCCGCCGTTAAGCTGAAGTTGCTCAAGCTCCCAAGCATCGTGAGATCCGGCCACAGCTTTCTGCGCCAAGTCAGCCGCTTCAACACGACGTTGTAAGGCTTTGGGCACTTGGGGACCAGCCATGGCTCGGCTCAGCGCTGGATAGGCATTAAATTCAAGGTTTTTATCAATATTCACTACGGGTTTAAGCGATACACTGCCCATTATGCTGGGCTGATTAGCGATCTGCTTTAAATGTTGTACGAAGGCATCAGCATTTGACTGAGTTAACTCATCACGATATTTTTCGCCTTGCTGTTGTGCATGGCTGATATAGCTAACCTCTCCTTTACCATCAAGTAAAATTGCTGATTCATTCGCGGTATAAATTTGCTGCTCTTTTATTAACATCCTGCCATGTTCACATTCAACAAAATCGCAGCCAGTATCTTTTTGTTGCTGTACAAATAAAATGGCCTGTTCACCTAATGTCACTACGGGAGAATTAGTGGCACTAAGTCGGTTACCATTTTCAAATTCACCACCAACAAACTTCAGCGTAATTTCAGTATCATCATAGCGACCGTTAATGGTGTCATCTATTTGATAAGTGACAAAAGTATACGGGATACCTTCAAGCGACAGCTTCTCGCTAATATCGATGAGTGAACCTTTTATGATCAAATCAGAACCGAGGACCAGCTTGTCTACATAACTGGGCTGTACCACGGCAACAGTGGGATTGACGTTGGCGCTCACTAAATTGGGAGCGGCCATTAAACTTAGCAGCAACACTGTGCCACAGCTTAATTTTGTGTATTGACTTTCCATATAAACTCTTCCTCATTAGAACGGAAAAAAACGGACATTTACCATGCCTGTTCTCCTTAATATCTAACCCCGAAGAGAAAGGCGCTTCGCTTTATCTCACAGCGTAAAGCAAAACGAATATTACATATTTTATACAGTATGTTAAATTTATGTTTAAAACTTTTAATTATTCTATAGATCCACATTGCTTTTTTAATTGAGTTTTATCAGCTTACAAAGCATTTAATTTTAATATCGCCAATAAATACAAGTCGAAATAAAATCACGCTCAACCCACCCTTTTCTATAGGAGAAACAAAACTGAATCATACGAGCTAATTAGCTGTATTTTCAGCCGCAGCCAAATAGTTATACTTAACGGTTAAGTCAATTATCATTAATAATTAATTGGCTTTTATGATCAAATTGGTTTTAAGGTTTAATAGAGATGAGTTAAATAACATCTAGCTTGCTGGATAATATTGACAATAAAGCGGCTGATATGAGCGAAAATTTGACATACAATAACCCGCTCACAGTTTAATGGTATCAGCGTGGCAAAACCCAATAAGAAAGGCCCTACTCGCACAGTCGACATCTTTTGCGCTAACTGTAAGGCGTTATTGTATAAGTACCGCAAGGGCGGAAAAGGGGCACTGGTAAAGTGCTTTAAAGAACGCATCGTCAGCGACCACACACTAACAGCCTGTACGTGCCCACAATGCCAACAGGTATTTGCTAGGGACACCTTAGTGCGTGGCACACCGGCATTTAAGATGATTGGTGGCAAAGTATTTATGAAATAGCCATTAATCCAACAGCCATTCATTCAAGTGACTGAAACACTCGCTGCAAACACTCTGCCTTGAACCACTACTTAGCGTTAAATAAATCCATTACGCTAGCGGTTGTGGCTTTCACACCGGTACTGATGGTGTCGGGGTAATCAGGCGCAAACAAGCTCGAATGCAGTGAAGGTAGCAATTTACCGCTGTCGACACTACGTTGATATTTTGTCGGCTCTACCGCCCCTAACCAAAAAATGGTGATTGGACGTTTCTCTGGCGTTAAGCCATATAAACCAAAGTCTTCACCGGCCATAACGGGCTCCGACTTCACCACATTGTCACTACCAATCGCTTGGCGAATGCTATCGCGGATCTCCGCAGTTTGAGTCGGATCATTATAGGTTGAGGGGATGGTTTCATCACTATGCACGTAAACCGTAGGTAGCAAAGACTCGGTCAGTCCGGCGCTGATACCAATGCCTTTCACCATGCGTTTTATCGCAGCAATCTGCTGCAAACGTACTTGTGGATCGTAGGAGCGTAATGTCAGCTGCAGCTTCACTTCATTAGAGATGATATTGTGTTTAGAGCCACCATGGATAGAACCTACCGTCACCACATTGGGCGCTAACGGCGACACTTCGCGGCTCGGAATCGTTTGCAAAGCTAAAACAATGCGCGATGCTAATACAACTGGATCGATTGTGGTATGCGGGTAGGCACCATGGCCGCCTTTGCCTTTAACGGTAATATCCACTGAATCAACATTAGCCAGTGCATAACCTGGGGCGATTCCCACCTGTCCTGCAGGTAATGAGGCACTCACATGTAATCCCAAAATATGGTCCGGCGTGGGAAACTGACTAAATAGTCCTTGCTTTAACATCGCTTTGGCACCGCCGCCGACCTCTTCAGCAGGTTGGGCCACCATCATCAATGTACCCTGCCATTGATCTTTATGTTTAACTAACTGCTCGGCGCTGCCAATTAAACTGGTCATATGAATATCATGACCACAGCCATGCATTACCCCAACAGTATTGCCATCTTCATCTTGGGTGGTGACCGTTGATGCGTAATCTTTACCTGTTTGTTCAGTAATTGGCAGCCCATCGGTGTCGGCGCGCACCATCACCGTTGGCCCTTGGCCATTTTTAAATATCGCCACCACGCCATAGCCACCATAATTATCAGTCACCTCAAACCCCAAGCGTTTTAACTCGGTCGCCATGCGTTGGCCTGTTTGCTGCTCATGGTAAGACAATTCAGGGTGTTGATGCAGGTGCAGGTAAAGTTGCTCAAGCTTAGGCAAAGCTTGCTCCACACTTTGCGCCAACTGAGCGGGGCTGGGCTGAGCTGCTTGCGCCGTTAAACTTGCTGCCATTAGCGCACTAATAATACTTAATCTTTTCATGAAAAATCCCTATCAAATGGCTAATAATGGCAGCCGTGTATAACGAGTTTAATGCGGTGGTTTGATTTAGTACTCCTAGGTACTAAAACTGATAATGCACACCTAAATATACCGTCCCAAGATCGCTTTCTAAGGTCTCGCTGGCACTATTTTCTAAGTCGGTATAGAGCATTTCATAAGCTAAGCGCACATTAACTTGATTGCTAAAGGCAACATTAAAACCGGCGCCCCATAGCCAACCCGTACCGTCAAAATCAGGCGTGGCCTTAAGATTGGTTTTTGCCATACCCGCTTTAATAAACATGGAGTACATTGGGCTGAAATAGTGATGGAATTTAGCCGACAGCGATAATTGATCAGCTTTAACATCGCCTTCGTCGACAAAGTTATCTGTCAGAATGTAGTTAGATTCAACCGCGAAATTTTTACTGAAATAATACCCGCCATAGAGGCCATAACTGATCGCAGATTCATCGAAATCGCCGGCAGAAAGCTGACCGTTACCGCCTAACACTCCTAAATAGTAACCTTTAATATCGGCAACATTGGCAGCCATGGCATTACTTGACAGTAATAGCGCCGCTGCAGCGATAACACGGACACTGAATTGTTTCATCAAACCCTCACATAACATTAATAACAAGCTATCAACATAGTAGACCAAAACCTTCCAGATATTAAGCCTTTAATGCCAAACACTGCTGTTGATGTTGTCGAGGTTATTCTGCTAGCGGCACGAGGGCGGGAGCATGGCGGCAATAACGTACTAACTGGGCGATTAAGCGGTTATATAGGTCCTCTTCTATGTAGGGTAACTCGTCGGTGTATACGCGACTATCGAGCTGGGTGGGCAAAATAAATGTCGCTAGACGGTCGATATCTTGGCTTATCTTGTCGATGTCATGGGCAGAGAAGAAAGCCGCCATGGGGTAAGCATCGGTTAAATAGGCTCGGCGTAAGAAATCAATGAGCGCGTCAAATTGGCTGTCCCAGTTTAAGTTGCCATTGCACTGGGCTTCAAAACACAGCGCCTCTATTACTCGCAACACCTCGCCTTGCAAACTGTGTGCACGGCCTTGGTCCGGCACTAAGTTTTCCCAAATCCATAGTGCTGTATCTTGGCTATTGCCGTTATAGGTAACCTGAGTAATTGCTGTTGTTTGACTCATAACATGTTTATATCTGTCATCTAGGTAACAATTATCATACCTTAGCGACAACAAAAAAGCGGCCATTGCCGCTTTCAATTTTGAGTGTTTTACCCTTGGCGATACTAAGTCCTACGGCGATAAGCCAGTAGCAGTAACACAGAGAATACACCCACACCGAGTGCACCACCCGAGACTTCAACCACCTCAACGTAATCAACATCATAGTCGCTACTTTGCAGCGGTAAAGCGTACAGGTTGTCGGTATCTTCACTGCTGATACTGGCAACAATATTGGGGTTACCCACTTCATATAAGTCAATTAACACGTCATAGCTGTCGCTAGGGTAACCTGTGTGCAGGGTGCTGAGCACTTCATAGTCGTCATCTGAGCTATCATCAATAATGGTGAAGATGTCTGTGGTGTGGTACAGCACCCAAGGCCCACCATTACGACTTAAATACATATCGGCAAATACCTCAGCACGCTCACCGACATACATGCTGTACACATCAGCATCAAAAGTAATACTCAGTGTTTGGTAGTAACCATCACCATTGTTGTCAGTAAACAAGCGCGTGTAGGCATCGTAAAGGCTAAACTCTCGATACAAAGATTGGCCACTGGAGAATATATCTGCTGCCGTCACCCCATGATTTTCAGCCGCTTGTTTTCTCACGTCGGTAACAGCTGTGCGTATCATGCCTTGGTTGACATTCAATTTGTGCTCAGCAACCTGTTGCGCAGCACTAGGGACAATGCTGTCGCTAGCAACTTGATTTGAACTATCAGGTTGCGGGTTAATTTTAGCCGCCAGCTTAGCGGCTTTTTGCTCACCCTCCACACTGTGTGGCTGGCTGAAATCGACGGAAGTAACCCCTTTGTGACGAGCCGTATCTTGGCTCGCCATGGCGCCATTTACCGTCATAATTAACATACAACAGCCGAGCCATAACATAGATTGCAGTCGACGCTGTAATTTGGGTGATGACCTTAGGATCGATCCTTTGATTCTCTGAATTCGCTTCATTTTGATTCTCCAACTTAACCACTAAGTTGCTATCAATTAAAAGCGATGTTAAATGAACGCAAGCTGAACAGCTGTTAATCTATATATTCGTTAACCTCATGAGTACTCAGGGCTTTCACAATAGGTGAGTATTCAGCTTATGTTCATTTTGGCCATGTCACCATTTAACATATAGTGCAAGATTAGCGGCCAAAGTCGCTGGTTTTGCTCAGCAAGTTGTTTCCTATTGCCATGGGATCTTTTACACTCAATACAATACGAATTTTTAACACGCCTAAACTGTTAAGCCCCTAGCATTTGAATAGGAACTTAATAGTTTTCAATCGGCTACTTTGGATACGGTAAATGAAGAACTCCCTGAGTCTAATACTGTTAGTTTGCCTGAGCTTAAGCTATTCCAGCTTAAGTCATGGGCAACTATTGGCTGGAGTAAATCAATACGCCAATGCCAAGCCTCCGCAATCAAAAGCTAAACCACCGCGCGCTAATCAATTGGTTGTAAAAAACCGCAATCAAGCGATCAGTATGGCGAAAAACCAGTACTCAGCAAAAGTGCTTAATGCGCAATCGATTCACATCAATGGCAACCCGGGATACAAGGTCAAATTACTCAGCCGTGAAGGCCAAGTGTTCTACGTCAATATTGACGCACGAACCGGCCGCATGAGTCGCTAACACATCATCTTGCAAAAGGAGGCGTTGCCATGCGTTTATTGTTAGTCGAGGATGATTTAGAGCTACAACATAACCTCAAGCTGCAGCTTCAAGCTGAAAAGTTTACCGTGGATGTTGCCGGCGATGGCGAAGATGGCTTGTTTCAAGCCCAAGAACATCCCTACGATGCCGCTATTATCGACGTTGGCCTGCCCATCATGGATGGCATTAGCCTGATCCGTACCCTACGTGCCGAGCAACTTGACTACCCGGTGCTGATTCTCACGGCCCGTGATAGCTGGCAAGACAAAGTGGAAGGCCTAGATGCAGGTGCCGATGACTACCTGACTAAACCGTTTCAGCCTGAAGAATTAGTCGCACGCCTAAAAGCCTTAATCCGTCGCTCCGCCGGCAAGTCGAGCCCCATTATTAACCATGGCCCCTATACCTTAAACACCAGCAGCCACGATATCGACATTGATGGCACAGGGGTAAAGCTTAGCGGCTCAGAGTACAAGCTGTTTGAGTACTTTATGTTGCACCCAAGCGAAGTGATTTCAAAAACGGTATTGATTGAGCACATTTACGATCAGGACTTTGATTTGGACTCCAATGTCATTGAAGTGTTTATTCGCCGTCTGCGTAAAAAGCTTGATCCAGATAATCGCCACAAGCCCATCGAGACCTTGCGTGGCCAAGGTTATCGTTTGCGGAAATACTAACAGTGACGATGGCTGCAAGTCGCCATCAGCCTAAATGGCTGAAAACCGCATTAACGGCATTGCGCTTTCGCTCCTTGCGGGCTCGCTTGCTTGCCAGCGCCCTACTGCTGATTTTAGTGTTATTGCCGATCATCGGTGTCACCTTAAACAAGGCATTTCAAGATTATGTCAGCCAAGCCGCTGAAAATGAGCTGAGTGCATACTTGTACTCAGTGCTGGCAGTCACCGATATTGATCAACAAGCCCTGTTTGTACCTGAGCTGTTAACTGAAACCCGCTTTAATGTGATTCAATCGGGCCTTTATGCACTAATCTCCAGCCCTAAAGCGGCAGCCAAGACACTCAATGCACCACTGCAGCAAATGCTTGAAAGTGGCCAGCAGCTGCTGTGGCAATCTAACTCTTACAGTGGCCTGACTCCACCTGATTCACTGCCCACACCGCCGTTGGGGCAAAGTAGTTTTCGGCAAATCAATATCAACGACAAACCGTTTTTGGTCTACAGTCTCAGTGTCAGCTTTATCCAGAAAAATAGCTTAAAAGAGAGCACTACAGTCACAGTGCATGTACTGAAGGAGCGGGCAGAGTTTCAGCTACAAATTGAGAAGTTTAGCCGCCAATTATGGACATGGTTGCTGATTTTAATGGCGGTACTGGCCATCGTCCAGCTTAGCTGGCTAACCTGGACACTGCGACCACTGGCACGCTTTCGCCATGAGCTGACCCAAGTCGAACAGGGTAAAAGCCAGCAAATTAACGGTCTCTATCCAACCGAAATCAATGCCGTCGCCAAGCAACTCAATACCCTGTTAACGGCGGAGCAGCGTCAACGTAGCCGTTATCGCAATGCCCTATCCGATTTAGCCCACAGCCTAAAAACACCGCTGGCGGTGATCCGTAGCCAACAAGATTTGAGCCCCAGCTCAGCTGAACAGGTGGCACAAATCAATCAAATCATCAGTTATCAACTTAAGCGAGCTCAGAGCGTCGCCAATAACGCATGGCATCTTGGGGTCAAGGTCAGTGATGTCTCTGACAAATTGATGCGAACTTTGCCAAAAATCTATCCCGATGTGCAGTTAAGCTATCGACAAGCGCCCAGTGCCGATATGTTATTTTATGGCGACCAAAGCGATTTAACCGAGCTACTCGGTAATCTGCTCGACAACGCCTGTAAGGCGGCAAAACAACGGGTTGAATTGTCGGTCAGTGTCGACGCACAGCAAGGCTTGCGCCTAGCCATTGAAGATGATGGCGATAGTGTAAGCCAATCAATGCGCCAAACCATTTTACAACGTGGCATACGCGCCGATACCTACGAGCAAGGCCATGGTATTGGCTTAGCCATCGTGCGCGATATTTGCCAAAGCTACGATGCCAGCTTAACTATCGCGCAGTCACAACACTTAGGTGGCGCAGCGTTTATATTGTATTTTCCAAAAATCGGCCGCAGCGACCCATAATTGTCAGCTTGTGTTCATTTTCACTTGGGTATGATTCAGTCAAGATAACCCACAATGTGGTAATGGAGTGCATATGACTAGATTAATCCGCCGCTGGCAACTTGGACTCTGCCTGATAATGTCCAGCCTAGGTTTTGCCTACGCCAGCGATAGCAATATTGAACAACAAGCCCAATTTAGCGATGCTGAATTGGCGCAAATGCTTGCGCCTATTGCCCTTTACCCAGACAGTTTACTGACCCATATTCTGATTGCAGCAACCTATCCTCTGGAGATTGTCGAAGCAGATCGCCTCGCCAAGAAGCATCCAGATTTAGCCGCAGATAAGCTAATGGCTAAAGCAGAAGATGAAGATTGGGATCCCAGTGTCACCGCCTTACTCGCCTTTCCCAGCGTATTAGAGCGACTAAGCGAAGATTTAAACTGGACCCAAGATTTAGGTGACGCCTTCTTACAAGACGAAGCTGACGTTCTCGCCAGTATTCAAGACTTAAGAAAGCAGGCTGATGAGGCTGAAAACCTTGAGCAGATGGATAATATGACCGTCACTAAGGTCAACAATCAGATCATAATTGAGCCCAGTGAACCCCAAGTGATATATGTGCCTTACTATGACCCACGTGTTGTCTACGGATACTGGCGCTGGCACGCTTACCCGCCCATTTATTGGCATTATCCGCGCCATTATGTGCACTATCGACATGGTCACTTTTATTGGCATAGCCGTACCCATATCAGCTTTAATTTCTATTTCAGTGCTTTCCATTGGCATAAACGCCATGTGGTGGTTACCCACCATAGAAAGTCACATAAATACCGTCACCATGGCCGCATTGTTACCAGCAAAGGGGCGCAGCGATGGCACCATAAGCCTCAGCATCGCCGTGGCGTGGCCTACCGTAGCCCTGTTGTCAAACAGCGTTATAACAGCCATAAACCCGCTAAGTTTTATAACCAGCAACCGCGTGTAAAACACAGCAATGTGAGTCATGTTGCCAATAACAAAGCGCTGTCTAAGCCGCAACAACGCCTGAAAAGAGGGCAAGATTTCAGCCATAAAATGCAGCAAAACAAAGCCGCTAAACCGGTTAATGTGGCGAGTAATAACCACAAACATTCAAGCGCTAAAATCAGCCAGCAGCCCACTAAACAGCAGCCAAAGCTGAACAACAATCAGCGCCATTACGGCACTAATAAATCCACTAACCAGCAGGCTCGCACTAAAGTGAACGGCAATAGTAATTACAGTAACAAAGCGAGCAGTAACCAACAAAACCGAGCCACGAGTCAGCAGCGCCAGTATCTGCCGCAAGCACCCAATAATCGCGTGCAACGGCAATCAACAAGCCAGTCTAAAGCGGCTAAACCGGCGCGCTCACAACCATCGACTCGACCTGCAACGCGCAGCCATAGCAACCAAAAGAGTCGCCAGCACTAAAGTGCCAGAAAAAGTCGCTAACAATAGGCATAAAAAAACGCAGCACTAAGGCTGCGTTTTTTCATGGTATTGCCGGTTAGGCCAACATGATAAAGCCCACAAACGTCACCGCCGCCGCGATAAGCGCATAAGGTAACTGGGTTACCGCGTGACTCACCAAGTTACACCCAGAGCCCTGGGCTGCCAGCACCGTCGAGTCGGAGTAAAAACACGCTTGGCTACCAAAAGATGACGCAGACAATAGCGCACCAATAACCAACGGTGTATCTGCTCCAACAGCTTGTGCCAACGGCATAACAATCGGAATAGATACCGCGAAGATGCCCCAACTTGAGCCCGTGGCAAACGCCAATCCCGCCATAGCAACAAATACCACTGCAGGTAGGAACTGCGCCGTCATATACGGACTTAAGCTCTCAATCACAAATTGCGGTAACAGTAATTTGTCACACACATCTTTAAAAATAAATGCCGCAATCACAGTACCAATCGCTGGCAGCATACTTTTAAAACCATCAATCATTTGCTCCATCATCTCTGACAGCGGCATTAGACGCTGCAAAGCATAATAAGGCAATGTTACCGCCAATGTGGCCAATAAGCCGTACCAGATATCAATATCAAAGTAGATAGTGAAACCCACCAGCAAGATGATCGGTACAAAAAAGTTGTGCAACTTACCCGAATCATCGGCTTGCTCAAAACTGTCTTCGGCCGCTTTCACCGCGTATTCATCTGAAGTCTGTACGTCTTCTAAATTGACTTGCTTAAGCGCTGGCTCACCTTGCTTAGCCGCTAGCTCTGCTTTTTTCATCGGCCCAAATACTGGCACGATACCGACAATCACGAGTATGACCATCGCTACCGATAACCATGCGTAAAGCATGTAAGGGATTGCCTGCATATACACAGCAATGGCTTGCCCTTCGGGTGCAATACCGTTATCAACCAGTAAACCACCAAAAAACACTGCCCAAGTCGACAATGGCACTAGCACACAGATAGGTGCGGCGGTAGAGTCCACCACATAGGCCAACATCTCTCTGGAGACTTTAAATTTATCGGTCACTCGCTGCATGGTTGAGCCAACAGTTAGCGCATTAAGGTAATCATCGATAAAGATAATGACCCCAAGCACGAAACTCATAAACAGCGAAGATCGCGGCCCCTTGGCAAATTTAAGTGCATGACGACCAAAGGCCATCGAGCCGCCAGTTCGCACCAACAATGCGATTAGCGCGCCAAAACTACCACACACTAGGATTAACCAGCCAATGGTTTCATCGGCCATGACACTGAGTGAAATGGCGGCGAAATTGGGTAATACTTCTGCAGGGCTAAGCAATAGTAGCCCGGATATCGCCCCCACAATTAGCGACAAAATGGGTCGACGTAGCCAAATGGCTAACACTAATACAACAACTGGGGGAATAAGACTTAACGCTGTCGGTTCAGACATGCAACTAGGTCCTTAATCTAAAGATGAATGTCATCACATTCATGGTTTACTAACGCGTAAAGGCGGGCTAATGGCCCAATAACCTTTACCAATTCTGCTTTTTTATTGCGCTAATTACCCAAGTAAATTGATTACTTGATGCTACTTTGACCGCGTAAAAACATCGAGCAGAAAATAAGACCGAATTAGCATTGAGTCAATAAAAATTTAACTTTACAACATAATTAGGGTCTGTTTATCTTTCGCGCTTAATTTTTACTCTATCTCAGTTAAGGCATCGAGTTTCCTGGCCAAGCGGGGGTAAACGAGAAGTTGGCAGCGCAGCAATCAACGGCTATGGGTTGGCTAATTGCTGTTGATACGCCCGTGGCGACATCCCCACATAGCGCTTAAAGGCACGAGAAAAGTGGGCCACGTCGGCATAACCGAAGTTGGCTGAGATATCCGTTACCGAATACTTGGCTTCAGCCAGCTGTTTCTTGGCCTGCATGAAGATAATCCTGTCGACCACTTGAGAGTAGCTTACACCAGCTTTAGTCAAACGCCGCTGCAAGGTGCGCACGCTCATATCCACAATCACTGCTGCTTGAGCAATCGGCAGACGGCCGAGCATAAAGTAAGGTGTTAGCGCATTTATCAACGATTCCACAAAATCTTCAGGTGCGCGCACTTCCTCAATAATCACTTGGCCATTTTGTCTGACATGCACTTTAGTTGCCAACATACTAGGGTCAAAGCTGATAGCAGTTACAGCGCGCGCCGTATAGAACTGACTAGCGTTTAATCCTAAGGCATTTTGAATCGTCTGGGCTTGGTTCTCACACAGCGACACATCAATGGGTTGCCAACTTTTGCCGAGTAACGTTCGCATTAATGTGAGCATAATAGTTAGCGCGAACTGCTCGGCCAATACAAGTCGGTCTTGGCCTGTCAGGGTGCGGCGGTGACGCACAAACCACATTTTTTTCTGCAATAACTTTAGTTGTAAGTGTGTATGGGTCGACTCGATATGCACCAACTCAATAAACTGCTTTAGTGCATCTTCTAAGGTCGACACATCGGTCATTCTGGCAAGGTAACGCGGGATATAGATGTTTTCAGCCGCAGCGACAATAAACTGAGTGTACTTTTCTGGCCCCACCTTCTCCATCAAAATATCGAGCAGGTTTATTGCGGAAGCTTCCGGCACATAATCGTGGTCTTGCTGCAGAATATTCTCCGGCAGCTTCGCTTGATCTATGATGGGGTAGATATCTTTATCGAGTTGTTTAAGCAGTTGAACAAGCACTACGGTATATTCACTTTTAAAAAGGGGAACAACAGTTTTGTTTGGCATTACTTTACTCCCCTCTCTATGGTGTATTTACCTAATTACGCCAACTAGAACAAATAAGAAAATGTCAGCATGGGCCCGTGAAACCCGTAGTAGATATTGGTGTCGGTAAAATCGCCTTCAACATCCACATCAACCTTGTAGTACTTATAGGACAAATCTGTATAGAACTGCGGGGTAAACTGATATTCAATGCCGCCGCTAAAATCAATTAAACTGCCGCTGATATCATCCACTTTTAGATAAAAATATTGCCCATGGGCGGTAATGCGCCAATTGTCGGCAAAAGAGTATGCCGCCAGCAGGCCAACATCAGGCAATGGTGCGGTCATTTCGGTAAACACTACTTGGTCTGGGTCAACATTGATAATTTCACAACTCTCATCAATACACAGACCTAAATCGCCACTAAATCCAAGCTCAAGCCACATTACGTGTAAGCCCAAAGTGGCGATTAAATCCCAGTTATCATCTTTATAAAAGCGATACCCATAACCTACACGCGCAATATCTACATTAAAAGTAGTGGTAATTTTGGCGCCGGCTTGTACTGTATAAGTATCGCCAGTGTCGGGATGTTGGAACTCATACGGTACCGTAATGCTGGTATTTTCTGCATCTCGGTGCAGCTGCTTCCAGTCGGCATAAACAACATGATCATCATTAACCCAATAAGCTAGCTCAATGAATGGCAGAAACTCTCGCTCAACCAGCTCTAGGTCGGTTTCAAAATCTAAATCAAACTCTTTATCGGTGAGTGGGCTAGTGACTTCCATGCCACTATCTGATGTGGAGTAAAATCCCCCCACAGACACCCGTAAATTACCAGCTTGGTCGCCATAGGCCGGCGCAGTTACCGCAGCTAAAAGCGTGGCCAGCATAGTGATGGAATACCGCTTGATTCCCTTCATTAATCCCTCTCGATTCGTTTTAAAAATTGCCAATTGCGACTTTCTAAGAAAAAGGATGCAAACACCATGTAAGCCCCCACCAGCATCAACTGCGCAATACGCAGATAGAAATTCTCGGCAACATCTTTATCCGCTGACGACACCGTCGACCCCACCACAACAATCAGCGCGGAAAAGATACCGGCGTACAATTGCGCCTTAGCTGGGTCGAGATAGATTTTGCGGGCAAACACAATTGCCGCTAGACAGGCAAGCACGACATAAAACGACAACTGCGGCACGATGACTAATAAATTATAGAAAATAATCGCCAAGATGCCGCCCACGCCATTGGTAAGAATCAAGAATAAGCTGACTTTGACACTTTTCTCTCCCGCTGCCTGCAATGACAAGATGGCGATGAAGATCATGGTTAGCAATGCGCCAGAAATCTGTAAATAGTAGAAGAAGCAGATCACAGGAAACGCCAGTATCAGCGCTTTAAATGCCTCATAGATACGGTCTTCGCTGCTTTGCTGCGGCATAGGGTGCTGCTCGCGACTTAATGATAAGTCAGGATACAGTGCATGCATTAGGGCAAAAATAGCCACAGCCACCACACCTGAGAAGCTTAATCCAAACCCAACAATTAACGCGGCCCCGGGTTGTAACATCCCCATGTAAGGCAGTAATAGCACCGCAATAATTAATACGGTGGCGAAGAAGTTCCATTTAGGGTCGGTAAATAAGTAGTAGGCCCACAGCATCAATAAGGCAATCAATGGCAGCAATACTAGGGCATATTGGGTCGGGCCAAAGCTGACTAACCAGCCCAATAGAATGGTCACGACCATGGAAAGCAGCAACTCATAAACGGTTTGCACCGTTGGCTCTTGGCGATCAACCAAAAACTTAGCCACAAACACAGGCACAATAAACGCTAACGGCCAGGCAAATGCAGCCGAGATGGCCACCGCTAAGCCCACACCTAAAGTAAACCGTAATACCTTGCGGGTATAGATTTGCTCCTCTGTGGCGACCTGCATGCCTGACAACAACTTATCTGACATATGATAGCCAGCTTACGATGCGAATGTAGGCCTTACCGATTAGGTTAAACAAACCGTCATCTTTGGTATAAACAATCACATCTGCTTGGCCACCTACTCGCTTAAGACCTTTTGCTTGGTCTTCATCAAACACGATAGTGACAGGGAAACGCTGCGATTGACGTAACCAACCCGTTTGACCAGATACGGTCGCCAGCTTACCCACTTGTTCGTTCTGTCCCCAATCAATACCGTAATCGATGCTGCCAACAGTCCCTTGGAAAACTTTACCCGGCGCATAATCGAGCGCAAATTCCACTTTATCGCCGGCATTCATATTGCCAAGACTGTTCTCACGAAAATAAGCTTCAATCCAAACATTCTCGACACTGATAAATGTCATCAATGGCTGGCCTTTGTTGGCAAATACCCCTTCTTTCAAACGAAAGTTAGACGCGGTACCAGCCGTGGGGGCGCGAATATCGGTACGCTGTAAATTCAGTTGAGCTTGTTGCAGAGCCAGCAAAGCCGACTTCACTTGCGTATTGTTATCCCCTTCCATGCCGAGGCGTTCTTCCGCCTTAGCAAGATCGGCTTTGGCAGCAGCTACCGCTGCTTCGGCGCTGGTCAATGACGCTCTGGCATTGTCGGCATCAGCTTGTGACATCACCCCTCTATCTGCCATCGCAAACACACGTTTTGACTGCACTTGCGCATTTTTAAAGTTAGCAATCGCATTGGTCACTTTAGCCTGAGCAGCTGTCACATTAGCAGTTTGCGCGCCCATGTTCTGCCCTGCCTGCTTAAGCTTTTGTTCGGCAGTATTAACTGCAATTTCATAATCGCTGCTGTTCACTCTGGCGAGGATTTCCCCCTCTTGCACTAAAGTGTTGGGGGTCACTAATATGTCGACGATTTCACCCGAAACCTGCGGGCTGATAGGCACGACAAATGCCCGTACTCGGCCTAGATCCGTTGACGGAATAAAGCGGTCTGCAATAAGGTGAAACGCAAACATGGTGGTCGCAAAAATAAGCAAGTAATTAGTCGCTTTGCGGATTTTATTGGTTTTGGCTTGACTGGCTTGAGTGTCTGCGTCGGTTGGTTGCACGCTGGTAGAGGGCTCGGCCTCGGTGGTGGCCTCAGTCTTGGCTTGGTCTGACATTTTATATCCCTATTAATAAACTGGCAGTGCTGGGTGATTTCACTTTGCTATACACCCTAAAGGATAGTGAAAAAACGCCCAATGCGTTAAGTTAAAAATTATCACCTAAGCCATACAAGTGTAAAGAAAAATCACTGAATGATAACAATCACTCAGACGATAAAATAGTGGGGTTTATCAAGGAGGGGAATGACCATTAAAATGGCACTAGCACAGAAAATGGGTACCCCCGCCTGGGAACTGCTTAGCGAGTGGTACCCTAAACTTTTACTGTTTACTTAATCGGTTTAACATCGGCAGCCATACCACGAGTCGGCATAGATTTAGCCTTAAATGGTAATACAGGGTCCGATTTTAGCTGCTGTTGTAGATAGCTAATGGCTTTATTAAGCTGCGCATCTACACCGCTAAATGTGGCATAAGGTAAATTGTCTACTTCAATATCAGGTGAAATACCGCGGCCTTCTACCACCCAGGTGCCGTCAACTGAATATTGTGGATATTCGGCAACGCGCGCCATGCCCTTATCGGTCAATGCATTGCGACCCGACAACCACACACCCGCACCTGCCGTTTGCTTGCCAATCAGTGGCGCAATGCCCAGCGCTTTGACACCTGCTGAGAAAGTCTCACCATCTGAGTAAGTCAGCTGATCGGTAAGCACCACAAGGTGACCATTAAAGGTTTGCTGCATATTGGTGCTGGCATCACCTTGAGTTGGGTTCCAGTACATCCACACACGGCGCAGTAATTTCTCGATAATCCAACTGTCGATATTGCCACCACGATTACGACGCACATCGATGATTAAGCCATCTTTTTCAATGTTGGCGTAAAACTCTCTAGCAAAGCTAGCGATATCGCCTGAGCCCATAGCATAGAGATGCAAATAGCCAATCTCTCCTTCACTGGCCTCACTGACCTTAGCGCCATTGTGATTGACCCAGTCAAGATAGCGCAGCTTGGCATCTACCTGAGGCGTATTGGGGACAACGATGGTTTGATGAGACTTCTTGCCTCGAGTCAGCCCTAACAACACTTGCTTACCTTGCTGGTTTCGCAGCAACTGAGTCACTTGGGCAATATTGGTTACCGGCTTACCATTAATCCGGCTGATAATATCCCCCGCTTGCGCGTCTACGCCCGGTTTGGCTAACGGCGAAGCTTGGCTTGGTAACTCTGGGTCAGTTTGATAAATATGCGCAATCACTACGCCTTTGTCTTGCTGGGCAAATCGCGCCCCTAAGCTAGCAGATTGGGCTTGCTGATTATCAACTGGCAAATCACCGCCGCGAACTTGTGAATGCAGTGAGTCGAGCTCTCCCATCATCAAACTAAATAGATCGTTAAGTTCATGACGGTCAGTTAAGCGATCCACTAACGGTTGGTACTTCGCTTTGGCTGCTTGCCAATCTACGCCGCGCATCTGCTTGTCATAAAATGAATCGCGGTGCATCAACCAAGCATCTTCAAACATCTGCTGCCACTCTTGCTGTGGCTCAATGGCTATCTGCCACTGGGACATCGCCACTTTGGCACCATTGAGATCTTTTGGTAGCTTATCGCCCGCTTCCACAATCAGCATCTGTTTGCCATCTTGCTTATGACGACGGATAAACAACTTTTCACCGTCTTGACTCAGCGCGTAGCTGCCGACGTCTTTGGCATAGGTGGCGACTTTAGGTTGCTGCTTATCAAATTTAATCCATTGTAAACGCGGCGAACTTTCGCCTCGTTTGCGGTCCATCACGTACAGACCTTTGTCGGTTACCGTTAAATCATAATAATTGCCTGATGCTACCGGTACTTGCCATAAACGCTTGGTAATTCCCTGCCAGTCAACGCTGACTTCAACCTCATCCTCTTTGACCTCTACGGCAGGTTTATCCAGCTCGGTTGGCTTAGCAAATGGAAATTGAGCTTGTTTGTTTAACGCTATGGCAAAGAGCTGCCCGCGCTTATCAAACATTGGGCCCATGTTACGGTCGCCCCATGGTGAGCTCGGCGTCGACTTAAAGTGACGATTAGACACAAAATACAGCCATTGGCCATCGGGACTAAAGCTTGGAGAGAACGACTCATACTTGTCGCTGGTTAATGCCAGCTCTTTGTCATCATCAAGCGAATAAAGCGCAATGTGTGAACGTAAGTTGCCTAACTGATGCTTAGTGACCGCAATAAACTGACTATCGGGCGACCAGTTAATGTCGGCATATGGTCCTAAGCCCTGACCTTGAGTGATGATCACTTTTTGTCTATCACGCTTAAGATCATACAGCGACACATTGCCATCATAATCATCAAACGCTAAGTAGCGGCCGTTAGGCGACAGCGTCAATGACATTTTCATGCTCGACGCATTGTCTGTTAGCTGTTTGGCATTGTCGCTACCGTCGGCGGCAAAGCGCCATAATTCTTGCTCGCCACTGGCATCACTAATGGCATAAACCCATTTACCGTCATGGCTTAACACCGCTTGACGTATGCGGCTATCAGCTGGTGCATACACCTGCACTAAGCGGCTACCGTCATTACTTGCAATGGCTACGTGGCTGCGCGCGGTCACCACGACTTTGTTACCGCTACTGGCAAACTCAGTGGCAGTGGCATACTTCATCGGTTCGTTAACCCAATGTTCGCGGCGCTGAGAGAAATCAGAACTTAGGCTAATATCGACAACGCTGCTGCTATCTTTACTGATATCGTAAAGCACAATATCCGCACCCTTTTGGAAAACAATGCGGCCTTGATCTAACTTGGCGGCGCGCACCTGCCAATCGGTAAATTCGGTATGCTGCTGTTTATCGTTACCACTTAAATCCATTGACCAAATGTTGTCGTTGCCGCTGGCATCGCTGACAAAATAAAGCCGTTGTTGCCACAGCATTGGCTGACGAACCGAGCCAATATGATCGGCACTGAGCGGCTCAGCTTCTTGTTGACTACCTAACTGGTAACGCCACAACTCGCCTTTTGCTCCGCCACGGTAAACTTTGGCATTATCGCCAGTAGTCTGCAGCCCAAAGCGGGTGAAATACAGGTACTCGCCAGCGGTGTCTATCACACCTTCAATCGCATCGGCCAAAGGTAAGTCAGTGGTGATGAGCGTATCAGGATTAACGCTGCGCAGTACCCAGTAGTTGGCAGGCCCAAAGGCGTTGTCAGTGGCATAAAGCACCTGCCCTTGCGCGGTCCAGCCCTGAATACGCACTCGGCTATTTTCAAAGCTCACGCGTTTAGCCACACCACCAGCTAGCGGCATAACATAAACTTCGTCGTTGCCCTCATAGTTAGCGACAAACGCGACCTGCTTACCATCATGGGACAGCGTGGCCCCAATTTCTTGCGCTGGTAAGCTGGTTAAACGTGACGCTTGTTTATCCCCAAGTTGCTGCTTCCACAAATCACCTTCAGCAGTAAATACTAAGGTATCTCCCTGCAACGCGGGGGCGCGGTAATAACCTTGATTGGTTGGGCTGACGGCAAGGGCGGCACTGGAAAATGTACCTAACGCGATTAAACAACTAACTAGTGAGGTTCGGAGTTTCATTTCACACTCTTCTTAATATGGACAACGACTTGAAGTATCGAAAAATTTGCCAACACGTTAGCAAATTTTTATTAAATTAACAGTAATCTTCTACCAATTAAGTATTAGCAAATGTGTACAACTATACTGATTGAATAACATGCGCAAAAAAAGGCTCGCTATGACGGCAAACTCGGCTCCTATCAACACCCCACAGTCCCCCAACGCATCGGCAACTCAAGCGGGACATGATCCGCTGTTAAACGATCTATTTGAAAATATGGATGAGCAGGTGGTAACGAGTTTCAGCGAGCAGCAAAAACAAGCGCTTAGCCTAGCCGTTAGGGGACAAAGTTGGGGCAATCACAGCATTGATAAACGCGGCACTTTTGCTTTTCCATTTGTTCGTTGGCGCTTCTACTACGTATTTTTACTCGGCCGCAACCGCCGGGCATACACTCGCAAAGAGAAAAACCTGTCGGTGTTGATGTTTATTGCCATGGTAGGTGGCTTTTTACTGTTAAGTGTGGCGCTGGGCTTACTGGCACTTTATCTACTGAAGTCAGCGTTGGGAGTCGACATATTTGCCGACTCCTCAACGGGGATTTGGGATTGGTTTAAAGCGTTATTCTAGCGTTGAGGTTTAATCACAAACTGGTTTTTAATTGCTGATAGCGCTGATGCAACGGGTGGCTTTGCTCAGTTATTTGCGGGAACTGTTGCTCTAGTTGCTGCAACACTGCCAATGCTTGAGTAGGCTGATGCGCTGCCAGTTGCTCAACTTGCGTCAACATCTGCTCTACGCTTTCCGAACCCTCAGTTTTCAAGGCTTTTTGGCGCAGTTGCGCTGCAGAAGCTGCCTCTGGCACGGCTGCTGAATCAGCACTAAACGCTGCCGGACTGGCTGCCATTGGCTCAACCGCCGCCGGAGCAATAGCATCGCTATTTAACATTGGCGCCACCATATCAGCGTCTTCACCGCCATTGATTAGCAGTAACCCGGCAATCAACATCACTGAAGCCGCAGAGGAAACGGGCCAGCGATGACGCTGCCAAAAACTGGCCGGAGGCCGCACGACCTTTTGGGGATCTTCTGCTACTGGCGCACTGCGCTGAGCCGCCTTAGCCAGAATAGCGGCATCCAGTTCAGGACTCGGCTGCTCTGTTGCTTGGCGGCGATACAACTGCACCAATTCGTTATCAATCATATCTTGCTGATGATTATCTTTAGTCATGTTACACCTGCTGCCAATGTTGATTCACACAGGTCTTAAGACCTTGATTGGCATAGCGGATACGGCTTTTGGTTGCTTCTATACTGGCACCAGCAATTTCACCAATAACCGCAGCGGTAAAACCCATCTCAATATTTAGTAGCAAGGCTTCTTTTTGTACCGCCGGCAGCAAAGCTATGCAGCGCTTTAAAATGGATGATTTTTGCTGCTGCTCTAAATCGCCATCGGGCTGATGTTGAGTTGACTCTATTTGCGCTTCAAAAGGCTCTTCGGTGCTATTGGTGTCGCTAAAGAGATCCACAGGCTTTACCGCGCGGACGTGATCGATAATAAGATTATGGGCAATCTTATATAGCCAGGTGGTGAACTTGGCATTTGGCTGATAACTGTCAGCTGCTTTAATCACCTTGCTCCACACCTCTTGGTAAAGATCTTCTGCAAGTTGTGGGTCATCAAGCTGGCGTACGAAATAACGAAATAGCGGGCCTTTGTGCGCCTGGTATAGGCTTTCAAATGCGCTCATGTCGCCATCTTGATAACGCAGCATCAGCATTTGATCGCTATCGACGGTTTGATTGTCAGCCGGCAATTGTTGCACCTTCGCATCTCCAGAATAAAGAAACACATCATACTATAGCCGCCATCATATTGAACAAAACTTTGCAGCCTTTGACATTGGCTGTGTTCGAATAAAGCTCGCGACAGTACTATTGCGGTGCAAATAGTTGCGCTAAGGTGCTTTGCAACAATTGATACTCGGTTTCACCAAAAAACTGGCGGTGTAGGTCTATATATTGCTGCTGCACCGCCTCTTGGCTCATGCTGGCATCTATCGCCGCAATCAACTGCTTTCCTGCAGGTGTTTTAGAGCAAGCAATATAACCAAACATTGGCTCGCTAGCGTCGACGATGGGTAATGCGACCAACGGGTTTTCGGTCTGCATCACTTGGAAAAAATGATCAATCGACAAACTGTAATCTAAGATGGCATCGACCCGATTGGCCATTAGCATCTCAATCAACTTGGTCGACGACTCAATACTACTACGCTGATAAACATTCAATTGATGCTCGGCAAGCTTTTGGTTTAACAAGCTCCCATAGCTCCGCCCTTTCACTGTGCCTAAGGTAATTTCAGGCCTATCGCTAAGCACGTCAAAATCAAATGGTTTGTCAAAGGTCATTTGACTATCAGCGCGGTGAAACAAGCGTATTGGTGGGTAGACAGACAAAGGGTAACGGCTAAAGTGGGCTATCTGCTGACGCTCATCAGACTTAAGGGCATTCATAATGCAGGCATTTTGCTGTTTGGGCAGTTCTTTCCATGAACGGCTCATGCTCACTTGCAGCTGTTCAACTGCCAGTGGCTGCGATGTCGATTGCCTAATGAGCCCCCACATTTTATTCAGCAGGTGCGGCTCTTCGTCGTCGGCAATATCAAATTCACCCGCCTCTAACAAAATCACCATAGGCAACGCCTCTGGCTGCTGAGCGCGTAGCGATGTGGCGACTGACAAGGCGGTTAAACAAACGATAAGTTTTACGTATACGGCTAATTTCAACTTGCTCCCCCAATTATTAATTATTGTTGTCGGGTGACTCGTTTTTTAGTTGGACTCCGTGTCGCGAACGCAATTCCTTATACTTTAGGGTTAATACTAGTGTAATTAATCAACATAGCAGAAACTTACAAGCCATGAAATGCCATTTTTAGCCGCCCAAAAGAAGCCAAAGTGATCACCGTGCTCTGACCCAGCTTCGTCTTTTAGTACTGCCGTGTCATCAAGGACAACGAAAACACTGCACAATGAGCGACATAAGCGGGTTGGCCACACGGCGCATTGGTGGTCTAAACGCGATAAGCGAGTCATTTTGTCAAAAGCAAATCATCTAAAAATAACGGAGAAGTAAAGGTTCAGTTAATCAAACGCTGAATTCGTCAGCAAAGTTTCGAATAAGCCGCTTCTATGTGTATAATCGGGCGCAAATTTCGACTATGTCGCACTTATTTAAGATCACCATTAGAAGGATTGTGTATGAAAGTTGGTATCATTATGGGTTCCAAATCTGACTGGCCGACCATGGAGCATGCGGCAAAAATGTTAGACACCTTTGGCATTGCCTATGAGACCCGAGTTGTTTCAGCTCACAGAACTCCTCAGTTACTAGCCGAATACTCAGAAACTGCTGCAGAGCGTGGCATCAATGTCATCATCGCGGGCGCGGGCGGTGCTGCTCACCTACCAGGTATGGTTGCAGCTCACACCAGCCTGCCAGTGCTAGGCGTGCCAGTAAAATCGAAAGCCTTAAACGGTATTGATTCATTGCTATCTATCTGCCAAATGCCAAAAGGCGTGGCGGTTGGCACATTGGCAATTGGCGATCCTGGTGCTGCTAACGCTGGTCTACTAGCCGCGCAAATTTTAGGGTCACAGCAACCTGAAATTTTCGCCAAAATTGAAGCGTTCCGTCAGCAGCAAACTGACTCTGTATTAGCTAACCCAGATCCTGCGATTTAATATGAACATATTGGTTTTAGGTGCTGGGCAACTGGCACGCATGATGAGCCTTGAAGGCGCACCGCTAGACTTAAATGTGCGTGCCTATGATGTCGGCTCGAAAAAAATCATCCACCCGCTAACACTTCAAGACTTTAACCAAAGCCTAGAACAAGCCATTGCAATGGTGGATGTGATCACCTCTGAGTTTGAACATATTCCCGATGATGTATTAGCGCTTTGCTGCCAAAGCGGTAAGTTTTACCCGGGTAAAGCGGCAATTAAAACTGGCGGTGATCGCAGTATTGAAAAGGCACTGCTGGATAAAACCGGCGTACCTTCTGCACATTACAAGTTAATCACAGAAAAGCAGCACCTTGTCGAAGCCGTTGAGCTACTGGCGCTACCTTTGGTGATAAAAACCTGCCAAGCCGGTTATGACGGTAAAGGTCAATGGCGATTAACCTCGCTAGCGCAACTTGATGCGATTTGGGCTGAAATGGCCGGTTTCATTGCCAGTGGCACAGAATCGTTCCCACACACCATTATTGCTGAAAAGATGATTCCGTTTGACCGCGAAGTGTCAGTGATTGGCGCCCGTGACCGACAAGGTAATGTCAAAGTTTACCCTGTCACTGAAAACCAACACACCAATGGCGTACTCACGCTGTCGCTTGCTACAGAGATGGATGACAATATTCAACAGCAAGCCTTGAATGCTTTTAATAAGTTGGCATTAGCAATGGATTATGTGGGCGTACTCGCCATTGAGTTTTTTGATGTCAACGGCACACTAATGGTCAATGAAATTGCCCCACGTGTACATAACTCAGGTCACTGGACCCAGCAAGGCACTGCTTGCAGTCAGTTTGAGAATCACCTACGCGCAGTTGCAGGCTTACCTTTAGGTTGCACTAAGGCGCAAAAGCCAAGCGTGATGATCAATGTTCTGGGACAGGCTAACATCCCTACCCAAGTACTCAATATTGATGATGTGAAGAGCCATTGGTATGGCAAATCACAACGCGCTGGCCGCAAGATGGGCCACATCAATGTATCAGCACCCAGCAACGCTGCGCTTGGCGGTAAATTACAGCAACTAGCTGAAATCTTACCCGAGCAAGACTACCCCGGCGTAGCGGCTATGGCTGAGCGCCTGTTAAACAGCTAAGGCTGGTTAAACACATAGCCTGCGCTAACCAAAAAGCCGAGTCGATACCATCACGTATCACTCGGCTTTTTTGTATGCTTGTTCGTTGCGATAATCTTTGAATTAACTATTGCCAACATTAAGTTAGCCAAACAACTTAAACTAGACTACCTACTGTATATCGCAGGTTTAGAAGAACTTACAGCGCCAATTTTCCAATGATATTGATAGCGGCTTTCGCTCCCAGCTTGAAAAACTTCCTGTCTATCATCCAGATTAATTGGTTTCAAATCATGGCTTGTACAATTAGGCATACACACCCAAGCACGGCCTCCATTTACCAGTAAGTTAATACTAGCCAGATCCACGCCCATTTCAGCCAAGTAAGCCCCCATATTTTTTGATTCAAGATCCCAAGAATTGCCATGTTTGATTTTGTTATGCCTATTACCCGTTAAAGCAATGACAAGCGTGTTACCAAGAAGGCTTTCTTTAATGTTTCTGGCCATCTCTAAGTCTCTTTGTTGTTTATCTGAATCGAAAAAAACAACATCTATTTTATCTTCGCTGACCAGCTGGTTGAGTTTTTGCAGCAGTTCGAACATCGCAGCACTGGTTTTACCATCATGCTGCTCATTCCATATGGTCGACTTCTCTATATCTTTTGTCATAGATTGGTTGTCGCCATTAAGCGTAATGTCTCCTTCAATAAGCTCGATTGCCACGGTTATTTTTTTAGAAGATATGTCTATTGAATTACAAACAATATCAAAGAAGCGCTTTGGCGACTCTTTTGTACCGTGATATTCACCAACTAAAAGAGCATCATTCGTATTGGCGATAATACTGGTAATCTTTTCTGGCAACTCATCGCATGACCAAGCATTTTCAGCTAGACATGATGCTAATAGTGTTAAAGCTAAAAATACTCCGTTATTCATAAATATACATCCATATTGTTCTATTGTTAGCCACACTATCCAACCATCGACCTGATTACAACAAGCTTCAGTTCCAGCCCTGAAGAAAAATATAGACAGGGATAGTTGGAGCTAACGCCCCTCGTGCTAAAAATAACAATTAGTAGCCTATTTCATCATTTCGTACTGTGTATTTGTAATTATCACAGCAATCAGGGCAAAGGGCTTGATTAGCTGTTGATCACCTTGCTAGGTTATTGATTAATTGCTGGCTAATGTTTTTTAAATCTTTTAGCCATTAAGTTTAAGGAGTAAACATGTTTGATCATGTAGTATTTGGCGTCAGAGATTATGAAAAGAGCAAACAGTTTTACCTTAAGGTATTACAACCCATCGGCATTGCGATTGTGTCTGAAGGCGAGCTAGGTATTGAGCTAAGCTCAGACGGCCGCTCCTCACTGTGCATTCGCCGCCAACCACAAGACAATCCAGCACCTCTCCATATCGCTTTTTTGGCAACCACCACTGAGCAAGTCAGGCTGTTTCATCAAATAGCCATAGACTTGGGCGCAAAAGACAACGGTTTGCCCGGTATACGCCCCGACTATAGCAGCAACTATTACGCCGCTTACGTTATTGACCCTGATGGTCATAATATCGAAATGGTGTGCCACCAATAGCTGACGGCATGGCTAATTAGCCGTTGCAGCTAGCGATATACAGCTAATCGCTTTACAGCGAAGACATCCAAGGTCGAACCTTCAAACTAATCTAACGCCTGTCCGGCGAGGAATGTGCAGCTACTGCTGCGAGACGCTACAAGCACCTCCATGTGGGCTCTGCGATGACATCCATGTCATCGAAGCTCGCACCTTCAAACTAATCTAACGCCTGTCCGGCGAGGAGTGTGCAGCTACTTCTGCACTAGGTTAATTACCTCTTCGATTTAACCGCGATGGCTGAGCATGAGAGGGGTCACAAATCCCTCAGTGGCAAGGATGTCATAGAGTGGCCATGTCATCGACGCTCGTACCTTCAAAGTGTTTTAACGCCTGTCCGGCGAGGAGTGTGTAGCTACTACTGCGAGACGCCACAAGCACCTCCATGTGGGCTCTGCGATGACATCCCTGTCATCGAAGCTCGCAGCCGCATCTGCACTAGGTTAATTACCTCTTCGATTTAATCGTAATAGGTAAGCATGAGAGAATTAGAGCTAACACATTTTTGCCCCAAAGTGAGCTTGTAATGTAATCAAACTAAAGCCAACGGCTTTGTTTTACCTCTTAAAAACGCCGAATAATTTGCCCTTAGAGGGCATCACACTACTCACAATGTAAATACGAATGCAAATGCGAATTATTATAATGTAGTATAGAGGAATCTAAAAACTTAAACATAAAAGGAATTAAATGTCATGATAAAAAGTGTAAATATAGTATACGTATTTTTAGTGATTCTGTTCATGGTTATATCTACTTCAGCGAAGGCTAAAACCTATGAGATAGATTGTGATACAACTGTTTGCGAAGCGTCCAACTTAGCAGTTTCATTTATAAATAAGCACAGTTCATTTTTTGATTTTAGTGACAACGATATATTTGTCGTTTACGACAAATATGTCGTTGTCGACTCAATTACCTATCTAGAAATAAAAGAACTAAAACTAGATTCAGATGTAAATCATGAATGGGATAAGAAAAATGATTAAAGTATTGTTTTCTCTTATTTTAATAACAAATTCATTTTTAGCTTATAGTGCTGTAAATTGCGAGGCTACATGCCATAGAGGAACAGTAGAACGAATTGCAGATCGTGCTGGGCTAACTACAGGACAAAAAGCACTATTAAACTCCTGGACCGAAAATTTACCTATGAGAGAGGTGAGTTATCTAAATGATGTATGGAAAGGAGAAGCTGATTGGGGGTTAATGGCGCAAATAAAGCAAAATATAGCGTCAACACAAATACAGTTTATAAAAAATATAAACATAACCCCGCAAACTTATATTACATCGGTAAATGTAGCATTAGCGATTAGCGGTTTTGGTATAGTTCGTTCGACTTTAGTAAAAGCAAGCCAAGTAACTATTTTTAACACAAATCAATTAACAAAGAAGTTTAAACATGCGATTGATTTTGGCATAAGTACAACGAAGAAAAACCCAAAGACAATTAATGAATTTAAACTAGCTATCAAGAAACATATGGACGATCCAATAACAGTGCAAAGGGGAACCTATGGGCTAGCAAAAGACTCAAAAGTGTTTTTCAATGTGAATACCAATAACGTTGTGGTGTTAAGTAAGTCTGATGAGTTTATTACTGGATTTAAACTGATTAAAGGAACACCTCAGTTCAATAATTATTTAAAAAAAGGCTTTTTAAGATGAGCAAAACATTACTAGCTTTAGCTAAATCCTTTTCAAAAGAAAGGCTTACTGCTGATGAGTTTGTCAATGCATATATTGAGCTTTGGAAGTTTGAAGGTTCAAGCGGAATTATACTTAAAGACGAGGATCAACTTAGTGAATGCCTTTCTACTATTTTCTGCCTTGCCGATGCTTACTCCCCTAAGGACAGAGCTGCGTATGAATTAGACGAAAATCAACTTAAAGACAAAGTGACTGAAGAAATTATAAATTTGTCAAACAAAAATACTCAACAATTATAATTGTTACTCTAATAGGTTATACCGGGTCATGCTTACTGTATCCAATTAATCTGATATGAAAGCTTTGCTTAGTATGAAATTATCAATTAGTCTCAATACACAAGAGTTATGCTCCTTTCTGGGGTATAAGTAAAAGGAAGGTGGGTGTATCCTGCTAAGAGCCAACATTTTTGTTGGCTCTTATTTTGTGTCAACGGTTATGACCGATGCGAGGACAGTGCTTTTTACGATCCCTTTTGTAGTAATGGTTTTAATAAGTATTTGCTTGCTCGAGTTATTTTCAAATCTGGTGTAATAATTCATCGCTTAAGCAATACCCTTCATTCAACATAATCGTCGCTACGTTTTGTTGCCCATTAAAGGGCGTTAGCGCATATCTTATTGCTATACTTTCACTAGTGGCGGTCGTTGCTTTCAAAGCTCAAGCTCTAACCAATTTCTGTCCAATAACAATTTTACTTCTTACCACCCCAAATTATACCAATAAGGCAAAATCGAAGAGACACATAACCCAGTGCAGATGCGGCTGAGGGTATCGAAAACATGGATGTTTTCGTTAAGCGGCCATGGATGGCGCAAACAACGTCCCTGTTTAAAAGCCAGTTCGGCATCCAAGCCTCTCGCTCATAAGCCCAGTCGCTGATGCGACTATTCACCGTCCCGAAAAAGCATCTGCACATATATGGACCCATCCGGTTTGCAAGACATTTGATTATTAATTATGAAAGAGTTCATTGCACCCATATATTCGGCCTGTTCATGAGGGAACCCTCTGGCCCTGATGGATATTTGCTTCTACTTTCCTTAATCATCCCCGCGGTGTCTTGAGCACCTATGTGCAGAGCAGGTTTTAAGTAGAACAGTCTGACTGTTTCATCATCAAATCAATTGTCTTAGCAACTGGGTGGTTAGTTAAATTATTAAACCTCGTTTATCCCGTCAGATACTTCGCGAACTTTACATTGCCACCTG
>NZ_JAEH01000052.1 GCF_000518805.1 Shewanella waksmanii ATCC BAA-643
TCCTTATCCTTATCCTTATCCTTATCCTTATCCTTATCCTTATCCTTATCCTTATCCTTATCCTTATCCTTATCCTTATCCTTATCCTTATCCTTGTCGTTAGCGTGTTTGTCTGCACTGTTGTGCTGCAAATGATGGGTTTGAGTTTGGCTTGGCGCAGAAGCGAGCGCAAATGGACCTGTGTGTAACGATAGTTGCCAGTCAAATGGTAGTGGTTGGTTACTGGCTGCCAAATCAGCACGTAAAGGTATTGATTGTTCGCTACTCATTTGCAATTGGCTATGCAGTTGCGGCAAGGACAAGTTGGCGTTTAGTGTCACCGGTGCTAACTGTAGATTGGCTAAATCGATCGCGATTGGGGTGCTGTCGAGTGTCAACGTTGCTGTGGGTTCTGTTTGGTTAGTACTCGGTGTCACGCCGTGATTGACTGCTGAATGGGGCGGTGCAATTTGATTGGGCTTGGTACTCCATTGTGCTATTAGCGACTGCAAATGAGGCGTAAAGTTATCTTGTGCCAATTGCTCGACACTGGCCAATGGCAACTGCAGCGCATAATGCGAGGTATCGAGTGTCAGTATCAGCTGATTCACTGCGCCGTTGATAGTAAAGTCGAGCCCTGGCTGTCGCGGTTGGCTAGCGTTAAAAGCACGTAGCTCAGCGCTGTAATCACCTTGCCAGAGCCATTCAAATGGCGTTATCTGATGGCGAGATGTTAGCTGGGCATTGTTTAGTGAAAGCGTCGCTTGGCTATGCAGACTGCCGTTTAACACTAATGGCAATTGACTGAACTGGTGCAGAGAGTGCAGTCGAGATTGTGGTTGCTCAGCGCCTGCTATCTTACCTAGGGTGGTGGTTAACTTTTGCAGCGACTGCAGATCTATCGTCGAGTCCAGTTGCCAGCGCTTTGGTGCCAGCGACACATCAATCTGAGCAAGCAGCTGCTGATTATAATTGGCCGCCAGTCGCAGGTTAGCCTGCTCATCAAAGGTTAAGTAGTCTATGTCAACAGTGCTGTGCAGTGCACCGGGCAAGGTTAGGCTGATATTACCCAGCACCACTTGCGGTAACTGGCTGACATCTAACGCTGCAGATGGACCTTGCTGGTCAATCTGATTGGTTTTGTTATTGAGCAAGCTTGCACTGAGATCGACGGTTAATGATTGCACCGCAAGGTAATCAATCATTTCGGTGGTCAGGCTAAACCAAGGGCTAGCGGGCTTTCTCACTATGTCTATACCGTTGGCGTGAATTTTAGTGCCGTTAACCGTTAGCGATATCTGCTCAATATGCCAGTGATGTGGGCTAGAGAGCGAGAAACTAACCTGGTCGATTTGTGTGTGGTAAGGGCGCAGGAATCGATTGGCGATATCACGAGTTAAAGTTTCGTAATATTGCGTCAGCACTGCAGCTGAACTGATAACAATGATACAAAGCAGCACAAAGATTGCTGCTAGGCGCCGTTTATTCATCGCGGATAGGAAAGTTGTCGCTGCCAAAAGAGTGAGTGTATTGAGTGTAAATCAACTGCTAGGGTCAAAGGAAATAGTATTGGTAAATAAACAATATAAACTTTTGGATGGGCGTAAATGATAGCGCTACTGCTTATTTGCCTGTAGCGCTAATAAGATTATTTAGCTTACTGCCACGCTATGGTTGTGGTTAATTCATGGCTGTCGCCAGGCGCTAAGGTCACTTTATCTTCCAATACATTCGCGGCCTCTAGACACACCATGGTTTTATAATCATCGCTATTAAATCGTGATAATCGTTGCGACTTTTCAATCCACGGGTTCCACAGTACTGCTGACTGGCTATTTTCACGGCCGACTTCAATGACACCATCGGCAGTGTGCAGAGTTTGCAGCGGTGATAACTGGGTGTACACACGGTCCGTTTCACGATCAAAAATCACTTCGTCGCTTGGCTGTTTATAGGGGCCGTCGCCAAATTCAATATACTGTGAATCACTAAAGCCTGCGGCTTTAAGTTGGCTGATATCGCCGATAGGGAAATAGGTGTGCAACGCTTGAGTAAAACTCACCGGATAATCCGCATGGTTGGTGTTTTTCAATGTCACTTTAAGGGTGTCGGTGAGACTGAATAATAATTCAACTTGGGTATTATGCGGCCAATAAAGTTTATCGGCTTCACTGATTGCCAACGTAAAACGCAGATCCACGGCTTGATTGTTCATTTTTACCGACTCAAGCGCCCATAAACGGGTACGAGCAAAACCATGTTGCGGCCAGTCAGGGGTATCGCTCATGCCAAACCACGGCCAGCACACAGGAATACCACCACGAATACCACTTCCTGGTTGGTAGTCATCGGCATCAGACACCCAAAGTAGCGGCTTTTTACCCGCGGGTTGAAAAAAGTCTATTTGTGCACCTTGAAGAAAAATGCGTGCTTTGCACAATGACGTATCAACATCGACATACTCCAATCCATTGGCGTGCTTCTTTGTCGTAACTGAACCCATGTGGTGCTCCTCATTCCTAAATACAGGCCCGAAGGCGGAATAATCATTCATCAAGCTTACTGATTTTTTCCCCAATAAATAAGGGCTTGTTGTGCTGATTTTTGGTTAAGCTTGTTCTAAAAACTAAACAAAGCAACATAATTGCTGTGTTTTTACTCATACTTGGGTACAGTGGTCAGAGCACTGACCAAAGAAGTCAGTCATTGTCGTTGCAACATAATAACAAAGGAGTGGGGAATGCCGACATACCAAGCACCGCTAAGAGACTATCAATTTATTCTTAATGAATTATTAACAATTAACAATAAAACTGAACTTGCAGGTTTTGACGAAGTGGACAGCGAACTCGTTGATGCCATTTTGCAAGGTGTGGCAGATTTTACTACTGAAGTCATGTTACCGCTTAACGGTGTTGGCGATATACAAGGCTGCAAGCTAGTTGATGGCAAAGTGATCACCCCCGATGGATTTAAAGATGCCTATCAGCAATATGTTGATAATGGCTGGGCGACCCTCACCAGTGACCCCGACTTTGGTGGTCAAGGATTACCTGAGGTGGTTGGGGTGTTCGCCACAGAAATGAATACTTCAACTAACATGGCATTCGCCATGTATCCGGGTTTGACCCACGGTGCCTATGCGGCGATTCATGCCCATGGCAGCGACCAGTTAAAAAACAAATATTTAGAAAAACTGGTGAGCGGCGAGTGGACAGGCACCATGAACTTGACCGAATCTCACGCTGGCACAGACTTGGCGTTATTGCGCACCAAAGCACAAGAGGTGGGCGATGATACTTACACAATCAGTGGTGAGAAAATTTTCATTTCATCGGGCGATCATGACTTAGCTGAAAACATTGTGCATTTGGTGTTGGCCAGACTGCCTGATGCCCCCGCGGGTGTAAAAGGCATCTCCTTGTTTGCAGTACCTAAGTTCTTGGTCGATGATGATGGCAGTTTAGGGGCGCAAAATGGCGTACAAACCGCGGCGCTAGAGCATAAAATGGGCATTCATGGTAACTCTACTTGTGTGATGGTGTTTGATGGCGCCTTAGGCGAATTGATTGGCGAGCCCCACCAAGGGTTGCGGGCCATGTTCACTATGATGAATGAAGCGCGTCTAGGGGTTGCCGTTCAAGGGTTAGGTGTTTCTGAAATCGCTTATCAGAATGCGCTTGAGTACGCCAAAGAGCGTATTCAAGGCCGCGGATTAAGCGGAGTGAAATCGCCGGATAAAGCCGCCGATTCCATTTTGGTACATGGCGATGTAAGACGTATGCTAATGGCCCAAAAAACCTTCAATGAAGGCGCAAGAGCCCTTTTAGGTCAACAAGCGCTGTGGATAGATGAATCCCATCGTCATCAAGACGCCGCGCAGGCAACCAATGCTGCTAAGTTGGCAGCCTTGTTTACACCCGTTGCCAAAGGTTTTGTCACTGATCAAGGCTTTAAAGCCTGTGTTGATGCTCAGCAAGTCTTTGGTGGCCATGGTTATATTCATGAGTGGGGCATGGAGCAGTTTGTCCGAGATAGCCGTATTGCAATGATTTATGAAGGTACTAATGGTGTACAGGCGCTTGATTTAGTTGGGCGTAAGTTATTGGCTGACGGCGGCGCTGCGCTGACGTTATGGTCTGATCAATTAAAGCCATTTTTAGCTGAGCACATGGGCAATGAGGCGATGAAAGAGTATATCGTGGCATTGATGGATGCCTCGACTGACTTAGAAAAAGCCACCCATTTCATTGTGGCGAATGCACAGAAAAACCCAGATATCATAGGCGCTGCATCTATGCCTTATATGCAAATATTTGGTATCACAGCGCTCGCATGGATGTGGAGCAGGATGGCGGTGGTGTCTCTTGATGCTATTGCCAGTGGCCAAGGTGACAAGGCTTTTTATGAAAATAAATTGCGTGGTGCTAAGTTTTACATGCATTACTGGGCAGTGCAGACCCGCAGTTTGCGTAAACAGGTTGAAGCCAGCAGCCAGTTACTGACAGAGTTCGATGAAAGCCACTTTTAATTTGTTGTCGCAACCCCTAGTAGAGCTTGGTTACTGAGCCAGTACATTGTGGCCAGTTTGAGCGCGACAGCAGCGTTCAAACTGGCGACTAAGCGTCTTTAGCGGCCACAGAGTGAATTAATTTTAAATAAAAAGAAATATCTATCGCGTTTTGCAGGTCTATGTTATCGGCATGTTGAGAAAGGATACTGCGATAGATGACAAACCCAATACTTGCGATAGGGATATCCCTAGGAAATCGCCTCACGTTTAAACACAAATTTGTGGTGCTAGCACTCGTCACTTTAACCCCGTTGTGTTTCGGCGCGATTTATTTAGCCAATTTGCAATATCAGCAGGTAAACGCGGTCGAAAGTGAGCGTACTGGCATGCAGATGCTCATGGATGTCGCCCAATATGATCAATGGTTAATTCAAGCACGCCAATCCCAGTCATTTGAAGCCAATACTTTTACCCGTTTTGTTGACCAACAACGTGGTCAAGGGCATTACAGCTCGGCTACCGAGCGCCAGCAAATGAGCTTACACAATGACAGTTTAATCAGCGTGGTGAAATCATCGCGCCAGGCTGATGCTGTAGTCGAATCCCTTGCAGACCGTTTGGTTGAAATTAAAGAAGATATTGGCGCTCAAAGTGGTTTAACGTTAGATAAGCAGCCCGATGGTTCCTACCTGGCGCAATTGTACGTTAAGCAGTACCCGTTATTGCGTGACTATCAGTCTCGCTTAGCCAGCACCGTCGTTGATATTTTGCAAAACGGGTTTAACCCCACTAACTACACTCAAGTTGTGGCTCTGAACAATCGCACCTTAGAGTTACTCACGCTTAGCCAGAAAACCGTGCAAAGATTATCTCAGCTGCAGGTCGCCGGTTTATCATCGTTACTTGATGAGCTAACACTCATGCAGCAACAAACAGCCAGTTTAAGTAACTTGGTAGAGCAGCAGATCATCAATCCTGATAGCCCACAAGTCACGCTTAGCAGCTTTGCTAGTCAAAACCGCGTTGTCGCGACCCAACAGCAAGCGGCATTGCAGTTAGTGGCAGAGCAGTTGTCTAGCAACCTTGCTGAGCGAGTTGTTGAGCAAAAGGGCATGATGTGGCTGTTACTGGTGATGTTGGCTTTAGTGGTGACTACCAGCGTGTATTTTTTATGGACCTTTTATTATGCCATTGCCAACAATGTTAGCCAGATTAAAACGGCGATGGCCGCGATGGCAGAGGGTAATCTTACCGAGCCAGTAACGGTAGCTGGGCGGGATGAGTTTGCTGCAATAGCGACGGCTTTTAACACCATGCAAGCCAGTGTTAAAGCACTTATTACCGAAGTTAAACTGCTGAGTGAAGAGGTGCTCGATGCCAGTAATGCGGTTAATAATGTCACCGATGAAGTGGCCGACACCCTAAAAGCACAGCGACTACAAACCCAAGATGTATCGATAGCCATTGAACAAGTTGTCAGTTCAGTTGAGCTGGTTGAAGGCAGTACGCAACAGGCGGCAACCATCACCGACAGCGCTCATGCTAACGTGCTTGACGGCCAGCAAGTGATTACACAAACCGTAACCGGTATTAATGATATTGCAACTGAAGTTAGCCGTGGCGCACAAGTGATCCACCGTCTTGCTGATCACAGCCTAGAGATTGGTAAGGTGGTCGATGTCATTCGCTCTATTGCTGAGCAAACTAACCTGTTAGCACTCAATGCGGCCATTGAAGCGGCCAGAGCTGGTGAAGCGGGACGCGGCTTTGCGGTTGTGGCAGATGAAGTTCGTACTTTGGCCAGCCGCACCCAAAGTTCAACATCAGAGATTCAAACTATGATTGAGTCTGTTCAAGCGGGGGCAAATGAAGCGGTTGTGGCCATGGACAACGGTGATAAACAAGCTGAGCAAGGCGTCGTGCAAGCCAGTGCGGTTAGTGAAAGCATCAGTGGATTAACCAGCAGTGTGAGTCAGATTGTCAGTATTACCGACGAAATTCGTACAGCTGTGAGCGAGCAACGCCTCGCAGCCGCTGAAATGAGCAGTAAAACTCGCGCGATTGATAGTGATGCCCAAGCGGCGCTAAATACTGCCCAAGGCGCCAGCGAGTTAGGCCAACGCTTGGCCAATGATGCACAGCAACTGGCTAAGCATATTGCCGGTTTTAAAGTTTAAACGCTTACTGCGCCGCTGATGCTATTGCGTTGAAGTGCAGTAAACGATTGTTGGCGGGCATGGCATGGTCTTGCTGCATAACAAAACCGTGTGTGGTGGCTAATTGGACGACCCATTCAATGTCGCGAATAGCACTGTTAGGATCTCGCGCTAGCAACCATTGGTCAAAGTCGCGATTGCTATCGCTGCTATATTGGCCATGGTAATTAAATGGCCCGTAAATGCACAAAGACCCATTAGGTTTTATCAATTGCTCTGCGAGCGCAAAGAAGCGTGCCACCAAGGCTTTATTCATTATGTGCAAGGTATTGGCAGTGTATATGCCATCAAAGCGTTGCTGTAACAGCTGCTCATTGGGGTTAGCGACATCGGCAGCCACTGCGAGTGGCAGGTTTGCTAATTTTGAGGCTGCGATGCGTAAATTAAGCCCGTCTAGGTAATGGGGTTGATCGCTGCATTGCCAAGTTAGATGCAACATCTGCTGAGCAAAATAAGCGCCATGCTGACCCGTCCCTGCACCAATTTCCAATATATGCTCACTCTGGTTAAATATTTGGCTAAGCTTTTCAAATATTGGCTGTTTATTGTTTTCACAGGCTTGAGAAAAAGGTAAATTCATTGGAGTATTAGGCATGTATGCTATTGGCTTTGCTCGTTACTGTAGCGCGAATAGCATTAAGTGAGAAGCGCCTATTTAATTGGGTTCAGTAAGATAATGCAACGTTGTGGGGCACACTTTCAATGGTGAGCCTTTGCTAACCCTTGTATCGGTGGGAATTTATAGTTATACCAATCAGTATAAGAATTTGATCTACTCAGCGCGCTTTGGGCAAACTAATTCAAGGCGAATGATTGAAACAATGGTTGTTCCCTTGTGAAATTATTCAACGCAGAAGTAGGCAGCCTAAAACGCGCCAGAATGGCGAGTTTTAGCGATTCTGATACTGTGTTAACGAGCTTAACCGTAGAATAACTATGCTCTTCACTCGTTGCAAACCACATGGATGTGGTGAATGTCATTAATGCAGGAGCATTTAAGGACCTTACCTCAGAACCGCTAAATTCTCGCTGAGTGACTAAATGTTTATACTGATTGGTATTAAAGGATAGGGATTAACTATGGAGTTGGTTGACGTTGAGCAGCAGCACATAACCACGTTGATGTCATGGATTGATGATGAAGCAGCATTGTATCAGTGGGGAGGGCCTGGCTTTCGCTATCCCTATGATGAACAAAGTTTTAGTGACGATTTACAGTTAAGTAAAATGGCGTCTTATGCACTGGTGGATAACGGTGAACTGGTGGCGTTTGGTCAGTGGTACCCGCGCTGGCATTGCATCCATTTATCACGCTTAATTGTTGCCCCTAACTTTCGTGGTAAACGAAAAAATGGTGAAAAGTTTAGCCATTTGTTGGTCGATCAATTGGTAAAAGTTGCGCTGGCCAACACGGATATTTTACCGGGTTGTCAAACATCGTCGTTGTTTGTATTGGCGTACAACAAGGCCGCATTGAAATCTTATCAGCAGCTTGGGTTTGAAGTGTGGTCATGCCCAGAGCCATTGCCGATTGAAGACTGTTTATATATGCGCCGCAGTGAAAATATAATGGTAGATGAACAAGGGCAGGGTTAGCTGAACAAGCACGTCAATACCGTTTATGCTATAGGCAAAAAAAAGCATGGCCTCAGGCCATGCTTTTTAAACTAATGGGTTAATTAGCGCAGTAGGCTTTTGCTGTTACAGCAGTCCACGACTGCGCAGTAAAGGCTCAATACCCGCTTCTTTTCCGCGGAACTGTTTGTACAGTTTCATCGGATCGTCACTGCCACCTTGAGATAAGATGTTATCTCTGAAAGCATCTGCAGTTTTCTTATCGAAGATGCCGTTCTCTTTAAAGGCTTCAAAAGCATCAGCACCTAGGATATCTGACCATAGGTAGCTGTAATAACCCGCTGAATATCCACCAGAGAAGATGTGCGCAAAGTAGGTGCTACGGTAACGAGGTGCAATCTCTTCAATTAGCCCCATTTTCTTTAAGCTGTCTGCTTCAAATTTCGCTGCATCTTTTGGTGTAAAATCAGTCAGTGTATGCCAGTCTAAATCAAGTTTAGTTGCTGCCATGTACTCAACCGTCGCAAAGCCTTGGTTGAACTTGCTGGCCGCTTGAATTTTTTCGACGAGTTCTTGTGGGATCACTTCGCCAGTTTTGTAGTGCTTAGCAAACTGCGCCAACACTTCAGGCTGAGTCATCCAGTTTTCCATCACTTGTGATGGAAACTCTACATAGTCACGTGGCACAGAGGTACCAGCTTGTGAGCGGTATTTAACGTCAGACAGGATACCGTGTAGCGCATGGCCAAACTCATGGAACAAGGTACTGGCTTCGTCGAACGTCAATAATGAAGGCTCACCTGCAGCAGGGCGTGGGTAGTTAAGTACGTTAACGATGATAGGCATAGAGTCTACACCATTCATGTTGTACTGCTGACGGTAAGAGTTCATCCATGCGCCGCCACGCTTACTGTCGCGTACATAGTAATCGCCAAGGAAGATAGCCATAAGTGAGCCATCTTTGTCATACACTTCCCAAGTACGGACTTCATCGTTGTATGTTGGTAGATCGGTGCGCTCTTTTACGGTAATTCCAAACAGGCGGTTAGCGGTGTAGTACACCCCTTTTAAGGTACTTTCTAGCGAGAAGTATGGGCGAGTTTGTTGCTCGTTAAAGTCATACTTAGCTACTCGAATTTTATCTGAATAGTACCACCAGTCCCACGCGGCTAGCTTGAAGTTGCCGCCTTCGCTGTCTATCAGCTTTTGCATTTCAGCGACTTCGGCTTCAGCTTGATTTAGTGCTGCTGGCCATACTTTGTTTAGCAATTCATACACATTTTCTGGTGTTTTAGCCGTACGCTCTTCAAGTACAAGGTGTGCATGGGTTTTGTAGCCGATTAGCTGGGCACGCTCTGCGCGTAATGCCGCCATTTTGGCAAGAATCTTCTTGTTGTCATTGGCGTTATCGTTATTGGCACGCTCAATGTATCCTTTGTAGATAATTTCACGTAGGTCGCGGTTATCGGCATAGGTCAAAAACGGCGTAATAGAAGGGCGAGAGGTGGTAAATACCCACTTGCCTTCGTGGCCACGCTTGGTCGCGGTTTGAGCGGCAGTGGCAATCACATCTTGCGGCAGGCCGGCTAAATCGGCTTGATTATCGATCACCAATTCAAATGCGTTGGTTTCTGCCAGTAGGTTGTCACCAAATTCTAAGCTTAGTTTACCAATTTGCTCGTTTAAGCCGCGTAGCTTGGTTTTATCTGCTTCGCTTAGGTTAGCACCGCCGCGGGTGAACCCTTTATAGGCATCTTCAAGCAACTTAGCTTCTGAATGATTGAGGTTAAGCGAATCTTTTTGCGCATACACCGCTTTTACACGTTGGAATAGTTTGTCGTTAAGACGAATATCATCAGATGCGGCGCTAAGCATTGGCGACACTTCTTTAGATAGTTTTTGCAAATCTTTATTGGTGTCGGCACTGGTTAAGTTATAAAACACGCTACTGACACGATGGACAAGATCACCGCTAAATTCCATTGCTTCAATAGTGTTAGCAAATGTCGGTGCATCAGGGTTGTTTACGATGGCTGCAATTTCAGCTTTTTGCTGAGCAACACCGGCTTTGAATGCGGGCAGGTAGTGTTCAGTCTTTATCTTGTCAAAATCAGGGATGCCGTATGGCGTGTCATAGGGCTTAAAGAATGGGTTGCTAGCGTTGTTTTCAATGATTTGCTGTGCAACCACATTGGGCGCTTGGTTAGCGTTATCGGTAGCTTGTTGGTTATCAGTATTGCTACATGCACCTAAGGCAAAGGTGAGCGCCATGGCTGTTACGATTGGTTTGAGGGTTAATCCCTTCATTATGTTATCCCCGAATTGTTGCTCGTGTGTTGTGTCGACAAGGTATTTGTCTAATCTCGCCAAGATTAATTGGTATTAAAAAAGGTGATCCAGATCTCGTTATACGTCAGTTAGCTTAAACCGGCGTTAATACTTTTGTTGTCGCAGTTAAAGGATGTTATTTAACATGTCTAGGGGTGTTAAATCCAATAAATAGCCCATTTGTTTGTAACAAATGTTTCGGTTGGGTTGTTTTTGGCCATTTACTCGACCGGTTATGAGGTTTTATTCGATGATTTAAGCAATGTTGATATAAGAAATATCGAGGATAATCCAGCACTCAAGCTTTCTGCTCGTCTTTAATGCCGCCTTGTGGCTTAAAATGGATTCAAACTAGTTTGTTAGCAAGTTAATAACCGTAAAGCAGTCAACTTTTGCTAAGCAGACTGCGATACGGTTATTAATACAACAGTTGAGTTAGTGTCCGGCTGTTAGGCTGCCGGCTCTGCGGGGATCTGATGCACCATAGATCCCGTCCTCTGTGACCATAATTGACTGGGTAGAGCCAATAGCATTTTTAACTTTAACTTTATGGCCTTTTTGTTCAAGCAAGGAGATGGTGTCTCGATTTAAACTGCGCTCGGCGCGGATCACGTCCGGTAGCCATTGATGATGAATACGCGCCGCTTGGGTGGCTTCTGCAATATTCAAATCATGGTCAATCACATTCATAATGATCTGTAGCGTAGTAGTAATGATTCGAGAACCGCCTGGGCTACCCGTCACGATAAAGGGTTTGTTATCTTTCATCACAATGGTGGGGGTCATCGAGCTTAGCGGTCTTTTATTACCCGAGACAGCATTGGCTTCGCCACCAATTAGCCCATAACCGTTAGGTACACCGGGTTTTGCTGAAAAGTCATCCATCTCATTGTTAAGTAATATCCCTGTGCCTTCTGCTACCAGACCTGAGCCGTAACTGAAGTTAAGTGTATAGGTATTGGAAACTGCATTACCCCACTTATCAACGACAGAGTAGTGTGTTGTTTGGTCGCTTTCGTACGGGTTTAGGTTGCCAGGTTTTATCTCGCTACTGGGGGTCGCCTTGTTGATGGTGATATCAGATGCACGAGATTTGGCGTATGCCTTATCGATAATTTTGTCGACCGGCACCGATACAAAATCAGGATCGCCCAAATATTCACTGCGATCGGCATAAGCACGCTTCATCGCTTCAGTCATTAAGTGCAAGGTGTCAGCGGTATTGTGGCCAAGCTTATCTATTGGGTAGGGTTCAAGCATGTTGAGCATTTCGATAACATGCACACCACCCGATGAGGGCGGTGGCATCGACACCACCTGATAGCCGCGGTATTCGCCAACCACAGGCTCTCTTTCAACCACATGGTAGTTGGCTAAATCGGCTAAGGTCATATTACCGCCTGCAGCGGAAATGGCTGCGATTAGCTTTTCGGCTGTCGCGCCCTGATAAAATCCTTTGCTGCCATGTTCACTAATTAGGCTCAGTGACTTGGCTAAATCTTTCTGCACTAATGTTTCGCCAATATCATAGCTGCGACCATCTGGATGATAAAATATTGCTGCAGAGCTTGGCCAGCGGCCAATACGTCGTTTCAGCCCTGCCAGTGAGGTGGCAAGATCTGGGGTGACACTAATGCCTTTTTCAGCCAGTTCTATTGCCGTAGCGATAACCTGTTTCATCGACATTGTGCCGTATTTTTCGAGTGCCAACTCCATGCCCATTACCGTGCCAGGCACCCCTACAGCTAAGCCATGGCTGCGGCTCCAGTCGCTGTTAACATTGCCTTTTTCATCTAAAAAGATATCTTTGTGGGCAGCACTCGGGGCTTTTTCTCGATAATCAATGGCAATGGTTTTTTGCTCTTTGGCTAGGTGAACCAGCATGAACCCACCGCCACCTAAGTTACCGGCTCTTGGTAGGGTGACGGCTAAGGTAAAACCAACCGCAACCGCAGCGTCAACTGCATTGCCACCTTGTTCTAGAATGGCGACGCCAGCTTGAGTCGCGAGTGCTTCTTGACTTGAAACCATGCCGTGTTTTGCCCACACAGGTTGAGAGGTGGCAGCATGACTATAAATTGATGATTCTTTTGCAATACTGACATTGCTTGCAATGAGTGGCAAAGTAAGCGTAAGGATACAGCATAAGGTCTTAGCGGCGCGCATTATCATTCCTTTGCGTCTTGTGTTTTAGGTCAACAATGTGACGCCTATCGCGTCGAAAATCAACCTTAAGGAGCAAGATTAATTGGATGAGTTGAGTTTTAGGTTGGTTGATAGCATTGAGCAGATTGGCCAACAAACATGGGCTGCGATAGTGGGCACTTCCATGCCGTTTATGCGTTATGAGTTTCTGTCTGCACTAGAAAGTAGTGGGGCGGTGTCAGCGAAAACCGGTTGGAAGGTGCAACATCTACAGGTCATGCACCAGCAAGATGTGGTTGCCTTAATGCCGCTATATGAGAAGTATCACTCCTATGGTGAGTATGTATTTGATTGGGCTTGGGCTGAAGCCTATGAACGTAATGGCTTAGAGTACTACCCTAAACTGGTTAACGCGGTGCCTTTTACGCCGGTGATTGCCAGTAAACTCGCTATTGCTAAGCATTTTGATGACGAGCAACAACAACAGCTCGTGACCGTGCTGGTTAACTTTATTACCGGCAAAGTTAGCAGTGGTCAGTACTCGGGCTGGCATAGCTTGTTTATTACGCCGCAATTGCTAGCGCAGTATCAGTCAAGTGCATTGATTGCCCGTTTAGGGACGCAGTTTCACTGGTGTAATCGCGATTACCATCATTTCGATGATTTTTTGGCCGCAATGACAAGCCGAAAGCGTAAGAATATCCGCAAAGAGCGTCAATGTGTTGCAAAGCACAATCTCAGCTTTGAAATGCTAGAAGGAGAGCAGATCACAGCTAATGATTGGCAGGCGTTTTATCACTGTTATATGCACACGTATCTGAAGCGCTCCGGCCATAGTGGTTACTTGAATCAAGCGTTTTTTCAAACCTTAGGCCGCACAATGCCCGAGAACGTGCGCCTATTGATGGTGTATCAGCACAGTGACAAGCCAGTCGAGGATAGCAGTGAAAATACCGAACCTGAGTTAATCGCTGCGGCGCTGTTTTTTGTGTCTGACACCCATCTATACGGGCGTTATTGGGGCGCACTCAAAGAGATAGACGGGTTGCACTTTGAAACCTGTTACTACCAAGGGATTGATTACGCAATTAACCAAAACTTGCAGGTGTTTGATGCTGGCGCACAAGGTGAGCATAAAGTGTTGCGCGGCTTTGAACCGGTCGCCATGCATTCGGTGCATTATATTGAACATCAAGCATTTAGCACAGCGATAGAAGATTTTTGCGGGCAAGAGCGGCACAACATGGCGCAGTACATGTCGCAGTTAGATGAGCTCTTACCCTATAGAGAGCCTGTAAAAGAGTCCGACTAAGTCGGCATAGCAAGTGGTTAGCGTGGTAATTGGCTAGCGCTAACCTAATGCCAACCAGAATCCCACACCCACCATTAGACTGCCGGCAATACGGTTCATCCACTTGATGTTATCGCCTCGGCTTAGAAATAGCCGCAAACTCTTGCCGCCGGTAGCATAGGCCAGCATGCTGACAAACTCGGTCATCATGATCACGCTAAGCAACATCAACAATTGCGGCGCCACCGCGCGATCGACATTGATAAATGGCGGCAGTAGCGAGATCATAAACGCCCAGCCTTTAGGGTTAGCAATGGCGGTGACAAACCCTTGCGACATTAAGGTCATATTGCTAATGGAGCGATCGGTTTGTTGACCTTCAACAATGGCCATTTTGCCTTTGGCGCGCCACATATTAATCCCAATGTATGCCAGGTAGGCGCCACCGACCCATTTGAGTACTTCGAAGACTTGCGGATAATTAAGCATCACGCTAGCTACGCCCAAAACTGCCGCAATGGCCACAATGGCAACACCGACTAGTTCACCTATCATCATCCATAATGTGCGCCTTACACCTATGCTCATCCCCAGTGTCATGGCCAACGTCATACACATACCCGGTGTGATCGAAACAAAGAAAAAGGTCGGTATAAAGACAGCGAGTACAGCAAAATCTGGCATGGTGTTCCTTAGTGGCTAACAAAGTATCACGGCTTTGGCCGCTTAGCAGGGCGCTAGTGTAGAGAATTAATTCGCTGCTGAAAATAAAAAACCAGCCATTAGGCTGGTTTTTTATCAATATCGATTTGCCATGGAATTACAGCACGCCGCGGCGCTTCTGATCTCGCTCGATAGATTGGAACAGTGCAGTGAAGTTACCTTCGCCGAAACCTAAGTTATTTTTACGTTGAATAATTTCGATAAAAATAGGGCCGAATAGGTTTTTGGTGAAGATTTGCAGCAAGTAGCCGTCTTCATCGCCATCAACCAAAATTTGGTGATGTTTAATACGCTCTCTATCTTCAGTTACCTGAGGCAGTTTCTCAAAAATGGTATCGTAGTACTCTGGGATGATGTCTAAGGTTTGAATTGACGAACCTTCCATTGCATCAAGCGAAGCGACAATATCACGACTTCTGAATGCTAAGTGCTGAACACCTGGACCGTCGTACTCGCGTAGGTACTCATCAATCTGGTTTTTATCGTTGCCTTTACCTTCATTGATAGGAATACAGAAGCTGCCATCTGGCGAGCGTAGTGCATAAGACACTAGTGCGGTTTGCTCACCTTTAATGTCGAAGTAACGTACTTCGGTAAAGCCAAAAATGTCTTTATAGAAGTTGGACCAATGCTCCATGGTGCCTTTGTAAACATTGTTGGTAAGGTGATCGACTTCCATAAAGCCTTTTTCTTCAACAATCACTGGCTCGTCAAGGTCGACAAAGTCAACATCATAGATATTGTTCTCGCCAAAGGTATCAATAAAGTAAATCAGGCTATCGCCAATACCGTAAATGGCTGGGTATGGCAGATCTTTACTGTCTTCGTTTGCTGGTTTTGCGCCGCGTGCCACCGCGCCTTCAAAGGCAAAGTTAGCATCTTCTACACGCCAGCCCATTGAGCTGATGGCCGGACCGTGTGTTTTAGCGAACTCTGCAGAAAAGCCTTGTTTGTTCACATTAAGTAGAAAGTTGATGTCGTTTTGCTTGTAGTAAACGATCTCTTTCTCTTTGTGTTGTTTAAGCTTTGAGAAACCAAAATCGATGAAAACCTGATGCATAAAATCGATATCAGGTGTGGCGAACTCGGTAAATTCAATGCCGAGTAGACCAAGTGGATTTTGTTCGCTTGCCATGGGTGAGTCCTCTTTCATTATGTTGTTACCCAAAGGTCACTCTTGCAATAGTGGGTGACTTTAGCTCGCTAACTCAGGTCAGCGCATGGGATTTTTAATCGGTGTGTCAGCGCTCATTGATTGGCTAACCACCCTGTTTTGTGATCTAAGTATCAATTTAGTTGCTGTCTTGAACAAAAAAAAGAATAATAAATAGCTTAAGACGTTCTATTTATTAGATGGTATTAAAAAGTTTACACGGGAAATGAATAATGAGAATCGATGTAGACGCATTTAATGTATTGCAGGTATTAGTGGAAGAAGGCAGCTTTGCTAAGGCTGCTGAGCGATTGCACAAGGCACAGTCTGCAATTAGTTACCAAGTGAAAAAACTGGAGCAACACCTAGGTGTAAAGCTTTTTTGTCGTGATAGCTATCGAGCAGAATTAACCGATGAAGGTAAGGTCATCCTCGCGGAAGGCCAACGTTTACTGCAATACCTAGGCAACATAGAGCATTTAGCCCAGCGCTTTAGTCAGGGTTGGGAGCCAAAACTGGAGTTAGTGATCGATGGTTCACTACCAATGGAGCCTATCATGCGCGCATTAAAGCGTATGTCTGAATATGATATCCCTACCAAAATTCAGTTGAATATGGAGTTCTTAGGCGGTGTGCAAGCACGATTTGAGCGCGATAACGCTGATTTGATGTTAGTTAAAGACTATCGCACCGGGCCCCATTATCGCCCACAGGCTTTACCCGATGTAAAAAGCCTGCTGGTGGTTGCTAAGGAGCATCCGCTCTCTAGCCAGCAAAACATTAGCCTGTTTGACTTGCTACAGCATGTTGAGCTTACGATTGAAGACTCTGCGCCGCAGCAGGCCGCGCGCGATGATTTGCAGTTTGGTGGCGATAAAGTTTTCTATTTGTCAGGCTTTATAATGAAGAAAAATGCCTTACTCATGGGATTGGGTTTTGGTTGGATGCCTGAGTTTTTAATTGCTGACGAATTGCGCTCAGGGCAACTCAAAGAGCTCGATTTCATTGGCGGTAGTCATTATAGCTTTACGCCGCAACTGGTATCGACCATGGAGCGACCGCTAGGCCGCGCGGGCTTGCTGTTTACCGACCTTATACTTGAAGAATTTAACCTGTTTCAATAGGACCTGATAACCGTGATTGCAATTTGCAAAGGCGTGTTGATTTTGCCTGTCACAACTTACGGTTTACAAAAGTAGAGAACAGGCCTGCGGCTAAAATGAGTCGCAGCTAATCACTATCCTCTCCATCAATATGGCCGACAGCTGATTTTTAATTTTCTTAATTATTAATCGGTTAACCAATTATACCAATCAGTATAAGAATTTGATCTACTCAGCGCGCTTTTGGCAAACTAATTCAAGGCGAATAACTGAAACAATGGTTGCTCCCCTGTGAGGTTATTCAACGCAGAAGTAGGCAGCCAAAAACGCGCCAGAATGGCGAGTTTTAACAATCCTGATGCTGTGTTAACAAGCTTAACCGTAGAACAACTATGCTCTTCACTCGTTGCCTTGCCTCAGAACCGCTAAACTCTCGCTGAGTGACTAAATGTTTATACTGATTGGTATTACAAAACGTTAAGCTAAAGTTCAGCTTCATTGCATTAGCATGGGCGCATGAATTGTTGGTATGGCTTATGCAGATTGACTGATAGCACTTAGCGCTGATTAACAGCCAGTCAGACCCTAAGCCAATTGCCAGCGCAATGGAGGTTTCTATGAATACTTTAGCTATTTCGCCCTTATACAGTCGATATGCAGATCTGTTCTTACAAGGTGATAAGCCAGTTTGTGTTAGCCAGTTTCAGCAGTTTATCGCCGAACTGGAACAACAAGGCGTACTTTTACCGCGTCTAAATTGGGACGAGTGGTACGAACATAGCCACTTTGTTGATCGCCCTGACTATATTGCTGATGCAACTTGGTATCAATGCCAGCTATTGTTAACTGCAATGGCGAGATTAGAAAAATTTAGTCCCGGTGTTATTGACAACTATCGTCGCCAAGGCGTGCTGATTGCCATTGTAAGTCGTATGCAGACTTTGGCGATGGGAGTGGCGGTATAAAAACGGCAGCTTAGTGCTGCCGTTTATTCAAGTTGTTGCTATTTAATGACTTGCTGCGCCAGTAAACGGTGCTCTATTTTGCAAATGGCACGGGTCGAGGCGTGTTGGCATTTGAAGGCGGCAAAATCGGTAATACAATTTGCGGCTGATCACCGGTTAGGGTTTTCAAGAATGCCACCATGTCTGCGGTTTCTTGCTCAGACAGTTGCTGACCAAGCTGAATATCAGACATGGTATTTACAGCTTCTTCTAATGTCCAAGTCGCGCCATCATGGAAGTAGGGGTAGGTAAGTTCAATGTTACGCAGTGTTGGAACTTTAAATACCATTCTGTCGTGCTCGTGACCAGTAACCGCAATACGTCCTTCTGCAGGGTTATCAGTGTGGAATGGTTTAACGAGTCCCATCTTCATATACATAGTGCCGCCAACTGCCGGACCATTATGACAAGAGGTACAACCACGGTCTTTAAATAGTTGATAACCATTCTTTGCTTGGTCACTAATCGCCTTTTTGTCACCTTGTAGGTACTGATCAAATGGGCTATTTGGCGTGACTAAGGTCTTTTCAAACTCAGCAATCGCATCAGTTAGGTTTTCAAGGTTGACGGAGTCTTTACCGTAGATTGCGGCAAAACGCTGTTGATACTCAGGGATTGAATCAATGGTTTCAACTGCAACACTGTGGGTATGAGCCATCTCACCTGGGTTAGCAATAGGACCGGCTGCTTGTTCTTGCAAATCTTTTGCACGACCATCCCAGAACTGCGCAAGGTTGTACTCAGCATTAAGCACTGTTGGCGAGTTGATTGGGCCTTCCTGCCAGTTATGACCAATAGAAGTCGGCAGGGCGTCAACGCCACCTGTAGATAGGTTATGGCAAGAATTACAAGAGATAAAACCAGATGCTGACAAACGTGGTTCAAAGAACAGCATTTTGCCTAACTCGACTTTTTCGGGCTGAGTAATTTTAACAGGTTCAATAATAGAGATAGGCTCTTTAGCTACGGCTGGGGCCGTGATCACGCTTGCTAATATAGCTAAGCTAATAGGGGTTAGTTTGTTCATCTTCAGCACCTTAAATAGGGTTAGTAGCGAGCTGCTTTGTTTTGATTAACCCTGATATTAATGTGTGTTTTAGCTTGGGTATAACGCGTTGTTTAGATTAGGACTATCGCTAAACTGGATTATATAAATGTGACATTTATCGCTGAAAATCAATAACTAATAGGATAGTGTTCTGCTTGAGTTCACAAACAAAATTAAAAGTGTGATCTTGATATGGGTTGCAGTTGTTACGCTAACATTTTAATTGCGCATCATTCTGATCTTTTTGTCCATCCAAGCCGCTGACTGCGACATTTTCCGCTGACTGATCCGCAAATATCGCTTCGCCCAAGGGTATTCTAAACTCAAAATGGCCAAACCAATGGGCAGCAGTAACCATGCTGGCCCCGGTAGCAAAATAAAAACGACACCTAATGCAGTGGTTAATCCGCCTATGATTGTCACCATGGTTTTTCTTAACATCTGTTTGCACCTATTGTTGTAGCTTAAATTCAGCATGCCATTTTGTTGCTGTACTTGGCTAGTTGGCTTTTGTAACAAAGGATAAATATTGAACAATCTGTGAAACGACTATAATCAATGGCAGGAATCTATGATGCAGCGCAATTGATGCTGTTGGGCTAGGAGGCATTGTTTGAATCATATCTGCCAAGGTATTCGCTGGTGTGGGCTTATCGCGCTTTGTTGGCTGAATGTGCAAGTTAGCAACGCAGCGACCTTACATTTATCGACCTTACATTGGCCGCCATATTGTGCTGAGAAGCTGCCGCAACAAGGCGGGAGTGTGGCCGTGGCTAGGGCGGCGTTGCAAGCCATGGGGCATGATTTAGAAGTTGATTTCTACCCGTGGAGCCGGGCAGTGAGGTTACCTCATATGCAGGGCAGTCAATATGCTGGTTATTTTCCTGAGTATCTGCACCCGAACGACAAAGTATTATTTTCCAAAGTCAGTGGTCACAGTGAATTAGTCATAATTGAAAGGCCATTAGACCCCATCAGCTGGAGCAAAGTCAGTGACCTACAGCAGTACCGCATAGGCACTGTAAAAGATTACATCAACACCCCTGAGCTGGATGCTGCGATTGCTAATGGATTACAAAAAGTTGAAGAGGTGACATCTGATGAGCATAACGTCAAGAAGGTCGCCACCGGCCGGATTGATGCCGCTGTGATAGACCGTCAGGTGTTTATGCATCTGTTGGCGCAACCACACCTTAAGCCATTAGCCACTAAATTGCAGGTCAATAAAAAGTCGCTGGCGCGGATTAGCTTACACATTGCCTTTATTGATTCTGAGCAAGGCCAGTATTGGCGTGATATCTACGATAAAGGCCTAAAAAAGATTGATGCAGATAAGGTGCTTGCTGAGTACTTTAGTCGTTACCAATAGCTAAGTTGCTTGCAGCCAGCGCAAGCGACTGGCTGCATTGTAGTTTGAGTGACCGGGGCAATGCCCTTACGCTTTAGCGGTTACCGTTTGACCGATAGGTGTCAGTGACAGTAGCGCAAGCTTGAGATGTTGGATGCCAAATGGAATGCCAATTATGGTTACAAAACAAGCCAGAGCATGGGCGATATGACCGATGGCCAACCAAATTCCAAATAATAAGAACCAGGCAATATTACCGATCATACCCAGCGGGCCAGTACCAAGATCATCCACACCGGTTAGGTGACGACGGTTTTGGCTTTCTTGACCAAATGGCCAAAAAGTCATTTCACCAATAACAAAGCACGCACGGCCAAAAGGAATACCAATAATTGAAATAAAACAAAGTATGCCTGCCAACCACCAAGCAAGCCCCATCACAAAGCCACCAAGCACAAACCATGCAATGTTAAATATCAAGCGTAAAACAGCCATTGTTATACTCCTAAATTCCTGACTATTATTATTGTTGCGTTAAACTATCACGAATAACACTTGAGTCTATGCGAGTAGTATGCCAACTTTTTAGTTGTTGAATTTAATGGTTTTTTATTATGGCGTTGTTGGGTGGGTGGCGAGTATTACTAAAGGTTAGTCACTCCCACCAGTTTGATCTTGTTAGCGAAAATGACGTACGAGTTAGTCGAGTGCCATCAAGTTGGTTTACACTGGAATTTAAATTTTGATGAATGAGGCATTGATGCAACTTAGCCACACGCCTGTCGATAAGGTCACCATTGCGGGTTTTGATGTTTTTGTAAAACGAGATGATCAGTTGCATCCGGCCTTTTCGGGCAACAAGGCGCGCAAATTTGCCTATTTTTTAGCGCAGCCATTTACCCAGGTTAACAAACTTGTGGGCTATGGCTCACCGCAGGCCAACTCTTTGTATTCAATGGCGGCACTCGCAAAGATGCGCGGTTGGCAGCTGGACTTTTATGTTGATCATATTGCTGAGCAAATTTTAAAGCAGCCTGCTGGAAACTATGCCGCTGCCATTGCCCATGGTGCTAATGTGATTGATTTGAGCCAGCAAGATGATCGCAATGATTTAAGTACGCGAGGTTATATCGAGCGTCATGTAGCCGGTGATGACACGGTTCTTTATGTACCAGAAGGTGGACGTTGCGAATACGCTGAATATGGTTTGTTTCAATTAGCGCGTGAAATCGTTGATTGGAAACAGCAACAACAACTGAGTCAGCTTAATGTGTTTTTACCGTCGGGTACCGGTACAACCGCGCTGTTTTTAACCCGCAGTTTCGCGCAGCTAGATGAGTCGATTAAGGTGTTAACTTGCGCGGTTGTCGGCGGCGATGATTATTTAACTAGCCAATTTTACGAGCTTTCATCGGATTGTAACGATCATCCACAAATCATTACTCCCCCCAAGCGTTACCACTTTGGCAAGCTATATCGCGAGTTCTACCAGCATTGGCTTGAGCTTAACCAGTCAGGAATAGAGTTTGAATTACTGTATGACCCACTGGGGTGGATGATGTGCAAACAGTACCTACAACAATCGAGCGATGAACCTATGCTTTACTTGCATCAAGGTGGGTTGTTGGGTAATGAAACCATGTTGCCACGGTATAAGAGAAAGTTTGATGGGAATTAAGTCATTTGGTTAGGCGTATCTGTGAAAGTGATACTGCCTAAACCAAATGATATCTAGCAGTTGCTAACCGGTGTTAGTCCAACCTTGCCTGTAAAGTGCAGGCTCAAATACAAGTGAGAGGAGCTGTATTTGCTAGCGTGATTTTCGATGTTACTTGTTGCTATTTAATAACCATTTCATGAACTTCAAAGCTTCAGTACGCTTGGTAAAGGTTTGCTTATTTTTACCGGCGCTGTCTGTGAACGCTGTCGAAGACTTGTTAACTGAAATAGAGTCTACTGGAAAGTTTACTGTGATCTCGTGACCATTTACTGTGTACGACATTGGCCATACTCCTTTTTAACGAAACTACTTGTTAGTAGTTGAAATTTATTAATAATTTATCCTTAGCTTTTGTTGCAAAAGATGAGTTGTTCGATTTGAGACTACCCAGCTTTTCATTCCTTATCAAGTACCTTGCTTTAGCTTTGTGTTAGAAATTGTATCTAAGCGCTCGCACATACTAGATGCACGAAGTTAAGCACAGGGATATGACAGTGATATGACGAGAGAATATTGTGAGTGTTTACGGTGTGACGAACATTAACGAGTCAAACAAACAGGTGCACAGATCTACAAGTGGATATAACTAAAATCGCCGCCATTATAACCTTGGCTAAAACTTAGTCAATCAATTTCGTTGCAAAATCCCTTTATCGACATGACAAAAATTTATCAGCACTAATTATGTTGTTTTTTTGTATAGGTGTTAGAATTTACACAAGTTTGTTAAGGGAAGACAATCTACTATGCGCGCTACTATAGTCAAATATCTGCTGGGTATCTGTTTCACCATTTTGGCACTGCCAATTTGGGCTGCCAACCCACCGGGATTAGTCAATACGTTGCAAGAGGCCGCTGATGAGCCTGATTTGGCGGTACATCAACGCTATCAGTATCAAGACGAGCTGCAACGTGACACGCCGCGGGGCACGTTAGCCGGTTTCACTAACGCCGCCTACGAGCAAGACTTTGAGTTGGCAGCTGAGTATCTTGACTTACGTTACCTTCCAGACAACATGTCAAAAGATAAAGGCCCGCAATATGCCAAAAAACTGCAAGCCATTATCGACCGCAACTTATGGATAGAACTCGAAGACGTCAATGATACGCCGCAGGGTGTCGCTAACGATAATCTGCCAGCTTACCGGGATGCCTTTGGCCGAATAGCCATCAACAGTGGCCACATCACCTTACTACTACAACGAGTGCCATCAAAAGGTGGCTCCATCTGGAAAATATCTAACGCCACTGTTGCCAAGGTCCCTAACTTATATGACCAACTTGGCTACGGGCCGGTTGTCGAATGGTTTGTCGATAATATTCCTGAAGGCCGACTCTTTAAAATTAACTTGTGGGAATGGTCACTGATCCTGTGCTACCTCATTGGCGCCTTTATGGTCATTATTCCTCTGACATGGTTGGCTAAGTGGCTCATCCTAAGAAGCAAAAGTGAGCTTAAACAAGAGGTCGCCTATGTGGTTGCCGGCCCACTGCGTTTCTTTTTAGCTGTGGTGCTGTGCCGAGCTTGGATTGCGCACAGTTCAATCTCTGCCGGCGCATTAGCGGTTATCGACAGTGGTTTTTTATTGATGTTGGCCGTGGTTTGGTTAGTGTGGTCGGCATTAGGGATATTTCAGGCCGGCCTCAAGCAACGCTGGTTGATGCGTGATAACCAACAAGGGGCGTCATTACTGCGACCTTTAACCAACTTTGTGCGGATCATTTTTGTGATTATCGCGGTATTGGTTTGGTTAGAGCATTTAGGGTTTAATGCCAGCGCGATACTGGCAGGCATGGGCATTGGCGGTGTAGCTATCGCTTTGGCTTCTAAACAGTCGATAGAAAACTTTATCGGTACCATTACATTGTATTCGGCTGCCCCAATAAAAGTGGGTAACTTATGCCGCTTTGGCACTATTAACGGTACGGTTGAAGAGATGGGTTTGCGCTGTACACAAATACGTACCTTAGATCGTACCTTAATCCATGTGCCCAACGCTAAGTTAGCTGAGATGGAAATTGAGAACATTTCCGAGCGAGAAAAAATTCGTTTTAAAGCGGATATTCGCCTCGATTACGCCATTACAAATTCAAAGCAGCTTAAAGATATCACCTCAGATATTCGCACCATGTTAGAGCAACATGAACAAGTTGAAGCCGATCCTCTGCGTGTGACGTTTCAGGGCTTTGGTCTGCATGGTTTACAGGTCAATGTGTTTGCCTATGTGGCCACGACAAGCTTTCCCACTTATCAGCTGGTGGCACAAGAGTTACATTTAGGCATTATGGATATTGTTAACCAGCATGGGTCGCGGATCATACCTGTGGCACCCATTGCGACTAAATAATATAAAAATCATGATGTAAATAGCGTTTTCATCGAGTGAATTAGTTAAACTTGCACCATAAAGGCTATAATATGACAACTAATGACCGTGCCTCAGCAGCGCTAAGCTCTCGCTGAGTGCCTAAATCTTTATACTGATTGGTATAAAATGCGTCATCGTGTGCCTGTTTACCAAAGAGATGTATTATGGCTAAAGTACTAGAAACCGTTGATCAACGTACCCAGCTTGTGGGTGAAAATAGACTGGAATTACTGCTATTTCGGATTAACGCGACCCAGCTTTTTGCCATTAATGTATTTAAAGTCAAAGAGGTGGTTAAACTGCCTCATTTAAGTGCTTTGCCTGGTAGCCATCACAGTATTAAAGGCGTGGCTAACATTCGCGGCATGTCGATTCCGGTTATTGATCTTCGCCAAGCCATTGGATTTAGCGCCCGTGATGACGACCAAGAAGCCAATCTCATCATCACTGAGTATAATCGCAGTGTTCAGGGCTTTATGGTCGGCAAGGTTGAACATATTATCAATATGACCTGGGGCGACATTCTACCGCCACCTAAAACAGCCGGTGCACACAACTATCTGACCGCCATCACTAAAGTCGATTATGACGGTGCTACCCAGTTAGTATCGATAATTGATGTAGAAAAAGTTCTCGCTGAAATAATCAGTTATGATATTCGCTTATCTGATGGGGTATTAGATGAGTCGCTGACTCCGCAAATGTTGGGCCGCAAAATCTTAATTGCCGATGATTCCTCAACAGCGCGCAGGCAGGTGAAAGAAACCCTGGCACCATTGGGTATCGAAGTGATGGAAGTGTCTGACGGTTTACAGGCTCTGCAGCAACTCCAAGCATGGTGCGATGACGGCGTGAATGTGTATGATGAAATTATCATGTTGATCACCGATGCAGAAATGCCAGAAATGGATGGCTACAAGCTGACCTATGAGATCCGTAACGACAAGCGCATGAATGAGCTGTATATCACCCTTAACACATCGTTAAGTGGCAGTTTCAATAATGCCATGGTTGAAAAAGTCGGCTGTGATCGGTTTATCTCTAAGTTCCAGCCTGACTTACTGGTGGGCGTGGTACAAGAAAGGTTACGCCAAATCGTGGGTTAGGTATTGTATTAGTTCTGTATTCGTGCCGTATTAGTTTTGCTGCTCTGCAATGATATCTCGCAGCACTTGCTGCTTAACTTTACTGGTAGACACAATATTGATGCGTGCGACCCGCACAGCATAGCCAAAACGTTCCCGACCGACTTTACTGACAATGTCCTGCAAAAAACGTTTATCTAGTCCCAAACTTTGACTGTAGTGATTAATGGCTTGAGATAGTGACGTATAAGTCACGCCATCAAAAGCAAAACTCACTGAATAATCGTGATTATCGAGTGCGATACCATTGACGCTCAATGGCCAACCGGGATAGTTAACACGGTTTTTAGCAATCAAATACATCGCCCACGCGCTCTTACCAAATCCACCAAATATCTTACAGTCTGGGTCAAATTCGGCTTGGGCGATTTCCGCTTCTGTCCAGTTGACTCCAATGGATAAATGTTTACGGTAGATCCGCATCAACTCATCTTTCACTGCGACTTGGCAGTCCCAAATAGAAGTCAATGGCTGTTTCTTTGCCAGTTGCATGCACTCTTTGCAAGCCGGAATAATCAGTGATGGATGCGGGGTATGTGTGCTGGCGCTGTAATATAACTCGTTGGCGCAGGGCTCGGCGCAAAACCAACATTGGTGACGTAACTCAAAGGGGACATCAATGGGTTGAAATTGAAATGAGGCTGACAAGGTTATGCGACCTTATCAGCCTTAGGCTGTTTCATTGACAATGTGAGCTTATTCCGCTTCAACATCTACCAAAGATTTCGCCACAACGATTGGGTCTAGCTCAAGGCATTCTTCTTCAGCAACCCAATCAGCGCCAATAAGCACACCATCGTCATGTAGATCACCGACCCAATACTCTAGAAACTCTTCTAGGTTAATGGCTGCTGGCTTATAGTTAGCCCACTCATCACTGCAGTGAACTTGAGCTTGTGCTTCAGTAGACCAAATAGGCATAACATCTGTGTCTTCATATTCTGAAGAATCACATACCACCCATCCTTCACCGGTTTCATCTTGAAGACCCCAGACCATTTGGTGCTCTTTTACATTTTCAATAAAGCGTGCAAGCGTTGGGTGGATATCAGTCATGGTATTTCTCTTAAATAGGTTAGTTAACCCGGCTATTATACGGTAAGCCAGCACTTGTCCAAGGGGGCGAGCAAAGAAAAAGTGTACTAATTGGCCGATTAGATGAATTTTGGTTTAATTCGGTGACTTTTACCCACTTAGCTATAGTATAAATCTTCGCTATCGTTATGATGGCATATATGATGAAAGTGGCAACTTGGCTGGGATGGGAGTCAGTTGCTCGTGCCGTCCTATCAATGTATTTGACGTGGAGTATCGTTTTGAAGAAATTGTTTCCTATTGCATCAGCAATGTTATTTTCCACATTTATTTTGCCTACCGCCCATGCTGACGATTTTGCCCAGTGTGTGACGCAGTTAAAAGTGACCGCCAAAGCCCAAGGCCTGTCGCAAGATACCATCGATAACACCTTGGCAAATGTTAAGTATGTGAGTCGCGTCATTGAGCTAGATAAAAAGCAGCCAGAGTTCAGCCAAACCTTCGACAACTATTTCAGTAAACGGGTGACAGATTGGCGGGTGGAGCAGGGGCGCAAGATGCTCAACCAGCACCGTGAATTACTCAACAGATTGCATAAAGAGTATGGTGTACCACCACAATATTTAATGGCATTTTGGGGGCTAGAAACTAATTTCGGTTCTTATAAAGGCAAGATGCCTGTGCTTGACTCGTTAGCCACACTGGCGTGCGATCCACGCCGTAGCCAATATTTTACTGGCGAGTTAATGCAAGCCCTAAAACTCAAAGAGGCTAACGGTTTTAGCAGCAGCGATATGGTGGGGTCGTGGGCTGGCGCAATGGGTCATACTCAGTTTATGCCCTCTGCTTATGCCAAATATGCCATCGACGGTGATGGTGATGGCAAAGTAGATTTGTGGAACAGCACCGAAGATGCACTGACTTCAGCGGCAAATTTTTTACAACACTTAGGTTGGGTTAGAAATGAGCGTTGGGGACGTGAAGTGAATTTACCCGATGACTTTGACTATCAATTGGTGGGGCAGTCTAAAAAACAGCCGTTAACTCATTGGGCTGAAAGTGGCATTAGACAAGCTAATGGCCAGCCGCTCTCAACCCCAGATATGCAAGCCAAGCTGTATCTACCTGCCGGTTACACAGGTCCTGCATTTTTAGGCTATGACAATTTTAATGTCATTATGCGTTGGAACCGCTCTGAATTTTATGCCATTGCTGTTGGGCACTTGGCTGATAGAATCAATGGTGGTGTGACACTAGTGACTCCACCACCTCAGCAAGATAATTTGCGCCGCGCCCGAGTGAAGCAGTTACAAGTTAAGCTTAATGAACTTGGCTTTGATGTGGGCAAACCCGATGGCGTGTTAGGGTCTAAATCGCGTGCTGGTTTGCAAGCTTACCAACTCAGCGCTGGAATGGTACCAGATGGTTTCCCCAGTGAAGCCACATTCAAAGCACTAGGCGTCGCACAGTAAGTTTATTGAGCGTCTTACAAAAAAAAGATGTAATCATTATGATTGCATCTTTTTTGTTTATTGGGTAAGTTAACCTCAATTACCGCATGTTGAGGATGTATATTGCCAATGGACGCTATCGATTCACTTAATCACGGCCAGAAACAACGACTGGCTTTTATTGATTTTAGTTTGCAGTATTTTGGGCAGGTTAGTCGCCAGGATTTAATCCAGAAATTTGCCACCGGCCTTGCCGCAGCTACCCGCGACTTTGCTAGCTACCGTCAACTTGCACCGGACAATCTCACTTTAGTTCACCAAACTAAGAGTTACCATCGCGGCCAGCATTTTAAAGCCATATTTGACCATGATCCCGAAGTGATTTTGCATGGCTTAGCTAAAGGTTTTGGTGATGGCTTATCACAGCCGTTAAGGCCCAGTGAAGTGTGTTTTGATGCAGTGCAACTCATTCATCCCAATACCGACATTATTGCTGCGTTGATGCGGGCGATTCAAAGTCAGCAGGCGATAGAAGTGAATTACGTGTCGGTATCAAGTGGCGAAAAGCGTCGGCAAATTGTTCCTCATGCGCTGGTTAATAATGGTCAACGTTGGCATGTACGGGCATTTGACCGAACCCATCAGACATTTACCGATTTTGTGGTAACCCGCATTAAACAGATCCAGCACTGTGAACAGTCGACCCGAGCAACCGAAATTGCGGCAAAAGACCAGCATTGGCAAACAATGGTCGAGCTAAAACTCGTGCCGCACCCAAGCTTAGCTCACGGTGAAGCGATTGCTTTAGATTATCAAATGGAAAATGGTTGTAAGCTGGTACAAACAAGAGCGGCGTTAGCGGGGTACTTGTTACGTCAATGGAGCGTTGATTGCTCGCCAAAACACCAAATTACCAGCGGTGTGTGCCAATTGGCATTAGCCAACCAAGCGGTACTGGCAGACATTGAGCATTTAGCGATTGTCCCTGGGGCTAATCCTAGTCGATAAGTGACTTTGGCGTGACCTGTAGGTCGCACTTTGTTAAGCTGCGGCGCAATTATCTATAAATGGCGTAACAGACGGAGAAATTATGAGCATCCAGGACAATATGGTGGTGCAATTTATCTACACTTTGAAAGATGAGCAGGGCGAAGTGTTAGAAAGCAATGAAGGGCTTGATCCTATCGCATACCTACATGGTCACGATAATATGATGCCTGTTGTTGAAGATGCACTAACGGGTCGTGAAGTTGATGATGAGTTTTCAGTGACTTTAGCGCCAGAAACCACTTACGGTATTCGTAATGAAAACGCCGAACAGCGTGTGCCAGTTAAGCACCTGCAAGGTGAAAAGAAGTGGAAAGCCGGTATGCGCGCCATTGTTAATACTGAACAAGGTCAACGTCAGGTGACTGTACTCAAAGTCGGTAAGTTTATGGCAACGATTGATATCAATCACCCTTTAGCGGGCCGCGAATTGACCTTCGATTTGAAAGTCATTGGCGCACGTCAAGCCACCGATGAAGAGATTGCCCATGGCCATGCACATGGCGTTGGTGGTCACCAGCACTAATTAGGTGTGTGTTAAGACCGAAAAGCGCTACGGTAAAGTTAGCGCTTTTTTTATGGGAGATAATCATGATTGTTGAGTTTTCGCAGGGCAAAATTATTACCAGTGCGTTTGAGATCCAAATTCGCCTGACTGCGGCGAATACTACGTTATTTGCTATGGCTGAGGATGTTAAAGCGATAGATGATGCGCGGCTTTTGTTAGCCGACGCGGGGGCTGTGCGTTGGAGCATTGCATTAGACAACCTTGAGCAACTTAATCAAGTAAAACAAGCACTGGCGATAGATTAATTGATTTATCCATCTCGGACTGTCGGTGTCGCTATGCGGTTGGGTCGCGCCGCAAACACTGCTATTATCAGCAACCAAATTTAGTTATCTCAACGGAGAGAGTATGTCTGGCAGTACATTAGAGCGGATCACAATTGAACCTGAAACCCAAGCTAAGGCTTGTGTGATCTGGTTACATGGATTAGGTGATTCAGGGGCGGGATTCTCTCCCATCGTTCCGGCGTTAAACATGCCTGCGCAACTTGGTGTGCGCTTTATTTTTCCCCATGCTCCAGAGCAAGCAGTGACCATAAATCAAGGCTATGTGATGCGCTCTTGGTATGACATTAAAGGCATGGATATTGGCAATCGCGCCTTTATGCCAGATGTATTGGCATCTGAAAAGCACGTTCGTGATTTGATTGATGAGCAAATCGCTGCCGGCATAGCCAGTGACAAAATTGTCTTGGCCGGTTTTAGCCAAGGTGGGGTGATGAGCTTATTTACCGGACTGCGTTATGAACAACCATTAGCTGGTATTCTGGCTATGTCATGCTATTTAGCCACGGGTGAATCGTTGCCAGAAGCTTTAAGCGATAGCAACAAGGCAACCCCACTGTTGCAACATCATGGCGAGCAAGATGAAGTGGTCCCGTTTATGGCTGGCAAAATGGCATTTGATGCACTTAAGGCTGCAGGATATGACACCCAGTGGCAGCAATATGCCATGGGGCATAGTGTGGTGCCTGAGCAAATCCGTGACATCAGCCAATGGTTGATAAAACGTTTGTCTTGATTTAATTTATTGTTATAAAACAAATGCTTGATACAAAGTGTTGCAAAATAAATTGTTTTTATCACTGTCAAGCATTTGTCACCTGCCCGTAACATGTAAACTACTGTAAAATAAAGTTAATTCGATATTTATTGACCTAAATAGCACTCAGCTTATCTTCCGAGCCTACCCTTCGTTAGCTTGTTTATCTGCTAATTCGAACAACAATGTTCTTAACTTGTTAATTTTTAGCTGTTTTATTGATTTTCTATGAACGGGCGTGTCTGCTTTTGTCATAAACATTGATTATAGTCAGCGCTCCTTAAGCTCGACCTACCGAGCAGGAAACACATAATAAAAGGGGTTGATGAGATGCAAAATAAGCTAATAAAAGGCTTAGTGGCGACAGCGGTAATGACAGCACTAGTGGGTTGTAACAGTAGCGACGATGATAAAAACTACACTGGCTGTCAAAGTGGTGCTGCCGACTGTACCGGTTTTACAGTCATTCACACCAATGACAACCACGGTCGTTTTTGGGAAAACGGTAACGGTGAGTACGGCATGGCAGCTCGTAAAACGGTTATTGACCAAATTCGTGACGAAGTTGAGCGTGCCGGTGGTGAAACCATTCTATTGTCTGGCGGTGACATCAACACTGGTGTACCAGAATCAGACATGCAAGACGCCATCCCTGATTTTGTCGGCATGAACTTACTGGGCTACGATGCCATGGCGGTGGGTAACCATGAGTTTGATAACCCGCTTAGCACTTTGCATATGCAATCTACCTTAGCTAATTTCCCAATGTTGGCTGCCAATATCTATGACAATAACACTGAAACTCGCTACTTTGAGCCATACCAAGTGTTTGACGTTAACGGCATCAAAATCGCTATTATTGGTTTCACTACGGTAGATACGCCTAAAATTGTTAACCCAGAAAATGTTGAGTCATTAACCTTTACTGACCCAAAAGAAGAACTACCAAAAGTGTTGGCTGAAATTGAAGCCAATGAAACCGTTGATATGGTCTTTGCGGTAACGCACATGGGTCACTATGCCGATGGTAACCACGGTACTGAAGCACCAGGCGATGTTATGCTTGCACGTTCAGTAGAAGAAGGGCGCCTACAGGCAATTATTGGTGGTCACTCGCAAAACCCAGTTTGTATGGAAGGTAACGACTATGCTGATTTCACTCCAGGTGGAGAATGTAAGCCCGATCAGCAAAATGGTACTTACATCATGCAAGCACACGAATGGGGTAAGTATGTCGGCCGTGCTGACTTTGAATACGTTGATGGTGAGCTAACATTAGCCAGCTACAAGTTAATCCCGATTAACCTCAAAGAAGAAGATGAAAACGGCGACTTGGTATTTATCACAGAAGAAATTGATAAGCACCAAGGTGTGTACGACATGCTTAAGCCTTATCAAGAACGTGGTCAAGAGCTACTTGATGTGGTGATCTCACACACCGACGGTAAGCTTGAAGGTGATCGTGAAGTGGTGCGCATCGAGCAAACCAACTTAGGTAACTTGTTAACCACTGCTTATTCTGAGTATGTAACAGATAACTTTAACGTCACGGCTGATTTTGGTGTAATGAACTCAGGCGGTATTCGTGCATCAATTGAAACTGGTGACATCTCATACCGCGACGTACTTACCGTGCAGCCATTTGGCAACTTTGTTTCTTATGTCACTATGACAGGTAGCGAAGTACAAGATTACCTTGCGGCCATTGCAGTGAAAACAGGCGGTGGTTACCCGCAACTTAATCGCGTAGAGATGGATGTGAACTGTGATGCTGGCAGCGTTGAAATTGCCAGTCTTGGTGGCCGTGCATTTGATGAGCAACAAGACTACACCTTCTCGTTAATTCATTTCAGTGCAGCAGGTGGTGATGATTACCCAGTGATCAACCAGCATCCTAACTACATTGACACTCAGTTAAGTGATGCCGCCGTGTTCCGCGAGTATTTTGTTGCGAACCCGAACATTATTGCTAGTGACTATAAGCCTGTTGAAGGCCAATTGCGCTTCTTCCTAGGCGGTGCAGAAGTGAAAAGCTGTGCTGGTGATGCAAAATAAATTGACCTAAAAGTTAATTGATAAAAAGGGCAACATAGGTTGCCCTTTTTTGTTAATGGTTTGCTAATTAAGCGCAAAATGCTTTTTCACCCGATAGGTTGTTACTGCTCATTTGAGCCATTCTTGCTCTCCTGTTTAATAAATTTGTCATTTCTTAGCCCTGTAATTCATCAGTTTTTTCTTATTAATCGGCTGGTCGTGTTCGCCTGTGCGGATGAATCTCGTTTGTTTGTGAATAACACAAATGACTTATAAACCAAGTGGATGGTTTTTGCTGGTATCACTTTAATCATACTTTAGCCTGATGCATGTGTTGATGTCTGTTCTCATTTTGAAACAAAGTTGGATGTAAACACTTAATAATCAACACATTAATGTCACATTAATTCATAAAAATGACACAAAGGTTGGATATTATTTGCTAAGATGTTGGCCATAAAAACAGTGTGTTTGTTTTTGTAGATAATAGAGTGTTACCAATTAAAGATATTTTTATAAAAAATACAGGGGTTGATGTAATGACAAATAAGCTAGTTAAAGGATTACTTGCAACTGCAGTGCTAGCGGCACTAGCTGGTTGTAATAGCAGTGATGATGACAACAACACGCCAACAACATGTGCTGAAGCCGGTGATGCATGTACGCAGTTTACTGTACTGCATACCAATGATAACCATGGTCGTTTTTGGGAAAACAAAGACGGCGAATATGGAATGGCTGCACGTAAAACTCTAATTAATCAAATTCGTGCTGAAGTAGAAAGTGCAGGCGGCCACACGCTGCTGCTATCAGGCGGTGATATCAATACTGGTGTACCTGAGTCAGACTTACAAAATGCCATCCCAGATTTCATTGGCATGAATGAGATCGCTTATGATGCAATGGCCGTGGGTAACCACGAGTTTGATAACCCATTAGCTATTTTAGACTCACAGCGCTCTATTGCTAACTTCCCAATGTTAGCTGCAAACATCTACAAAGCAGACGGTACACGTTACTTTGATGCTTATAAGGTATTTGATATCAATGGTGTAAAAGTTGCCGTGATTGGTTTAACTACCGAAGATACTGCAAAATTGGGTAACCCAGAATTTATTAGCGAACTGACTTTCACCGATCCTAAAGAGGAAGTGGCTAAGGTGATTCAAGAGATCAACGATGCTGGTGAAGCAGATTTGATTTTCGCAACCACTCATATGGGTCACTATGCTAACGGCGAACACGGCAGCAATGCTCCTGGTGATGTGGCACTCGCAAATGCACTTGATGCGGGTCAACTTCATGCGGTTATTGGTGGTCACTCGCAAAACCCAGTGTGTATGGAAGGCGATGGCTATGCAGAAGACTTTAAGCCAGGCGATGAGTGTAAACCAGATGTGCAAAACGGCACTTTTATCATGCAAGCCCACGAATGGGGTAAGTATGTTGGCCGTGCTGATTTTGAATACTTTAATGGTGAGCTACACCTAGCAAGCTATAACTTAGTACCCGTTAACTTGTTAGGTACTGTGCTTGACGAAAACGGTGAGCCGGTTCTTGACGAAGAAGGCAACGAAGTAGAAGAGATTGTTGGCGAGAAAATCGAGCCAGATGCTGAGCTACTTGAACTACTGAGCTTTTACCAAGAACAGGGACAAGAGCGCCTTGATGAAGTAATTGCTGCAACTGATGGCTTACTTGACGGTGAGCGTAGTAACGTACGTTACATGCAAACTAACCTAGGCCGCCTAATTGCGATTGCTCAAGCTGAAAAAGTGAATGCTGATTTTGGTGTGATGAACTCAGGTGGTGTGCGTGCATCAATTGAGCAAGGCGAGATCTCTTACCGTGATGTACTGACGGTACAGCCATTTGGCAACATGGTGACACTGAGTACCATGACAGGTGCACAGGTATCGGAGTATTTAGGTAATGTGGCAAGTCTACAAATTGGCGCAGGTGCATATGCACAAATTACCGGTGTGAAAATGACCGTAGACTGTGAAGCTCAGTCAGTGGCCATCAGTGACATTAACGGCAAAGGTTACAGCGACACAGAGACATACACCTTTACTGTTCCAAGCTACAACGCAGCAGGTGGTGACGGCTATCCAGTGCTAACACCAGTACAAACTGGTTACGTTGATGCTGATGTACTTTACGGTTACTTCAAAGATGCTGGCAGCATCGTAGCAGCTGACTACAACCCTGTAGGCGATATCGTTTACGAAAACTCTGAAAGTGTTGAAGGGTGTAAAATTACTGCTAACTAAATAAAAAGCAGTTAAAAAAGGCAGCCATGGGGCTGCCTTTTTTGTTTATTGAGCTGTCCCGTCCTGAGATAAGTTGACACTTTGGAGACTTATCTATGAAACCTTCAAGCACAATCAGCATTAAACGTACACAACGTGATTACACATTAGGCTTTAAATTAGCCGTTGTCAGTCAAGTAGAAAAAGGCGAGCTAACCTATAAGCAAGCTCAACAGCACTACGGTATTCAAGGTCGAAGTACGGTCCTTACATGGTTAAGAAAGCATGGTAGATTAGACTGGACGCAACCCAT
>NZ_JAEH01000053.1 GCF_000518805.1 Shewanella waksmanii ATCC BAA-643
ATTTTCTGGGCAGGTGTTTCTTTAGATTTAGACATAGGAGAGTGCTCCATGGGTTGCGTCCAGTCTAATCTACCATGCTTTCTTAACCATGTAAGGACCGTACTTCGACCTTGAATACCGTAGTGCTGTTGAGCTTGCTTATAGGTTAGCTCGCCTTTTTCTACTTGACTGACAACGGCTAATTTAAAGCCTAATGTGTAATCACGTTGTGTACGTTTAATGCTGATTGTGCTTGAAGGTTTCATAGATAAGTCTCCAAAGTGTCAACTTATCTCAGGACGGGACAAGGTTACCCAAAAAAAAAGCCTGCATATATGCAGGCTTTTTCTGTTGATTCCATAGCGCTACACTAAAGTAACCGCCATCTTACGGCGCAAATAAGCAATTTGCTGCATATGCGGCAGATCTTTAGGGCAGTTATCTTGGCAGCCAAGCAAGGTCATGCAGCCAAATACACCGTCTTGGTTACCAATTACATGATAGAAATCTTCTGCACTGCGTTGGTCGCGACTATCTAGCTCAAAGCGGGCAATTTTCATCAGGCCTACAGCACCCACAAAAGTGTCACGCATCTGTTTAGTGGCGCAAGCAGAGACACAAACGCCACATTCAACACAACGTTCCAGCTCATACAGCTTGGCCGCTTCTTCAGGCGACATCGGCGCTTCTAGGCGATGAATGTCGCTGTCTTGCTCATTGGGGTGCAACCACAGCTTTAAGCGCTCGGCAATCTCGCGCATAAACTTACCCGTATTCACTGAGAGATCGCCAATCAGTTCAAAGCCTGGCAGTGGCATCAAAGTGATTTCACCCTTAGGATACTTGCTGGTTAACGTGCGGCACGCCAGGGTAGGCATACCGTTAATCACCATGGCACAACTGCCACAAATACCCGCGCGGCAGACAAAATCAAACTGCAATGACGGATCTTGCTGTTCACGCAACATGTTTAAGGCAATAAATACGGTCATGCCAGGCGCTTCTTCAAGCTGGTATTTTACCATCTTAGGTTTATCACCCGGCTCTTGTGGGTCATAACGAAAGATATTAAAGGTTAACATGCGACCTTGGCTCATTTTGCTTGTTCTCCAACCTGAGTTTCTTGTTGCGCGAGCACATCAGCTAGACGCTCATTTTTAGCCACTAACGCTTCCGGCAGTTCAAATGGCATGATTGCCTGTTGTTTCTGGTGACGATCAGCATCCTCTGGCAATTGACTGAGGATCTCAGCAATCTGCTGCTCTCGTTTAACCGTATCAGGATGGGCGATGGCATTGTCGATACCATAGCCACGGTACCCTGGTGGTAGCTCCATCTTCATAACATCGAGCTGCTCATAACTGATTGTCGGCGCTAAAGCCTCTTCATTTGGCCAACTCGTTAAGGTGCGGTTTAGCCACTCTTGGTCATTACGCTGCGGATAATCTTCACGGGCGTGGGCACCACGGCTTTCTGTACGTGCTTCCGCGCCACAAGCGACCGTTAGCGCCACTTTTAGCATACGTGTAACCCTTAGTGCTTCTACCAACTCAGGATTAGAATGACGCTTCTTACATTTAAGCCCAAGATTACGCGAACGCTTCAACAATGCTTGCAGCTCATCAATGGCTTTTTGTAGCTCAGGCCCATTACGGAAAATCCCCACATAGTCCATCATGATGCGTTGCATCTGCAGCTTAATCTCAAAGGCAGATTCAGTGCCTTGGCCCTCAATTAAACCATCGATTTCATTGCGTACTTTGTCGACAAATTGCTGCGCTAGACCAGTGTTGATTTCCAAGGTTTCTTGCTGGCAGAAGTCGGCAACATACTTGCCAATGATCATGCCACCAACCACGGTTTCAGCTAAGGAGTTACCGCCTAAACGGTTAAAACCATGCATGTCCCAGCACGCCGCCTCTCCCACACTGAACAAACCTTTTAAATGCGGGCTTTGACCGGTTTTGTCAGTACGAATGCCGCCCATAGAATAGTGTTGCGTAGGTCTAACCGGAATCCACTCTTTGGCTGGATCGATACCCAAGAAGTTTTCGCAGATCTCTTTAACTTCACGCAAGTTAGTCTCAACGTGCTTACGGCCTAGTAAGGTAATATCTAGCCACAAATGCGGCCCGTATGGGCTATCAACGCCTTTACCTTTACGCATATGCTCAGTCATGCGACGTGATACCACATCGCGAGAGGCAAGTTCTTTCTTTTCAGGCTCATAGTCTGGCATGAAGCGATGACCATCTTTGTCTCGCAACAAGCCGCCATCTCCCCGGCAGCCTTCTGTGGTCAAAATCCCTACAGGGACAATCGCTGTTGGGTGGAACTGTACCGCTTCCATATTCCCAAGCTTAGCCACGCCTGTTTCTAACGCTAACGCTTGACCAACACCCTCGCAAATAATGGCATTGGTAGAGACTTCGTAAATTCGACCATAACCGCCGGTAGCGATAGTGGTCGATTTAGCAATATAGGCTCGCAACTCGCCAGTTATCATGCAGCGCGCCACAACACCTTGGCAGCGTTTGCCATCATGGATCAGCGCTAAGGCTTCTACCCTTTCATGGACAGGAATGTCCATCTCAATGGCCTTGTTATCTACCGCATACAACAATGAATGACCAGTGCCATCAGCGGTGTAACAGGTGCGCCACTTCTTGGTGCCACCGAAGTCGCGGGCATTGATTAAGCCGTGAGCTTGCTCAGCCTCTTCAATAGTGACTTTTTCGGCATTAACTACCACTTGGCGAGGGCCTTTGGTGACTCGTGTCCAGGGTACGCCCCAGTTGGCCAATTCACGCACGGCCTTAGGAGCACAATGAGCAAACATGCGCGCGACATCTTGGTCGCATCCCCAATCTGAGCCTTTTACGGTATCTTGGAAATGCACATCTTCATCATCTCCCATACCTTTGACCGTATTACCCAAACTCGCCTGCATGCCACCCTGCGCTGCGGCAGAGTGCGATCGTTTTGCAGGAATGAGCGATAGCACGACAGTGTCGAGCCCGCGCTCTTTTGAGGCAATGGCAACCCTTAAACCGGCCAACCCAGCACCGACAACTAGCGAATCGGTATATATCAGTTTCACGCTTGCTCCTTTTGAGGGATAAATTACTTCTGGCTATTTAGGTCATGTGGCGTGTGGTAAAAAGGCGAGTAATGCCGCCAGACCGACCAACACAAACACAATGCTCACAATGGTTTTTATCTTTCTTATTCGGCTTCTATTGCTCAGGGCACTCTGTGCGCCCCACTTAATGATCACTCGGTACACACCGATGGCAGCGTGCAGCTCCACACATAACAACAGTGGCACGTAGACCATCCATACCCCATCATTCCAAATGCGATCAGCACTGCCGACTGGACCGATGGTTTCTGGTGCACTGCCAATAAGCCATAAATGCAAGGGCAGTAATAACAATATGCCGAGTCCAGTTACCGCTTGCCACACCCACAACTTGGTATCGCCGTGGTGAATCACTTGCATCTGTTGCCGCAAAGCGCGCTGCTGTTGCAGGTTCAGTGGCAATTTGTGCACCGCTGCAAGCACATGCACCAAAGTGATAATTCCAATCACTACCGCAATGACCGACACTACCCACGGGTAGCCATGACCATCAGCACTGAGGAAGCTCAGCTCCATGGTTTTGGCCACCATAGTCATCGCATCTGCGCCTAATAATATCGACGCCACTTAGCAACAAGTGTGTCCATAAAAATAGGGCTAATATCATGCCCGACAGGCTTTGGCTTACATCGAGCCAACCGCCGAAATAATTGATTTTTTTGGTCAACGACATAACTCCTCCCCTCTATGGGCTGAGACGGTAAACGAGCTGTCTAATTACAACTCTGTTCACTAATGTCGCTCACATTTTCGGCAAATTCCGTGCGGCAGATCAAAGCAGCTTAGATTAAATTACTCATCACTAAATTAATCTAAGCCGTATTACCTAGGGAACGTATGGCGTGACGGGTAACGTCAGCTCTTGGCCAATGAACATATAAGAGATCAAACTAAGTAGGCCGATTACCATTAAGTACACAATCAACACCTTCGCGACTTTTCTAAGCCCGGCACGATTATGGGTAAAGCCCCATTTAACGGCTACTCGGTACAGACCAATCATGGCGTGGATCACCACTGCTGGTAGTAGCAAAATGTACAGCAGCCAAGCATTGGCATGGTAAACACGTTCGGCTGACAAGTGCGGGCCAATTTCAGGGTTAGTGATCATAGTAAAGATGTGTACCGGCGCGAGGAAAAACAAAATAAAGCCAGTCACTAACTGCCAGAACCAGGCATGGCTATCTTTATGGTTGATACCATGCATGTGTCTTCTCAGTGCTCGCCATTGGCCCAGCTGCGCAGGAAAGCGGCGTAACGCAACGGCAGCGTGGATAATCACCACCGCCATAATGAAAATAGAGAATACTTTAGTGACGACAGGGAAACCGTGGCCTGTGCTGCTGAACATGCCACCTTCTAAGAATTGCACCACATGAAAGAAGGCCTCTTTGCCCAGCAGAATGCTTGACTCAAAATGTAAATGAGCCAACAAAAAGCAACCTAGCATAACGCCTGTCACACTTTGGACTTTATCGGCTTTGGCCGACCAAGGGCTGCCTAAAGATGCATAGTGATTGTGATGAGATAGCAAGCTTTTAACGTTCATGATTTCATTGCGTCTAATATCGGGATCTACACCATATCAGCCCCAATCCATCTGCCTATTTACTGACAAACAAAGCGTGAGCAAGCTCACTGACTAACTTGTTACTATTTGAAGCAGATCACAAACAACCCCTTACAATCAAAACAAAGGTAAAACCTTTTTACCAAAAATATTCAATCACTTACAGCACCTATTCAAACAAAATAATCACCAACAAAATAAGTGCGATAAGCTCAACCACACTTAAAAACGCCAATAATTTTCCACGCCCTAGCTATCTAAGTGATTAAGTTGTATTGATTTTCAACGGCATTTATTACGATTAAAACCGCATCATTGCCACAGCAATCCGTGCAAAATGCAGCTATTTAGCCTTATTGGTATTACAATAGCGCCATTATTGAACTGTAGAGAACGCTTTCATGGCTTGGATTCAACTCAAAATCGATACCGATAATCAACACGCGGATGCCCTTAGCGATATGCTAATGGAATTAGGCTCGTTATCGATCACCTATGAAGATGGTAAAGACACCCCAATTTATGAGCCGACATTAGGTGAAACGCCACTGTGGAATCACACCGTGATCACGGCACTTTTTGATGCCGACTATGATTTAGCCCCTGTAGTCGCCATGCTCAAACAACTGCCTTACTTGGGTGAAGACTTCAGCCATAAAATCGAGCAGGTCGAGGATAAAGATTGGGAACGAGAATGGATGGACAACTTCCACCCGATTCAATTTGGGCGCCGGTTATGGATCTGCCCAAGTTGGCGCGAAGTCCCCGACCCACAAGCGGTTAATGTGATGCTGGATCCTGGTTTAGCTTTTGGTACCGGCACTCATCCCACCACAGCATTGTGTTTAGAGTGGCTAGATAGCCTCGACCTTACCGATAAACCGGTTATCGACTTTGGGTGTGGATCGGGCATTTTAGCTGTAGCGGCATTAAAACTCGGTGCTAACAACGTCACCGGTATTGATATCGACTACCAAGCTATTGAAGCCTCAAAAGCCAATGCTGAGCGTAACGGGGTTGCAGACAAACTGGCACTCTACTTACCTGAAGATCAACCTGAGAACCTGCAAGCCGAGGTGCTGGTCGCCAATATCTTAGCCGGCCCACTGAGAGAGCTGGCCCCCTTAATTGCCGAAAAAGTCACCCCAGGCGGTTTGTTAGCATTATCAGGCTTATTAAGAGAACAAGCTGAAGAGATTTCTGCGCATTATTCACAATGGTTCAACATGGACGAGCTTGCTCACAAAGACGACTGGAGTCGCTTGACAGGCACCCGCAAATAGCGCTATTGGCGGGCGGCGTCTAGGCTGCCCGTTACTTCTCACAAGTCAAAAGTCAAGCAAAAAAGTTGCTCTCAGGTCATTTATTGACCTTTTCACGGGCTTGAAAAAGGCGTACTATAGCGCCCCTTTATAGCGCAAGGTGTACTGATAAATGCAGATAGGACCCTATCAACTGAAAAATCAGCTGATCGTGGCTCCAATGGCAGGCGTCACGGACCAGCCCTTTCGAAACCTTTGCTTACGCTATGGCGCAGCCTTAGCCGTATCAGAGATGCTTTCTTCGAATCCTGATGTTTGGGATACCGATAAAAGCCGCCACCGCATGAGTCATGCTGGTGAGGACGGGATACGCTCTGTACAAATTGCAGGTTCAGATCCTGAATTAATGGCGCAAGCTGCTGTTGTCAACGTACAACAGGGAGCACACATCATTGATATCAACATGGGCTGTCCGGCAAAAAAGGTGAATAAGAAACTAGCAGGGTCAGCATTGCTTCAGGACCCAGTGCAAGTAGAAGCGATTCTGCGGGCCGTGGTTGCTGCTGTTGATGTACCTGTGACGTTGAAGATTCGCACCGGGTGGGCTCCAGAACACAAAAATGGTGTTCAGATCGCCCAGATTGCTGAAGATTGTGGCATCGCCTCGCTCGCCGTACACGGCCGAACGCGTCAATGCATGTATAAAGGCCATGCCGAATACGACACCATTAAAGCAATCAAGCAACATGTCTCGATACCTGTTGTAGCAAATGGTGATATTTGTACTCCAGAGAAAGCACAGTTTGTGCTGGAACATACGGGTGCAGATGCCATCATGATAGGTCGAGGCGCCCAGGGAAGGCCTTGGATTTTCCGAGAAATCCAACATTACTTGGAAACAGGTAATAAGCTAGCGCCCGTTGAAGTGGATGAAAAGCGTCAAGTGATGCTGGAACACCTCAAAAACTTATATGCATTGTATGGCGAGTACAAGGGTATCCGAATCGCCAGAAAGCATGTTGGATGGTATCTGGACCAAGATGTACAGCGACCATTACGCGCTGAATTTAATCGGCTGGAAACTGTAGAAGAACAATGTTCCATTTTGGAACGTTATTTTGATGAATTAGTAAAGAATTAATAAAGAGCAGAATACGAATGTTTGATCAGACAACTCAACCAGAAGCTCATCAGCTTACCGTAGGCAAAATTGAGACCGCTAACGGCACTATTAAGCCACAGTTACTTCGTGACGCAGTAAAGCGCGCAGTAACCAACTTTTTCGCTCAAATGGACGGTCAAGAAGCTGAAGAAGTTTATGAAATGGTGTTAAGCGAAGTTGAAGCACCTCTACTAGATATCATCATGCAGCACACTCGCGGTAACCAAACTCGCGCAGCAAACATGCTAGGTATCAACCGTGGTACTCTGCGTAAAAAATTGAAAAAGTACGGCATGAACTAAGAAGAAATTCTTAACATGATGTATTAAAACGGGTTTTCCAGAGATGGGAAGCCCGTTTTGCTTTTGTGAGCCCAGCCTATCTACTTTATCACTCCGCCTAACAGTCATGCCTAATCAGCGAGATACTCAGCACTATTTATCGAGTCGGTTTATCTTCTTTGTATAGTGTGCTTAACTCAGCTATGAATATGTACAAATAACAATCACTGGCAGTTTGTGATATTAATGACTTCAGCTCTGGAGGACAAATGAACAAAGCCGTTATATTCACTGCCGCCGACGGCACCACCTACGTGGATAAGAAACGTCACTTTTGGTGGTTTTCACTATTAATTCCTAGTATCGCTGTCGCGGGTCCCCTGCTCTATCAAAGCTACCAGCAGGAAGTGTTTTTGTGGTTATTCTTTATTGTGGTGTACAGTCTTTTTCCTTTAATCGACTACCTGATGGGAGAAGACACCAGCAACCCACCAGAATCGGTGATTGCCGCCCTTGAAGCCGACCCCTTCTATTCCAAAATTATTCGGCTGAATGTCCCTGTGGTGTTAGCCACCTTTATTTATTGCGCCTGGTTTGTTGCTAACCACTCTTTAAGCTATTCAGGATATTTAGCAGTGGCGTTATTAGCCGGCAGCATTGGCGGTCACGGGCTAAACATCGGCCATGAACTGGGACATAAACGCAAAAAGATTGATATTTGGCTGGCTAAGTTAGTGCTGGCGCCCGCGGCCTATGGTCACTTTTTTATTGAACATAATCGCGGTCACCATAAACATGTCGCCACGCCCGACGACCCAGCCTCTGCAAAAATGGGCGAAACCATTTATCAATTTGCATTAAGGGAGCTGCCCGGCGCAATTAAGCGGGCGCACCAAATAGAAAAAACACGTCTTAATAAAGCGGGACGTTCCGCACTGAACCTAGACAATCAATTTCTACAGGCCATGTTACTGACGCTTTTGTTGTTTATCGGCTTGGTGGTTTGGTTGGGGCCAGTGGTCATTCCCTATTTGTGCATCTGCGCCTTCTGGTCCATGTGGCAATTAACTTCTGCAAACTATATTGAGCATTACGGCTTACTGAGACAAAAACTGGCTAACGGGCGCTACGAGCGACCACAACCACATCACAGCTGGAACAGTAATCACATCTTCTCCAACTGGGCGCTATTTCACTTACAGCGTCACTCAGATCATCATGCCAACGCCACTCGTAGTTACCAATCACTGCGCCACTTTGACAACTTACCCACCTTACCGAGTGGGTATTTTGGCATGTATGTGATTGCCTACCTGCCTTTGCTATGGTTTCGCATCATGGACAAACGACTGCTGGCAGTGACTAATTACGATATAAACAAAATCAACATGTTGGACGACAAACGTCAGCAACTCATTGCTAAATATCAGCTAAGCTAGCGCTTAGCGGTGCTAACAAGCTAACCATTCAGCGGCCTGCGAAGGCTACCGTGGTGCCATTATCGCCACGACAAGATACAAACATCCGCTGCGCTATTAAGTCACTATGCCACTATGCCACTATGCCACTATGCCACTATGCCACTAAGCCACTAAGCCACTAAGCCACTAAGCCACTAAGCCACTAAGCCACTATGCGATTAAATCATTAAGCCATGAAGTGACTGAGTGTTGCAGCTAAGACTTTATCGCCTGCTTAACCGCGCTTTTCAACTGTTGCATGAAGGCTTTAAAGTGAGGCATGAAATCAACAAACAGCGGATGCTTTCGCTGCTCTATCATGAGTGGACCCAGTAAACGTAGCGCTAGCGCCATTCTTGTAGCCTGCTGTGCTTCAAGTCCGCTGCCTTGTTTGAGCTTATCTATGGTATTGAACAGATCTTCTCGGTCTTGGTATTCAAACTGCACGCGCTCAGCAATCTCGCTGTTAATCGCTTCAACTGTAATACGATAATGTTTAATAGACATGGCAACTCCTAGTATGACTTTGTAAATTTGGGTTCTACAACCGATTGCTGAGACCACGTTAACGACTCGCTAGGTGATCATTTGGGGTTAGGCGCAACAAGACAGCACGTTAACTTCGTAAGTAACGCTCAACTCTTGGCTTAACGGTTAACGACACCAGTAGCATTAACACTACCGCAGCTGGCAGCGCGCTAATGAGTGTCGAAACCCAAGATGACAATAGTAGTTGTGGCTGCTGCCAGCCCACATGATGCAAAGTGGTCACCAGTGCTAAGCCAGATTCCATTATCAAGGCCATCAGCAATCCAACAATAATGCTGCGCATCCTCGATGTTAAATGAGCTAACCAAAGGTTAGCGAGCTTAGTGAGCGCGGCCATCAGTAGTATCCCCGCTGGCATTATCGTCATGACTGCCGTACTAAAGGCACTGAACCACAAATGAGTAAAGTCATCCGTTGAACCCACACTGACATAGGTCATGACCGCTGTTAAACTCGCAGCCATCGATAACATCATCGTCAACACTAGCGCCGCTTTGCGCAGCCAAATGCTAGCTTGGGTATTATTAGGTAGACGAAATTGGATTGTTTGAGCTGACATAGTTTTAACCTACCCTTGAATGGCGCAACAATATAGTTGATAATGTCAATTATATTCATTTGATTGACAATGTCAACTATATTCTTAAAGGTATTACTATGTCTGATAACCAGTCATTAGAAGGTCTACTGCAATTGGTTCATGGATTGAAGCGAAACTTGCACGAACAAATAGAGCAATTACAACTAGATATTGCCCCTATGCACGTGCGCGTATTGAAAATTATTAGCCGTAAACCACAATGTACCGCTGTCGATATAGCCGGATATTTAAATCGTGACAAAGCACAAGTGACGCGGCTATTAAGTACGTTGATTACCCAAAATCTCATAGAAAAGCGCGCTAACCCACAGGATAAACGCAGCCAATATTTGCAGCTCACCGCTGCGGGTCAAGCCATTATGGATCAGGTAAGAGGGCTCGATGCCAACATCTATCGTAAAATGACCCAAGACATTAGCGCGAAAGAACTGCAAGATTTCGAACAGATAGCGCAAAAGATGAACAGTAATCTCAGTAGTTAGCAAGCCAATACATCTACAAAATATAAACCCCACTTTCGCGGGGCTTAATACATGACATACTAGTCGCTAAAGAGGCTAGTTTGCTTTGGCATCACGGCCATGAACCCACTGATACAGCACCGGCAGTACAAACAGCGTTAAAATGGTCGACGAGATGATGCCACCAATCACCACAGTGGCAATCGGCCTTTGCACTTCAGCACCCGTGCCAATATTAAGTGCCATGGGCACAAAACCTAGCCCGGCCACCAGCGCAGTCATCAATACAGGTCTAAGCCGAGTCATCGCACCATCAATAATAGACTGCAGTAACTCGCCACTTTGCAAAAAGCGCTGACGGATAAAGCTCAGCATCACTAAGCCATTCAATACAGCCACACCAGATAACGCAATAAAGCCAACTGCGGCGGATATCGATAACGGCATGTCTCGCAGCCACAATGCCATCACCCCGCCGGTAAGCGCTAGCGGAATAGCGGTAAAGATGATCAACGCGTCACGAACGGAGCCAAAGGCCATCACTAACAAACCAAGAATAATTGCCAGCGTAATGGGCACCACGATAGTCAGCTTTTGGCTTGCCGACTCAAGCTGCTCAAAAGTGCCACCATACTCTAACCAGTAGCCTGCAGGTACATCAACTTGCTGAGCTATTGCGGCTTTCACATCAGTGACAAAGGTGCCTAAATCACGACCGCGGACATTAGCAGTAACCACAATACGTCGCTTACCATTCTCGCGACTTATCTGGTTTGGCGCCGGTGCGATATCCAAGGTCGCCACTTCTGATAACGGTACATAGCGACCGTTGGGCAATACAATTGGCAGTTCGTGTAAGCGCTCCACATCTTGGCGAATTGGCTCAGGTAAACGTATCACCATGTTAAAGCGCCGATCGCCTTGATATAGCGTGCCGGCGGTGTCACCCCCTATGGCTGTGGCAACAACCGATTGTAGCGCAGCCACTGTTAATCCGTATTGAGCTAATTGCTGTCGCTTAGGCGTTATCGATAAAACAGGGAGTCCGGTCACTTGCTCGACTTGAATATCAGCGGCGCCCGGGATGGTCTCAATCACTTCATGAATGGCATTCGCGGTTTGCAGCAAGGTATCAAGATCATCCCCAACTACTTTCACGCCCAAGTCTGCTCGCACACCGGAAATGAGTTCGTTAAAACGCATTTCAATGGGTTGCATCAGTTCAAAGTTATTGCCCGGTTGCATCGATACCGCGTCCATCATCTGTTTAGCCAGCGCTTGATGGCTCAGACGCGGATCTGGCCATTCATCCCTAGGCTTAAGCATGATAAAGGTATCGGCAATATTGGGCGGCATTGGGTCATTGGCCACCTCGGGAGTCCCCACCTTAGAGAACACATTTTTTACTTGCGGAAATTTGGCAAGCTCAACTTCCAAGGCTTGTTGCATCTCAACAGATTGATCTATACCTGTGCCGGCAATACGAATGGCCTGCAGCAAGATATCTTCTTCATTGAGCTGCGGAATAAACTCAGTGCCCAAGCTACTCGCAAGCCAAATTGCAACGGCGACGAGCGCCGATGCGGCCAATACCACCAAATAGCGTAGTTTCAAAGCTAACAGTAATAATGGTTGGTACAGAGATTTACTTAAGGTAATGACTTTACTTTCTTTTTCACTGATTTTTCCGGTCATAAATAGTGCAACAGCAGCCGGAACTAAGGTCAAAGACAGCACTAATGCCGCCAATAATGCCATAACCACCGTGGCGGCCATTGGGTGGAACATCTTGCCTTCTACACCCGTTAAACTGAACAACGGAATATAGACCACAGTAATGATTAACACCCCAAATAAGCTCGGTCTAATGACTTCATTGGTCGCCTCGAACACTAACTGCAAACGCTGTTTTAGCGGTAAATTAACCCCATGAAGCCCCTGCGCTTGCGCTAAACGGCGAGTTGCGTTTTCAACGATGATAACCGCGCCATCGACTATCAGGCCAAAATCCAACGCACCTAGGCTCATTAAGTTAGCCGAAACACCGGCTTGTACCATGCCGGTGATTGTGGCCAACATCGCCAGTGGAATCACTGCTGCGGTGATCAATGCCGCACGTACATTGCCCAGCAACACAAACAATACCGCAATAACAAGCAAAGCCCCTTCAACGAGGTTTTTTGTACTGTCGCCATAGCCTTGTCGACTAAGTCTGAGCGGTCATAGACTGCTTCAACCTTAATGCCATTAGGTAATGACGCTTTAACAGCCTCAAGCTTGGCCGCTAATGCTAGCGATACTTGACGAGAGTTTTCACCCACCAGCATCATGGCACTGCCCAATACAGTTTCACGACCATCTCGGGTCGCAGCGCCGGTCCGCAGTGCTTTACCAATCGCCACCTCGGCAACATCACTAATAAATACCGGCGTGTCACCGAAGTACTTAACAATAACCTGGGCGACTTCATCCATGCTTTGTAACTGCGCCGCTGAACGCACAGTTAATTGCTGACCGCCACGTTCAATATAACCTGCACCGCGATTACTATTATTGGCTTGTAGTGCCTGTTTAATGTCAGCAAAAGACACTTCATAGGCCAGCATTTTTTGTGGGTCGGGGGTAATGTGGTACTGCTTGTCGTACCCGCCAATCGAGTTGATTTCGGTGACCCCATCAACTTGAGCTAATTGCGGTTTAATGATCCAGTCTTGGATCTCCCGCAACGCGGTTGCATCATAGGCTGCGCCATTGGGTTGGCGAGCATCGGGCATCGCCTCAATGGTGTACATAAAGATCTCGCCTAGCCCAGTCGATAGCGGCGCCATTTGTGGCTGCAGTCCGTTAGGAATACTGGCATCAATTGCACTTAAACGCTCATTAACCAGGTTGCGGGCAAAATAAAGATCGGTACCCTCGTCAAATACCACGGTCACCTGTGATAAACCGTACCGAGACAAGGAGCGGGTATAGGCTAAATTGGGCATTCCCATCAGCGCATTTTCAATAGGGTAAGTAATTCGCTGCTCGGTCTCTAGCGGCGAATAGCCATCTGCGCGAGTATTAATTTGCACTTGTACATTGGTAATATCTGGCACAACATCAATGGGGAGCTTTTGATAGCTCCACAACCCAATACCCACCAAAATGAGGCCAAGGCACATCATTAACCAGCGCCGGTCAATCGACAGACGTAATAATGATTCAATCATGGCTGAACTCCTTAATGCACATGGGCGGCTGACGATTTTTCAAGATCCGCTTTTAACAAAAAGCTCTTGTTCACCGCATAGGCTTCACCGGCCGTCAGTCCTGACAACACTTCGGCATAGCGGTTATCTGTTGCACCAATGGTAACCACGCGCTTTTCAAAACCTTCGCCATTTTTCACAAATATCACCTGCTGGCCTTCCACCTCCTGTAGCGCGCGGCGATCGAGTCTTACTGCCACAGTTTGTTGACTGAGCACCACTTCACCCGCCAATAACATGCCTGCATGCCACTGCTGGGTATTGTTTTCAAGTTTCACTCTAACTACGGTGAAAGGTTGTGGCTCTACTGGGGTGATAATCGCGCCGATGGCAGAGGAGATGTATTGCCCATCTTGACTGGTCAGGCGCACAGATTGGCCTTGGCTGAGTTGGCTGAATTGGCCTGGAAATGCCTGTAGCTCCGCCCACAGTTGTTGCTCATTAACAATAGAGACTAATCCGGTAGCTTGGGTGAGTTCTCCCGCGTTGGCATGACGAGCGACTATCTGACCACTAATTGGCGCTTTAACAGCATAGCGTTTAAAGCTGCTATTGGATTCCACCTCAGCAATGACTTGACCGGCAGTGACAGTATCACCCACCGAGACATTGAGCTGAGTGATCAAACCGCTAAACCGCGCTTGAGCTAAACTTTGATTTTCAGCAGCAATCACGGTTTTACCGTATAAGGAAATTGTTTGCGCAAGCGTGCCTGCTTGAGCCGTAGATACGCTAATCCCCGACGCCGCTATTTGACTGTCACTGATGTGCACTTGGCCCTCTTCGTGCTCATCGTGGTGGTCGCCATGTTCGTCACCATGACCATCATGGCTATCATCATGCTTGTCGTGGTCATCATGGTGCGCCCCTTCATGAGACTGCTGGTGTTGATGTTCACCACTAGCAAAGGCATAAGTCATACCGGTGATGGCTAATGCAAAAGCCAATGATGAATATAAAATGGTACGCGTGTTGAGTAGTCTAATGTTCATTGTGCAGACCCTTGGAAAAATTCAGAAGACGCATGCTGCGAGACGGGGAGTGGTTCGGCGATCAGCTGCTCAATATCCACGCCAAAACGTAGCGCCGAAGTAGCAGCATCAAGCATGGCGCGCTTGGCAAAAAGTAGCTCTTCGCTGGCCGAAAGGTAGGCGAGATAACTGTAATTACCTTGCTCATAAGCCAGCTCGCTGTCAGCCATCGCCGCCGTCAAAGTAGGGATTATTTGTTGCTGTAACTGTTTAACCTGGGCAATGGCCAACTTGCGACTTGAATAGGCGCGATATAGTTCATTGCGCAGTGCCAGCAAAGCGATATCACGATTGAGGCTTACTTCTGCTTTGGCGGCAATAGCGGCGTCAACCGCACCTTGATTTCTATCGCCACTAAATAACGGCATGCTAAAACCGGCACTCAAAGCAACATCATCACTGGACTGATGCTGTTTAACCCCCACCGACCAACTGATGTCGGCGCTCGAGCGCGTTTTAGCGTAGCGTAGCTCTGCCTGTCGAAGTTGTGATTGACTGGCAAAGGCCATAATTGCTGGGCTGAACTTCACTTTTTCAAACAGACTATTAAAGTCGATATCATCTGAAAAATGTAATAGCTCGCCTTGCACCTGCTGAAACTCAGCATGACTGTCCCCCCACATCATCGCCAATGCAATTAAGGCATAATCACGTTGCTGCTGTTGGTTTTGCCATGTTAACTGCGCGCGATAAACCGCTGCTTGAGCACGGTTAATGTCCGCGTCGCGCATCACACCTGCCGCCGCTCTTTTCGCAACGGCGTCATAGGTTTTCTTGGCTAAAGTCACACTTTCATCGGCAAGAGAGAGCTGGGCTTGTGCAGCCAGTACATCGATATAGCGGCGGGTGACTTCACCCAAAACGGACAACGCTTGTATCTTCTGTTGCGCCAATAACACTGCGCGCTTTTCATTAATCACCGCGCCGCGGGCAGCCAACTTGTCACCCATCTCTAGCACTGATGACAATGACACACTGAATTCGGCGCCATCAATACCGCTAAACTCACCACTACCAGCGGCATTTTCGACTTCGAACCCTAACTCATACCCAGGAGAAAGCGCGGCAGTGCGGCCTTCGGCATCAATTGCGGACTGACGAATGGTATAAACTTGTAAACTTGGATGTTGCTGCATTGTCCGTTCAATAGCGGTAGCTAAAGACAGACTTTCAATCTCATTGTTAGATGATGCTTGCACACTGAGCGCTAGCGTGCACGCCCCCACAAATACAGACGTTTGACCTAAAGCGCGTAGCACTTTAGGCACAAAGAACTCATAAGACATTCATTTTGCCTCAAACAGAATTTTGGAAAAATCATCACACTGCGGTCACAGTGATGACGAGTTTAGATCAACAAAAATCTAGGCTTGGGGCGGGCGTAATAGTGAATATAACGGTGAGTCTGCGTAGGTCAGCGCGACAAAAACAGGCTGCGAATCGGGGCTAAGTTGTGGAAGTAACTCAAGTTGTACGGTTTGCACTAAATTGACACAACAGGCACAGCACTGACTATTACAATCATGGCAATCGTCTATATGCTCTGACTCACATGCCTCGCTATCAGTTGTAGCGTCCGCAGACCCGCAGTCGACTGCGGCGCTATAGTTGCTGGCTGCCTCAGTGACATGATTGTCTGACTCACAGCTAGCCGCCATCGCAATCACAGATTGAAATGTCAGCGCCAAAATCAGTAATAGTCGACCTAGTTGGCCACTTTGACGAATCAAAGCAGTCAAACCACGTCTTAGCAGGCAATTCATGCTTATTAGTGATAACCGTTAAATAACACAACTGAGTTATTACAATAGTAACACTGAAAATACGATAAAGGTTAAAGCTTTAAGTGCAGTATGTGCCAATTATCGCAAATAAGCCGTCAGACTTGAGCATCAAGCCACGGCTTTATGAAATTAAACGCGAAGCGCGGGATACTATATGTACGACGACATTCTCGTGCCGTGAAGCAGCGTATAAACAACACTAGCTAATATCAGCCTAACCCCGAGAGTTGTTGTAATTGATCAATATTGGAAAACTCAATATGAGCTAGCTGGCCCTGCTGGGGCGCAATTGCCTCACGCCCAACTGCAGGGTTAAGCCAGGCGGCTTGGCAACCTGCACGGCGTGCTCCTTGCACATCAGCAGTATAGCTGTCCCCTACATGCAATAACTGTTTATGGGAGATATGTAATTGACGACAGGCTTTGTAAAACAGATCCGGATAAGGCTTCATGCGCATACCTTCACCAGGATGAAGAACAAACTCAAAGACCTCTCCTAAGCCAATACGGTTAGCATCGACATTACCATTGGTAATGCCCACTAAGCGATACTGGCTTTGCAAACTCTTTAATTGCAGCAACACCTCACTGGGCACGGTAAAGTCAGAGCGTTTATCTAAAAACAGTGCTAAGCCCTGCTGTGCCCCTGCAGTTGCTTGTGATTTGTCATAACCTGCTATCAGCAAACCTTGTTCAAGTGTCGCCAACCTTGCGGCGGTAGTGTCGTGTCCTAATAGCGGTTTTGCTTTAACCAAACGCTGCTTTAAGTTAAGCCAGTCTCGGCTATGCCAAGCTTTAGCTCTAGGAAATTGCAGCGCTAAGAAGTTGAGTAAGGCTTGCTCAGCCGCTTGAATATAACCACGATTATCGTACAAGGTATCATCGAGATCGAAACTGATGGTATTGATAAACGCGGGGCGAATATTGATTTTCATTAACGGCTCCGCTTTTTGGCTCGTGGATGAGCGCCATCATATATTTTAGCAAGATGTTGGAAGTCGAGACTGGTATACACTTGGGTGGTCGACAAATTGGCATGGCCCAGTAGTTCCTGCACCGCCCGTAAGTCTTGACTGGATTCCAGCATATGGGTAGCAAAAGAGTGGCGTAATTTATGTGGGTGCACCGGCACATTTAATCCCTGTTGCTGGCCACATTTTTTCAGCCGTGCTTGGATAGAACGATGCGCTAAGCGACGACCTTTACTGGTGACAAATAGGGCGTCATCGGTGCAAACGATAGCCTGTTTCTCGGCCAACCAATGTTCGATAGCCTCAATAGCGATACTGCCAATGGGCACGATCCGCTCTTTGCTGCCCTTACCCATAACTTTTACTTGCCGCTGCTTAAAATCGATGTCGGCTACATCCAAAGCAGCCAGCTCAGCTAAACGCAAACCGGATGAATAAAACAGCTCCATCATGGCTTTATCACGGATACCTAATAAATCCTCAGCATCAATACTCAGTAGGTGACTGACTGAATCAAGATCCATATTTTTTGGCAAAGACTTGTGTTGTTTGGGGGCACTCAAGTTAGCGGCGGGATCATGGGTTATCGCCTGCTCTAGTAATAGAAACTGATAAAACTGTTTAATTGCTGATACAGATAATGACAGCGAGCGCGGACTTAGGCCACGGCGATGCAGTTTATTCAATACCTGTTGCAGCTGCTCGGCGCTCACGCTAAGCCAATCAATGTCACCACCCAAAATCTCATTGACGCGAGAGAGTTCAAACAGGTAATTGTGCAGGGTATGGGAAGAGAGTTGGCGCTCAGCACTTAGGTGCAATTGAAATTGCTCAATCCAGTTTCGCGCCATAGTTTATCCTATTAGAGTTTCGGCAATAAATGGTCAAGTAATTGCTTAACTTGATCTAATAATAGGTGATCCATTTCAGGATGGAAATGTGATGGATCTTGACTGGCAATCGCAAATATTACTTGGCCACAGTCATCGGCTAAACGAGATAGTGCCACCGAACCGACATCGCTACCAAACAGACGCTTAGATTCACCCTGGGTCAACCGTCCAAAATAATACCCAAAGCGTAAACGTTCACTCCAAATACGTGACAAGTCACTATCGATATCATGCACTGTGATAAGGCGAACATGAGTGAACTCAAATTGCTTTTTCAACAGGGCTGAGAGTGTCTGCCTTAGCTCACCTAAATCTTCCGCTTCTAACAGCTTTAGTGACAACTGAGTGTTAAACAGATAGATACTTTCATTGCGGCTGGCCATAGATAATAGCGCAGTGATCTCTTCCTCTAACTGGGTCACTCGGCTGCGGAGCATCTCTTGCCGACGCTCTACCAGCGACACCGCACCACGCTCAGCATGGGGAATGCGCATTGCTAACAATAACTCTGGGTAGCGCGCAAAGAAATCGGGGTTGTCGAGTAAATACTCACGAATTAATACTTCATCAAATGGGACGTCTGTTTTTTTAGTCATTGCGTCTTTCATTATTATATTTGTCCATCGTACACTTGTTCAGCGGGACCGGTCATCCATAACGGTTTGCCTTCACCATCCCAATTAATGGTTAACGACCCGCCGGGTAAATCCACCCGCACACGTCGATCGAGTTTGCCTTGCAAACAACCCACAACTACAGCCGCACATGCACCGCTGCCGCAAGCTAAGGTTTCAGCAGCGCCACGTTCATACACTCGCAGCTTAATATGGCCACGATTAATCACCTGCATAAAGCCAACATTCACGCCCTTAGGAAAACGCTCATGGGTTGTCACTATGGCACCAATTCCAGCCACATCAGCGGTAACGACATCATCCACATCAAGCACGCAGTGCGGATTGCCCATCGACACGGCACCGCATAAATGGGTCTGCATTTCGCCATTGATGTTGGTTTGCAATAAGTAGGTTTTTTCCTGACGCTTAGCGGTAAATGGGATGCGGTTTGGCTCAAGTACCGGCACACCCATGTTGACGGTAACATTGCCATCGCGCTCTAACCGTAGCGTCATTTTGCCTGCTGAAGTGCTGACTTTAATTTTGTGCTTATTGGTCAAGCCTTTATTTTTGACAAAACGTGCGAAACAGCGCGCACCGTTGCCACATTGCTCAACCTCACTACCGTCAGCATTAAAAATACGGTAATGGAAATCTAAATCTGGATCATAAGGCGGCTCAACCAACAAAAGCTGGTCAAAGCCGATACCAAAATTTCTATCCGACAAGCGTTTAATTTGCTCAGGCGAAAAAAACACACTCTGGGTCACGCCATCGACCACCATAAAGTCATTTCCCAGACCATGCATTTTGGTAAATTGGATCAAGATATTTCCTTAACTAACCAGCGATGGCAGCTTTAGCCACCATCAAATTTATATTCACAACTTAGGGCAAAAGCTGCTCGCCCTGCCACAATTGTTCAACCGTTTCACGGGCGCGAATTTGGTGATGCTCGGCGCCATCAACCATCACTTCCGCAGAACGAGGGCGGGAATTGTAATTCGATGACATGGTAAATCCATAGGCACCAGAAGACCGTACCGCTAAAAGATCGCCCGCTTGCAATGCTAGCTCACGATCCTTACCTAAAAAGTCACCGGTTTCACATACTGGTCCCACAATATCATAGTTTTGTGTGGCCTCATCCCGTGGCTTCACTGCAATAATGTTTTGCCACGCACTATACAAAGACGGCCGGATTAAATCGTTCATGGCACCATCGACTAAGGCAAAGTTCTTGTCGCTGTTCTCTTTGAGATACAGCACTTGAGTGACAAAGATCCCGGCATTGGCCGCAATGGCACGCCCAGGTTCAAATATCAATTGCAAGTCACGGTCGGCAATTTTGGCCAGCAATGCGGCGGCATAGTCACTAGGTTGTGGCGGCACTTCATCATCATAAGGCACCCCTAACCCGCCCCCTACGTCGAGGTGTGAAATGCTCACTCCTTGCGCGGCCAAACGGTCGATAAGACCCAGCATCCTATCCATGGCATCTAGAAACGGTTGGATTTCGGTTAGCTGCGAGCCAATATGACAATCGGCACCCTTAACCGCTAAACCGGGTAGTTGCGCAGCGCGTAGGAATATAGTCTCAGCTTCTTCCATCGCAATGCCAAACTTATTCTCTTTCAGCCCTGTCGAAATATAGGGATGGGTACCCGCATCAACATCTGGGTTAACGCGCAAGGAAACCGGCGCAACTTTACCTAGGCGCAGCGCTACCTCGTTAAGCTGTTCGAGTTCGGCAGCCGATTCCACATTGAAACAGTAGATGCCGACATTCAGCGCCATTTCCATTTCAGCAACGGTTTTACCGACACCGGAAAACACCACTTTGGCAGGATCTCCGCCTGCTTGGATAACCCGAGCCAGTTCACCACCAGAGACAATATCAAAGCCACTACCCAGACGGGCCAATACATTGAGCACGGCAATATTGGAGTTAGCTTTAACCGCATAGCAGATCATATGCGGGTGGTCGGCCACGGCGTTATCAAATGCACGCCAATGGCGTTCTAATGTGGCCCGAGAGTACACATATAAAGGGGTACCATAAGTAGCTGCTAGCTCGGCAACCTGACAATCTTCTGCCTGCAATTCGCCATTTTGATATAAAAAATAATCCAAGACGCTATTCCTTATTACTTTGTTCTGTTTCTGTTGGTGCTTGTTGTGTCGACTGAGCTTGCTCAGTTTGGTTGTCTTGTTTTTCAGGCGATTTATAAAGGGCACCTTTTTGACCACAAGCAGTGATCAATAGGCTACCAAGCAATAACAGTGAAAACAGTCTCATTTTTTTCAACATCTGTAATTCCGGCAATAGATCAAAGTGACGTCAATCGGTTAAGCCACATCATGTTATAGGGGATAACCCCTGATGTTTGCAGAGACCGACGCTAGCAGTCAAGCAAATAACGGCCTAATACTTATGAATAGTGAATTTTATTGTTGCTCAGCTGCAGATTTACGATTTTGCGGGCAATTATTGCAACTGAAATGATATATCACCCTGCAATTGGTAATAAAAAATCAATTGAGGCCTGCCAAGACAGTGGTAGTATTAGCGCTATACATACGATCCAATTAAAGGACAGATAACATGGCCATGACCGACTCTCAATACCACCAACTCGCTGATGAGATGTTTAAAGCGATTGATGATGCGATTGAGTTAGCCATTGATGAGCAAGATGCAGATATCGATATTGATGCCTCAGGCAATGTGCTTCAGCTTGAATTTGAAGATCAGTCAAAAATCGTTATCAACAAACAAGAGCCTTTGCATCAAATATGGGTTGCCACATTACAAGGTGGTTACCACTTTAGCTATGTAGAAGGTAAATGGATTGATGAGCGCAATGGCGGTGAGTTTATGCCATTTGTGCTTGAATCAATCTTCCGCCAAGGTGGCATTAAACTCGATATCTAGACCAAGCTGTTCCGTAGCGTGATTAATACGATTGCGCTGCGTTAACTAGCTTATCAAAAATTACATTGTGCCTCAGACTCAGTCACGCCAAAGGGCAAAATAGCTAATTCGCCATCAACACGTTCGAGTTTAAAGAACTGCGGTAAGTTAAAACGTTCACTGTCATTTTCTGGTTCTTCAAAGGCGTGATATTGGCTCACCTGACTTACCAAATCCTCAATGCTGCTCCCCGCCTGCACATAGTGTTCTAACTCATTAGTTTCATTCAGAATGAACACATCTAATCCGTCGTCACCTTGACGTAAAAAGTACTGTATTGCACCTCGGGCGGCAAAATCTTGAATAATTTCAGGGATTTTACTGAAAGGTTCGTTGCCTAAATTAGGCCGTGGCAATTCCAGTACCTGACGTTTACTAAGTAGTTGATAGAACGCCTTAGCATCATGTAAGTCTTGGTATTCCATCCCTTTAGAGTTAAAAAATAACCCATAGCTCGCACGCCCTACTTTAAGTGGGTAAACCATGGTTGAGGAGGTTTGTGCCAGTTCACTCAACCTGACGGCACGAGCAGCTAAATTACGTACGCTTCGCTCAAATTGTGATTTCAATTTCTTGGAACAACTGATCACTTCAACAGATAACTGCTTACCCGCCCGCTTCATGCCTGGGGTCATATATTCAAGCGCCACCAAAATAGCATTGTCACCCTCAAAGTGGTGACAGTGCCATTCACCCCAGCTGTTTTGGCAAATCACATCGATAGATTGCAATAGGTTGCGTTTTTCTCGGCCAAGAGAAAACACACTCGCATTCATATAGTCGACCATGATCTCTTGCCCAGTCCACTCTTCGGTTGGGTCGGCGTTGAAGTTCAGCAGAAAAATCGCTTTGCGGTAGTGCCAAGGTTGGCACAAGTCCAGTTTAGATACCTGCCAATTATCTTGGCCAAAAAAGGATACCAGTCTCGCACAAGCATGTTGCAAGCGCTTACCTTGTTGCTCGCTTTCGCCATATTCAAACCACTGGGTTTTAGGATGCGCAACGCCATTGAGTGTCGCCCAGACTAAAATTTTAGCCTTACTATGGGATTGATACACGGGACGCTGACCAATAAAGCTCTTACGATCGCCATTGCAGCGATACAGAAAATAGGTTTTGCTTTGGCTACCGTACACTAAAGTCAGGTGTGCCTCGGCCACACTGTGGCTCCAAAGTCGGTTGAGACTAATAATCTGCTGCGAATCATCACTAAAATAGGTGTGCAGTTTACGCGTTAGTAACCCTAAATCAGCTATTTTGAGGCTTTCACTAAGCTTATGGGTTGAAGTAAATTGCAGTAACGTTTGATAACTCCCTAGCATCAACTCATTGAGTTGCTGATTGAACCACTGCAACTGACCACAGTCCCAATGCTCACAGGCATCTAAGGTTTCTAATAGGCTATCAGACCATTGCCACTGTTTTACTACCGCCGCTAACTTGTGATAGCGCCAATCTTTGGCTTGCTGTGCATGGATGAGTCTGATACCACACTTAAGATAAAAACAACGCCTTGCGACTTCTAATCGACGCATGTCGCCCTTTTTAAGCAGATAATTTTCTATCGCTTCAAACAATAACAAATAGCTATCATTGGCCGCAGAAAAGTTACCTTCAAGCGTGTATTGCCATACCTGTTCGCTGACCAATTGCGTATTGGGATAGTCACTTGCGTACGCTTCGAGCAACAATACTTTTAGCAAGGCTTTATGGGGTTTATCTAAACCTTTATATAGTTGCCATAAAGAAGCACCAAAGTACTCATTGGCAGGCAACTGCGAAATATCGCCTAAAAAAAGGTGGTGTTCGCTCTCCACCGCTTTAGGCCACCACGCCACACTTTTACCCGCCAAATGAATATGACTGCGATAGAACTCTTCTAAAAGCAGCCAATGCTGGGCACTACCACTGTGCTCCACCCCCAATCGTGCCTGATTACCCTGCGCGGCCTGTTGAGCAGTAAACTGCTGCGGATGTACTAAGTAAATGTTGACCTCAAAATCAAACTTGAGGAACCATTGCGAGATCAACTGCGACTTTTCCTGTAACAAGTTGCATTCTTGCGGGCTTAATAAACGGTCGTGTACCAGCCAGACATCAATATCACTATTGGGGTTTTGCCCGAAACTGGCAGTACTCCCCATGCAATACACACCTTCCAATGCGGGTTGATGGACAAAATGAGTCACTGGCTCAACCAAATCTAAAGTTTGACAAGCCTTAAGGGTATCTTCATCTATTTGATAATGATGGATACCTGCAGGTGTCATCGGGCCGTTATAGCCTGGGTAACCTGCGCGATGATAATGGAACAGCAGCGGAATAAGTTTAAACAGGTGACGTTGCAGCGGTGAAAGTAACGCGGCTGCTCGAGCAATACGCACCTTATTTAGACGTTGTGCGGTTTCAGTTTGTTGCAAGCCTCGGTCCAAAGTTAAGCAACTCCTTAATAAAACGCCCTCATTTTCAATGCTATCACTCTGGCCAAAAACAGCAAGCAAATGAGATCTACATCACACTTTTTAATGAGTAATAATTGGGTGGAGTTCAAAGATTTAATACCGCTTTCTTACATCTACGTAAAAGCAATGTTAGCATTACCGCAATTAAGGCCTTTGATGGAATATCAAGCATGTCGCAAAATGTCGTTCGAATCGCAACACGTAAAAGTCCACTTGCAATGTGGCAAGCAGAATTTGTAAAAGCGGAATTAGAGCAAGCTCATGAGGGCTTGGTTGTTGAATTATTGCCAATGAGCACTAAAGGCGATGTGATCTTAGATACTCCACTGGCGAAAGTCGGCGGCAAGGGCTTATTTGTTAAAGAACTTGAAGTCGCAATGCTAGAAGGCAAAGCAGACATTGCTGTGCATTCAATGAAGGATGTACCTGTCGATTTCCCTGAAGGCTTAGGCTTACAAGTCATTTGCGAACGTGAAGATCCACGCGACGCATTTGTATCTAACACATACAAGACAATTGCAGATTTGCCTCAAGGGGCTGTAGTTGGCACCTCAAGCTTGCGTCGCCAATGCCAAATTCGCGCTGCCCGTCCTGACCTCGAAATTAAAGATCTTCGCGGCAACGTCGGTACACGCTTAGCTAAACTCGATGCGGGCAATTATGACGCCATTATTCTTGCCGCTGCCGGCCTTAAGCGCTTAAAGCTTGAAGAGAGAATCGCGAGCTTTATTTCAGCAGAAGAATCACTACCTGCTAACGGACAAGGCGCCGTAGGTATTGAATGCCGCGTAGATGATGAGCGTGTTAAAGCATTACTTGCGCCACTTGAGCACACAGAAACTCGCCACCGTGTGCTCGCTGAGCGCGCAATGAACACACGCCTTGAAGGTGGTTGCCAAGTGCCTATCGGTGCCTATGCAGAAATTGATGGTGACACGCTGACATTACGTGGTTTAGTGGGTAATCCTGACGGCAGTCAAATTATCGAAGGCACCACTTCTGGGAATAAAGCTGATGCCGAAGCACTCGGTATTGCCTTAGCTGATGATCTACTCAGCCGTGGCGCTAAAACCATTCTTGATGCGGTATATGCAAAATAAATGACCGTATTACTGACGCGCCCGCAGGGGCGCAATCAGTCGATGGTTGAGGCACTTACCTCAAAAGGTGTGCCTCATTTCACTACGCCCCTACTTGCCGTTGAACCTTACCTAGATAGCGCCAAAGCATTAAGCGCCTTTAAGCAAGCTGAACTGATTATTTTTATCAGCACTAATGCAGTGACCTATGCGGCACAGCTCTGTGAAGACTTCCCTCAAGCGCGTTATTTTGCCGTTGGTGGCGCAACCTATGATGCACTCGCCGCACTCGGAATTGAAGCTGAGCAAGCACCAAGTGACAACCAACAAACAGAAGGCTTACTTACCCTACCGGCACTGCAGCGATTAACCGACAGCAAAATATGTATTGTCAGAGGTGTAGGTGGCCGAGAAACCTTAGCCGAACAGCTCAGCGCAAGAGGCGCTCAACTGAGCTACTGGCAGGTCTATCAACGTCAATGCCCAAAGTTAGATGGCGCCAAGTTAGTCAAAGACTGGCAGCACCATCAAGTTGATACTATTGTTGTCACCAGTGGTGAGATTTTGGCAAATCTAATTAATCTCGTCCCAAAAGAACAGTTTGCATGGCTGCAAGCTTGTCATATCATAGTGCCTAGTATACGTGTATACCAGCAGGCACAAGCGGCTGGTTTTAGCCAGGTAACCAATGCCAAAGCCGCAAACAAAGATGCAGTACTTGGCGCCTTAGGGTTATAATTCACTCTGTTACCAAGCCCAATTTTTAATGCTTTTTGCTTCCAAGGGATCATTACATGGACAATAAAGATCAAGATAGTACTGTTGTTGAATCCAAAAATGATGTGCCAAGCAGCATCGATGAAGCTCCGCACACCCCTGATGTAACCGACACTCCTGATGTCACGGACAAGCTTGATGCCAAAGGTTCAGCTGCAACCGATAGCCTTAAGCAAACCGCAAAGCCCGCAGCTAATTCTGCCCCAGCTCAAGAGTTACCGCCCGCCACGGTAGTTAAACAGGGAGTCTCTTGGGGGGTGTTTATTAACCTATTCTTGATACTGATATTAGCGTTTGCCATGACAGCAGGCGGCTACTTTTTTTATCAAGAACAAGCTAAGCAGCAAACCTATGCCAGTGAACTCGCCCAACAGGTCACCGTCGCATTAAGCGATCCAGCCAAACGCATTACTCAGTTAGAGCAGCAACTTAGGCAAGCTCAACAGCAAAGTAATCAAGCCATCCAACAGATGGACAGCCAACAACAGCAGTTACAACAAAGAGTAGAGAAGTTAGCACTACGCTCACCTAATCACTGGATGGCAGAAGAAGCTAAATATTTAGTCCGAATGGCTGGCAACAAACTGTGGCTTGAAAATGATCCACGCACTGCAGCAAGCTTGCTCACGGCTGCGGACGAACGCATCGAATCGATGAAAGACCCAGCATTGATGCTGATAAGAAAAGCCCTCGCGGCCGATTTACGCGCCGTGGGTGCGGTTAAATCTACCGATGTTGCCGGCACCGCCCTTACGATAGATAGTCTGATAGAAAATCTACATAATTTGCCGCTCAACCGTGCTGATTTAGATAATGAGTCAGCCAGTGACAACCTTGATCAAATGACCGATTCAATCGATGACTGGCGTGCTAATCTGGCACATTCTTGGCAAGCATTACTTGAAGAGTTTGTGGTGATTCGAAAACGCACCGCGGATCATGGTCCACTACTAGCGCCGGACCAGCAATGGTATTTAGTTGAGAATATTAAGAGCAAACTGCTGCAATCTCAGTTAGCACTATTTAGACAAGATGAAGTGAATTACCGACAGTCAATTCGCCTAGCGCGCCAATGGATATTTCAGTATTTCAATCTTAAAGATGCGAGAACTGAAGAAACGCTTGCAGCATTAGATGCATTAGCGACCTTAGAGCTACAAACACCTAGCATAAATCGTTTTGCGTCAACGCCTTTACTGCAACAATTGGTCAATCATGGCAACCTCCTTGCGATTGAGGAGAAAGCCTTATGATGAGAGCCTTGTTTTATCTAGTCGTTATATTGCTGGGGCTGTGTGTTAGCCCCTATTTAGCAGGCGCCAATGGCTATGTGTATCTTGCCTTTGCTGATTATGAAATAGAAACCAGCTTAGTTTTTGCCATTCTAGCTGCGATTGTGTTTTACACCCTATTGCAACTGGTTGAATGGGTAATTGTTTTTCTAGTTAACTTACTGCTAAGCAGTCGTCTACTCCCTGAGCGCTGGCGCAGAAAAGCTGCTCGTAAACACACATTAAACGGTGCGCTTTCACTCGCAGAAGAAGATTGGCCTGCCGCAGAAAAAGCCATGGCCAAAGGGGCTGAGAAAGGGGAAATACCCACGCTCAACTTGCTTGTTGCAGCTCGGGCTGCGCAACACCAAGGTAATACCGAACAGCGCGACAACTATTTACTTGAAGCAGATAAAGAGCCCACAGCTAAAAAAGCAGTTGCCACTACGCGAATGCGTTACCTGTTGCAACAAGGTAAGCTCGACGATGCCCGCGCAATACTAGATGAGCTAAACCCGTCAAGTAAGAGCAAATCTCCTGTATTACTGCTGGCACTCGAACTATATCAAAGCCAACAAGATTGGCATGCGATAAATTTGCTATTGCCTATCCTCAAGAAACGCCAATTATTGACTGATGAAAAGTGGCAAGCGATAGCGCTGCAAACCAAGACAGCCATGCTTAATCATGCCATTGATACCAATGAACAAGAGCTAGAAAAAGTGTGGCATTGGCTTACTCGTGCAGCAAGAAAGCAACCTCAGTACATCGCCATATACGCACGTGGCTTGGCCAAGTTTGATCGTAAGCCTGAAGCGTTAAAGCTACTATTAAAGCAAGCAAAAGCTTCGGTTCATGGTGATATTTATGCCGCACTAGCAGAGTTAGTCACAGCAGCTGATGTTGATACCAGGCAAATACTGTTCGCTTTAGAAAAGAAGTTTGCCGACAATGCTGAGTACCAACTTTGTATAGCGCAGCTCTATTTAACCAGTAAAGAGTACCGCCTCGCGAAACCTTGGTTACAAAAAGCCTGTGACCAAAATCCACAAAGTAGTAGCTGGCAATTGTTGGCAGAAACTTGTGAGCATTTAGGTGAACAAAATGCGGCAATCCTCAATTACCGCAGAGCGCTCAGCTAAGCGTACTGTCAGACTAATTAGTTCTAATAAAGCCACCTTTTAAGGTGGTTTTATTATTTATGCAGATTAATAATATCACACATAATAGATTGATTATTAATAGCTTTATCTCTCATTCATCCAATATGCTTGAATCAGTCACCGTTTAGTCACCTTCCACTCGAAAGACTTTTTGCTACCTACTGTGCCCATTTTAATCTTAAGCAACAATTTTGAAGAAAATGAGCCAAATTCAGGTAATTTTTTTCGCTTTTCTCTAGGTAAAATATAAAACCAAACCACTACATATAGTGGTTGACCTAAAGAGCGCCAAATACCGTAGTACTTTAGTTGCAAACCCCCGTCACAGCTAGGTTTCAGCGATGTCAAAAAATTGACTTGAGCAAATACGATTGTTAAAATTTGTAGCCAACCTGTAAAATTTCATCCTTAAAATAGCACATAATTTGCACTTTAAGGTCACACTGCTCGGGGGCAGCTATGAGTACTCTAACTATTGAAAAACAAGGACAAGTTACACTTGTCAACGGCACAGCGACAGTCACAATCAACGGTCAACAACGGCCTATTGAGCAAGGCGAGATACTTGTTCCGGGTGCCGTTATTGATTTTACTGATGATAGTCAGTTAGAGATCGCTTATGACGATGGCAGCGCTTTCTCTAGCAATGAGACCAGCTCAGCCCAAGTTGACCTAGGTGAAATACCCGAAGATTTAGCCGCCCTTGATGAGATCGAGCAACTACAGGCGCTTATTGCATCTGGTGAAGACCCAACCGCTGAGCTACCTGATACCGCAGCCGGTGGAGCCACAGGTAACGAAGGTGGTTCAGATTTCGTTTCATTATCTAGAGACGGCTCTGAAACCCAAGCCGCAGCGCAATATGATACTAGCTTTGATGCAGCAGCCCCCACTGCAGCGTTATCTATTGCCCCTGCCCCGCTAGATACGGTAGGCTACAACATTGCTCAGTTTACCGATAGCTTTGTCAACGGCGTGGCCTATACCACTTCATCCGGTTTAACAGGTTTCACCGGAGATTTAGGCCCTGCAGGCTCCTTTGCATACAATGCGGGAGACACTGTCACCTTTTCCATCGGGGGCGTGATTATTGCAGAATTCAGCGCCGATGTTATTCAAGGTGATATCCTATTTTTACAAGACATTGCTGGCACTGCGCTATCAGATTCAAACCTCAACTATGTTGAGAATATGGCGATCTTTTTACAAGCATTAGATAGCGATCTAAGTGACGGTGTTGATGACGGTGTACTGCAAACCAATAGCTTGATTAATACCGATAGTGCATTTGCCAACAACATTAATATTCTCAGTGCAGTCCATGATGCACTGGCAAATTATGTCGACCCTACCACAGGTCAACCATTAAATTTGGCGACGGCAGGTAAAGAAATGCTGTCGATGGTTCTCAACGAATTAGGCATCATTTTCACCCGCGAATCAGAGCTAAGTGAAACCGGTGAAAACATCTTCGAAACCATTGCTATGCAGCATGTTGCCGATACCATTGATGAGCTTGCTGGCGATCGTGCTCCTGGGTCTCATGATGACCGTCTTGCCGATATTATTGAAGTACCAGGTGGGTTGATTACCTATAATTACAATGAATTAGATGGAAAGATTACATTTTCAAGTGACGATCTGCTTGCCGGCGCCGTTGGCCATCAGGTGATCACCGAAAACCTCGTGGTTAAAAACGTCCAATTAGGCGCAGAGTTTGCTGATATTGGTACCTTAGTCGATCTCGGTGACGGTAACTACGAAATCATTCTTAATGATGGCATCGATCAGTACGATCTCGAAAACTTATCAATAGACTATCGTGTTGAAGATTGGACGGCATTTAGAGAAGTAACTTCTTCGACGCAAGATCAGTTCAAATCCCACTTATCTGCTGATATTCCTGATGTATTAGAAGATGTTGGCTTTAATCAGTTTGCGCTTAATAGCCAGCTGGTATTTGATGAAGATCAAGAGCTATTTATTAACTTCACCAGTGAATTACTTAGTGAGCAACTGGGTTTCCCAATTGCAGAGTATGCCGACGATTACATCGTTCCTATCGAATATTCAAACGATGGTGGTATTACTTGGCAAACGATGACAGTTGAATCCATTGATTATAGCGGCACAATTCCTCGCCCGATCTTTGGCTTTACTTTAGCAGCAGGCAATGAAGCGGTACTGATCCGCGTGCCAATCTTTGATGATGCTCATGTAGAACCAACTGAGTATTTTAGAGCCGATGTCACCGGCGAGAACTTCTATGACGAAGTCCTACAGTTTGCGATCTTTGATAATGATGGCGGGTCGGGTAATAATTTGCCGATTATCGACATTGACTATGCAATCGCTATCGAAGGTATGGAGTTTGCCACCTTCACTCTAACGTTAAGCAGCCCAAGTAGCGAAGTTGTCACCGTCGATTTCAGCTCTCAAGAGCTAACAGCGCTATTTGGTGAAGATTTCATTAATGTCTCTGGTACGGTAACGTTCCAGCCAGGGCAAACCACAGCCTTTATTAATGTACCCATTGTCGATGACTTAATTATTGAAACCGACAACCCAGAGTTTGCGTTAATCAACTTGACCAATCCAACTAACGCATTGCTCACGGATCCTCAAGGCACTTTGCGGATATTTGACAACGATTTGCCTAGTAACACTGCGATTAGTATTGATTTAGATCCTATCACAGGTGATAACGTCATCACGACTGAAGAAGGCGAGCAGCTTATTACTGTAACCGGTACGGTTACTGCCGATGCCGCCATTGGAGTGGGCATCGTAGTCGTCACCATTAACGGTCAAAATTATCAAACCGTAATGGACGCCAATGGCAACTTCTCTATTCAAGTAGAGGGTAGTGAGCTTGTCTTAGACAGTGACACGATTGTCGACGCTGTAGTATATGGTTATGGTCCAGGCGATGTTTATGGGACCGCAACAACCACTGAGGAGTACGATTTAGCCTCAGTATTAATTGACGATGTTTCAGTTATTGAAGAAGACAGCATCGCAACTGGCAACGTATTAGATAATGATAGCGACGGTGATGATGTACTCACTGTTGCAACGTTTGAAGTTAATGGTGAGCAATACAACGCCGGAGACTCTGTTACTTTAGAGGGCGGTGTCTTAGTTATCAACGAAGATGGTAGCTATACCTTCACGCCAAACGAAAACTGGAATGGCAACGTTCCTGTTATCACTTACACAACCAATACTGGATATAGCGCAACGCTAACCATCCAAGTCGAAGCCGTCGATGACGAAAGTGTACTTGCCGATGACATACAAACCATCGATGAAGATACTGTTGCTGTTGGCAATGTCTTAGACAACGACTCCGATGTTGATAATGACCTAACCATTGCAGGTTTTGAAGTCGATGGCCAAGGTTACCCTGCTGGAGCTGCGGCTCAGCTCGCAGGTGGCATACTTATCATCAACGAAGATGGTAGCTATACATTTACACCAAATGAAAACTGGAACGGTGTTTTACCTGTCATCACTTACACCACCAATACTGGCTCTACAGCGACGTTAACACTTGATGTTACCCCTGTAGATGACCCAAGTGTGCTAGAAAATGACACAAATACAATTGACGAAGATACAATTGCAACCGGCAACGTATTAGACAATGACTTTGATGTGGATGATGACCTCACCGTCGCCAGTTTTGAAATCGATGGGCAAAGCTACACTGCAGGTACAACTGTAGAGCTAGAAAGCGGCTCAATAGTTATTAACGAAGATGGTAGCTATACATTTACTCCAAATGAAAACTGGAACGGCGCTTTACCTGTTATCACCTACACCACCAATACTGGATATTCTGCAACACTAACCATCCAAGTAGAAGCTGTCGATGACGAAAGTGTACTTGCCGATGATGTACAAACCATCGATGAAGATACAGTTGCTATTGGGAACGTTCTAGACAACGATTCTGATATTGATAATGATTTAACCGTTGCAGGTTTTGAAGTCGATGGTCAAGGCTATCCTGCCGGAGCTACGGCTCAGCTCGAAGGCGGTATTCTCATTATCAACGAGGACGGAAGCTATACATTTACACCAAATGATAACTGGAACGGTGTTTTACCTGTCATTACCTACACCACTAATACAGGCTCTACGGCCACGCTAGAAATTGAGGTCACTCCTGTAGATGATCCTAGTCAACTTAACAATGACTTCAATGTGATCAATGAGGGCGGTATAGCAACAGGTAATGCTCTAAGCAATGACAACGATGTTGACGATATACTTAGTGTCGCAACCTTTAGTGTTAATGGTCAAACACTTGCTGCTGGTAGCTCAATAGGAGTTGTAGGCGGCACTTTAACCATTAATAGTAATGGCAGCTATACCTTCATCCCAGCTAATGATTGGAATGGTAGCGTACCTACAGTCACTTACACAACCAATACAGGTGTGTCTGCGACTTTAGCCATTTCTGTACTACCGGTTGATGATCCGACTAATGCTGTAAATGACTTCAATACCTTTGCTGAAGATACCACTGGGTCAGGAAATGTACTACTCAATGATAGTGATATTGACAATACCCTATCCGTAGTCAGCTTTAATGTTGAAGGCAATACCTATTCAGCTAATACCACTGTTACGGTCAATGGTGGCCAATTGACCATTAACTCTAATGGTTCATATACTTTCCAACCGGAACCTAACTGGAATGGTACCGTTCCTGTCATCACCTACACCACAAACACCGGAGCTACAGCCACCTTATCACTCACTGTCACACCTGTGGCAGATGGCGCACCTCAAGTAACGATTACAACGGATGAAAATAATGATGCTTTCATCAGCAACCAAGAGATTGGCGATGCTACAGAAGTTGCTGTCACTATTGATCTTGGAGGTACTGGAGCAGTTGCTGGTGATACGCTAACTGTGAACGGATCAGATATGATTCTGACACAAGTAGATATTGACAATGGTTTTGTGAACATCACTCTCCCCAGACCAGAAGAGGGTGCTGAAATCGTAGTGACTGCTACTATCACAGATCAATCAGGCAACACTTCTGCACCAGGAACCGACTCAGCTGTATTGGATACCACAATTGCAGCGAGCATAGATTTAAACCCAATCGTGATTGGTGATGACAATGTAGTCAACAGTGACGAAGCCAGCAATGGCACCATGGTAACATTATCGGGTACCGT
>NZ_JAEH01000054.1 GCF_000518805.1 Shewanella waksmanii ATCC BAA-643
GTCTCCGACCGAAAAAGTGCTAATACATTCCGATCAAGGTGTGCAATATACCTGTTCAGATTGGCGTAGTTTTCTTAAAGAACACAACCTTGAAGCAAGTATGAGCCGCAGAGGGAACTGCCATGATAACGCTGTTGCAGAGAGTTTTTTCTCACTCCTAAAGAAGGATAGAGTTAAGCGAAAAGTCTATAAAACCAGAGATGAAGCACGCTCAGAAATATTTAACTATATCGAATATTTCTATAATCCAGTGCGCCATCATGGTAGTAATAACGGACTGTCACCAATGAAGTTCGAAAAGCAGTATTTTGAGAAACTAGAAAGTGTCTAGATAACTAGGGGCTTACCAACGCCAGTTTTTGACCCATATACTTTCAATTTTCACTATTTATTCCTTGTTAGGCTGGAAACGGCCAAGACTAGACAAGCGCCTTAACTTTTTTTCGATGCTGATCGACTGATTCCTTTGCCATTATTCGCTGCTCATCTGTTAGATCATTGAGCTTAGGTAGGTTTTTCTCGAAGTTTTTGAATCGCTCGGCCATCCCTCTCATTGAGATGCCATCAATCGAGCTCCGATGTTGAAATAACTGCCAGAGTTCCATTAATTCTGATGGTAGATTAACACCAGAAATAAGTTTATTTGCAATCCACAAATAAACGTCAACAATTTGAAGCCCTATAGAGTCAGTACTTTTCGAAATAGTCAACTCCTTATCTGTTAAACCTTTATGTGAAACTTCTTCAGGCGAAAAATCCGTATAGAGTGGATTATTGAAATACATGGCCTTATCTTTCTCAGAAGAGTTTTTAATGCCTTCGGCTATTCTTGAAAGATTATAGTGCGTTCCAATTTGAGCCTTATTGAATTGATTTTGCCTATCCACGATTATAGATGACACTGATTTTCTGCGTTTCTTCCTTGTTCGTCGTGCAATTGCAGCTACGACAAACTGAAAACCAACAGCATTCGGAGATATTATTTTTTGATCTGGGTGACCGAAATCAAGTGATAGTGGCTTTCTAATACCGAAATCCAAAGCATCGATGATAAGCTCTTTGGATCTTGCGTCTAGGGCAGCGTTCTCTGCTCGAATTTTAACTTCAGAAAGCAGACTAACGATAGCATCCTCACAATTCTCAACCCGTTTTACTGTTGATAACCTCCAAGACTCTCGAAGCAGGTCTTCGTCAAATAGAACAGATAATTTGTGTATTAAAAGGTATCTCAAGGGACTCCAATATGTATCCCATTTGACAGCATCGTTTAACCCAGCATCAAAAACGGCATCAAAGAATATAACTAAGGCATAATCGAGTTTTTCTATAAAATAGTAGTCAAAATCGAACTTCATTTTTTTCTGGATTTTAATCAATAACGGAGCAATTTTTACCAAGCCACCTATACCCAATATATTTGCATGAATTAGGTCATCATCGATTATATCTCGAATAGCATTGTGTTCGACGACACAAAGAGCATCTACGTTAGTAACGCTAGAAATTAGACCGTAGCTAAGCCTTGGTTGATTTTTATCAAATAAATTATTCCCAGTATTACCCGATTCATCAATGTGGAAAAACATACTCTACCTAACGCCCGCATAAGGGGCTGATAATGCTTGGCTATACTGTGAAGCGAAGCGGAACCGAGCCAAGCGTTAGCAGTCCCATCACTTAATGCGCTTGTTAGGTGTGCTTTTGGTAAAGATGCAGTAATTCTTGAACCTTAGCGATGCTGCTCAAGAGGTTATTACACTCTATATATTCCAGTGGACTTTCCCAGTCATTATTTTTAACAACGAAAATCCCCCACTTTTCACTCTTTCCGTAATAGCCTAAATCAACAAATAGTGTTTCATCAATACTTCTGAAGCAAAGCAAATCTTCAGTAAGCATTACCTCTGACTCATCAAATGTATCTTTATTCATTTCAAGAATGGAATCACCATCCATGAATACTGTCCAAGAGCTTGAATTAAACTCGATCAATCGGCACACCTAACAGTATATTAGGCCGATTTCCGCATAACAACGGACAGCCACGTTAATGTAATAGTAGCAAGCTAACTTAAAAGCTATTCACCTTCAATAGCTTATGTTTAAGTCGAGGGTGACTTTTATTCAATGTTCGCTGTAGAAAGTCGGATTTGAGTTATTTGTGACGTTTTTCTGCGGTGATCAAAATAGATTTACCTATAAATCAGCACCTAATGCCAAATCTATTGCGGCGCGAATTCTCTGTTTCTACGCCTTAGCGCAAAAATTTGCTCAATCTCATTATAACGGGATACAAAAACAGTCAATTTCCCTTGTTGGTCAGCACATCATTTTGCCAGGACAGCCAAACTGCGTTTGGCAATAGATCGCAGGATTCCATCCTGCACCGGGCAAGGAGGACTGCTCGTCTTATTCCGTTTGAATTTTCAATATCCTCCTTGCAACCTCCATAACGCCCGGCGAACATTTCAAACAGCGAAATTTCGCGACGGGAAAATCTTGATAGCGTCTAACAATATTGGATTTATAAAAGGGGAAATAGCAAACAATCCCTTAAGCATTGAGATAACGCAAAATCGAAGAGGCAATTAACGCCGTGCAGATATCGCAGCGAGTTTTGGTTTCAGGGATGAAACCGCAAAGCGGCCACGGAGGGCTTTACAGCGACTCGCTAAGGTATCTGCACAAACTCCGCAGGAGGCGAAAACCCACTATCCACCATTGTGGTAAATGGCAACTCCACCGCTGGAAGCTAAATCCTTTCGAGTACTGATTAGGAAGGTGACAACCAATTGAACTGTGAAAAACAAAGCCCATCCCGAAACATTAACTATGGGTGTCTATATATTTCTCTCTATATATTTCTCTTCATGTATATGTGATAAAAAAAGTTGGTGACTATTCATTTTTTGCTCCGTAACTCTATGAATGCAAAACGTCCAAATAACGCGCTAAGTAATGCTTGCTAAAATGTGGAACAAAGTGGAATCGAGTAAGCTCTACGTGTCCCAGTTAATTTGTTTTTTAGCAGTATTTACAATTTAATTTTGTGTTTTTTGAAGTACCAAATGGCAATAGGAGTTTCGATTGCTCCGTAAGTAACTAGAGTAAACCAAAACCAATTTACATTAGAAACTAATAAATTGAATTCATGTCCGCTGCCCCAATAGTTAAAACCTACGACCAGCAATGAAAAGCCTGAAATAAAAATGTCATAAAATGAAATTTTATTAAAATTATTTCCAGCTAATTTAGGGTAAATAGAAAGGTATGCAACTAAAACTATTACTAGATTTAGAAATATAATTGATAACTCTGGTGAATCCATTTAGAACAATACTCCTCATACTGCTAACGGTGTATTAGACCGAATTCCGCATAACAACGGACACTCACGTTAATGTTATAGTGGCAAGTTAACTTAAAAGCTATTCATCTTCAATGACTTATATTCATGTGGAGGGTGGCTTTTATTCAATGTTCGCTGTAGGAAGTCTGAATTGACTTATTTGTGACGTTTTCCGCGATGATCAAAATAGATTTATCGATAAATCAGTACCTAATGCCAATTCTATTGCGACGCGAATTCTCTGCTGCCACGCTAAATCGAAGAGACACTAAACCCAGTGCAGATACGACTGAGGCCTTCGACAGCATGGTCGCTCCTTGGCATCCATGCCTTTCATTCATAAATGTAATAACGCATCCAGAAACTATGCCTCTCTCGAAAAATAAGGGGAAATCGAAGAGACACTAAACCCAGTGTAGATACGGCGGAGGGCGTTGGTGGCATGGATGCCACCGTCGAGCACACATGGAAGTGCTTGTAGCGCCCCGAAAAAGTATCTGCACATACCCCGCTGGAGGCGAAAAACCACTAGTATTCATTGTGGTAAATGGCAACTCCACCGCTGGAAGCTAAATCCTTTCGAGCACTGATCAGGAAGATGACAACCAATTGCACTGTGAAAAACCAAGCCCATCCCACAAAACAATGCCAAATCGAAGAGGCAATTAACGCCGTGCAGATACCGCAGCGAGTTTCGGTTTCAGGGATGAAACCGCAAAGCGGCCACGGAGGGCTTTACAGCGACTCGCTAAGGTATCTGCACATACCCCGCTGGAAGCGAAAACCCACTTTCCGCCATTGTGGTAATTGGAAGCCACCCCGCTGGGAGGCGAAACCTCACTATCCACCATTGTGGTAAATGGCAGCCAATTACACAGTGCAAACCAAGTCCATCCCACAAAACACAGCCAAATCGAAGAGGCAATTAACACCGTGCAGATATCGCAGCGAGTTTCGGTTTCAGGGATGAAACCGCAAAGCGGCCACGGAGGGCTTTACAGCGACTCGCTAAGGTATCCGCACAAACCCCGCTGGGAGGCGAAAACCGACTAATGCCACTAATGTTATAAACCACCCACCCACTTACAGCCATAATTATTATCGATAACATTAACATCTTGGTAACTTGCCGTTATAGTGGATGGCAACATGCTCAGATATAAGCTTACTTGATGATAAAAATAATAAAAAAGCTGCTGATAGGCTTGTTAGCCTTAGGCTTTGTTGGCGCGATTACCCTGTATGCGGGGCTGTATTCTAGCTTGCCGCAATTGACCGGCACTGTGTACAGCGGTGGGGTAAAACAAGCGGTCAGTTTAAGTCGTGACAGCTTAGGCACCGCGGTAATTACCGCCAGCAATCGTAACGATGCCGCCTATGCCTTGGGGTATGCCCATGGCCAAGACCGTTTCTTCCAAATGGATTTATTGCGCCGCAATGCCGCTGGTGAGTTAGCTGAGATATTTGGCCTCGCTGTCATTAAGCTAGATGAGCGTCAACGCTTTCATCAGTTCAGGCAGCGCGCTGAGATGATAGTGGCCAATATGGATGTGGCCAGTAAACGTCTGCTGCAAGATTACGCTGCGGGGGTGAACGATGCCCAGCAAGCGCAGCATTTACGCTCGTTTGAGTACTTGCTCACCCAAAGTAAGCCAGAGCCTTGGCGCAGCGCCGATAGCCTGTTAGTGATTTTTAGCATGTATTTGGATTTACAATCAGGGACCATCAAACGTGATTTAACCCTAGCGCACATTGAGCGCTATTTTGGTGCTGATATGTTGGCATTTGTGAACCAAAATAGCCGTTATCAAGCGGCAATAGATGGCAGCGAACTGGCCACACCTGAGATTGCTATCCCTAGCTTAAGCTTACCAACGGTGGCCATGGCAAAGGTAACGCCTATTGCTGAGCCAGTAGAAGTGGGCAGTAATAACTGGGCGGTCAGTGGCAAGGTCACCCAAAGCGGCCACGGCATGCTATCTGATGATATGCACCTGTCGTTTGCGGTGCCCATTATTTGGTATCGCGCCCAGCTAAACTATCAAAGCGCTACAGGCGAAGCGGTGCAGGTTACTGGGGTATCATTGCCCGGCGCACCAGCCATTGTGGTGGGCACGAATGGTCATATTGCTTGGGGGTTCACTAACGCCTATATCGATACCGCTGACTGGATTGCTCTGGCGGACGATGAAGCCACACAAGTCGAAAAACAACAGATTAAACTGCCAAAAGGCGAGCGTGAATATGCGCTGGAGTTAAGCCGATTTGGCCCAGTTAGACGTATTGACGATAAGGCCTATGCGCTTGCTTGGGTGGCGCATCAGCCTTACGCCGTTGATATGCAGTTGATGCAGTTAGAAACAGCCACCGATGTCAGCACTGGCCTAGAAAAAGCCAAGCACTTTGGTATTCCAGTACAAAACTTGCTGATAGTCGACAGCCAAGGCGATGCTGCCTGGCAACCCACTGGCGCTATTCCGTCACGTACAGCATTAAGTGATACCGCGCAGCACAGCGATGATTATCAGGCTGAACTGTGGCGTCAGGATGAAACTCAAATCCCGCGGGTGCATAACCCGCAGAGCGATCGCTTATGGAGCGCCAATTCACGGGTCATGTCAGCGAGTGATCATCAGCGCTTTGGTGATGGCGGTTATGCGCTAGGGGCACGAGCTGAACAAGTACGTGATAATTTGTTGGCCCATGACAGCTTTGATGAGCGGTTATTTTTTGCGATGCAGTTTGACAATACCGCCCACTTTTTAACCCCGTGGCATGAGTACCTAGTAAGCGTGCTTTCAAGCCAACCCAAAGTATTCAGCGATGATTTACAAGCACTGGCGCAGTGGCAACAATGTGCTTGCAGTGACTCAGTGGGATACACCTTAGTGCGGCACTTTCGTGATCAGATGATAGACGCAACATTTGCGCCGTTAGAAGCGGGGCTGAACAAGCAGCAGCTGAGCTTGTCGGCGATCAAGCGCAATCTTGAAACACCCATGTGGCAACTGTTAGCTAAGCAGCCACCGCAATGGCTACCGCAAGGATATGATAGCTGGGCAGCCTTTAGCCTTGACGCCTACCGCCATAGTAAGCAGGATTTGCTCGCCAAATACGATAGTCGTAATAGCGGAGATTTAGCGACCTTGCAATGGGGTAAGGTTAATGCGCTTAAGGTGCAACATCCGTTTAGTAAGCAGATCCCGTTGTTGAGCCACTGGTTAGATATGCCAGAGGTTGCAGGCTTTGGTGACAGCTATATGCCGGCAGTACAGCGCAGTAGCTTTGGCGCATCGCAACGTTTTGTGGTGCAACCAGGCCGTGAAGAGCAGGGCATTATGGCGATACCTGGCGGACAGTCAGGCCATCCATTATCTGATTTTTATCGCGCCGGTTTTGATGAGTACGGTACTCACCAGCCAACGCCGTTGCTTCCTGGAGATAGTTTAGCGACATTAGAAATCTTACCAGCTGCAGGCTAACCCTGCGTTTTGCCCGATAAATAGTGCACGGTTTCAGCCACACAATAAAAAAGCCATCTAAACGATGGCTTTTTTATTGTGACCTTTGGCTAAGTTATAACAGCTTATGCCATGCGCTCCGTAGGTCGCCAGCGTAGTAGCTCACCAGGTAATTTCACCCCTTGGGCGGTGAGGGTGTTAACGCGATTAAGGTACGCGGCACCGTACATTAAGTGCTTGGCTAAATCGACGGCGTTACGGTCTTGGTAGTTATCTAAATAACTGCCTTTGGCCCACTGGTTAAAGGCACCAAGTGCTGGGCCTGCCCAGATTTGATAATCCATTTCACGACCAGCTTCACCAGAGTTAGACCAGCGGCTTGATAAGCCAAGGTACCAGCGGAAAATAAGCGCCATTTTACGCTTCGGATTGCCTTCGGCACGCTCAATTTGCTTAGGGTCACGCTCATTAAAGTGCGCGACCGTACCCGCCCAAATATCATCTAAGCTTGAACGGAATACCTGCTTCTCTAGCTTTTCACGCTCATCGGCCGGAATGGCTTCAATTGAGTCATAACGGGTATAAATTTCATAGAGCTTATTGGCGCGCATTGGGAATAGGGTGCCGCGTTTAACCACTTGCAGTTTCACGCCCATCTCAAACATATCGGCAGCTGGCGCCATGGTGACATCCGCCATCTCTGTGGTTGCCAGAAGTTTACGGGTATGCTCACTGGCACCGGCTTCAACACAAGCTTGGTTGATTGAGCCTGTAACGATATAAGCTGCGCCCATGTTAAAGGTTGCCAGCGCTGCATCAGGCGTCCCCACGCCACCACCACAGCCTACACGGATTGGGGTGTCGTACTGATACTTGTCTTGAATGGCATCTTTTAGTGCCAAAATAGTTGGCAATAACGTCACGAGTGGGCGGTTATCCGTGTGGCCACCAGAATCGGCTTCTGCGGTCACATCATCAGCCATAGGCACCAGTTGCGCTAGTTCCATTTGCTCAGCGGTAATTGATCCTTCATCAACCAGCTTTTGCAGCATTTTTGCTGGCGCAGGCATCATGAATTTTTCAGCCACTTCGGTGCGGCTAACTTTGGCAATGACTTTGTTGGCAATCACAATATTACCTTGGGCATCACGGCTTAGGCCTGCGGCGCGGTAATAAACAATTTGTGGGGTCAGCCCTAAAAACGCCGAGGCTTCAACAGTGCGTACTTTATGCTTTAAAAACAGTTCAACACTGCCACGCTCAAGTGCAGGTTCACTTGGGCTATGGATAAGGTTAAACATGTAGGGGCCATTTGGCAGTGCCGCTTGAATGCGGTTAATGGCGGCTTCTACACGTGATGGAATTAAGCCTGCCGCACCAAATGAGCATAAGATACCGGCTTTGCCAAGCGCGATAACTAACTCTTCTGAAGAGATACCGTTTGCCATTGCGCCAGCATAGTAGGCGTATTTCACCCCATGGACGCGGCGGAAATTACTGTCACCTAAGCTTTCTGTGCCAAGGGCTGGTGCGAAAGCACTTACTGGGTGAGACTGGCTGTCGACTTTTCCGTTGGCCGCTACTTGGGCTTCTACGGCAATACCTATGCCTTTGTCTACATGGTTTACCACGTAGCAGCTGCGACTAAAATCTTTAAGCTGTTGGCCCATCGCTTGGGTATCAAATTGGATTTGGCTTTCTGTCACCGACCAAGGCCATGGCGAGAGCTGTTCATTAGTTGTAGTCGAATTCATTATTCAAGACCTTTTAATTTTTATCGTTTTAGCGCGTAATTGAGTTGCCTCAGCTAAGGGTGACTTAGCTGAGGCCATGCCCCTATGCTGACTCTTCAATGCAGATTGCAATGTCGGTCACTTCGTAAATACGTAGGCCGTCTTTGCTTAAGCTAGCGTTACCTGTGATGACTTTCTTACCATCGACATCTTTCACTGAAGTGATGTTAACGTCCATTGACATCTGCTTGTTAAGTGGGTTGATCTGACCGCGATACTTCCACTTGATGTTAGATAAAATCTGTCCGAACTTAGGCTTGCTAAAGCCAGCGCCTAAGTCTTGATTGATGGCATAAGTCTGCATGGTTTCAATGATGGCTTCAACACCTAGCGAGCCCGGCATGACCGGATCTTGGTGGAAGTGGAACTGGAAGAACCAATCACTTGGGTCAATGGTGCGCTCGGCATATAAGTAACCTAAGCCTTCGCTACCGCCACGCTCAACAATCTCAACCGTATCGATAAAGTTAAGTTGACCACCCGCCAAACGATAGTGTGGCTGACCTGCAGGGGCAGTGAAGTAGCGGCTAGTTTTATCTAACAGGTTCACTTTATGGTCGGCGCTTACGCCATTAGCCACATGCCAAGGCTGAGTGACTTTACCGTTATCAAGACCTAGCTGGTCTTTCAGGGCTTCTGCTTTAAAGTAGCCAAATACCGCGGTGCCGCGATAGAACGGCTCGCCATCGGTGCTTAGCTCAAAACTAAAGCTCTGGATGATGTTAGTGCCCGCCATTACCGTAGACAGTAAGCGCGAGTCATTAACAATGGTTTTGCCGCGTAAATCGACATCGCGCAGCAGTTCACCACTACCATCTAAGTTACGGAAGAACAGCTCAAGCCCAGGGAAACCAAGCGTGGTACCCATGTAGCCAGAGATAAAGCCGTTAGGCTGCAGTGAAATTTCCATCAATACCGAATAGGGCATAACAGCGTGGTGGCTGTTTTTATCGAAATACCACGCATCGGTTGGGACTTCGTATTCAGCAATACATGACGATGGGGTTTTAAAGTCACCGCGCTCGCCATTAACTTCAATCACACGGGTGGTGAGCTGTAGATCGCCACATGGGGTGCGGGGTGGGATCATACCGCGGTAGATAGCAAACTCAGGGCCAAAACAGTTTTCAATGTTGCCTGTTGCAAATTCAAACATATGGTACGGCGTAAATGGCACAGTATCAGGCACCCGGTTAGGGTAATCTGGTGTGACTGGTGCTTCCACATGAGAGATTGGCACCACACCTTTGTTTGGTGTTTTGCTTAAGTCTGGAATTTGCGCCATTAATGGGGCGTTAGCAGACGCAGCTTGATAGACTTTTTTCGCGTCCGTTGCTGGCACTTGCTCTTGAGCAGACTCCAGTAACGGATAAAGGGTACATTCATCTTCTTCTTTGATCATCACCCCAAGGTTTTGGAAATCCACAACCGCTTTACCATCAAGCAAAATGTCAATATTTGCCTTGGCGTAAGGGCGCGGGCTAAAGCCAATCTCGGTAATTTCCATACGGTAGGTTAATACCGCTGACTGCGGGATCACTTGACCACGGCAACGTACCTGCTGCGAGGCATTTTCCAGTGGCTGGAAGCGACCATTTTTAGTTTGGGTATGCATACCTAAGTGCAGCATGTAGAACTGCAGCAACTGGCCACAACCTTCGGCCATCAGCGAGCCTGCCATCACTTGGTCACCTTTAAAGTGACACGGGAAATACCAGTGGTCTGGCTCAAGCTGCTTATGGCCTTCAATTAAACCTAAGCCCCATGCGCCGCCTTGACGGTCAACCTTGCTGACCTGTTCAATCATCAAGAATTTCTCTGAGGCGAAACATAATGATGGTTGTGGCTCACCCGCATGGCTTGGGCCAAAACAGCCTTCAATGTTGGCTGACAGTAGTTGGTGGATCTCTGGGTAGCTAAACTGAGTTTTAGGGCAATCAAGTAAAGGCTTAAACACCTGCTTTTGCGCTAAGTTGCGCGCCTTGATTTCATCTTCTGTGCGGATCACGCCTTTGCCGTCAGCAAGCTCTTCGTCGGTAAAGAAGCCAGCACAGCCGCCATCCATTTTCAGGATCATCTTATCGCCAACAAAGCACTCATATGAGAAGAAGAACAACAAGGTGTCGCCGTTACGGGCGTAGTTATTGATTTTAATATCATAACGTAGGGTGTCACCACCGCGCGGCAGATCGCCCAAGAACGTAAGGGTACAATCAAGTAAGCGGTATACGCGATCACCTTTGTTTTCAAAATCAATGCCTAAGTAACTAATCAACATTAAGTCACATTGGCCTGACTCAACCGCCACAGCCCACGGAATTTGGCCGTCGACCAGGTAAGGTGCATCAACGGGAATGTCATACTCGGTGGTCATTGAACAAGGTTTAAACTCGTTCATGGTGGCATCAAGTTTTGTTACGCGAGAAACCAGCAAGTAGTCAGTGGTTGGTAGACGTACGCGGCGTGAGTAGCTGTCGATGATGGCATAATCTTGGCCAAACACCTTAGCGATGTCACCCTCAGCATACTCAACTAAGTCGGCATAATTCCAGATGCAGGGTTTCAGTGCTGGAATTGGCGCGGTGTAGGGCGGCACGTTAGCATGATCTGGCTTAATCACAGGCGCAGTAGTTGGCGTTGCTGCATTGTTTAGGGCATTGACTGGCGCGCTGTGTGCAATTGCTGGCGCGGTATTGCCAGTGACTTGTGCTAACTGCTGCTTAAGCAAGGCATCGGCCACTTTCATTCCGCTAGCGCGGCTTTGCAAAAAGGCTTGATGAGCTTGCTGAGTTAGTTGTTGGTTCTGTTGAAACGCATTGAGATCACCCTGGCTAACATTAATGGCTGCAGCAGGAGTGCTCGGGTTAAGAGTTTTAGTTGTCATTGGCGTAGGGTTACCTAATACAGAATTAACTGGTGCTGTCTGGGCGGCATGATTGAGCGCTTGCGGCTGACGGGCAACATATTGCAGTGGTGTTTTGCTCACGTTTGAGTGCTGAGATTGGCCCACCTTTTGTTGAATAGTGGCAAGCTCGGCAATCGGAGTGTCAACAATGTGCTGGTAGATATCTCGGCCACCTAAATGCACTTGCTTAATCAGTTGATGTTTAGCATCTGATTTAAGCTCTTGGCTTAAGCGCTGGCTAAGTGCTTGCTGTTGGGCATCACTTTGGCTGAGCAGAATTTGCGAGATTTGATCTTCACTGACGTTACTGACTAAGGCATGTTGGCGGCTATTGGCGCTAACGGCATGCTTAGATAGATTGAGCAAGCCGTGCAGCATACTGGCCATGCCAGCGGCGGCAAAACAATGGCCAATGCGCTCGTCGGCATTAGTGTGCACTGCCTGGGCCAATGCCAGTGGGTTAATCGCTAAGCTACCAGGTGCGACACTGGTTTCAGCCACTTTAATACTGCTGCTATCAACGCCACTTTGCGACAACAAACTATCACTGACGCGACTGGCGTGTTCTACATGGCCAAAGCTTAAGGCATCAAGACTGGCATAACCGACTTGTTGCTGCTCAAGTTCAGTACCGGCTTTCACCAATACCACAGCGCCTGCACCTTCGCCGACATTCCAGCTACCTGCTGCACCCGTGTTGGGCTCAATGGCTACCGGTGCCAGCTGGTTCTTTAAGATGACCTGCTCAAAACTGGCTGACAAATCGACTGCGGCAATCACCACGGCATCGATATTATCTTCAGACATCAGGTTTTGCGCCACATCTACACAGCGACTCACTGATTGCTCGCCCGCTGAGATAGTAAAGGCTGGGCCATTAAAGTCCCACAGCGAGGCAATACGTGATGCCATGATATTGCCAATAAAGCTGGTGTACTGGTTCAGCTTAGCGGCATCAAGGACACTGTCCATGGCAATAGCTTCTAACGCTTGGTATTCGCTATCGCTAAGGCTGACACCCATTGCATTTAGGCTTTGTGCCAGCTGAGTGTGCAGATTAACGCGGCCACGGAACTGGTGTAATTCCAGCTCAGTTTCCATAGCAACCAATACCGCTACGGTTTGACCAGGTTGTAATTTCGCGTCACGGATAGCTTCGTCAGTGACTCGCATCAGCATCAGTTGTTGCGAGATCAGTCTATCGTCTTCATTAGGCGGTAGCTTAAAGCGTAGGAAGTCGAGTTCAAAGTTATCGACATAAGCGCCTTTCGGTGCCGCGCTTAAGCCAAACTGATTGAGCAAGTCTTGATGTTGTTCAAGCCCTTTCCAGCGCTGCTTAGGTAAACCAATAAAGCCATTGCTACGTTCACTAATGGCGCGATCGAGCTGATCGATACTGCTTAGCGGCCCAAAGTGACCGGCAATACCAGTCACTGTCATTGCCGTCGGCGCGCTTGGCTGTGGTGTGGCGACGAGCTGTTCATCTGCGCAGTAAGACTCTAACAGTAAGTGGGCATTACAGCCGCCAAATCCAAATACCGATACCCCAGCATGGCGCGCTGGGTTGTTGGTTTTCACCGGCCAAGGCGTGACTTGATTGGGTAGGGTATGGCTGCCAAATAGGCCATTGGGTGAGCTAATCGCATCGCTGATATTAATACTCGGTGGCAGGGCACCTTCGCGCATCGCAAAGATCATCTTCATGATCCCTGGCATGCCAGCTGCTGTCAGTAAGTGGCCTAAATTGGATTTGGCTGAGCCAATCATTGGCGCGCTGTTACCTTCGAGTTTGTCAGCAAAAAACTGCTCCATCGAGGTTAGCTCAATCTTGTCACCCAGCGGTGTGCCTGTGGCGTGACATTCAATTACTTCAATATCTTTAGGTGCGATATCACTGGCGGCATAGGCACGCTCAAACGCGCGAACTTGTCCTTTGGGGTTCGGGCTCAGTACAAACTGACCTTTACCGTCATTGGATAGGCCAACACCATTGACAACCGCATAAATTTTGTCGCCATCGCGCTGGGCATCATCAAGGCGTTTTAATACCAGTACCCCAGCGCCTTCACCGGCAAACAAGCCTTTACTGTCGGCATCAAATGGCACTGACACACCGTGGTCAGGGTAGGCGTGGAAAATTGAGAACCCCATGTTGATAAAGAACGGGTCAGCGCCTGAGACCGCCCCCGCTAGCATCACATCGGCTTTACCTGTGGTTAAGTAATCACAGGCCAGTTTAAGTGAATATACCGAACTGGCACAGGCGGCATCTAAGCTCAATTGTGCCGCACCTAAACCTAGCGCATCGGCCACCACCTTTGAGGTGTTATGGGCGATCGCACCATTGGCAACATCAATGGCTTGGCCTTGTTGTGCCCGCGATGAATCCGCATTGGTCGGGTTAAGGCTAAAGGCTGGATTGGCCAATTTGTGTTGCAGCGCTTTTTCTACCGCGCTGTGATAAATCGGTAAAAACAGATCATTAGAGCGTGCCGTTGGGAAGCTAAGCGCCCCCATGATTACGCCGGTACGCTGCAAAGTGTGGCTATCGCTTAGTGCCACACCGGCATCTTCTAGCGCTTTGCGGCTAGTATCAAGTGCCCACAAAAAGCTGTCATCTAAGCCGTTGAGCGCTTCGCTACTTAGGCGGTAGCCTTCAGGGTTAAAGCTGAAGTTTTCAATGTAACCGCCTTGGTCACAATAAAAGCGGTCTGACTGGCCCTGAACCCCTTGATAGTCGGCGCTGTTGGCACCGAGTTTTTCGTTGGTCAAGGTGGTGCGCGAGTCGCGCTTGTCCAGCAAGTTTTGCCAAAATTGCTCTGGGGTCTTGGCATCTGGGTACAGAGTCGCCAAGCCAACAATGGCAATTTTGTTCTGTTTGGTTTTACTTGGTTTTGAAGACTTGTCAGCTAGCGACATGAGACTTCCCCTTTCGGTAAGGTAATGCCATTAGCAACAGCAATATCTGCGAGCTGCTGTTGATTTTTTAGCAAAGCAATCTCGCGGTCTAAGCCGTCAAGTAATGGTTGCCATGACATCGGCACTTGGTGGCTAATAAGCTGCCCCAAGGCTTTAAGTAAATGGGTGGTATCAGTGCCACCTTTGGCATTCATTGGTACCGTGCAACAGGCACTCGCATCGCCGCCGTCTTGCTTAACGATTTTGTCGATCAAGGTGCAGTTTTGTCTATCTGCGCCTATTTCAACAAACAGCTTGGCACCTTGGCGCTGCGCGCTATGGATTAAGGCGGTAAAGTCCAAAGGATGACAGAAGGTATCGGCTATCGACTCAGCAATAATTTGACTGTTGAGTGATTGTTGTTCATTGACGGCTTTATCCTGACCACTCAGCAAACTGGCGGCACTGATAAAACCGATATCGTTTGGCACGTCATCGCACAAAGGTTGATTGTAAAAATCAATCACGTTGCTATGTTCATTCAGTGCTGGCGTAGTGTGCATTGCGGTGACGCGATTCGCGGCAATGCCGCGCTTACCGAGTTCACTCAACAGGGCTTTACATTGTGTTTGGCAGCCAGCAATGACACAGGTATCACCTTGCACAATGGCCAAATAAGCACGCGGATACTGAGGCAGCAACGCACTGATTGCAGCTTTATCACAGCGCACCACAAAGCTATTCCAGTCGATGGCTTCATCACTGTTTTGCAGTTGCCAAGCCGCTCTAACTGCGGTTAAGTCACCTGATATCGCAGACGTAAACAGCGGGTCGGTTTGGGTTTTTGCAATCAGTGCATGTGGGTTTTGCCACACGCCCAAACTGGCCCACATTGAGGCTTCACCCATTGAATAACCTAACGCAAAGTTAGGCTTAATCTTAAAGGCTTGGGTGAGCAGTTGCGTGAGCATATAACTGCTACCTACACCAGCGATAGCTAAATCGCCTAGTGCCATGTTGGCGGCAGTTTTAGGGTCCAAATCATAAATGGCGTCGGCTTGTAACATGGCTTTGAGATTGCCTTCACGCTCTAGGCGCGCAAACAGCTCAGGGAAATAGCCATGTAATTCACTAAACATGTCTGCGTACACCGTACCGACACCGGGGTAAACAAAGGCTAATGCCTGTTGCTTATTGCTGCCCAGTGGCGTGCTAGCAAAATAGCTGCCTGCTGGAGTGCGGTAGGGCGCGGCGTGCATGTCAGCGGTGATCACCTTGGGCAGTGCTTGGATAAGCGCTGTTATTTCAGTTTTAAGTGCATCAACGCCAGTGGCTTGCAATACCGCGCGATATTGACTCGTTGACTGAGCAGCTTCGGCCAAGTTGTCGCGCATAAGTTTAAGCAGTGCTAGCGGTTCGTCGATGAGTGCTTGCTCAAGCTGACCAAGGGCCGCTGTAAGGTTGCTGACGTCATCCGCTTGCACTACAAATTGCAGTTGCTGTGCATGCAATAGTGATTTGGCAGCGAGTACGCCGCTACCTTGCGAAAGCACATAGCTTACCGCTTGCGATGAAGCATCGTCGGTAAAGCTGATAGCCGCGACTCGGGCTTGGTGATGCTCGGTATACCAATAGTGGCTTTTAGCTTGTTTGCTACTTAGCGGCGTCTCGCCGTTAACTAACTCACGTTGCCAAGTGCGCGATGCCATCGCCACAATCAATTGATAGACAACAGCAAATTGCTGACGGCTATCGAGATTATGATGATCTTGGTTACGGCTTAAATCGGTTTCATCACGTTTTGCTTGGCTTAGTGCCGCGCTCAATGCTGCATTGCTGCCCAGCGCGCTTTGTTGCATAGCAGCGAGTTGGGCGTGGGGATGAATACGCAGTTGCGCCGCTTTGAGTGCTGGCATCATTAGTAATGAAATTGGGGCGTCGGTGTCACAGCACTGGGCCGTTAACTGCACCACTTTATCATTACTAATCGCGTCGATGGTGGCTTTGAGATTAGCCTCAAAGTCATCCACTTGAATTTGTACAATGGGTTGGTCAAATAGCTGACTGCGGCTCAGATCTGGCAATAGGTGCTTGAGCACCTCATCACTCATCTGAGCCGACGGCAACGCTAATAGTGCTATGCGCAGTGGCATAACACTATCAGCAGCTTGACCATGGGTGGCGTTGGAGACCAATGTCGACATTACAGCTTCGCCTCATGTTGTACTAACGTGGCCTTATTTGCCGTAAAAGCGGCGTTAAGCCCTTTACTGATGGTCACTTTGGCTGCGGTCATCTTAGCGCTGAGTTCACCATTGCTATGATACAAGGCAATATCGGCTTCTAAGGCACGTTGGCTAGTACGTTTGACACTGAGCTCAATAACACCCGACTCGCCAAAGGCAAGTGGACGCAATACCTGAAACTCACCGATAGTACTAGGCAAACTGGCCGCACCGTACTGCATGCGTGCCCAAACGAGCATGGCTTGCAACAATAAGTCTTCAGCGAAAGCTTGGCTGCCACCTATATGTGCGCTTGGGGTAAAGTCGCCACAATCGCTCAACTCAACCATTGGAATTTGGCAATCAGCCACTAAACCTTGTTCATCAAAGCGCGTGACCTGCTTAATCCCTTGTAGGCGCGGACCATGGAACAGCGTACCGTCCTGATACAAGCTCGCGCCTGATGCAACCACATCATTGTGGGCTGCTAAGGCTTTCGCCGCAGGCAACGGCTGCTCATCGGCAACTAAGCTGGCTTTATATTGTGGCCGGCCGTTGGCAGAGATAAGCGCTTCAAGACTGTTGTCTTTAGCTGGCGTTAACTCCAAGGTCATTTGCTGTGGCGTAGCGCTGTCAAACACAATGCCCTTAAGCAGCTTATAATCTCGAACAGTGATGCGTGAGCCTAGCATTTCGCTGGCAACTTCACGCATCCACTGAATGGCGCAAACTGTCGGCAATACAGGATTGCCGCCAATGCAATGGTCTTCAATAAAGGCCATTGCTTTTGGGTCTAGTTGGCGCGTAACCGAGGTTGCCGCAAGCGGGCGCGATGCAAGTTGCACCTCACCCGCATTAAGCTTTTTTACAGCAGCTGCTCCTTGGCTGTCTTGGTTATTGCCTTGCATTGAAGTACCAATCAGTAACTGTACGCCAGTTTGATTGAGTAGTTGATTGGCAAATAACTCTGCACCCGCTTTTAGCGGAATGACATAGACACCGCGTTCAGTGAACATCTTTTTCAGCGCTGGGTTGACCATGCCGCCATCCCAAGGGCCCCAGTTAAAGCTCATCACTTTAGTTTGGCCTTGACGGGCACTAAATTGCAGTGCCGCTTTGTTAAGAATGTCGTTAGACATTGAGTAATCACTTTGGCCAGTGTTGCCGTAGAAACCGGCTGCTGAGCTAAACATCGCCAGTAGCTTAAGTTTGCTTGGTTCAATGGCGGCAAGTAGGGCTTTTAGGCCGTTAACTTTAGTGCCATAAACACGGGCTAACTCTGCTGCAGTTTTATCTTGGATATGCTTGTCAGCCAATACGCCAGCACCATGAATGATACCGGTAATATCGCTCGCCTGACTGACCCCTTTGAGGGTACTCAATGCTTGGCCAATTGCTTGGCTGTCAGTGACATCCATGCTGACATACTCAGCGCTGGCACCGACTTGCTCAAAGGCGGCCAATGCATGACTGATTTCAAGACTGCTTTGAACCGGCCAAACTAGTGCATCAACTTGTTTTGGCGTTGGCTTTTCGCCAGATGCGATGATGTGCGCAATGGCAGCAGGTTTCAGCTCTGACGCTTGTTTACCTGCAGCCCATTGTGGAATGGCCTGCAATTGGCTACGACCCGCAAGCACAAAGTGTGATTGGGTACGTGAGGCTAGGGCAAGAGCACATTCAAATGTGACGCCTTTTGCACCCCCGGTCACCAGTATTTTATCTGCACTATCTAAGTTAGCTGCAGCGGTTTGATTGACTGCCGTGCTGGCAACAAGGGTGTGACGCACAAGCTCACCGTTTTGCTGCGCTATCGCGACTTCTGCAATACCTTGCTGGTCAAACAGTTCTGCAGCAATTGCATCAGCTAAGTTGCTGGCATCGACACTGGGTGCAATATCCAGCGCTCGACAGAACACGTTTGGCCATTCATGGCTCAAGGTTTTAGTTAATCCAGCTAGCGCGGCTTGGTTGAGCTCAGCTTTGGCAAGCTCGGCTGCATCTAAATATCCGAAACCGCCGTCGATACGGCTTACGGTAACAAAGCAGCGACGCGCGCCAGTGTCTTTGCATAGGCTTGGCTGCAGTAATTTGGCCCATAGGAACGCTTGGGTCACATGCTGCATACTCGCATCGTCAAGATTAACGGCTTGCTCTGCACTGGCAGTGCTTTGGGGTTGCAGGTGTACGAAACCAGCAATATTGCCCAGCTGCTTGTCTATTTGACCGATAACGGCTTTGATACCCGCTTCGTCAACAGATTTTGCTTGGAAACTTGCGACTTCACTGCTTAGCGGTGACTGTGGTTGGCCTTCTGGTAAACGCACAACCGCGACATTCAGACCCTGTTTGTTTAGCTTCTCGGCTAATACACCGGCATGATGACCGTCATCGGTGATCACAACGGTGCTATCAGCGGCGAAGCAATCAACTAGTTTGCTCGCCGCATCAAGCTTTTTTAATGCAACCTCATCATGGGGTGGTAGCTCAACACTTGGCTGATTTGCCACTGGTGCTGGTTTTGCCGCAGCACTCGCGGTTGCACTTTGGCCATCGCCAAGCTTGCTGTTCATGTAATCCACAATTTCGCCTAGGGTACGGCATTCTGCGAGATCTTCTGGGTTAAGATCAGGTAGCCCTGGTAGCTCATCTTGTACCGTCCCTAGAATCTCAACGCGTTTAATCGAGTCGATACCTAGGTCGGCTTCCATGTCCATGCTTAGCTCAAGCATTTCAGTTGGGTAGCCGGTTTTATCAGCGACCACTTTCATCATGGTAGCTTGTACCTGTTGTGGGCTTAAACCACTTGCTACGGGGGCTTGCGCAGCGCTAGTCGCGGCAACTGGTGCTGCTGGCGTGCTAACGGTAAGCTTGCTGTTCATGTAGCTAACAATTTCGCCTAGGGTACGACACTCGGCGAGATCTTCAGGGTTAAGCTCAGGCAGTCCTGGTAGTTCATCTTGTACGGTACCAAGAATTTCAACACGCTTGATAGAGTCGATACCTAGGTCGGCTTCCATATCCATGCTCAGTTCGAGCATTTCAGTTGGGTAACCGGTTTTGTCTGCGACGACTTTCATCATAGTCGCTTGGACTTGATCAGCGCTTAAACCGCTTGCCACAGGTGCTTGTGCAGCTGGCGCAGCTGTCGTTGTTGCTGCAACAGGTGCACTAGCAGGTAGCTTGCTGTTCATGTAAGCAACAATTTCACCTAAAGTGCGGCACTCTGCTAAATCTTCAGGGTTAAGCTCTGGTAAGCCTGGTAGCTCATCTTGTACGGTACCAAGAATTTCAACCCGTTTAATCGAATCGATACCTAGGTCGGCTTCCATATCCATGCTCAGTTCAAGCATTTCAGTTGGGTAACCGGTTTTATCGGCCACGACACTCATCATGGTGGCTTGTACTTGGGCTGCATCTAAGCCGCCTGTTGCTGCAGGTGCTGCCACAGGCGTGATAGCTGGCGCGGCAGCGCCGTAGGCAACCGGTGCACTGGCTGGCAATTTGCTATTCATATAAGCAACGATTTCACCAAGGGTGCGGCACTCGGCTAAATCTTCTGGGCTTAGCTCAGGCAAGCCTGGCAGCTCATCTTGCACGGTACCAAGAATTTCAACACGCTTGATTGAGTCAATGCCCAAATCTGCTTCCATATCCATGCTCAGTTCTAGCATTTCAGTAGGGTAACCGGTTTTATCGGCCACGACACTCATCATGGTGGCTTGTACTTGGGCTGCATCTAGACCACCGCTGACTGCAGCGGCAGCAACTGGTGCTGTAGCCACTGAACCCGCAGCAGGTAGCTTGCTGTTCATGTAGGCAACAATTTCACCTAAGGTGCGGCATTCCGCTAAATCTTCTGGGCTAAGCTCAGGTAGACCTGGTAGCTCATCTTGCACAGTACCGAGAATTTCAACGCGCTTAATCGAATCGATGCCTAAGTCGGCTTCCATATCCATTTCAAGCTCAAGCATTTCGGTTGGGTAACCGGTTTTTTCAGCGATAACCGCCATCATAGTGCTTTGAACTTGGGCTGCATCTAAACCACCGATCACGGCTGGAGCAGCCACTGGCGCAGCGGCAACTGAACCCGCAGCAGGTAGCTTACTGTTCATGTAGGCAACAATTTCACCTAAGGTGCGGCATTCCGCTAAATCTTCAGGGCTAAGCTCTGGCAAGCCTGGCAGCTCATCTTGTACGCTACCAAGAATTTCAACACGCTTAATGGAGTCGATGCCTAAGTCGGCTTCCATATCCATTTCAAGCTCAAGCATTTCGGTTGGGTAACCGGTTTTTTCAGCCACAACCGCCATCATGGTAGTTTGCACTTGCTCGGCGTTTAATCCCGCAGGTGCCGCGGCCACAGGTGCGCTAGCAACGGGTGTAACAACAGGGGCTGCAGGCGCTGTAACTGGAGCGGGAGCTGCAACTGGTGCAGGCGTAGCCACCACTTGCGCTGGCGCGACTTTTGGCGCGCTTATCGCTTGTGGCGCTGTTTGTACTGGCGCAGTTTGTACCGGCGCTTGAGGCGCCACTGGCGCGCTAATTACCGGCGCGGCAGTAACAGTGCTGACAGGTGCTGGTGCACTGACTTGAGGTGCTTGAAGTTGGGCGCCACTTAGTGCTGCTAGGGCTGCATTGTTGCTACCCGCTTGCATTTCTAAGAACTGAGTATGGCTTTGCACCGTTTGAGCTTGCAGCTGGTGGAACTGTTCCATCGAGCGCTGTAGGCTTTCTGGAATCGCCACGCCATTGTTGGCAAGCTTAGTTTGTTCGGTCATCAATGTAGTGAAGGTATCACCGTATTGCTGCGGAATTTGTAAAAACTCTTGGTGCAGCTGTGCTGCTTGCTGCTGGGCTGCAAAGAACTGTGTCAGCGCATCGGCTGATGAACCTACGCTTGGTTTGTTATCTTGCGACACTGGTACGGCACTCTCATTGATGGTGTGATTAACAGACTGGGCAGCATCTTGGTGCGGCGCAGCAACTTCGATAATTTTTTCCACTACCGTGGGAACTTCAACTATTTTTTCAACGACTTTTTCAACTTCAACCACTTTTTCAACCACTTTTTCTTCGACCACTATGGTGCTAGACACTTGGCCTTGGTTAAGTGATTTTTCCATCTTGCTGCGGGTAGCCGCGCTGATGTAGTTAACCGCGTTGAGGGTAATATTCATTGGCGATGCTTTTGCGGGCGCAGCAATATCGGCTTGATATGGGTCAATATTGTCTAAGCTAACCCCGGCTACAGCAAGTTGTACGGCAGCTTGTTTTAGCTGCACATCGCTATCTGCTTTCGGGCTTGGGTTGATCGCAATCGCACAGATCTCTTCGCCTTTAGTGGCTAGAGTGCCCTGTACCAACTTTTGTAGAATATTCTTAGGTCCAAACTCAACAAAAACACGTGCACCTGCGTCATACATGGCGCTTAACTGGTCAGTGAAGCGTACCGATTGCAGCATATGCTTCTTAAAGGCGGTCTTAATTTTAGCGCCGCTGGCGTCATAGGCTTTGCCTGTCGCATTAGAATAGAGACTGCGACTTGGCTTAGTGAACTTCGCGCTATCAATCGCTTTAGCGAACGGTGCTTGGGCGTGGCCTACTAGCTCGGTGTGGAATGCACCTGATACAGGTAGGTTAATGGCTTTATAACCTAAATCGGCAAGCGCCTTAGCGGCATCCGCTGTGGTTGCTGTCGGGCCTGCAATCACTGATTGTGTTGGCGCGTTATAGTTAGCGACTTTGACGCCGTCGAACTTGGCAATAGTGGCCTCTAAGGTTTCAAGATCACTGCTGTCTTTGGTGATAATGGCATACATTGCACCGGTATCGGCTTCAGTTTCACCGGCTTTAGGTGTGGCTTTAGTCGCCATGGCATCGCCACGGGCAAAGGCCAGCTTGTAATAGTCATCACTGCTGATCACGCCTGCAGCACAAAGTGCACTGAGTTCACCAAAACTGTGTCCTGCAACCATATCGGCATTAAAGCCTGCGGCGCTAAATAGCGCGTATTGGCCCATCGACATCGCACCAATTGCGCTTTGTGCGTTGGCGGTGTTGGTTAATACCGATTCTTGCGCTTTCACATCTTGCTTATTAAATACCGGCTTAGGGTAAACGATGTGTGAAAGTGGTGTTTTATCATTGCCAGCAAATACTTTATCTGCGCTAACCCATTGTTGGCGCATCTCAGGGTAGTAACAGGCAAGCTCGCGACCCATGTTTAGGTACTGTGAACCTTGGCCAGCAAACAATGCCGCTACTTTAGCACCTGACTTGTCGCTCACTAGCGCACTAGCACGGTAGCTAGTGCCACCTGGAAGCTGCCAGCTTACATCATCGCTGCTTTGCAGTTTACTGATAGCTTGGGTCAATTGCGCTTTGAGTGATTGGGTGTCTGTTGCGACAATACCAATACGCGCATGGTTAGCATCAAGTGTGCGAGTTGGGTAATCTTCGGCGCTATCTTTTAAGATAAACTCGGCTTGATCAGCTGCGCTGTTGAGCGAAGTCAATGCGTCAATCAATGCGGCTTTATCTGCAGCGCTCACTAACCAGCTTTGTGCCACTTCACGCTGACGATATTTAGCTTTGTCGGCATCGTCGCGACTGTGTTCTGCTTGGTACTCTTCTAGTACGAAGTGGAAGTTGGTGCCGCCAAAACCAAATGAGCTGATACCAGCACGACGTGGCGTACCATCAACCCGAGGTAACCATGGGCGTGTTTCGGTATTAAGGTAGAAAGGTGAGTTTTCAATATCCAGCTTTGGACTTGGCTCGCTCACGTTGATGGTTGGTGGTAGCACTTTGTGGTGCAGTGCCAAGGCCGCTTTAATCAGACCCGCGGTACCCGCAGTCGATTTAGTGTGGCCGATTTGCGATTTAACCGAACCTAACGCGATATGCTGTTTGTCATCGCAGTCTTGACCAAACACCGAACAAAGGCCGGCAAATTCTGCGGCATCACCAGCAGCGGTGCCCGTACCGTGGGCTTCAATTAAACCTAATGTGTGTGGTGCAAAACCGGCATCATCGTAGGCACGATTCAGTGCTTTAGCCTGACCTGATGGACGCGGCGCATAGATAGACTTGAACTTACCATCTGATGAAGAACCGATACCTTTAATCACCGAGTAGATTCTGTCGCCATCACGTTCTGCATCTTCTAGGCGTTTTAGGGCGATCATGCCGATACCTTCACCAATCATCATCCCTTTCGAGTCGATGTCGAATGGTTGAATGGTGTCGTTAGTGGTGAACGCCGGTGTTTTAGAGAAACTCATGTACATTGATGGTGAGTTGTCGGTACATACACCACCGGTGATCATCATCTCTGAGCGGCCTTCAACAAGCTCGCTTAATGCCATGCGCATTGCTGCTAGTGAGCCTGCACAGGCGGCATCGACGACGCAGTTCATGCCACCAAAATCAAAGCGGTTAGCAATACGACCAGCAATCACATTACCCAGTGAGCCCGGGAACGAGTTTTCTTCCCAATGGATATATTGGTCTTGGAATTTCTTGATTAGCATTTCGCTGTCTTCATCGCTAATTCCACTGCTGGCGAAGACTTTTTTCAATACTGGATACTGCAAACGAGCGGTTAGGCTGTGGCTAATTTTTTGTCCGCCACCCACACCTAAGGTGATACCAATCTTGTCGCGATCATAGTCGGCAGGCAAGTTAGCATCGGCCAACACTTCTTTGGCAACGATTAAAGACAGCAACTGTGATGAGTCAGTGAGCTCTAAAATATTTGGCGGCAGACCAAATTCCATCGGGTTAAAGTCAACATCTGGCAGGAAGCCACCACGCTTACAATAACTCTTATCTGGCGTGCTCTTATTGGCATCGTAATACTCTTCTGGCTGCCAATGGCTCGCTGGAAGCTCAGTAATGGCATCGATTTTCTCGCTGATGAGATCCCAAAACTTGTTTAGGTAACGAGAGTTAGCGAAGATGCTCGCCATGCCAACAATGGCAATAGGCATGTCTTTAAGGCGTTTGTTTAAACGTAAATCAGCTTGGCTATCTTGCCCTGTGTCAGCAGCGTTGGCCGCTGACTTTTTTGCTGATGCTTTTGAAGGTTTAGAGGTCTGGCTCATTATGAGTCTCCAGTGGCTGCCCGCGTAGTGGGCGTCTTGTTGTTAGTGTCAGCACCTTTCATCTGTTGCCCGTGAGTAAGTTGGGCACCAGGGAAGCGCTGCAAAAAGGTGTGGTAGTTGCGTACGAGCAACTTCCTTAAATGGAACGGCCCATGTCGTAAGACATAAGCGAAGTAACGCAATGTGGCTTGGGTATTACCATCTTGGTATATATCGAGATAGATCCAATCGCTGATCGGATCGATACCCAACAACACTGAACTTGGGGTTTGTTCGGTGAGTTGGGGAGGAATCGTCAATGAGGCAACTTGTACAACGCTTTGTGTGTCATCCAGTGGCAAAGCTAACGTTTTTGCTAAGGTTTCTGGGTTTAGCGTGTAGGTGGCAATGTCGCTGCCTTGGGCGATAGGAAGCTGGTTGAAGTAACGTTCAGGTACATGGGGGGATTCAATCCCGGCAATACGCGACACACCGTAACGTTTTAAGCAGCGGGCTAATCCAGAACGAGATACATTGGGATTTATAAATTGCTGCGTAACTTGTAATAACCTATCGAGGGGCAGTTTTAGCTGAAAGCGTAAGCCAACCACGACATATTCTTGCAATGGGGTCAGCGTTGTATTGAGGTGATGCGGGGTAGTGGGGCTGTCATCGATAGAATCGCGTTTGCGCCACTTACGCACAGTGGCTTCACTGATGTTGAGCACCTTCGCAAGTTGCGACACGCTCAGATCAGATTCCTGAATAAACTGACGCATTTCTGGCGTCGTTGTGGCGTTGCGGTGCCTGACTTGGGTGGCATTTTGCGTACACTCATCCGTTTTTGAATTTGGCGGAGAGTCTGCCTGACGAGCTTGTTCTTCCATCAGTATAGCGGTGACCCGTTAATAATCTTCTGGGACTCATCACGTTTTATGACAGTTTTATTCTGCAGAAACCCTGTCGAAGCGCGATTTTGTCGTGAATTAGTAGCTAGTGGTTGAGCAGACTACCTGAGGATGAGGGGCAAAACAATCTCCTGGGACTTAATTCATACTCTTTAGACCAGTTTAAGCGTACAACTGTGCGCCAAGCCATGTTTGCAGTGTTAATAAATAGCCTGCTTAGATAAGAAAAATGTCAGCATGTATCGGGCTTTTCAGGCTTATTGACCAAGCGCTAACAGTTCTCAACATTTAATATTAAACATTGTTAACTTAGTGGCGTGAGCGCTTTAAAACTTGAGTTATTTAGTCAACTAAGAGAGAGGTTAGCGATACTGATGCTTGGAGGTCAGCTAATGAGCTGATGCTGCGTTTTATCGAGCTGGCGCCAGGCCAGGCCATTGCTAATCATATGGAAGCCTTGAATCATTGTGCCATTGACCGCGCAACGCTTAAACAAAGCCTAGAGTTACAAGGCTTAAGCGGCAAAGTACACATCCCAGCCGATGGTGAGACCTTAGTGTTTTAGAGGCAGCGATAAAATCGAAAGGCAGCGTCGTAATGTTACCGCGTAAAGGGTTGACAATCTTTACACTTAAAACTCAAATAAAAACCATTCTCAACAACTAATATCATGTAGAATCGCGAAATTGTCACATTTGTATCATTTGATTACATGCGGTTTGGGATTCAATTGTTGTGTTAGTTGAGAGTAAAAGATGGCGAGCGTTGCTCGCTAAGCCGAGTTTTATGATTGCTAGCCGAGCGGGTTCGGCGATATTTGCGGGTTACTTATTAGCTGCGACAGCTTGTGGTTTAATGGCTATCGCTTTGCCAATGGCGGCAGCCGACAGTGTGTTGGTGGCCACTATGCTGTCATTTACTGTTTATGCCTGCGCGGCGTTATACAGTTTTAGTGTGCCTAGCAGCACCCGCGCTTGGCGTGATTTGTTGCTTGCCAGTGCCGGCTTGTATCTATTGATTTTGCTGGTGGGTTAAGCGATGAAAGAGAACTTTTTTCGCAGCATGACCTGGCTGCATACTTGGGTTGGCTTGTTAGTGTGTTGGATACTGCTGTTGGTATTTTTTGCTGGCACAATGAGTTATTACCGGCATGAGATCTCACTATGGACAAAGCCAGAGATACATCAAGCGGTGATGCAGCCCTATCAGCATCAGCAGTTGCAGGCACAAATCAATCAAGGTCAGAGTTATCTAGCAAATCATGCAAGTGATGCGAAAGATTGGCACATCGAGTTTGCTTATGAGCGTCGACCTTATCTGAGCTTTGGCTGGCAAGATCAGCCTGAAGAAGGCCAGCGGCGTGGCAAGTTTCATGAGCACATTATTACTGCTGACGGTACAGATGTGGTAACTGAGGTGCGCGAGTCGCGCGGCGGGCACTTTTTCTATCGATTGCATTTCGATCTACATTACATGCCTGCCAAAGTTGCCCGTTGGATAGTCGGCTTTTGCACCCTATTTATGTTGTTGGCAATCATCAGCGGCATTGTCATCCACAAACGTATATTTAAAGACTTTTTTAGTTTTCGACCGGGTAAGGGGAGCCGCTCTTGGTTAGACGGCCACAATGTGAGTTCGGTGCTCGCTTTACCTTATCATCTGATGATCACCTACACCGGCCTAATCACCTTAATGATGATGTACATGCCGTGGGGCGTAGTTACCGCTTTTGATGGTGACAGCCGGGCATACCGAGCCGAACTTAACCCGCAGCGGGTTAGCGTAAAACCCGCAGGTACCGGGGCGCAGTTGATCACGCTTAGCCAGCTATTGCCCCAAGTGCACAGTGTATGGGGAGATACGCCAATAAAACGTATTGCGGTGCGGTATCCGGGGGATGCTAATAGTCGGGTGAGTTTTTATCGTAATACCGGGCAAGCGGTGACTGACCAGCGTACGCCATTGGTGTTTGATGGAGTAAGCGGTGAAATGCTCAGCGCTGCAAAACTGCCAAGCTCGGGTGCACGCCAAACCCACGATACCCTCATGGCGTTACATACCGCCCGTTTTGCTGAGCCTATACTGAGATTGCTGTTTTTCATCTGCGGCCTAATGGGCTGCGCCATGATTGCAACAGGCAGCTTGCTTTGGGCGATAAAAATTCGCCAAAAACAGCAAAAGCGGTTGCAACTGGGTGATAAGCCGAGCTTTGGCTTACGACTAGTTGAAGGTTTAAACCTGACTTTTATAGCCGGCTTGCCACTGGCAACTAGCGCATTTTTTTATGCCAACCGATTGCTGCCAGAGGTCATGCCAGCAAGAGCACAGTGGGAGATTAACTGCTTTTTCATCACCTTAGCCCTGGTGGGGCTGATTGCTTGTATCAATCGTAGTCGGCGATGCTGGCAGTTGCTGTTTAGTGTGGCTGCGATAGCACTGCTGGCGATACCGTTATTAAATGTGCTGACATCCGGTCAGGGGATTATCGATAACTTTGTGTCCGCGCAGTGGATCTTATTGGGGTTTGATAGCCTATGTGTGTTGATGGGCAGCTTACTTGGTTTAATTGGCTATAAATTGCGCGCGCCTAAAGTTAATCAGGCGCGGCGAACGAGACGAACGTCGATGCCACCCCGTGGTCAAATTGCTCATGTGGCTAAGCTGGAGGAATAATCATGGTTCAACCTACGTTGACTAATGGCTTGAGTTTAGGCTTGTTTTGCTTTGGTTATCTGGCATTGAGCTGCATGGCGCTGGCGATGTTTAGCCATTTTAGAGCGAGCTTTAATCGGACGCCTAGCTTGATACAAAGCCGTGGTTTATATGGCTGTGGCTGGCTAGTGTTATTGATTAGCTACAGCGTCAATATCCAATATTTGGGCTTTGCTTACGGCAGTATTTTATTTGTGGGGCTGTTGTCGCTTGCTGGGCTCTTGGTGATACTTACTGCTAGTTACCGACCGCACTATTTTCCACATTTGATGCTAGCTGTGACCGCGATGGGAACTGGGCTGCTGCTCAGTTACTGAGTCTAGAGGTTAGCTCTACCACCAAACTTAGCTGTTAAGCCATAATCCTGTTACTCAAGATATAAATCGCTTTAAGCAGGGTAACCATCGCCGAGGCAATTAACCTTGGCGATGGCCTCACTTACCCTTTTATCTAGAAGTTATTGGAACTTAGCCTCTAGGCGCAGCCCATCAGGGTCGAGTAGGGTGTCATCGGGTACCCACTGTGATAAGCATTGTGGATCATTGTCTTGGGCGACACAGCGATCAGACAAAGTATGCAGAAACGCCACTAACTGAGTGATTTGTTCCACGCTAAGGCTGACATCTTGTAGGCCTAGTTGAGCTTCAATATTGCGGTCAGCGAGCAGTTTATCAAGAGCGGCTTGGGTGTTGGTTTGGGTATCGTTATGCTGCACATTAGCCTGATACACGTGACCACCCACGGCGTAATTGGCTACAGAGGTTTGTACATCCAAATGGTGCTTAACCACTTCAGTGAGAGAGACGAACGCACCGCTGTGGCCGTAAGGGCCAGTGAACTCAACGTTGATAAGCGATGGGGTTCTAAATGCGAAGCGATCTATTACGTTTTGACTGGTACGAAAGCGACCAAAGTCATGGCTATCATTTACTCCGTCACCTTTGCCACGGCCAATTTGTGGCATGGCGATATTGTGAAATAACTCGTCACTGAAAAAATCACCGCTATGGCACCGCACACAATTGGCTCCGCCGTCTTCAACAGCGGTAAAAAATAGTTGTGCACCGCGTTTTTCGGTTAAATCTAACGCGTTGTCATTGCCCTCAACAAAGGCTTTCCAAGGTGTATCAACAAAGGTCTGACTGAGCTCAAACTCTGCAATGGCATTGAATAGATTTGCTTCGGTGATCAAGCTAGCTGCGTCGGCATCTGGCTGTTGGTACCCAGTTTGAAATGCTGCTAACCATTGATTGTTGTCTAACTCATTGGTCTCACCTTTTAGACGAGCGACTAAATGCTGTCGAATAGCCGCGTTATCCAAGTTACCAAGATTGTGACCTTTCATCTCTTCTGCAGAGGTGACAGGGAATCTGGCTTGAGTTGCTGTGAGACTGGTTGCATGGGGATCGGCTGTGGTGCCATCAGCAGAATCTGGGCTGATGATGGTATCACCCGCACCGTTCATAGTTGCTGTGGCTTCTAGGCTTTCTAGGCGACCGTCATGGAAAATACTGCGATCCCACAACGCCATATTAAAGGTGGTAGGAGCGTTGCGCGGCACCGTTGGACCACCATCATGATGAGTGCCACTGCTGCTATGGGCACGACCCAAGCCAAGGAGATCAGGATCTACAGCTTCTACGCCAATTGATAATGACAAATTATCGCCGCCACCAAGCAGCGGGTGGTGACAAGATACACAGGCTGTATCCATCTCGCCGCTAAGTGCTTTAGAATAAAAAAGTTGCATACCCAATTGTGCCAAAGGCGTATCAATGCTGGGAATATTGCGGTCAGTACTTGGATCGCCTGTTAGCCCTAAAGACGCAATTTGTTGTCGTAACACGCTGGTGATTTGCGCTTCTATTTCAGCTTGGGTGGGTTCTGCTGGTGCTGGGGTAGAGTTATCATCGTTATCTGAACAAGCGCTAATGAGTAATAGCGAACTGATGGTGAGCAAACGTCCTGTAAGCATGAATGACCTATGTATCTGAAAACTAATGGAAGCGCGATAGTAACGGCTTTACACCTGTTATCAAAATGTAAACTGCGTTCTGTATAGCAAATAAAAACACTCAAATAGCTTAGGTGTTTGTTTATATTAGTTTTTGGTGTTTTTGTTGGACCGACTTAAATAAAAATTAGCCGATTAGCTTATAATATTTCGCTTAGCAAATAGCGAGTACCAGAAACACGTCTGTAAGACAAGTTGAGTGCTGTCTAGCTGAGTGTCTATATAGTCTGATGTGAAGGAGGTTTTAGAGCTGAAAATGATAAAGTCAGCGGCAGCTATATCATGCTCACAGCAATGCGCTTGTGAGCATTTTTTATGCCTTATTCAAGCAAAGATCTCTTAATCCCTTGCTCGAATTCACAGTGGGTATAGGCCTGTTACTGGTCGATGGTGTTACAACGAGGTAGCTGTCCAACACATCTCAATTTGCTTATGCCCTGTGTGTTCGCAAATACAGGTACCCACATCAATAAAGCCGTGGCGTAGATAAAACTGGTGTGTTTTTCTGTTTTCAGCATAAACGGTTAATGTTAACTTGCCATATTTGCTTTTTACCGTATCTAAAAGCTGAGTTCCAACTCCTTTAGATTGTGATTGAGGGTCAACAAAAATGGCTGGAATACTGCCTTGGTAATATGAAATAAAACCAACAATCTGGCCGTTGTCTTCATAAACCCAAGATTCACTATTAGGAAGATACAAATCTCGCATATTAGTGACTTGTGATTGCCAAAACTCAGCAGCCACAAAACTGTGCGCTTTGATTGATGCCGCTAGCCAGATAGACACCGCAGCATCGAAATCTTTGTCTTGTATTACTCTTATCATTTGTACTTCAGCCTTAATGCTAATACTCAGTTGGTGTGTTATGGGGTTCGACGAACGGGTTGTGAACTAATGTTCGTAGCCGTGAGATTAATTGATGTGTGTATTATAAAGCCTGCTTACATTGAATGATTGAATAAATCCGACAGTATCAGCTTGATATTGAGCTGACTCCGCCATAAACATCTATGGTCAGGCCGCGCTGTTTTTCATAGGTTTTAGGGGTAAAGCCTAGCTGCTTTTTTAAGTACCGAATCAAATGAGGTTGATCGCTAAAGCCAAATTTGAGTGCGATTTCCACCCAATCAAGCTCGGCCGATGAGCGCTGATATAAATACTCCAACATTGCTTCTAGTTTATTCATCGACTGGCATTGTTTAAGTGTCAGCCCTGTCACACGCTGAAAGCTGCGTTCTAATGTGCGCTGCGAGCAGTGCAGCTGTTGCCCTAGTGAAGATATGATACTGTCATCAAGCTGGTGCAATGCCTTGCAGGTGATCTTGCTGTGCTGATCTTCAGTACACTCTTCAAACCATGGCATTAATAACGCATCTAATTGGTCACAGCATAATTTCGCCTCCTTTCTTGCCAGAGCAATCAACACATCTTGGTTGATTTCGCGTTCACTCAACAGCGTTGTGCCTTGAATTTGTGCTACTTCATCAAGCCGCGGCGTGTTACCGGAGCATTCAGGTAGACTATAGAGCGCTCCAATATGGAATTTAATTCCTAGGTGGATAAAGGGCTGTGAGTGATCGAGCTCAAAGGTGTTTTGGTGAGGATATAGCCAATGGCTGCCTGCCCCTGTGGTACTGCCCGAGCAGGTATCATGGCGATAGGCTTGATCAGACGGCGAGATAATCAAATGTGCAGCGGGATCTGGGTTAAGCTTTGGATAGCTATAGGTATGAATATCTGGGCGTTTTTCTATTAGCCAGTAGCATTGCACGTATTTGGCAACGCTAGCATTGGCGGGCGCCTGTAACCAATGAATCTGATCTTCACCCGATAAAATAGACACCGTCCATTTTCAAAATAATGTCTGCTCAAATTCAGCAGGTGTTTTGTATCCTAAGCTCGAATGTAGGCGCTGTCTATTATAGAAATAGTTTAAATAACCTTTGAGCTTAGAATGTAATTTAGTGCTCGTTTCAAACGTGTTCCCTCTGATGATATCCGCTTTCAATGAATGAAAAAATGACTCAACCTCGGCATTGTCTGTACAGCAACCAGGCCTATTCATGCTGGCTTTAATGTTGTGACACGCTAAATACTGTTGAACCACATGGACCCTATACTCTGCCCCTCT
>NZ_JAEH01000055.1 GCF_000518805.1 Shewanella waksmanii ATCC BAA-643
TTCTTTTCGCCAACGACTCAGCATTAACGGGTGAATATCAAGCGCTAGCGCAACATCCTTAGACATGACATCGTCTCTTAAGCTTAGCTGGACAGCTTTGACTTTGAATTTTACAGGGTAAAACCATGTCTTTCTTGGTTGGGTATATTTAGGCATTTTAGCCTCCTCAAAGTGATGAGAAGGTGTCCACTAAAACGGGGGAAGAGCAAGTTCCGTTTTAAATGCCTTGTTAGTTGGTGAACTGCATTTAGAAAGCCACTGCAAACACCAAGATTAAGTGCAAAACCAACTTAGCAGAAATTAGACTGCAAATGCCACACTTTAAAGAGTTAAGTTAAGCGAGCAGCCTGATCACTGTGGTGAACCTAGTGCATATTGCTACAGACGAAAATTAACGCCTTCACTTGGGTGGCATTTACCGTTCATAACCGAGCATTCAACGTGCCAATTTTATAAAAGTTAACTGCCCTTTTCAGATTCAAGTCCACAACAAAACAACATAAAACGCTTTTATTATTTATTGCCAACTAACGCCGCAATTACCGGCCGTAACGTAGTTGTTTGCTTTGTGCCAGCGTAGCTGAAAAGCACAAAGCAAACAACGCAGTGGAGGTCCAGCCAGCTTGCTGGCGACGGTAGATTGCTTTGTTATGCGATTGGCTATCACCATCCCATATGATAATAAGCCCATATGCGCTCAATATTCATTGGGAGCCATTCTTTGTAGTATTGCCAGTTTTCATACTTAGGAAGCTTAACGGTTTTTCTTAATGCATCAGGGCTGTGAGTTCCTGAATCCATTGCTTTTTTTACAGCAGCCATCAAATCTTCTAAATATATGCGTTGCTCTGCAACAATTGAGGCAGGATCTATTGCTGGTTGATTTTCTGGCCCGTGGCCCGTGATGACATAGTCAAAATCCATCTGCTCTATTTCTTTCAGTGATCTTACCCACTCATCAGGCCAAAAATCGGGCATGCCACGAAAGGCCACTCTACGCGGCGTGACAATATCTACCGTAAATAATATCTTCTCTTTCGGAAGGCGCATAACAACCAAGCTCTCACCATGGTTCGGCCCGAAGTATGATAATTCCAAATTTCTACCACCTAGGGTCAATGTGTGCTTGTCTGAGAATGTGATACTTGGCAATGGTATTACTGGACTCGGATGATCGCTCAATTCCTTTAGCAGGTTTTCATGGCCCACAAATTTTGCACCCTCTGCCTCAAAAACATTCCCTCCTGAAATATGATCGTGATGATTATGGCTATAAACAACATATTTCACCGGCTTGTCTGTTACCTTACGAATCTCGTTTCGTAATAATTTTGCTGCCTTGGGGTTCATTGGGTCGGTAACAATAACTCCCTCATCAGTGACAAGAAAAATATTTCGATAAACCCACCAGCGAAATACATACACTCCATTACCAATGTTTTTTACGCTATGACCAAAGGCCTCCCCTCCCATGGGCTCTTGTATCGGAAATTTAGGAGCTGCAGTGGCTAATATCGAAATTAGCAACCCAGCCATTAACATTGAAAGCATACAAATTTTCTTCATTCATTTCTCCAATTCAATTATTAGTACGATTCACAACTTATTTTGCATAACAGCATATTAGGCTGAATTCCGCATAACAACGGGCAGCCATGTTAATCTAATACTAGTAAGCTACCTCAAAAAACTATCAGCTTCAAATGCTTACGGCTAATTTAATGATGGTTTTTCTGCAATAGCTCCTGTAGAAAGTCGGAATTGACATATTTGTGACGTTCGTTGCACCAGGATTTTTTTAAAGGCCTTAAAAACAATTACTTGTAATATATCTGTATTTCATTGCTGTCTGAGTTTCCCCAGAGTTTGGTCGAAATATGTGATATTTCATTATAACTGTATATAAATACAGGTGCGCGAATCTGCATAGCAAGGGCTATTTTAAATCGCTATAACTCGCTTTAACACTCAATCGACAGACTCATGACGACGTGATGCATTGTCAGATAGCTCATTCTACGGACTTGATAATTCGGGCGGGATTACCGGCGACTATCAGGTTATCAGCCACATCTTTAGTGACCACGGCGCCGGCGCCAACGACCACATTATCGCCTAGTGTCACCCCGGGCATAATGGTGGCATGACCGCCTATCCAGCAGTTGTTGCCAATATTAATGGGCCGGGCAAATTCAACACCACTATTACGCTCAACAGGATTAATAGGGTGACAAGCAGTATAAATGCCCACTTGTGGACCAATAAAACAGTTATCACCTATGGTTACTGTGGCGCAGTTGAGGATCACGCCAGCAAAATTCATGTAAAAGTTATCCCCCACATGGATGTTTTGCCCATAATCACAGTTAAAATGTGGCTCTATCATGGCGCCTTGGCCGCAATGACCCAACAGCTGATGCAGTAGAGCGCTGCGCTCAGCCTTTTGCTGGCACTTGGTCGCATTATATTGGCCAACCAATAAGCGGGCTTTAACGCGCATGTCTGTTAACTGCAGATCGCAAGGGTCATAACACGCCTGCGCCAACATTTTTTCAAGTTCTGTCATCGTTTATCCTGTGCAACCACTGCCGTGCCAATTCATGCTGCGATCAAAATAGCCCGCTATCTTGCTGTTAATCATTAAAGCTGGTTATGATGAACACTATAAACCATTTATATTACCTGTATTTGAACCCATTAATCGACGCCAATAAATATAGCACCATTGCCGCGTGGTCACTGGCCATTGCCAGAGCGCTCGCTGCCAGTAAAGTCGACCCACAGCAGGTGTTTGCTGAAGTGGGTTTAAACCTGCAGCAACTGGAATCCGCCCCCAATTCACGCATTGCCATTGAGCAGATGACCTCCCTGTGGCGATATGCCCAACAAGTCACCAATAACGATGCATTTGGCTTATGTGTTGGCCAATATGCTTATCCAATACATTTTAGTGAGTTAGGCTCGCTACTTATCAATAGCGAAACGTTAGCTGCCGCGTTTGAAACTTTGCCGCACTATGGCCCGTTGGTAAGCAATTCAGCGGCGGTAAGCTTGCAGCGAACCCCTACTCTATTGGGTTTTACCATCACCCCACTAAACGGTGTTGAAATAAGCCATTTAGCAATCGATGCTTTTTTTGCCAGTTTAATGCTTTTGGGCAAGCAAATGATTGGCCAGCAAACTTTGGTAAAAAAAGTCGATCTGCAAAAAGCTAACGTGACTAACCCAGCCACTTGGGAGAGATTTTTTAGCGCCAATGTCGAATTTAACCAAGCCCAAAACTGTATGTGGATGGACAGAGCGATTCTTGAGCAACCCGTCGCACACCGAGATCAACACCTAGCTAGGCAAAAAGAGAGCTCGGTACAACAATACCTCACCCAAATGCAGTCTTTGTCTTGGCGGGAGAAAACCAGTCAAGGCATTCATACCTTGTTGGTCGACCAACAGCCTACCGCGGCGAAAATCGCGCAAATGTTCAATATTAGTGAACGAACTTTAAGTCGTTATTTGCAATTAGAAGGATGTAACTTTAGGCAATTACTGGCGAATAAACGCCTTGAGCTGGCGCATCACTATTTGGTGAATACCCCAATCGCCATCAACTGTCTGTCTGATACCTTGGGCTACACCAGTGTCAGTAATTTCAGTCGTTCATTTCAAAAGTGGACCGGTCAAAGCCCTGGCTGTTATCGCAAACAACACCAGCAAAACCGCGAGTAGCGAGTCGATTGGGTTCGGCTCTTTGCTGTGCAGCGCATTACATCTCTGGGCACTATAGCTCTGTGCACTAAATCACTGGGCACTAGCTCTGTGCACTAGCTCTGGGCAGTTCCGTGCTTCGCGGTGCTATTGGCGAAAAATGATAAACCCAAAGTTAATAACTTGTAATAGCTTAGTGAGCATCGTTAACTTTTAGGGTCTGACTATGAAAAGCTTACACTCAGCAAGCATTAGCAAATCGACAACCGCGCCAAGTTGTATCAGCAAAGCTGCCAATGGCGTTGGCAGCAAATTATCAAGTGCAATAGTGCTACTTGCCATACTAGGGTGCGAGCCACAGCCCAATAACTCAACGTCTCTACCTTCGAATGGCACCGCTAATGCCACCGCGCAAGATGTTGCTGTTGACCAGCATGGATTTACCGCTGCCAGTGCTCATACCATTGATGCTAACAACGCCCTGTTGTCACAGCTCCCATTTGACAATCAGCAAGATTTTGAGGACGCTCAGCGCGGATTTATCGCCAAAATGCCACAACTTATCGTGCAAGATGAACAAGGCAAAGTGATTTGGAGTCGACCCGAGTACGACTTTATCAACCAAGCGGCACCTAATAGCGTCAACCCAAGTTTATGGCGTCAAGCGAGCCTTAATAACATCGATGGCTTGTTTGAAGTTAGCGAAGGTATCTACCAATTACGCGGCTTTGACCTTGCCAATATGACCGTGATTAATGGTGATACAGGTTGGATTATTATTGACCCACTGACCACCACAGAGACCGCTAAAGTCGCTATTGATTTTGTCAACCAACAACTCGGGCCCAGGCCAATTAGCACGATTGTGTTTACCCATAGCCACATGGACCACTTTGGTGGCGCGTTAGGCCTTTTGGCTGCAAATAGTAACAATGATATCGAAGTGGTAGCGCCAGCTGGGTTTATGCATGAGGCCACCAGCGAAAACGTGATGGCAGGCACCGCCATGAGTCGCCGAGCCATGTACATGTATGGCAAACAATTGCCCCGCTCTATCCGGGGCCATATCGACTCAGGCTTGGGTAAAGAACCCGCTTTTGGCCAATTTGGTATTTTGCCACCCACGCAAATAATAGAACAAGATAGCCAGCTAACCCTCGATGGTGTCGAATTTGAATTTCAAATCGTATCAGGCACCGAAGCACCGGCTGAAATGACATTTTATCTACCGCAGCATCAAGCCTATTGTGGTGCTGAGCTTGTCTCAAAAAATATGCATAATCTATATACTTTGCGCGGTGCAAAAGTGCGTGATGCACTGGCATGGAGTCAGGCGATTGATGATGCCATTAGCGCACAGCGGCAAACCAAGGTTTATTTTGGCAGTCATCATTGGCCAATATGGGGCTTAGATAACATTAATCAATTTTTGATAACCCAACGCGACACTTACAAGTACATCCACGATCAGTCTGTGCGTATGCTCAACGCTGGTTTAACGCCAGCGGAGATTGCCGAAGCCATTGAGATGCCACCAGAACTGGCCAATACTTTTGCAAGTCGCGGCTATTATGGCACTGCTAAACACAACGCTAAAGCGGTCTATCAGGCCTATTTGGGTTGGTATGATGCCAATCCAAGTCACTTAGATCCTTTGCCAGCCGCGCAGTCAGCAGACAAATATGTCCAGCTTATGGGCGGCGCAGATAAAGTCATTGCCGCGGCGAGCCAAGCATACCAACAAGGTGACTACCGCTGGGCCGCACAGCTACTTAATCATTTGGTGTTTGCCGATAGCGATAACCGCCAAGCTAAAGCGCTACTAGCCAATACCTATGACCAGCTTGGCTATCAGGCAGAATCGGCCCCATGGCGTGATGTGTATTTAAGTGGTGCTTATGAGCTGCGCCATGGCAGTCCCGAGGTAGGCATAGATTTAAGTTCCATGAAACACATATTGCTACATGCCCCAGTAGAGAACTTTTTACAGTCAATGGCATCAAGAATTAACGGCCCTAAAGCCTTTAATCAGCAATATGAAATCAATCTCAACTTTACTGATTTACAGCAAAATTACGTACTAAGCCTTAATCATGCCGTGTTACATCACCGCTTGGGCGCGAAATCCGCCACCGCGACGGTTACTTTAAATATTAGTCATGGTTTGTTTATCGACATTGTGATTGGCGCCGCTGATGTGAGTGATTTACTGTTTTCTGATGAGCTTAATATTGAAGGCAGCAAACTCGATTTAATCGGCTTTTTATCACTATTGAATAAACCCAAAGGGGTATTTAACATTGTAGTCCCGTAATAGCGCGTCTCTCCCTAAGGAAAGTGCCACAGCTTGGTAGAGTGCCGCAGCATAGTAGAATGTCATTACCCAACAATGCCACCGTATCTACCAACCTCTAACTATAAAAAGCCGCGAATTACGCGGCTTTTATAGGTGCAAACTAGTTAGCGCCGTTTAATCTCGCTTGAATAGCCAGTTTAGCCTCTTCTTGTGCCAACAATAGCTCTTCTTGCTCTTTCTGGCGCATTAAGCCATCAAATGCCAGCCGTGCTTGTTGCGCCTGAGAAGAAGCCTGCACTTTTACCTCTTTAGCTTTAACAGCGTCGAGCGCCAGTTGCTGTAACTGCTCAAGCAATTCCGCTGGCGCATCCCCCAAATCGACACTCGACTCTCCGCGAGACAACGCCTCTTTGCGTAGCTGTTTCTTGAGCATCCAGATAGCTTCATTGATATCGCGCTCACTATTCGCCGCGGCTATGGCGCTGTCGCGTGCAACTTCAAACTTCCCTAGTGCTTGGCCCTCTTTACTCCACGGATCGACATCAGGCAGATCAGAGATATTAATAACCGGATCAACATAATCGTCTTGATGAGATAGGTCGAGCATGGCTGCCTTAATACCTGATACCATCAGCAACACGGCAATCACCAACAGAGGTAATCCACCAACAATTGCTGCCGTTTGCAGTGTCTCTAACCCACCCATAAACATGAGTGCTGATGGCATTAAAGACAAAGTGAACGCCCAAAACAATCTATTCCAGCGCATGGGATCTTCAGTGACATTGGTTTGCACTACTGAGGCCAAAATGTAAGAGATAGAATCAAAAGTCGTGGCGGTAAAAATAATGCACAAGATAGTAAACAGCGTAATAATCAATGCGCTAAAAGGCAGTTGCTCTAGCACCGCAAAAATTGCGCTGGTCGCTCCTTGGGCGTTAAGAATGGCAACCACATCAAGTTGACCTGATAGCTGTAACGACAAGCCATAGTTACCCAAAATGATGAAATACATCGAACAACCTAATGATCCAAAAAATACCGCGCCAGAAACCATCTGTTTAATGGTTCTACCGCGTGAAATACGGGCCACAAACAAGCCCATACTAGGCGCAAACACCAGCCACCATGCCCAATAAAAAATGGTCCAATCTTGTGGAAAATGGGTATCAGCAAACGTCCCTAATCCACCAAAGGGCTCTGCCCAAGTCGCCATAACAAAAAAATTGGACAACATACGGCCAATAGAATCTAACCCCGTTTCCAACATAAAAATCGTCGGCCCGCAAACTAACACAAACAGCAATAAGACCAGCGCGCCCCAAAAATTGATATTGCTGAGGATCTTAATGCCCTTGTCCATGCCTTTGTATGCCGAATAAGCAAAGATGGCGGTACATAACATCAGCACACCAATTTGACTACCTGTGGTGGTGGGGATGCCGAACAGATAGCTAATCCCCTCATTTATCAGCGGTGCCGCTAAACCTAAGGTAGTGGCCGCGCCGCCCAATAGACCAAATATAAATAAAATGTCGACCGCTTTACCCAGCTTACCCACGCTATTGGCTTCACCAATCACAGGCATAAGCGCCGCCGATACCTTCAAAACCGGTTGTTTGCGCACATAGTAGAAATAGGCAATCGGAATCGCAGGGATCATGTAAATACACCAAGCAATTGGACCCCAGTGAAATAATCCGTAGGTTGCAGCCCAGCGAATGGCTTCTTCACTGCCAGCGGCCAATTGAAATGGCGGGTTTTGATAGTAGTAGGCCCACTCGATGGTGCCCCAATATAAAATACTCGCGCCAATGCCTCCGCAAAATAGCATCGCCGCCCATGACGACAACGCAAACTCTGGCGCTTCGTCTGGATCGCCCAGTTTTATCTGACCAATGTCAGAAAAAACAATGTAAATCATGAAGAAAAAGGCCGCTAGTCCCAAGCCAAGATAAGCAAAACCCAGCTTATCTGTCATAAATGTTTTAGCAATCGCAATCCAATGCGCACCTTCAGCAGGAAACACCAACAATGGGGTGACTACCGCAAACAGCAAAGCCAATGCGCCGAAAAATGTCGGCTTATCGATCAGCTCAAATGATTTGTTCATTTTTTAAATTCCAAAACAACAACAGCATATTAAGTAAAAGTTCGGCACACAAAAACTACCCCATGCTGCAGGCAGATGGGGTGAGATCAGGGATCTATTGAATAGTTATGTTACGAACGTATTGGTCGTGCAGTTATCACCGAAAAAGGGCCGACATAGCAATTATGCAAGCTGGCGACAAAATAGAACCAATTGCAGTTACTGTCGACAAATAGTTTTCCAGCTGCTGACATATTTGTGATGCCAATCTCACTTGATCATCTAGACAGAGACTCTTAGTCCAAATGTGTTTCAACTTTGCTTGAAATCGACAGCAGAGTGAAAACCACGCCCCGTTGAGTAGTGCGGTCGATGGGCATTTGCTAAAATTCATGGTTATTTTGTGGCAGCGAGATATACTGCCACGCTCAGAGGCTCTCTGAGCAAATAGATATTTGATAATGTAAAGGCAGGCTATGACCGTTCTACTAATGACTCCTCCCATGACTCAGCTAAATACGCCCTACCCGGCAACGGCGTATTTAACCGGGTTTTTGCGATCCCGTGGTTATGAGGCAGTACAACGCGACCCTGCTATTGAGCTATTTTTAGAGATGATGACCGCGCCGGCATTGGATGTCATTCGCCAGATCGTCGAACAGAACTTTGAGCATTTTGAAGACCATGAGCTACCGGATGTTATCTTTAATTTCTTGGCAGAGTTTGACCGCTACCAACTCACCGTAGAGAGCGCTATCCGCTTTTTACAAGGCAAAGATCCTAGCTTAGCGCTACGTATTAATTCACGGCGTTTTTTGCCCGAAGGCCCTGCATTTGATGCCATAGCGCAAATGGAAGCAGTATCGGGTGACGTATTACAAGCGGCATTTGGCAATTTAGGTGTGCAAGATAAAGCCAAGTACCTCGCCACCTTATTCATCAATGATTTATCATCGGTCATTACCCAAGGTGTCGATCCTTACTTTGAAGTTAGCCGTTATGGTGAGCAATTAGCTGCCGCTAACCCCACTTTTGATAATCTGTACGACACATTAATGGATGAGCCAACCTTCAGCTCTGAAATTTTAGAACAACTGGTAGAGCAATACCTAGAGGAAACACAGCCTAGTGTAGTGGCACTGACGGTACCCTTTCCTGGCAACATGTTAGGGGCGCTGCGTATCGCCCAGACCTGTAAGGCGCTCAACCCAGATATCCCGGTTGTGATGGGTGGCGGTTTTATTAATACTGAACTGCGCGCGCTAAAAGATCCGCGGGTATTCGAGTTTATTGATTTTATCTGTTTAGATGATGGTGAGCGTCCGCTGATCACCCTTTTAGAGTATTTGCAGGGCCAGCGTGAAGTCGACGATTTAGTCCGTACCTATTTTCTTGCCGAAAATGAACAAGGCGAAGTCTATGTTCATTTTAACGAAAATACCGAGCTACACGACATCCCGCAAACTGATGTAGGTGCGCCTATCTATGACGGCTTACCATTAGATGAATACCTGTCTTTATGCGAAATGCTCAACCCAATGCACCGCATCTGGAGCGATGGGCGCTGGAACAAGCTTACCATTGCCCACGGCTGCTACTGGCGCAAGTGTAGCTTTTGTGATGTTAGCCTCGATTACATCGACCGGTATGACGCCGCCGGCGCAGATGTATTAGTTGATCGAATTGAACAGCTTATTGAAGAAACCGGCCAAACGGGTTTTCATTTTGTCGATGAAGCCTTACCGCCTAAAGTGCTGTTTTCAATGGCCAAGCGCTTAATTGAGCGCAATGTAGTGATTAGTTGGTGGGGTAACATTCGGTTTGAACGGACCTTTAGCCCAGCCCGTTGCCAATTGTTGGCAGATTCTGGCTGTATTGCGGTCAGTGGCGGACTTGAAGTTGCATCAGACAGGCTACTAAAACTGATGAAAAAAGGTGTCAGTGTCGAACGTGTTGCCAATGTCACTAAGTCATTTAGCGATGCTGGCATTATGGTGCATGCATACTTAATGTATGGCTTCCCTACCCAAACAGAACAGGAAACTGTCGACTCACTGGAGATGGTAAGACAGATGATGCAACAAGGCTGTTTCCAATCTGCCTACTGGCACCGTTTTGTTGCTACAGTCCACAGTCCGATAGGCATGAATCCCGAACAATTTGGTATTACCTTAGCGGAGCGGCCAGAGATCTTATTTGCTGAAAACGATGTCGACTTTATCGACCCAACCGGCACTGATCATGACATGCTTGGTGAAGGGTTACGCAAAGCCATTTATAACTATATGCATGGCATAGGCTTTGACCAACCAATGAGCTTTTGGTTTAACCAAACCGTTGCGCCCACCAGCATGAAAAAAGATTTAATAGCGAACGCAATCACCCAGTTTATTGAAAGCCATCAGGAATAATGCAGTCAAGGCCACCACTAAGTGGCCTTTATTTACAGCAATGGTTTGATAGTCGATAGTGATGAGCAATCAGTGCATGGATCTATGCTGTCGCTTGACCTTCTAGTCAGCGCTTTTGCCATTTCAACCAATCTTGCTGCAATTTGGCGTAACCGCCTCGATATTTTTCCAGTGCCGCGATCGGTTGCTTTGTTTTACAACGTTGCTCGCTAAAATCGGTAAATAACGCCGCTAATGTTTGCCGACCGGTGTAACTCGACATTAGAAAAGAAATAAAGAGATGTGATGCACTATACAAGTCATTGCGTCTACTGCCACTCCACTGTTGAGCAGTCGCGTTTAATAGCGCAGGTAAGGTCATCACAACACCATGTCGATAACGCTCTTTAGCCCGTTTGAGCGCTAAAGGTGTGTACAGCAAATGTTGACTGTTGGACGCAAGCGTTCGCAGGAACAAAGGCGACTCAAAGTACTCCGCAAGCCCCTCATTAAACCAACGTGGCGTTATGCCAAACTGACCCGCATTCATCACATGCACTGATTCATGAAGCGCTGTGCTAAACGCTTGTTCATCAGTTCTATACCACACTGCTGCGATATTGTGTTGGCCGGAATAAAACCCTTGGCTAGCACTAACAAAATTCGTGTATTGACGCTCCAAGTCTTTATAAACACCTTTATTAGACGCTAGTATTAAATCAATTTTTATCGGCTGTAAAACTTTTTTGGGTAAGAGTTGACGATAGCGAGCATCAATTTGTTTGATAGCTGAGGTTAGCTTATTTCGTAAAAAAGGCGGAGTACTAGTCCCTTTAGTGCTGATTGCTAACTCAAAACTGTACTCAGGCTCTTTGTAATGAGTCAGCTGACTATGCTGCTCTGCGGCTGCCGCATCCGAGAAGTGAGTGACACCTTGTTCATCGGTCCAAGAATAAATGCCTTTGTCTCGTTTTTGGATGGCTTTAGCTTGAGTAACCGTTAATGTATCGCAAGTTGCTAACTGCTCGGCAGACAGAGTATTTTCATGCCGCTCTTGATATCGAGGCTTTCTATCGACAGGAGGTGACAACTTAACGGGTGGTTGAGCAGTCTCAGGTTTTGTTAAATCTAGTGCAGCGAGTAATTCATCCAATACCGGTACGTTAAACCACTTGCCCTTATAGTGATTAACCGCAATGCCAATACTACATACTAAAACAACGAGCACAATATAACGGCTCAGTCGGCTTTCCATAGCCCTAATTCCTATCAAAATGCACCAAGATGGTACAGCAATGGGTTTGAACAAACAGACAAAATTATTATCAGACAACCAAACGACGTGGTGTCATGTTATCTGACTTAAAGTGGTTAGGTCTGCTAATTAGCATTATTCAATCACTTCGCTAGCAATGCCATCGTCAAGGCGTGTGACTAGCAATTGATCGACTTTATAGCTATCAACATCGACAACTTCAAATTTGTAACCGGCATGAATGACCGAGTCAGTGCACTTAGGGATTTTACGCAACATGAACATCATAAAGCCGGCAATGGTTTCATAATTGTGACTTTGCGGGAAAGCCTCAATATCTAACGCGCGCATCACACCAATGATAGGCGTCACTCCGTCGACTAACCAAGAACGGTCATCGCGGGCAATGATCTGCTCTTCGCTCTCGGGAAGTGACCATGCACCCATTACCGCATCTTGCAGATCTTTAGCTGTAACCACACCCACCACCAGTGAGTACTCATTCATAACAACCGCGAAATCTGCCCGACTGTTTTTGAAGTAGTCCATCGATTCCGACAAACTCAAGGTATCGGGAATGAAAAAACAATTAGTCACTAAGCTTTTATCTTTAAGACTAATGCTCTCGCCATTAATTAAGTAAATCAGCAGCTTTTTGGCATTAACAATGCCAACCACTGTATCGAGCTGCTCATTACAAACCAAGAAATTTGAATGGGGCTGCGCAGCAATCTTGGCTCGAATTTCCTCTTCGCTATCTTGCAGGAGAAAATACGCAAGACTCTCCCGCGCCGTCATTGCTGCTGTTACCGGAATGGATTGCATCTCAAACACTTTTTCCATCATCAGCTGATCGCCTTTATCCAGCACCCCGGCTTCTGCGCCCGCATCCATTACCGCGTAAATATCGTCGGAGGTCACCGCATCATCTCGTGCGGTTTGCACTCGAAAAATTCGAAATACAAGATTGGCTAAGCTGTTAAAAAACCAAACAAATGGCTTTAACACCACAATACATATCATCATCGGGCCAACAAACACCATGGCCACTTTTTCAGGAAAAGCCATTGCCAATCGTTTTGGCATTAAATCGGCAATTAAGATAAACAAACTGGTCACCAGCATGAAAGAGAGAAAGAAACTGGTTTTCTCTAGCCAAGGGCCTGACAGCCATGCCGATAAAAAGGCCTGTATATGGGGAGTAAAGGCCGACTCACCGACAATCCCGCCCATGATGGCCACGGCATTGAGACCGATTTGTACCACAGTGAAAAAGTTGCCCGGTTGCGCTTGAAGATGCAGCACTTTTTGTGCGCGAATATCGCCTTCATCGCTCAATTGGCGCAGACGTATTTTTCGCGCCGCAGCCAAAGCAATTTCAGACATAGAAAAGAAACAACTCACCCCAATAAGGAGGAGAATGACCACAACATTATCAAAGAAGCTCATGAGGCACCTTTATTAACCCGAATGTTCAGACTAACAATTAGATTAGCGCTTTAGGTTAGCAAATCGGTTTAAACTCGCACTGAACCACGCACTGAGTTTAAGCTGTAAAACAAACCAAATTGACGCTGTATTTCGACCATCTCATAACCATAGAGGGCCAGATTTGCGGAGTATATCCGCAATATTGAAAGCTCGCTAGTGAATAAATGACACATTGTGATTGAGTTAAATTCATACACTTGTTGCTACCTGTATTAGCATTGCTGCCATACAAAACTTGTAGGCTTAGCTTACTGTAAATCAATCAGTTGGTGCTTCACTTGATAGCTGGATTAATAGAGAGTAGATCTTAGTACTTAAGATATTAAGGCTAGCTGCTACTTGGTGTTATAAATAAGCCGTAAATCATACAAATTAAATTCATTTGCTAAACACCTCAGACAACATCCACCACCAAAATCAATGGTAAACAGTAAAAATACACACCACCAACAAACTCAAGCTTTATCTGTAACAACCTGGCAACTTAAGTTTATATATTAATCACTTAAACACAACTTCCCTGCGTTTTATATCCAGACAATTGACACCTATATAGAATGATGCCGAAGCTCAAATAAATGAGCTCGTTAATATAATTACAATTGATGGGTCAAAACATGAAATTACTTAAATCTGCCGCAGCTTTAGCTGTTGGTTTAGCACTACTTACTGGTTGCAATAACGACGATGACATTAAGTATGTTGATCATACCGAAGTTAAGATTGCGGCTTACAATTTATCGTTCGATCGTGCAACTTTTGCTGATTTAGTGGCTGAAATGGCAATTGCAGCGGATCAACAGAATATACTCGTTGCAGCGTACCTAGAAGATCGCGACGCTATGGAGCCTGCTGACAAGGCTACAGCGGAAAAAGTTATCCAAATTCGTAATGTTGCCGCAATCATTCAAAAGACTCGCCCAGATGTCCTAATGATGGGTGAATATAATAATGACGGTACGGGTGAAGACTTATCAGCATTAGAAGGCTTTCAAGCAAACTACTTATCAGTAGCCCAAAGTATTGACGGCGCTGGCGGCACTGCAGAGTTAGAACCAATTGAGTACCCATTTGCGGAAAGCTACGCAACGAATACGGGCTTATTAAGCGGATTCGATTTGAATAATGATGGCTACATTGCAACTGCCGAAGATCTTGGTACCGATGCCTACGCCAATGATTCTTGGGGTTATGGCAAGTATCACGGTCAATATGCTTTTGCGCTAATGTCTAAATACGAAATTGATTCTAAAAATACCCGGACTTTCCAAAACTTTAAGTGGAAAGACTTAGAAGGCGCTGAAAATCCATTATTAGATGGTGAAAACTGGTACACAGATGAAGAATGGCAGCAAATGACATTGTCATCGAAAAACCACGTGGATACACCTATCTTAATTCCAACTAAAGATGGTACTGAAACCGTACACATTCTCATGTCTCACCCTACGCCTCCTGTATTTGATACAGGTAAAAACAAACTTCAAAATGCGGCAGAAGTGGAGTTTTGGCATAAGTACGTAACGAGTGCACAAGATTTCTACGACGATGCTGGTAACACAGGTGCACTCACAGCCGGTGCCCATTTTGTCATTGTAGGCGATCAGAATTTAGACGCTGCAACAGGCGCAGGTGACGGATTTACGGAAGTGATGGCACAGTTACATGCTGATCCTGTGGTAAACCAAAATGTCACTAACGGTGATTTGTACCCCACTAGTTTTGGTGCTGCGGAATATGCAGCTGATAGAAGCTCCGCCCATCCGCACCCTAACCGCATCACGGCCGAGTTCCATAATGCCTATGGCGGAATCAATGCAGATCATGCAATTCCTTCGGCTAGCCTAAACATTATTGATTCTGGTGTATATTGGCAGGCTTCTTACCAACAAGGTCGTCTATTATTTAATGATGCCCGCATTGGTAATTACGGCAATGGTAAAGATGTTTCTTCTGATCACCGTATGGTTTGGGTGAAAGCTAGATTCTAATCTGAAGTGCGCTATAAAAGCCTCGATTTATCGAGGCTTTTTTATTACTGCACTACCCAAAATCATAATCTAAGTGCATGACAGGAAACTCAACCGAAAGCTTTGAAATAGCGCCCACTAATTTGGCTGAGTAGAGGCGTTTTTAGCAGCTATCCACTGTGACATGTACTTGGTGCTCGCCATAGAATGATGCTTTAACATGGCACCAGTAAAATTATTCTCCCTGTGCTCAGCTAGATTAGCTAACGTCTCATTGAGCTTTTTCATCCACTCAGCGGCTAAGACTTTGCCATTATACCTAGCCGTTAACAATGTAGCGGCATTCTCCTGGGCTTTATTCCAAAGGGATTGTTGTTGATACAGTCTGATTGCAGCTTGTGCAAACTCTTGATAATCATCGGTGATATCACCTGGCCACGGCTCATCACCGCACATACCTTCACTGCCTACAGAGGTCGTTACACTAGGGGTCTGCATTATCATGGCGTCAAGCAATTTACCCTTAATGCCAGCACCAAATCGAATAGGCGCCAAACAGACTCGCGATTGCTCCATCACTTGATAGGCATCTTCTGCCCAGCCCTTAACTAAAAAACCGGTTTTGGGATTATTAAGGGCTGTGGCTTTCGGCGGCGGATAAGAGCCGTAAATATGCAGCTCAGCCTGAGGTAGCTGTTGGCGAATAATGGGCCATATCTTTTGCAGATGTAAGACCACATCCCAGTTTGGCGCGTGGCGGAAATTACCTATGGTCATAAAGTGCTGACGTTCGGCAAAGCTCTTTGTTTTAGTCGGGCAGTTATCTAGATCCACCATAAATGGCAAATGATGCAAAATGCTTGGGTCAATTTTAAACTGTTTTTGCAATAGCTCCATTTCGAAACTGGAGATGATAAGTGAAATATCACAACGAAGAATAGCCGCAATCTCACGTTTAGCGATATCACTAAACAGATCCGCTTTTGTGAGCTCTCGTTCAGCCTTAACAGCTTGGTGACGCGCATTACGCAAACATTGTAGATCTTCAGTATCCAGTATTTTTAAAGCATTGGGGCAGCTTTTTTCAACTCGCCAGCCAAACTGCTCCTCCATCATAAAGCGATCAAACATCACGATGTCGGGCTGATAATCTGAGATATAAGCATCAAAGCTGTCGCAGTTTAAATTGATATTCTGACTAGTTATGCCGGCTAAACTTAGATCGACCATATGATCGGAAGGTTGAGCAGGAGTGGCAAATTCAACCTGCCAGCCTTGCTGTCTATAAAGTCTTAATAGCGACATCATATGGCTACCTGCCGCCGATGAGTTTGGCTCGGGCCAGACATAACCAATCACTAATACTTTTATCATTACCGCTCACTTTATTGTTTTTTGGGGAGGTTAGGGTTTAGCCGATGAACATTCAAGCTTGTCGTTTAACACAACACAGCCATGTATAACTCTGGATGTACGACTTTAATTGATATTGGCAATGTTATTCATCACCTGCGTTGCAGTAAGTCCCATTTGTTACCGTATAGGTCTTCAAACACCACAACCGTGCCATACTCTTCCTCACGAGGCTGTTCGTTAAAGTGCACGCCATTGGCTTTCATCTGCTCATAATCACACCAAAAGTCATCAGTTTGCAAAAACAAAAATACCCTTCCGCCAGTTTGATTCCCGACTGCATGCCGCTGCTGGTCGTCGCTTGCCTGAGCTAATAGCAGGTTGGTGCCATTGCCATTGGACGGTGCCACTTGCACCCAACGCTTACCCTGCCCTAAATCTGTATCTTCAATCAAAGTGAACTGCAATCGCTGAGTGTAAAACTCAATTGCGTCATCATAGTTATCGACAACCAGCGCGATATTACTGATTTGCTGAACTCGCTCAGGCATAACGGTATCCTTAATTTCAAACCACCAATTCTATATCAATAGCCGCGTTAGCCACAAAGTCACAATGCCACCAAAGGGAAAACCTTTATCAAGTTTCAAACCTGTCTCCATGGCTTGGTGGTGTTGAAGTCACGATGAAAACCAAATCGCCTTGGTGTTGATTGCTTACCTGATGCTTTGCACCTGCCGGAATATGCAGCCCTTGATTTGGCGTGAGAGTGAAGACCTGTTCTTCAAGTTCGATGGTGGCAATACCGGATAATATGAAGAAAAACTGCTCCGCTTGTTGATGAAAATGACGACTCTCATAACACCCCGCAGGCACCCTTTCTTGAATAACACTTAAATTTTTAGACTTAACCAAATGCCAGCCATCACATTTCTCACCCCAAATATAATGTTCTGCAGATTGTTGACTCACCACAGTAGCCAAGTGCGCTCCTTTTCAAATATGAATGCCGACTTTACGATAATAGACGAGCATAAAAGCAATGAGAACAGCTAAAACCCACTGCAATATAGACATCAATATAAAAATGGCACGCATCACGCCAGGCCACTTACCGTAACGAGTTTGGCCGCAGACTTTCAATCACTTCAGTACTCACCCAATATAAGTTGGATATGCCGTGTTGCTCATCGTAGCGACTGAAAAACATAAATTTTCCATCGGGCGTCACACTAGGCACAGTTTCACTAAAGGCTGAGTTAACATCAGTGCCAAGATTAATGGCCTTAGACCATGTCTGGTCTGGTTGCTTGAAGTACACATAAATATCGCTATCTGTACGACTGGCGTCTTCTCTGGAACGTGAATCCACCAACAAGTAATCTTGAGTTGGCGATATAAATCCATGCACACCAAAATCGATGGCCACTTTTTCGGGTTTGCCGTAATGACCATTGATAAAAGCGGAATAGTAGGTTTGAGATTTAAAAATATCAGTAAAGAAAAGATCGCCGTTTTTCGCTAGCGTCGAGAAAAACACCTCTTCATCATTAATCGGTGAGTCGAGCTTTTTAGCGCTCTGCCACTCTTTTCCTTTGCGGTTTGCTAGCCATATTTTGGTGTCGCTAAAATCAGCGTTATAAGCCGTAAAGTACATCTGTTTGCCATCAAGGCTTAGAAAAGGTTCCATTTCACCGGCTTTATCGCCTTGGGTAAAATTTGCCTTTTTGAACGGTTGCCATAGGTTATTTTCCACAGTTGAAAAATAGATATCAGCCGTTTTATCCGGCAGTTGTGCAGAAAAGTAAATCTCCTTTAAATCGGCCGAAAATGTCACACCGTACTCGTACCTGCCGTCGATTGACACTAGCCCCTTTGCAAATACTTTAGGGAGCACTCCTGGGGTTTGTTGCCCCAAATACGCTCCCTGTAATAACGGAAAACCATCTTGACTGTAACCTTTGTTGGCTGTCGTTTGCGCCGCAAGCAAAGGCGACTAGCATCACTTTAATAAGTGTCACTCTATTAAGCATCATACATTTCCTTTTAATAGCCATAACCTGCTTTAATTCGTTAATAAATTGAATGACTACAGTGTAGGTAGACAGGTACAAAAACACCTGACGTCTTTATGATTTTTGACTGATTTGCAACTGGCGATAGCTAACGACGATTAACTGTCGTTTTACGAATAGCGCTGCCTCTGACAACAAGCAGATCTTTTCCACTTATCCCTAAGCAGTTATTAGTACCCAGAAATAGATTTATTTCGAGTGAGGGCACCAATGCACAATCAACCTATCCCTGAAAAGATACGCCAAAGCAGATAGCAACAACTTCCTATATGTCGCTTACTCAAAAATGACTCACAGATAGAACGTCTAATTACATTCTTAAACTCAGATTCAAGCACTGAACAAAAGGCCTTAAAAAACAGAACCACATTGAAACCACGATACACACGATATTACTTACCCTTTAAAAAAATCGCGTAAGTACAAACACCTAGCTTAAAAACTCATAACTGTGCAGTATAGGTGAGCTGAGTAACATTTCTTTTACATATGACTAAAAGCAGGAATAATAAATGCTAAATGAACCCAAAAGTGTCTCGTTACCCCAATTGTGCTCGTTGGAGGAACAAGGAAAGAGAAGTTTTGATTTATCTATTTCTAAAACTGACTATAACTATATGTTCAGTTATTTAGAGCCTATCCCCATTGCTGCAAGCGTACCTAAAAGTGAAGAATTTAGTCTTGCTTATGAAGCTAAGGTCTTACAGGTATTTCTTGCTATTGCTGAAAATTTCAAATCAGTGGTTATCAGCTTTATGGAAAAAGAGTTGGTGGATGATATGCCCACTAATTTACGCTCATCAATTGATGCTGTTGAGGTCGCCCACGAGAAGTTAAAACAAGCGATGCAAGAAGGGATAATCGTAAAAAAGGTGCACGAGGTCGAGTATTCCATCGAGTTGATTCAAGCGTTAGCTAAAGTCCCTAAAGAACTGGAAGAAGCGTTGGCTGGCGTCGCCAGGCTACCCAAAGATCTGCTAAAAATGGTCAAAGGTCTTGAGCAAGTATTTCATGATTTAGCCAAGGAAGGACCGACCGCTTTCTTAAAAAGTAGCTTGTATGACATGCTCGCGACAGACGGCAATCGAGACTATTTAGCCGCATCATCAGTAGAAGATTACCGCGACTTATTCAAAACACTGCCAACTCCAGACAATTTAAAGATAAAAAAGCAAAACTGGATGCCAGACAACAATCAGGAAGTGTGGCAACAGGACTGGTATTTTGGCTATATGCAGACTGCGGGCTTTAACACCACCAATTTGAGAGGGGTGTTGTTGAGTGATAGCTACTCATCCGAAGCCGTTGTGTTACAACAGCTATTGAAAAAAATGCCTATTAGCGATGAGATCTTTCACAACGTTGTCGGCCACAATGAGCTCTCGCTTAGCCAAGCTGCTGACCAAGGACTACTATACGTTTGCGATTACGCCATGATGCAAGGGCTTGAATCTAGCATGCTCCATGACAAAGAACGTTACCCTTGTGCCCCCATCGCACTATTCTTTTGGAATCAAACCCCACCTGAAGGCTATCCGCCAACCGGTGCACTGCAACCTATCTGCATTCAACTGACCCAGAACTTTGATGCAGAAACATCACCTCTCTATACCCCCAATGACTGCACCGCAAATAACGACAGTACCGGTGTAAAGTGGTCAGTTGCAAAAACAATGGTCCAAAATGCCTGTGCGGTTCAACATGAAACCGTTGCCCATTTAGGCGCCTGCCATTTAACCATTGAACCTATGGTGGTCGCAGCAAATCGACAACTTGCACAATCACACCCCTTGATGGTGCTGCTCAAGCCTCACTTCAGATTTACTTTGCCAATTAATGACGGCGCAATTCATAGTCTGATTGTCCCTGGTGGCGTTGTCGCTTCAGTGCTTTCCCCTAGCCATCAAAGTACCGCAAAACTCATCACAGATGCCCATGAAAAATGGCATTTTGACCAGCAGTTTCCTGATCAGTTATTCCAGCAAAGGGGCGTTTGTGACAAAACCTTGGCTAAATTTCCATTTAGGGAAGACACATTAGAACTTTGGGACTCGATTACAAAATTTGTTAGCCAATACCTCTCCCTTTATTACGCAGGAGATTCAAAGCTAGACCAAGATAAGTTGGTCACTGAGGACTATGAGCTGCAAAACTGGGTAAATGAGATGGTAAACAGTCGCTGTGCTGCAATTAAAGGCATGGATGGCTTGGTTGAAACCGGCGATAGTCAGTCTCCTTACCAGATAAGAGACTTTAATTACCTAGTAAAAATAGTCTCTTTGATTATCTATACCGCCAGTGCCCAGCATGCGTCAGTCAATTACGCTCAATGGCCACTAATGAGTTACTTGCCTAGCGTATCGGGCACCCTTTACGCACAAGCACCGACGCGCTCAGATAAGCTGTCCGAAAGCAGCTTTTTGCAGTACTTGCCTCCTCTAGATGTCGCACTTTATCAAGCAACCTTTGGATACCTGCTCAGTAATGTTCAGTTCGACAGTTTAGGCCACTATACTGAGGACCCAAGAAAGCCCTATTTTCAAGATGAACAAGTCCAGCCGCTAGTGACCGACTTCCAATTGGCCTTAAATCAGGTAGAGATGAATATACACCAACGAAACAAGCAACGGCCTTTTCCCTATCTGTTTCAATTACCGTCAATGGTACCCAACAGCATAAGCATCTAAATCTTGCTGAAATGCCAACTGACAACCCTAAAAGTACGGGATAGGCCAAACGTTTTCTGTCTCGTACTTTTGCCTGAGCAAGATAAATCTAAACTAATCTGTTTTATAACAGATTGATACATACTAAATCGGCCAAAGCTGTTACCATTGCAACACAGCAATAAAATAATAATAACATTGTCGTAACCATCGGGTTAACCGAGCAACTGTAACTAAGCAAGTTCAGTTGCTGGTTCAATGGTTAGGTTCAGCATCAAGGAGATAACAGTGAGTACCCTTCTCTTTATCCTAGGTTTCTCTTCGATCTTTTCTCTAGGTACTCAATCAAAGAATGCAATGGTTTTAAATACCTTGCTTGCGCTGTCTTTTATACTCATTACACCGTTATCTTTTGCTTTCGAACCCAACACCATTGAGATCAACGCTAGCCAAAAAGTGCAAAGTACTGGTGATAACTATCTTTACTTAACGGATGCAAGCAACTCACTTTCTCTAGAGCAGGTCATCACGAGTTCACAATGGCGTATTCCAGAACCCAATATCACCAACCGCGGCTTTACATCCGCGAGTTCTTGGATGAAGTTTGCCATACAAAACAGCGGCGACACTGATCTCAATCTCATTTTAGAATATGTTGAAGCCTCTGTTGATCGAATCGACCTATACCATAGAGTCAAGGGCTCCGCGGCAGATTTTGAACACTCAAGCTTTTCATTTACCGATGCTGTCGCCATGCGTGAAATCAGCTTCTTTAGGCCCGCATTTCAGCTCCCTTTACCAAAAAATGACACAAAAGAAGTATACGTAAAAATATTTCCCGGCAATCAGATCCCCATGCACAGCTTTACAGCAATGAAGATATGGGACGAGTCGAGCTTTTACTATTCAACTCACATCGAACTCAGTTTCATGGTGATTTTGTTGTGTACAGAGTTATTGATGGGCATTGCAACATTACTCGTGTTCTTTGTCTCAAAAGATAGGATGTTTCTGTATTACTCTATTTTTGCTTTTTCAATCGCTTCACTGTTCGCCTCGTTGAGTGGTATTTGGGGATACTTTTTCTACAAAGAAGGCTACCAACTTTGGATGATTGTCCTGCAAATAAGTATTTGCCAGGTCGCGGCCATATGGTTTGTCAGATCATTTCTCAATATTCGACGCTTATCAGTTACTATCGACAACCTTTTGCTCATGGCTTTGGCCATCTCAATCGCGGGCGTGCTAACCAACCTCGCGGGATACCATTACTACCCTAGATTAATCATCGACAACATAGCGTTCCTATATATTCTACTGCTGCCAATTGGGCTATACGCATGGAAAAAGAAGGTTCCCCATGCAGGGCTATTTACCTTTAGCTGGGCAGTATTTATTTTTGGGATGCTCACTGCTTCGCTTAGGCTGCGTGGCTATTTAAATGATTCATACGGCGTACAGTGGCTGATCTACATTGGTGGCTTCATCGAGGCCTTTTTGTTAACAACGGTCATGTTGCTTCGATTAAAAGACATACAACATACTAAACAACAGATAGAACAGAAACATCGCCAACACCTACAAAATTATGCAGATGAACTGGCCTTGCAAGTCCAACTGCAAACCAAACAACTTTCAGAGGCAAAAGATGAAGCTGAATCAGAAGCCCGCGTAGACTTTTTAACGGGTATCTATAATCGCCGCGCATTCATCGAGTCTGCCAATCGGTTCCTCGCAAGAGTTAATCGTAATCAAGACGCGGGCCTGCACTTTCTAATGATAGATATCGACTATTTTAAGTACGTAAATGACACATACGGTCATGCTGCGGGGGATGCGGTACTCATCGCGGTAGCCGATGCGATTTCTGCAACGGTGCGCACAGTAGACGTTGTCTCGAGACTTGGCGGTGAAGAGTTTGGCATTCTTATGGAAAATAATGAGCCACAAGATACGATTACCCTAGCAGAGCGAATTCGCAGTACAATTGAATCACTCAATATTGAATTTCAAGACCACAGAATCACCATAACCGCTTCAATCGGCGTCGCAAAATGGCAATCTGGGATGGACTTAGATTCGCTAATGAATCAATCGGACCGATTACTTTATCAAGCTAAAGAATCCGGCAGAAATAATGTAGTGAACAACTTTTATGAGAACCACCGGCTAACCTTATAATACTCACTAGGCTCAATATCAGCGATGTTACTTAAGCTTTTTATTAACTACTTAAAATCTATCGTTAAGCCCTTATCAGCGAGAATTACTCAAACCATTTCATCTGCTACTTGTGAAATGCTCGAAGCAATCATTAAAGTAAACTGATATAGGGCCTATAAACTATCGCTACTAGAGGCTTGCAATTTTCAACATCAACGAGCGTATAGGGGTTATACCACTTTCCTTATCTAATCCTATTAACCAGCGATAGTTATTATATTTGCAATTAAGTAATACCTACTAGGTAGTTACACTGTGTCTATCGACAATATCTTGAGTTGCTCGATTCATGCCTATTAGAGATACACGTACGCCTTGTCTTTTATACTTAGCCAAAACTGTATCCAAGGCCTTCACCGCAGTGAAATCCCAGAAATGTGCGGTAGATATATCGATAGTCACGGTCTCGATGTCATCCATAAAGTGGAAAGAATTGATAAACTTGTTCGACGAGGCAAACAGCACCTGCCCTGTCACCTTATATTCACGGTGCGCTTTATCTTTCAGTAAACTGTTAACGACCATCATGTGGCTAACTTTATTAGTAAAAAATACCGAAGCCAACAACACCCCGACTAATACACCTAGAGCAAGATTGTGCGTCATAACCACGACTATTACCGTAGATAACATAACCACATTAGTCGACAACGGGTGCGTTTTCATATCAATAATCGATCGCCAAGAAAAAGTCCCAATTGCCACCATAATCATAACCGCGACCAATGCTGGTATAGGTATCTGCTTTAGCCAGTCACCAAGAAACACCACCATAAACAATAAAAATACACCTGCTGCTAAGCTTGATAAACGGCCTATGCCGCCGGATTTAATGTTAATCATAGACTGACCAATCATGGCACACCCAGCCATTCCGCCAAGAAACCCTGCTGACATGTTTGCTAACCCTTGCCCTCTGCACTCTCGGTTTTTATCACTATTGGTTTCAGTAAGTTCATCAACAATAGTGGCTGTCATCATCGACTCCAACAATCCAACCGTCGCTAGGGAAAGCGAATAAGGCAACACAATTAATAGCGTATCCAAATTGAAAGGTACGTCTGGCCAGAGAAATATCGGTAAGGTATCAGGCAGTTCTCCCATATCTCCAACACTACGGACCTCGACGTTAAAATTCATAGCCAATAGCGTTAGGGCCACAATACAAATGAGTGGGGAAGGAATCAGTTTGCCGACAATAGGCAAATACGGGAACAAGTATATGATGCCTAACCCCGCCAGTGTCATAGCGTATACATGCCAACTAACATGGGTAAGCTCTGGCAATTGCGCTAGCAAAATTAAAATTGCGAGTGCATTTACAAATCCAGTTATTACAGACTGAGAAACAAATCGCATAAAATTACCGAAATTTAGGTAACCGGCAACAATTTGTAGTGCACCAGTCAATACGGTTGCTGCTAACAGATACTGCAAACCATGTTCTTTTACTAGCGTGATCATAAGTAGCGCCATCGCGCCGGTAGAGGCAGAAATCATCCCTGGACGAGCGCCACTAAAAGCGATTACAACCGAGATACTAAATGACGCGTATAAGCCCACTTTAGGATCGACACCTGCGATAATAGAAAAAGCGATAGCCTCTGGAATGAGCGCTAAGGCGACAACAAGTCCAGCAAGAAGATCACCTCGAATATTGGAAATCCAATCAGTTTTATAATTTTTAGACATTAAACTCTCAAATTTGACACAGCCGAACGCACCAGAGATAAAACTGGAGTGTTATGTGTGCTTTTGACAAAATATGGCGCTAGAGCACTGCCGTTGACACTCGACAATGAATTTAAATGCGCAAGAAATTAAGCGTTGTACTTAAACTAGTAAGATAGCTTTAGGCGGGACAGAACGTTAGGGTGGCGTCATTAACACAGTGAGTAATTTCCTCGATCTCAAAATTTTCAGCATGGTACACCTTGGTAAGCCAAGTTTGTGAGACGTAGATCACGTAAATAGGTGTTAGTGTTAGCACAATCTAAGCCTTCTCATACTACACCCACTGAGTAATAGCTCGAGATAATTCGCCATCACCTTGGTCTAAACCACTTTATGATGAACTTTCTGCTTCACCAAAAAAATTAACTGGCTAAAGGTCTGTTCACTTGCCTGAGTATGTCACAAGCCTTTAAGTCAATGGCGCCACGCTTATCATCTCGAATCACCCTGCCTGTTTCATCCGCCAATACGAGGTAGTCTTGAAAGTTCCATTACAGCACCACATCCTTATCTAACCAAGCGTTGACTTGCTCAATATCAATATGAAGGACAATATGAAGATGGTTACTCGTCACTGCATGGGCAGCAACATCAATTGCAAATACCTCGCTGAGTATCAATGTTTGTGATTCAACCCAATTACGGTAATGGCTAAAATTACTCGACGACAACGATAACAGTAAGCGGTGTCTTCGAGACCAATGAGGGACCTATATGTATTGTTTACCGTCGCTCTAAACACACTTGTTAGGGTATATCCCACGCTACATGGGAGTAGATTAACCAACGGGAGTAATATTTCCGAAGGTTATAACTATATTTTCCCTCGTAGCCCCCTCTGGACTTCTGAAATACATGAAGTTCAACATCTCCAACCATAGATTTAGGAATTATTCCTCGTTGATTCCACTCTTGAACATGCGAATCATCATAAGTAATTATCTTCAGCACTTTGAAAGTAATTAAACTCTGCTCTCCTACATAAAATGAACTAAGTCCATGGTAATAACTCAAGACACATTCCTCGTTGGCTATCTCAAGACAGATAAATAGCCTCTAAGAGTGCTCTCAGGACTGGCCCCCCCCCCAACATTGGACATCGAGAAAAAGGTGCTAGCTATGAATATTGGGATATAATTCATTGAATCCTAGGCCACATAACGGGCTAATAAAGCTTGGCTAAACTGGTTCGCATGAACCAAGCCAAGCTTTTTTAGTCTATACGTTGATACATTTTTTATAAGCCGACTTTAGGTAGCTCTTTAGTGTTACCCAGCTCAAAACTAGTTAAGTTGATAGTAGAGCTAAGTGATTTACCGCTTAATTGATAGATGATAAATAGCTCCGTTTCAGACAAAAGAGTGCTACCAATTACTTGCTCTACATCTGTTAATATTTCCTTATAACCAGACCCATTCGGTTTAGAAATTGAAATTGTTATCAAGTCACTTGGCGTAAGACGATCATCACCATTAGAATCTAATTTAACTAATGAGTAAAGAATTGCTATGACGGGCTTTTTAGAATCGTAGTCTCCCACGCGTAATTGGTTTGTGCTTTCAATTAGATAATTTGTATGTCCAAACAACCAATTATTTGAATTAGTTTCAGTATTTATAAAAAGGTAGTTTCGAGTGGAGTTAGAGGACTTGCTAAAATAACCACGATTGAAACTCTGGTCAGAGTTTAAAGGAATCATTAGCATTTTATGGTTAGATAGATTAGCAACTTGGCCAAGCCTCCAGCTTTCCTTCACTTCACCGCTTTCTTCAATATTAACGATATTTTGAGTACTACGCTCTCTCGTAACATCTTTGAAAATTTGGTACATAGCAATCAAAAGCACTCCTATCGCCAAAATACCAGCAACGGAAATAAGCAAGCTATTAAAACGCCATACCAATTTAAAAAACTTATGTTCTTCCATATTCAATACTCTAAAGACTTAAAATGCTGCAATCAACGGCGGACAACATAAAAGAAGCGAAGTTTCAGCCTTTGCGCTAACGTTAAATGGCCTTGCAATGCTTTATCTTGTTGCCTAGTGAAAAACAAAGCCATCATGAACCACTTTTGACGAACTAATTTGACACCCGAAATATAGTCAATTTCTTTGCAAAGTAAGAGCCTGTAAGAACAATAGCACCGTAATCTGATGTGCTGCAGAATACTTAAATCTGCTCTAGAAATTTAAAACTGTTCCCCATATCTTTCGCCATTATATTTTGTTTAAACAGTTGCAAATAAAGCTAAAAAATAGCGATACCACAACAATACCACAACAATACCACTAACTTCTACCTGCTTATTCTTTGCTATTAAAAGCAAATGCGAACATACTAACTGGAAGCCGTACACAAAGTGACTCGTGTACACATTAAGTGCGGTAAAGTAAAGCAAATTTGATATAGCTAGCTTACCCAATTACAGGCAATAGCTCCTACAACAACCCTGAAAATGTATAGTCAAATTTTCTTATCGCTCATTGTGCCTAAAGCAGAGATTGGAAAACCACATATGGGATAATAAACCCACCTAATTTACAAATACTTCTCTGTTTCGGGTAATATGAGACTCAGGCTTTAGCAACAATTAAAGCTTCCCTTGTCGTAGTTCTATTGAGCATTTTGCTGTGGTTTTCCTGGTTGAATGTACTCTATTCTAATATTTCGTTCTTTAGCCCATGTTGTAAATTCTACGCTAATAAATTAAGGGCTGTTGCCACAGCAAATAGCATCTGGTTTTACTCGGGATTCAAGTAATTGTTCCAAGGCTCTGATCTCTCAATTCAATCATGATTGAAGTTCCATCTTCTATGCGCATGAAATCTGGATTTTTTTGAATGCAAGATTTCTTAAATTTCGAATAACTCATCGATGCTCAATTTGAATGCTAACATTTGTATATACGGCTTGCGCCTTTTGACAAGCCTCTTTGAGAAAGCGTGCACTCAAAGCCCCGCTAGAAATCTATTCAAAACAACTCACTAACAAAGAAGCTGTAAAATTGTATTCAATACACTTTCGGTAGAAACGCGCATGCTCGCTTTGCTTAGCTGTTATCTCAGTAACTCTTATAAACGAGAGTGCTTGCACACTTTCATATCACTGAATTTACGCAACTTATTTGTAACCCGCAATAACAAACCTTGAATAGCACTGTCATGCATGGCTTGATTTTTGAAAAACACGATAGGACTGTGTGTATACACAGCTATAATATTATTTACCCAACATAATGGTTAGCTGTCGGATTTAACATAGGAAAATCTCCTTTTATCGATTCAGTACGATCAGAATTACGCACACGTCGCGACAGCCTGCAATCTGAAAAATCATAGCTTTATTGAATTAAAGCGTTTATCTGCTTCAACGATAAACGACATCCGCAGTCGATGGGCAATATTGAAATCGAGCGCTTTTTAAATCATTTAGCAATGAATAGACAAGTCAGTGCAGCAATCACTATTCACCATCCCGACCACCATATTGGTGTTAACCCGTCTACTTTTGCACCATTTTCATGCGTTTTAGTAGCAAAACAATGAGTTTTGTTCATTTTGAGCCATTTTTGTCATAAAAGGCTTGAAATCATAAGTGATTTAAATATGATGAAATTCTGAACATCTTCAGATGAACTCCGCCTTACAGGGCGACAAATGCGATGTGATGAGTTCTACGCGCTTGAATTACCGTTCAAGCTTAATTTTAAATAGCGATTACCGTCGCTGTAGCAAGATACTGCATACCGTAGCGGTAACTTATTGAGGGATGAAAAATGGAGCAGTTATCCGGCGCCAGCATGATCGTACGATCATTAATTGATGAAGGCGTAAAACACATTTTCGGCTACCCAGGTGGCTCTGTCCTTGATATCTATGATGCGTTGCATCAAAAATCTGATATTGACCATATTTTAGTTCGCCACGAGCAAGCTGCGGTGCACATGGCCGATGGCTATGCACGCGCCACGGGCGAAGTGGGCGTGGTGTTAGTAACCTCAGGCCCCGGCGCAACCAATGCCATTACCGGTATTGCCACCGCTTACATGGACTCAATTCCATTGGTGGTACTTTCAGGCCAAGTACCTAGCAACCTGATTGGTAATGACGCTTTCCAAGAGTGCGACATGATTGGTATTTCCCGTCCAGTGGTTAAGCACAGCTTTTTAGTCACTGACGCGAAAGACATTCCCGCCATCATTAAGAAAGCTTTTTATCTCGCCGCCAGTGGCCGACCTGGACCCGTTGTGGTTGATATTCCAAAAGATTGTTTGAACCCACAGATATTGCATGATTATCAATATCCTGAAGAAATTCAAATGCGTTCATATAATCCAACGACCACCGGCCATAAAGGCCAAATTCGTCGTGGTTTACAGGCATTATTAAAGGCCAAAAAGCCGGTACTTTATGTGGGTGGCGGCGCGGTTATCTCTGGTTGCGACCAGCAAATTTTAACCCTGTCTGAAAAACTCGGTATTCCGGTTGTCAGTACCTTGATGGGCTTAGGTGCGTTTCCTGGTACCCACGCTAATAGCGTCGGTATGCTTGGTATGCATGGCTGCTACGAAGCCAATATGTCGATGCACAATTCCGACCTCATCTTTGGTATTGGTGTGCGCTTTGACGACCGTACCACCAATAATGTCGAAAAGTACTGCCCTAACGCGACCATTTTGCACATTGATATCGACCCATCTTCAATTTCGAAAACCGTAAAAGTTGATATCCCAATTGTTGGCTCTGCAGAGAACATTCTTGATAGCATGTTAGCTATTCTCGAAGAAGATGAAAGCCTCACCAACGATGTGGCCGCCAATGAATTTTGGTGGAGCGAGATCAATCAATGGCGTGCGCGTAAAAGCTTAGCCTATGACAAAAGTGGCGATAGAATTAAGCCACAGCAAGTTATTGAAACTTTACATAAACTCACTAATGGTGATGCTTATGTATCGTCCGATGTTGGTCAGCATCAAATGTTTGCCGCATTGTATTACCCCTTTAATAAACCACGCCGTTGGATCAACTCTGGCGGGCTTGGCACCATGGGCTTTGGTTTACCCGCGGCGATGGGCGTAAAAATGGCCATGCCCGATGAAACCGTAGTGTGTGTTACCGGCGATGGCTCTATTCAAATGAATATCCAAGAGCTTTCCACCGCGCTGCAATACGATACGCCGGTTAAAATCATTAACCTTAACAACCGTTTCTTGGGCATGGTGAAACAGTGGCAAGATATGATTTACTCTGGCCGCCACTCGCACTCTTATATGGACTCGGTACCCAACTTTGCCAAGATTGCTGAGGCCTACGGCCATGTGGGAATGACCATTAGCGATCCAGCAGAGCTAGAAGCGGGTCTAGAAAAAGCCCTAGCAATGAAAGACAAGTTGGTATTTGTTGATATCAGTGTTGATGAAACTGAGCACGTTTATCCGATGCTAATCCGCGGCGGAGCAATGAACGAAATGTGGCTAAGCAAAACGGAGAAAAGCTAATGCGTCGTATTTTATCTGTATTACTTGAAAACCAACCCGGTGCCCTTTCACGCGTGGTCGGTCTGTTTTCTCAGCGTGGTTACAACATTGAAAGCCTAACCGTGGCACCGACTGATGATGCAACATTATCACGACTTAACATTACCCTCGAAGCAGATGAGACAGTACTTGAACAAATTGAAAAGCAGTTACACAAGCTGATTGATATTTTAAAAGTAGCTAACATTACCGAGTCTAGTCACATTGAGCGTGAAATTGCCTTAGTAAAAGTCAAAGCTAAAGGCGCGGCGCGCGAAGAAGTGAAGCGCACCACCGATATTTTCCGTGGTCAAATTGTCGATGTCACCAGTGAGCTGTATACCATTCAACTTACCGGTACCACCGCTAAGCTTGATGCTTGCATTGCCTCATTAGGGGAAATGACCAAAGTAGTTGAGGTGTCTCGCTCTGGTGTTGTGGGACTATGCCGCGGTGAAAAATCTATGCGCGCTTAATTGCCGCTAAACACTTATTGTGTTGCTTAGATCAATAACTAAAAAAGGGAGCCTAGGCTCCCTTTTTTATGTACTCGTGATGTCGATGGTCAGTGATGAGTCCAGGCAACCCTGCCATCATTCACTGGGGTTTATTTGGCGTCTAATACTCTAGAGCGTCCAATTTCGATTTTACGTGGTTTAAGTGCTTCGGGGATCTCACGCTGTAAATCGATATCGAGTAAACCATTTTCAAGGCTTGCACCTACTACAGTGACATAGTCGGCTAACTGGAACGTGCGCTCAAATCCGCGCTCAGCAATACCTTGATACAGGTACTTACGTTCTTGGTCTTGCTCGACTTTAGTGCCTTTGACGAGTAATTTCTCACCTTCGCTGGTGATTTCAAGTTCATCCATCGTAAAGCCGGCAACGGCCATAGTAATTCTATAACGGTTTTCGCTTAGCGATTCGATGTTATATGGGGGGTAGCCAGAGTTACCTTTGTTTGACGCCGCATGTTCAGCAAGTTGAGCTAAACGGTCAAATCCAATGGCGCTACGGTATAGTGGAGTTAGATCATAGTTACGCATAGGTATATCCTCACAATTAAGCAATATATTAAGTTGGCCAAATTGATGTCATAGCATCGTTTTGCACCGATAAGTTTTACAAACCGCTAGGCCCCGCAGGCACCTAACTTGATGGTTTGTGATGAAGCCTCATTGAGCGCCTCATACTCACTATATGAAGACAGGCCATTTTATTTTCAAGCCTTTTCAAAAAACTTTTTACATTCAAAAGATGAATAAATAACTATCCCATTGATAATATTAGGAAATTAATTTGCTATTTTAATTAGATTTTGTCTCAGCCAACAAACCATTTATCATTTCTTAGGCTTGTCTAGTCCTAAAATAGGTTGACGGTTTTTATTAAGCCAGTTGGTATTCCCAACTGGCTTTTTCATGCACCTCATTTGGGGTTTTCATTCCTAAACTAAGGTGCGGCCGTAATTGATTATAAATCTCTATCGATTCCTTGATTAAAACGCCAAGCTCTTTCATCGTTCTGCAGCGATTAAGCAAAAACTCTTGCTTCAAAATACCATTCACACGCTCTGCTTGTGCATTTTGGTAGCAGTCATATCCATCTGTCATTGATGGGGTCATTCCATAGGCGGCTAGTGCCGCTTGGTATTCAGATGAGCAGTACT
>NZ_JAEH01000056.1 GCF_000518805.1 Shewanella waksmanii ATCC BAA-643
TGGCTTGCAAAGAGTGAAGAGCCTAGCTGTTCGACGGTTAAACTCGTTAACACATATCAGAATCGCTAAAAATCGCCAATCTGGCGCGTTTTAGGCTGGCTACTTCTGCGTTGAATAATACCAATCAGTATAAACATTTAGTCACTCAGCGAGAATTTAGCGGTTCTGAGGTAAGGTCCTTAAATGCTCCTGCATTAATGACATTCACCACATCCATGTGGCTTGCAACGAGTGAAGAGCATAGTTATTCTACGGTTAAGCTCGTTAACACAGCATCAGAATCGCTAAAACTCGCCATTCTGGCGCGTTTTAGGCTGCCTACTTCTGCGTTGAATGATTTCACAAGGGAACAACCATTGTTTCAATCATTCGCCTTGAATTAGTTTGCCCAAAGCGCGCTGAGTAGATTAAATTCTTATACTGATTGGTATAACCTCACAAGGGAACACTATTGTGAGGTTATTCCCCTTAAACTCGTTTGCCCAAAGCGCTAAGTCGACTAAATTCTTATGAATGGTTGGTATAAATTGTTTAAAACGCGGCGCGGCCCAATTGTCTTTCACCTATTCTCAAACACCTATATTTTGGCATGGTTATACAGCTAAACCTGTATTAATGGCTGCTTAAGCCGAAAATTAGGCTGTCAGTGCTAATATATGAAATTTTCGCATAAGCTGGGTTGCTGTTTTTTTGAACGGTTAGGTGTGTCGATTTGTAGCTCAAAATAATTGTTAACAAATCTGCCGTTGATATTTGAAATTGCTGCTAACCCTGATAGGGAAGGGCACGGTAAAGCTTTAGGTGTGCCTGAATCAAACAATTATCGACATTGTGATCCGTTTCTCATTGTTAAAATCCTCAATAACCTTTTAAAACACACGTATTTTTCGTAGCGATAAGGTGACATTTACGGTAAAATGCGCCCGACCAGCGTGATTGCGATCGCATTTCTGTAATAAATCTGCGCTAGCTCAATGCGATAGAGTTTGTTTAAAACCTGTCGTAAATAAAGCAGGAACGCGACGCATTATCTTTCCTTCATAACGTAGTGCTTGTGGATATGATTACAATAAAGAAAGGGTTGGACTTGCCTATAACGGGCGGACCAGAGCAAGTTATCCATGATGGCCCAGCCATTAAACATGTAGCTACTTTGGGTGAAGAGTATATTGGCTTACGTCCTACGATGAAAATCAAAGTGGGCGATAAAGTGCAAAAAGGTCAGGTGATTTTTGAAGACAAAAAGAACCCTGGCGTTAAATATACTGCTTTAGCCAGTGGCACAATATCAGAAATTAACCGAGGCGCTCAGCGTGTTCTTCAGTCAGTAGTTATCGAAGTAGCAGGAGATGACAGCATCTCTTTTGCTAAATACGAAGCTAGTGCTTTAGAGTCGCTTGATCAGCAGCTTGTTCGAGATAACCTTATCGAATCGGGGTTATGGACAACGCTAAGAACGCGTCCATTCAGTAAAGCGCCTGCTATTGACTCAACCAATGCCGGCATCTTTGTTACCGCAATTGATACTAATCCACTTGCAGCTGATCCTGCCGTTATTATTAACGAGCATAAAGCTGAGTTTGAGAACGGATTAAAAGTACTTTCGCGTCTTACCGAAGGTAGTGTTTACCTTTGTAAAGCGCCTGGTGCTGATATGCCTACAGCCAATGCGCAAGTTGAAGAATTTGCCGGCCCGCACCCCGCAGGTCTTGTTGGTACGCATATCCACTTCCTTATGTCTGCTTCTGCAAAACGCACAGTTTGGCATGTGGGCTATCAAGATGTGATTGCAATCGGTCATCTATTTACTACTGGTGAATTGACAACGCAGCGCGTTGTTGCACTTGCGGGTCCTAAAGCATTGAAACCACGCCTAGTTCGTACCCACGTTGGTGCGTCTACCACTGAACTTGTTGCCAATGAAGCAGCTGACGGTGAAATTCGTGCGATTTCAGGTTCTATCTTAAATGGTAAAACCGCTGCGGGTGCCCACGCATTTGTAGGCCGCTTCCATAATCAGGTTTCATTACTTGAAGAAGGTCGCGAGCAAGAGTTCATCGGCTGGGCTATGCCTGGTGCGCAAAAGTACTCAATTACACGTGCATTCCTTGCTCATCTATCGCCATCACGCTTGTTCAACATGACAACTAGCACAGGTGGTTCTGACCGTGCCATGGTACCGATTGGTAACTATGAGCGCGTGATGCCGCTTGATATTTTGCCAACCATGTTATTGCGCGATCTAGTATCGGGAGATACTGACGGGGCAGTGACCTTAGGTGCATTAGAGTTGGATGAAGAAGATTTGGCACTATGTACATTCGTATGTCCAGGCAAGTATGACTATGCGTCATATCTGCGTGACTGCTTAGATACGATTGTGAGGGAAGGCTAATGGGCTTGAAAGAGTTTTTCAAAGGTATTGAACCGCAGTTTGAAAAAGGCGGTAAATACGAAAAGTGGTATGCGCTTTTTGAAGCTGCATACACAGTATTTTATACACCGGGTCATGTAAACAAAGGTCGTACTCACGTTCGTGATAACCTTGATCTTAAGCGCATGATGATCACCGTGTGGGCGTGTACTTTCCCTGCAATGTTCGTGGGTATGTATAACGTAGGTTTGCAAGCACAAGTTCAATTGCTTGCAGGTTTCGCCACGCCAGATACATGGCAAGTAGCCCTATTTGGTCTATTTGGTACTGAGCTTACTGCATCATCAGGTGTGCCTGCCTTAATGTGGTACGGTGCTTGTTGGTTCTTACCCATATATGCTGTGACCTTTGCGGTTGGTGGCATATGGGAAGTGCTGTTTGCCTCAGTTCGCGGCCATGAAGTTAACGAAGGTTTCTTCGTAACCTCAGTACTGTTTGCGTTGACCCTACCGGCAACAATCCCACTTTGGATGGTTGCACTGGGTATCACCTTCGGTGTGGTTGTAGCGAAAGAGATATTTGGCGGAACAGGGCGTAACTTCCTTAACCCTGCGCTGGCCGGTCGTGCTTTCCTTTTCTTCGCGTATCCTCTTAGCATGTCTGGTGACACCACATGGGTTGTTGCTGATGGCTACTCAGGAGCTACGGCGCTGAGCCTAGCGGCACAAGGTACGCTTGAGTACGGATTCACTCAAGACTGGTGGGATGCATTCTTTGGTTTCATTCCAGGCTCTGTCGGTGAAGTATCAACTGCTGCAATCTTGCTTGGTGGTCTAGTTATCATCTATACCCGCATCGCGTCATGGCGCATTGTTGGTGGTGTGATGGTCGGTATGATTGCTGTATCAATGTTACTAAACCTTATCGGTAGCGACAGCAACCCAATGTTTGCTATGCCTTGGTACTGGCACTTTGTACTGGGTGGTTTTGCATTCGGTATGATGTTCATGGCAACTGACCCAGTTTCAGCTTCGTTTACAAATAAAGCTAAGTGGGCTTACGGTATCTTGATTGGTGCGATGGCGATATTTATTCGTGTCATCAACCCAGCATTCCCTGAAGGCATGATGTTGGCCATCCTATTTGCCAACTTATTTGCGCCACTGTTCGACCATTTTGTGGTTCAAGCGAATATCAAGCGGAGGATTGCACGTGGCTAGTAATAAAGAGTCGTTCGCAAGAACGCTATTCATTGTTGTTGGATTATGTTTTGTTTGTTCTGTTGCCGTATCAACAGCGGCAGTACTGCTAAAGCCAACTCAACAAGAAAATAAATTGCTTGATAAGCAAAAGTACATTCTTGAAGCTGCAGGTCTTATTGATACTAAAGCTGGCAAGGTGACTAAAGATGAAATCATTACCGCTTACGACAAGTATGTTGAAGCTAAAGTAGTTGATTTAAAAAGTGGTGACTGGGTTGAAGGTGTAGATGCAAATACCTTTGATGTTGAAAAAGCTGCCCGTACTCCGGCCACGTCTTTCAAACCACAAAACGATATTGCTTCAGTTAAGCGTGTTGCTAACCAAGGCGTTATCTACTTAGTCAAAGACGATAGCGGTGAACTTGCGACGGTTATTATACCGGTTAAAGGTTACGGCCTATGGTCTACCATGTTTGCTTTCCTTGCAGTAGAAGCTGACCTTAACACCATTCGTAGCTTGGTTTATTACGACTTCACTGGCGCGGGTGAAACCCCAGGTCTTGGTGGTGAAGTTCAAAACCCAATCTGGATCGCGAAGTGGCAAGGTAAGAAGCTATATAACGCAGCGGGTGAACTGGCTATTAGTGTGACTAAAAACCCAGTGGTTGCGGCTTCAGAGCACGGTGTTGATGCACTATCTGGTGCCACGCTAACAGGTAACGGTGTTCAAAACTCGCTGGAGTTCTGGTTAGGTGAAGAGGGCTTCGCTCCCTTTATCGAGAAAGCTCGCAACGGAGGGCTAGGATAATGGCTAACGCTAAAGAGTTAAAAGAGGTTCTAGCAGGACCGATTATTAGCAATAACCCAATTGCCTTGCAAATTCTGGGTGTATGTAGCGCATTGGCGGTGACCAGTAAAATGGAAACTGCTGTGGTAATGACTATTGCACTGACCGCAGTTTGTGCGTTTTCAAACCTATTTATCTCGTTAATTCGTAACCACATTCCAAGTAGTGTGCGTATTATCGTACAGATGACGATTATTGCATCTTTGGTAATTGTGGTTGACCAGGTGCTTCAAGCTTATGCTTACGATATTGCTAAGCAGCTGTCAGTATTTGTTGGTTTGATTATTACCAACTGTATCGTGATGGGACGTGCTGAAGCTTACGCGATGAAGACACCACCATTGATGAGTATGATGGATGGTATCGGTAACGGTTTAGGCTATGGCGCTATTTTGGTTGCCGTTGGTTTCGTTCGTGAACTCTTTGGTAATGGCTCGCTATTTGGTATTGAAATCTTGAGCAAGATTTCTGATGGCGGTTGGTATCAGCCAAATGGTCTGTTATTGCTTCCTCCAAGTGCGTTCTTCCTTATCGGTGTGCTGATTTGGATCATTCGTACGATGAAGCCTGATCAAGTAGAAGCAAAAGGGTAAGCACAATGGAACATTATATTAGTCTATTAATTCGTTCTGTTTTCATTGAAAACATGGCCCTGTCTTTCTTCCTTGGTATGTGTACCTTCTTAGCAGTATCTAAGAAAGTAACTACAGCCATGGGTCTAGGTGTTGCGGTTATTGTGGTATTGGCAATTTCAGTACCCGTTAACCAAATCATTTATCAAGGTCTTCTTGCTCCGGGCGCATTGGCTTGGGCTGGTGTACCTGATGCAGATTTGAGCTTCCTTAAGTTCATCACCTTTATTGGTGTAATTGCTGCACTGGTTCAAATCCTTGAAATGACATTGGATAAGTACTTTCCACCGCTATATAACGCGCTGGGGATTTTCCTACCACTGATCACCGTTAACTGTGCAATTTTTGGTGCAGTTTCGTTCATGGTTGAACGTGATTACAACCTAGGCGAAAGCTTAGTGTTCGGTATCGGTTCTGGTATTGGTTGGGCACTGGCAGTGGTATTACTTGCCGGTATCCGTGAAAAGATGAAGTACGCCGATGTACCTGACGGACTGCGTGGTTTAGGTATTACCTTTATTACCGCTGGTTTGATGGCTCTAGGTTTCATGTCGTTCTCAGGTGTGTCTCTGTAAGAGGCACATTGACGACATCTTAATTTGAACCTTAAAGGATAAGTTAATGGGTATTCTTGAATCTACACCAATCGATGTATATCTCGGTGTGACTATGTTTACCGCGATTGTATTGGTTTTGGTTTTGGTTATTCTTTTTGCCAAATCAAAGTTAGTACCAAGTGGTGATATTACAATTAGCATCAATGAAGATGCTGATAAAGCGATTAAGACTGGCGCTGGCGGTAAGCTGCTAGGTGCACTGGCTGATAACGGTATCTTCGTATCAAGTGCATGTGGTGGCGGTGGCTCTTGTGGTCAGTGTAAGGTTATCGTTAAATCTGGTGGTGGTGACATCCTACCAACAGAGCTAGACCATATCTCAAAGGGTGATGCCCGTGGCGGTTGCCGTTTATCTTGTCAGGTAAACGTAAAATCAGACATGGAAATCGAGCTTGAAGAAGAGATCTTTGGTATTAAGAAGTGGGAATGTGAAGTTATCTCTAACGATAACAAAGCCACCTTTATTAAAGAGCTTAAGCTTGGTATCCCTGATGGTGAATCAGTGCCGTTCCGTGCCGGTGGTTATATTCAGATTGAAGCACCAGCGCACCATGTTAAGTACGCTGACTTCGACGTACCTGAAGAGTACCGTGGCGACTGGGAACACTTTGGCTTCTTCAAGCTAGAGTCTAAAGTTGACGAAGAAACAATCCGTGCATACTCCATGGCGAACTATCCTGAAGAGGAAGGTATCATCATGTTGAACGTACGTATTGCGACGCCGCCTCCACGCAATCTTTCACTACCTTGCGGTAAGATGTCTTCATTCATTTGGAGCCTTAAAGCGGGTGATAAAGTGACTATTTCTGGTCCATTTGGTGAGTTCTTCGCTAAAGAAACCGATGCAGAAATGGTATTTGTTGGTGGTGGTGCAGGTATGGCGCCAATGCGTTCACATATCTTCGACCAGCTTAAGCGTCTTAACTCTAAGCGTAAGATGAGCTTCTGGTACGGTGCACGTTCAAGCCGCGAAATGTTCTATGTGGAAGACTTTGATGGCCTAGCGGCGGATAATGATAACTTCCAGTGGCACGTAGCGTTATCAGACCCACAACCAGAAGATAACTGGGATGGTTACACTGGCTTTATTCACAACGTACTTTATGAAAACTACCTACGCGATCATGAAGCACCAGAAGATTGTGAATTCTACATGTGTGGTCCTCCAATGATGAACGCAGCGGTTATCGGTATGCTTAAAGACTTAGGCGTTGAAGACGAAAACATCCTACTTGATGATTTCGGTGGATAATCTGCTACGGCTTAGATAGTATCTACGCAATTGAATGGCAGTCTTAACATTAAGGCTGCCATCTGTAGTTTAGCGTGATAAAGGATATTGGTCATATGATTAAGGCCTTAACAAATGGGTTAGTCCTAGTGGGGCTAGCCTTTTTTATTTCAGCATGTGGTCAACAACCACAACTTATTTCCCTTAGTGGTGAAACCATGGGGACCACCTACCACATCAAGTTGGTGCCCGGTGATAAAGAACCTAATCAGCAGTTACTGCAAGCGGAAATTGATGTCGCTTTAGAGTTGGTCAACAACCAAATGTCGACCTATCGACAAAACTCTGAACTTTCTAAATTCAATCAGTTACGCCGCAATGAAACGGTCAGAGTATCGACTGATACTGCCTTGGTTATCAGTGAAGGCATCGACCTATACCACAAGACCGATGGCGCTCTGGATATTACCCTCGGCCCACTAGTGAACTTGTGGGGTTTTGGCCCGGATAAACGACCGACATCAGTCCCTTCTCAAGCTGTGATTGATGCAGCTAAAGCCAAAACAGGTATAGAGCACCTGCACCTTGATGGACTTAAGTTGCGTAAGACCATACCAGACTTGTATGTCGACTTATCATCAATTGCTAAAGGCTTTGGTGTTGATAAAGTTGCCGAAATTTTAGATAAGTATCAACCTAAAGGTTACTTAGTTGAGATTGGCGGTGAGCTGAGTTTATATGGTCTGAAAGCCGATGATACGCCGTGGCGTGTTGCTATCGAGCAACCAGATGTTGACGAGCGTCAGGTACAATTAGTGATAGAACCTGGAAATTTGGCCATGGCTACGTCGGGTGATTACCGCAACTATTATGAAGAGCAAGGGCGCCGTTTTTCGCATTTGATTGATCCACGCGACGGTTATCCGATTGATCATCATTTAGCATCGGTGACGGTTCTGCATCCACAATCTATGGTGGCTGACGGCTATGCCACAGCGATGATGGTGCTAGGGGTCGAAAAATCATTGGCATTAGCTGAGCAAGAGCAGCTAGCGATAATGCTAATTGAAAAACAATCTGATGGGTTTGAAGTTCACTATAGCAGTGCGTTTAAGCCATTTGTGAACCTCTAACAGATGCATGATATCGTTTGTTGAACGGTGTATAATAGATCATACCCGCGTTAGTGATTTTACGGATAAAGACAGAATAACGCCGAAAATTATTTTAACTGAGTGAGCAACACTGAGTTAGATTGGAGAGTTAACATGAGCACTTTTATTGCAGCATTTGTCGTGTTACTGCTGTTCTTTGTATTGATGTCGATTGGCTATATTGTTAAGCGAAAAGCTGTGGCAGGAAGTTGTGGCGGTTTAGGCGCATTAGGCATCGATAAAGCTTGTGATTGTGATGACCCATGCGACAAGCGTAAAGCCCGCATGGCTGAAGAAGAAGCGCGAACTGAAAAGCTCACTAAAGACCGCATCTTGTAAGCAACAAGCACGATGAAAAGCACCTTAGGGTGCTTTTTTTGTGCACGGTAAAAGGTCAATCTAATTGCAAATGCTAACGCTTATCATTATTAAGTGATTGTAATAAAAGGAAAATTTGTTTTTTAGCAAAAAGTGTAATACCCTGCTTTTTGATTTAGATCAATTTTATTCAGGGAGAGCTTCATGAAAGGTGAGCCAACAGTTATTGCTCAACTCAATAAAGTACTAACCATAGAGTTAACGGCAATCAATCAGTACTTCTTACACGCAAGAATGTTTAAAAACTGGGGCTTAGGTGAGCTAAATGAGCGCGCCTATAAAAAGTCTATCCAAGATATGAAGCACGCTGACAAACTGATTGAGCGGATCTTATTTCTTGAGGGGCTGCCTAATCTGCAGCAGCTAGAGAAGCTCCGTATTGGTGAGCACAGTGAAGAGATGCTTAGCTGCGATAAAATCCTACTTGAGCAACAAATCCCAGTGTTAAAAGATGCCATTGCTATCTGTGAACAAGCCCAAGATTACGTTAGCCGTGAGCTATTGGAAAAGCTGCTTGATGATGAAGAAGAGCACTTAGACTGGGTTGATGCGCAGCAAGAGTTGATTGGCATGACCGGTATTCAAAATTACTTACAATCGCAAATGGACAAGGACTAGGAGCACGACATGAAAGGCAATCAAGACGTTATTGATACACTCAATGGCCTGTTAACGGGTGAGCTTTCAGCAATGGACCAGTACTTTGTTCATGGCCTAATGTACGAAGATTGGGGACTTGAACAACTCCATGTGCGTATTTCACATGAATCTGACGATGAAAAAGAGCATGCGGCGAAACTAGTGCAAAGAATTCTATTCTTGGGTGGCACACCAGATGTGGCGAGTCGTGAACCATTAAAGATTGGTAAAACACCCGAAGAGATGCTCAAAAACGACTTAGAGTATGAATACATGGTGGCTGATAACCTTCGTAAAGCAATTGCGCAGTGCGAACAGAAACAAGATTATCAGACGCGCGAGATCTTAGAGGTATTGCTGGACGAGACTGAATCAGACCATATGTACTGGTTAGAGAAGCAGCTAGGTTTGATTGATAAAATTGGTTTGCAAAATTATCTGCAGACTAAAATGTAGGCAAAATGCTATTAAGTATGCGCTTTGTTCACTAGAGCTGACAAAGCGCATTTTTTGATTATTCCTCCCTGTGGTACACACTGTTTTATCTTTATTTGTTGACGTTTTATATCGTCAATCCATCCCTTTACTTATCTAATTATCTGTTCACCCCTGTATGGGTAACGCATCATACTTATTTGTGCTGCTGATCACATTTCGCGATTAAATCTAATTTGAAATCTGGTAGATTAATAGGCTGATTGTAAAAGAATAATGATAATAAGGATGCCTAATGGGACTGATTAAACGCTCATTAAGTTTACAACTAGTGGTCGCAATTGTTGGTGCATTAGCAGTGTTGCTGGTGATGGTTTCAGCGTATTTAGTTAACGCAGAAAGCGATCGTACTCGTGCCCAAATTGACACAGATCTTGCCAGTCTCGTTAATCTCAAATCCCATGAAGTTGGCAGCTATTTTGTCACTAAAGCCAAATTGGTTGATGCGGTGTTTTCATCACCAGAAGTGGTTGACTGGTTTACCCAGTATGATCGCAGGCTGAGTGATATTGACAACGATCCCCAGTATCAAAATGTTGTTAAGTATTTCCGTCATTTCTCCGATACGGATAGCGACATCAAATCCGTATTCTTTGGCTCAGCCAATACCTTTGAATATTTTGATCTCAACGGCCGTTACAACGACGCCAACTACTACACCAATAAACGTCCGTGGTGGCAGGAGGGTATCGACAAGAATGGCATGTATGTGACCGATCCCGCTGTTGATGCCAATGATGGCTCAATTTCCGCTACAGTAAAATCGGTGATCCGTAACTCACAAGGCCAGTTTATTGGTATTGGGGGGATGGACATTCTTATTGATACGATTGGTAGCGAGCTGCTGGCATCGCTTAAGTATCAAGGAGAGGGCCAAGCTTTCCTTATCACCGAGGGTGGCAAGCTGGTTTATTTCCCTGGATTTACAGAATCGTTTCCACCGGGTACAGATGCGAGTAAAGTCGATACCCAGTTCCGTGATACTCAAGGCTTTGGTGCTTTAGCTCAGCAAATGGCACGTCATGGCAGCGGCAGCGCTGGGTTTGGCACAGTGACTTATCAAGGTGAACCGCAACGGGTTAGCTACGTTAGCGTTGGTGCTGATTACCCACAGCAGCGTTGGTATTTAGGTTTTATGTTGCCTATGGACGTCATTGAAGCCCCAGTAGATGAAGCGGCTTGGAGTGCGACCATATTAGCTGTGGGCATTATGTTGTTGGTGGGGGTGACAGTATGGGTCATGTTGATTCCATTTAGGGCGCAAATTAACAAGTTACTTGATGCAATGAAAGATATTGCTGAAGGCGACAGTGATCTTAGCAAGCGGATCCATATGCAACGTGAAGATGAGCTTGGGCAACTGGGCGATGCCTTCAATCAGTTTGCAGTTAAAGTGCAAACCATGTTGAAACAGACGCAAAGCCTAACCGCAAAAGTGGATACCGGCGTTGATAATGCGGTGTCAGTGTGCGAGCAAGCGCTAGTGAGCGTGGCTAAACAAAAGCAAGAGATAGCATCTGTGGCCACTGCCGCGACTGAGATGGCACACACTTCACAAGAGATGGCCAATAGTGCGCAGCGTGCGGCAGAGTTTGCTGAACAAGCAGAATCTGAATCTTCTGCCGGTACCGCGATTGTGGCTAAAGCCAGTCAAGGTATGGCGTCATTGTCGCAGCAAGTGATTGAAGCTGCCGGAGTTGTGCGCCACCTGAGGACCAGCTCAGAGCAAATCGGCGAGGTGCTAAGTGTGATTCGCGGCATAGCTGAGCAAACCAATCTGCTTGCACTAAATGCTGCTATTGAGGCAGCTCGCGCCGGTGAGCAGGGCCGCGGTTTTGCTGTTGTTGCCGACGAGGTTCGTACCCTAGCGTCGCGGACACAAGACTCGACAGCCAATATTCAAGAGATTATTCAAACGCTGCAGCAAAATGCCCTAGAGGCTGAGCAGGTGATGGAATCTGGTGTTGAACAGGCCAATGTAGGCCAAGATTTGACGGCACAAGTCGAAGAAGCACTCAGTAGCATCTCCAGTGCGATTACTGCAATTCAGCAACAAACCATTGAGATCACCTCTGCGGTGGGTCAACAAGCTGTTGTGGCTGAAGAGGTCGCTTGTAATGTCGAGAATGTGCGTGGTCTTTCTGATGAATCATTGTCATCGAGTGAAGCACTGAGTCAAAATTTACGCGAGTTCCAGCAAGTCACCGAAGCGCTGTCTGAAAACATACAGCAGTTCAAAGTGTAATTTGATTCACTCTGCCTAGAAAAAGCAGCCTTCATTCGGGCTGCTTTTTTGTTTTTGATATCCCATTTATCACGCAGTCGTTTAAATTGGTGAAATAATCGCCATAACGTTGCCGCCTAAGTTGAGCACTGTTTAAATATACAGTATATTGACGTTGGAGGTGCTGTGTGAAAAAAATTATTCATGTCGATATGGACTGCTTTTATGCCGCGGTTGAGATGCGTGACTTTCCTGAGTTGCGCGGCAAGCCTATTGCTGTGGGCGGACGCAGCGATCGACGTGGGGTGATTAGCACCTGTAATTACGAAGCGCGCCAGTTTGGCGTGCGCTCTGCAATGGCATCGGCTTACGCGTTGCGATTATGCCCAGATTTGATTTTAGTGCCTGGCCGCATGGATGTGTATAAAGAGGCATCGGCGCAAATACGCCAGGTATTTGAACGCTATACCGACCTGATAGAGCCGTTATCACTGGATGAAGCCTACTTAGATGTGAGTGACAGCAAACAACATAAAGGCTCGGCCACGTTAATCGCCGCAGCAATTCGGCAGGAGATTTTTGAGCTTACCGGGTTAACGGCATCAGCGGGTATTGCCCCGGTTAAGTTTTTAGCCAAGATTGCTTCAGATCTGAATAAACCTAATGGTCAATATGTGATAACGCCAGAGATGATCCCTGAATTTGTTAAAACCTTGCCCCTGCTTAAGATCCCAGGCGTGGGTAAAGTGACTGCGAAAAAGCTTGAGCAGATGGGATTAACCACTTGTGCCGATGTACAAGCTTTTGACCATGCTCAGTTGATTCAACGTTTCGGCAAATTTGGGCATGTACTTATTGAGCGCGCGCAAGGGATCGACCCAAGAGCGTTATCTACCCATCGTGAGCGTAAGTCCGTTGGCGTTGAAACCACGCTGGCAAAAGACATCCATACGTTAGATCAGTGCAAAGCGGTGATGCCGCAGTTAATTCAAGAGTTGGGCGCACGGGTAAGCCGTAGTGCTAAAACCCGGCCGATCCATAAGCAAGTCGTGAAACTTAAGTTTGATGATTTTAAGCAAACCACGATTGAACATCGTAGCGATGAAGTGTCAGTTAACTTGTTTTATGAGTTATTGGAGCAGGCGATGGATAGACGCGAAGGCAGAGGCATTCGTCTGCTAGGCGTATCGGTAGGCTTAGCTAGCGAAATGGTCGCGCAAGATGCAGCGACTAAATCCAGTGCCCAGTTAGACTTAGGCTTTTGAGCTTTTGGCTACTGCTGTGGGTATGACAGTGACAACGCTTGAGTAAATAGCGGTAATAAGTATTTTTAAATATATAAAAACGCTACGCGGGTTGGCGTAGTGTTTACCACTGTGCATAAGGCAATTATCAGCTATTGTGATTAATTACCTTAAGCCATCAATTTATATCACGGTTCATATTACTATCGCCCATGTTATGCGTTATTTGACGATGATGGTTTAATAAAGGGTGACTTGCACCTCTATCCACGCGTCAGCCGTGCCTAATGTTCCGCCTTTATCACCTTTGCTTGAACTCACTATTTTAGTATCCATTCCCATAGAGAGGACTGTCTCAACTTATGACTAGTCAGACTGTTTGGTGGCTAATCTTTTGTTATAAAACTTTTTATTATCAGTTCTGCTGATTTAAAGCTGGGGCAATAATAAATTTAAGTCAGCAAGGATATAGCGTGAGTGATTGCTAATTATTTGAACGAATTCTGGGTAAGTGATTTTAAATGATAAATAAAGATTCAACCTTAATATTTTGATGATATTTTTCGCCTAAATTGCCTCGGCGCAAAATGATGAATGCATTTTGCTTTTGGGAGTTAGTTTATTAATAAATTAACTAACACCTATTTATCGGTGAATTTTTTAAGAAAAATATGAGGTCAAAATGGTTCAAGGTAATAAACTCGCGATCTTAGTGGTTGGTGCAGTAAGCTGCACAACAACATTACTAGCATCAATGCCTGTCGCGGCAACAACAATTGCGGTTATCGGTGATTTTGGTGACGTTGGTGCACCGCTGAGCGATGTCAGTGAATTAGTTTACAGTTGGAATCCTGATGCGGTACTCACCGTTGGTGATAATGATTATGAAAATAACTATGCGCTTTCAGTCGTGGCCTATTACGATACTTTCATTAGTGCAACTTGTTCACAAAATCGATTCTATCCCACATATGGTAACCATGATTGGAAAGGACGAGATGGATATGATGCAACCTTCCCCTGTGTCACTGACTACTACAAGTTTACCCAAGGTGATGTAGAGTTTTTCACAATCAATAGTGATGATATGAGCAATGCTCAGTCTGACTGGCTAGAAGATAATGTCCGTAGTTCTACAGCTTTATGGAAAGTGGTCTATCTGCATCACTCGCCCTTTTCAAGTGGTCGCCACGGCAGCAATCGTGAGACTCAATTGGACTATGCCAAGTGGGGCGTGGATGTTGTGTTATCTGGCCATGATCATAGTTACGAGCGCATACAGCACGAAGGGGTGTACTACTTTGTAAATGGTTTGGGTGGCCGTTCTCCGTATAATTTCGAGAACTGCTGTGTTGTAGGTAGTGAGTTTCGATATAACCAAGACAACGGCGCAATGCGTATTGACGTAGAAGGTGACTCAATGCGAGTGCGTTTCATCGACCGCAATCACCAGACGATTGACGATGTCACACTAACCAAGCAAAACGACACACCGCCAGAAAGTGGCAGTAATGAACTAATCAAAGGGCAAGCGCGCCTAATTTCGGGACAAAGCAATAGCAGTTTAGATTACTATTTTGAGTTACCAAGTGGTGCCAGTAATTTGCGCGTTAGCCTATCCGGTGGCAGTGGTGATGCGGATTTATACGTCAAGTATAATCAACAACCAACGGTGAATGACTATGACTGTCGTCCTTGGAAAGGCGGCAACAATGAGGTATGTGATAGTCTTTCTGCGCAAGCAGGTAGTTGGTACATTATGGTTAATGGTTATCGTGACTTTGAGGATGCCGTATTGTCAGTTGACTGGGACTAATCCTCAGCACTTATAAGTAGCCCGGCTTAGCGCCAATATTGATTGGCTGTAGTCCGGTTTTAGCCTATTTTACGCAGCGCAAACTGCTACCGTGAGATAGGCTAAAGCATGCATGCTAGCATGCACTCAGATAAACATACTGTTTATTAGCCGACGCTATATTCAATTGCCGCTGCTATCGAAGTGATAACCTGTCCTTTGCGTCACTACTGTCGGTAAAGGTTGACTGCATGGTGGCGGAGCCAGAATATCGTTAATGAAGTGCTAAGGTGAGCAAGATGACAAAAATTGAATTTGCAGTGGGCAAGTTGGAGCCGCAAAAAAAACTGCAGCTGTCAGCTGGTTTTGAACGTCATAGTCACGGGTTGCAAGCCCCTGAGTACGAATGTGAGTGGCTCAACTGGACAGTAGTAGACGAGCAGGGCAAGTTGATTGGGGCACTGACCGGGCAGTTATTGTGGGATTGGCTCTATATTGATGAGCTATGGGTAGATGATAGTTGTCGTGGCACAGGGCTAGGTAAACAGCTGATGCAGGCTGCTGAGTCCTATGCCGCAGAGCTGCAGCTATCAGGTTTATGGTTATGGACTCAGAGCTGGCAAGCACCCGGTTTTTATCAACGTCTAGGGTTTATCGAGTTTACCCGCTTTGATGATTTTCCAAAGGGGCACAGTCGCATAGGTTTAAGAAAAACTCTGCTAGAGTAGGTTTTGTTGACAATCGTGTGCATCACTAGCCGAAGCATCGATTGCGCTTATGAACGAGGTACAGGGATGCCAAACTGGCTTTTTAACTTCAATAGTCGTCGCTTTGACATATTTTCTTTGCATCTATAAAGCGTCAGTAATAAATTCCTGCATTTATCCAGACTAAAGGGTGATTGAAGCCGGAATTCGGCTTTGTTAAATTGCTAACACCATCAAATTTAGTAAAGTTTTAATTAATGCTTTAGGTAATTTATTGTGATGGATATTACGAGAAATTCGACGTGTTAGGGTGATACAGAGAATATATATGACACTTGGGATGTTAGTTTTTCTTTCAGTTGTACATATCGCAGTTTGGTGTGTGAGTCCTTTTGTTTTTATCTTTGCTATATTTCAACAGAGTGAATTTGAACTTTCTAAGAGTGGCGCAGACATTGGTCTGATTCTATAGCTGGCATATTCAATTTCGACAACCTAGCCTGCTAGCTTCCGTTCCTTAACTATGCAAGACATAACAATGATGACATTTGAGACTAGAAAAGTAGCGCCTAGCCACGCCGACTTTATCGCACTCGTTGATGAGCTAAATTTATCTCTTCGCCAAATTACTCGTGATTCCGGTGAGAGCTCTTTTGCATCTGATGCTTACGATTCATCGAAAGATGGATGTATTGTGGTTTATTTAAATGATAATCCGGTAGCTTGTGGCGTGTTTCGATATCACGAAAATGAAGTTTGTGAATTGAAACGAATGTACTCTCGTAGACCTGGCGCTGGCGCTGGCGCTTATTTACTAAAACAGCTCGAGAACTATGCCGTAGAGAAGGGCTACCGAAAAGCTGTGCTTTCTACACGTAGAGTTAACTTAAAGGCGTTGAGTTTCTATGAGCGTAACTCTTATTCACAGTCACGTGCGTACGGGAGATATGTTGGCATTAGCCGCTCCATTTGCCTTTCAAAGCTGCTGGTCATATAACATCAAACGATGGCAATAAATGTTTGGTTAAGTACTTAAAATGAGGAAAAGGAAGTCATGTCATCACTAATAGGCAGTATGGTCAGCGTAGTATTAGTCTGGGCCATTGTTGCCTACATTTTTGTATTCGGATTTGCTCAAATTGAGTGGACTAGCTGGGAAGGAGGTTTACCTTGGTTAGCTGGTGTGGTTTTCCTGTTCGCTAGCGCGGGTTTTACATCGAAGTGGTTAATGACTTCTGGGCTTAGTGAAAACTACTGGTTTATTTTATAGGGTAATCCATGAGAAAAAGGCATTTAAGAATTACAATGGAGATACTTTTGGGGGATAGTAATTGATAGGTAGTATGTTAGTTTTTTGGAGATAGAAGCTAACTAAGTTATGGCTTATAAAAGGATTTATTTGCCGCGTTGAAAGGTATTTAAGGAGGAAGTATGACCTGTTTAATTGATGGCCTACGATTTGGTTCAGACAGTAAAGAAGCGATACGAGAAATGCGGGAGTTAACCAAGCGAGCAAATTGGTTGACTATTACATTAGGACTTTCTGTGCTGAATGATATTTTTACCAAAAACGGACCTGTATCAGCATCCTACAAAATAAAGACTACTGATTTCGAGTTACTTGGTAAGGCTATGGCTTCCTCCACACCTATTCTTAGGCGCAAAACAAGTGACATTGCTGGCGAAATGGTAATTTTAAAATCAAGTGAACTTTCGCAAAATGAGCTGAAATTCTGGAGGTGTGTTTATAATGAAACACGTTAGCTTTCAAAGCCTTATATTCGGTGTAGTAATGAGTTTCGATGCTGTAGCGCAGCCAGAGCATTATAGCGAGTATGAACTAAAAGTTTCAGATTGTATTAGACTTGAAAAACAAAAACAGCCAGTCATGGCTGTTGATTTAAAAAGCTTTAAGCGTGATGAAGTTGCTGAGAGTATTTTTTACTTAAAAGAGAAGCGGATTGTAGACTGCTCAGCCCACGCAGAGTTAATCTCACTCGCACATTCTTTGCAAAGCTCTTCTTTTAACATTGATAGTTTAAAACTCCAATATTTGTCTTTAGAAATGATTGCTAAGGAAGAGAAGTTTCAAAGGCTCCCGCTAGATTTCCGTAACGACTTTATAAAGGCAGTTGAAGGTAAAAGCCTTGAGATTAACTTACTCGATTTATTTGACGAGATTGATGACCTAATTTCAAAGTAGATGACAATTTTTGTTGTAATTAAAAAACGCCGATAGTTAATATCGGCGTTTTTTATTGATAGCGTTCGACAAACTAATGAACTAGCTCTTCGCTGGAATGCGCTCTAGCACAGCAAGTAGCAGTTTCCAGTATTGATCGACCGTTTCAATTAATACTTTTTCATCTGGACTATGTGGGTAGCGAATGGTGGGGCCAATTGAAACCATGTCCATCTCTGGGTAAGGTTTCTTAAATAAGCCACACTCTAAACCTGCGTGGATCACCATGATCACAGGCTCTTTGTTGTAGATGGCTTCATAGGTATCTTTGACTATCGCCATGACTGGTGAGCTGTTATCTGGCTTCCAGCCTGGGTAGGCGCCACTGAACTCTACTTCTGCGCCCGCTAAGCGGCTAAGTGCCGTTAGGGTTCCCTCTACTTGCTCACGGCCTGAGTCAATCAATGAGCGGATCAGGCAAAGTATTTCAACAGACTCAGCCTCAGTGCTAATGACACCCACGTTAAGTGATGTTTCCGTTACACCTTCTACTTCATCACTCATGCGGATAACCCCGTTTGGCGCTGCATTGAGTAGATTAAGTAAACTGTCTTGAGTGGCTTCACTCATCACTTGGGTGGCGGCATCCGTTGCGGTTAATGTCATCTGCATGTCTGGATCGGCGATGGCTAGCTCTTCACGAATTAGCTGAGTGTACGATTCAATCAGTGCGTGCAGGCGCTCTACATTGTCACTTGGGATCATAAAGCTGACGTTAGCTTCGCGTGGAATCGCGTTACGCAGTGAACCGCCGCTAAATGCGGTGAGTTCAATCGCTAGCTCATCGGCATAATCAAACAAGAAACGAGCCAATAGCTTGTTGGCATTACCGCGGCCAAGGTGAATGTTAACGCCAGAGTGACCGCCTTTTAGGCCAGATAAAGCTAAAGTAAAGGTTTGGTTGCTTGGCTCTGGTGCTTGCCATACTAGTGGTAGGCTAATTTGGGCATCCACGCCGCCAGCACAGCCCATGTAGATCTCACCCTCTTGCTCTGAATCAGTATTGATCAATATATCTGCATCTAAGTATCCAGATTCAAGGCCGAAAGCCCCGGTCATGCCGGCTTCTTCATCAATGGTCAGTAACACTTCAAGTGGGCCATGAACAATGCTATCGCTGCCCAACACCGCTAAAGCCGATGCCATCCCGATGCCATTATCAGAACCTAAAGTGGTACCTTTGGCTTTTACCCAATCGCCATCGACATAGGCTTCAATGGGGTCTTTCTCAAAGTCGTGGACTTTATCGGCATTCTTTTGCGGCACCATATCGATGTGGGCTTGCAGCGCGACCGTTTTGCGGTTTTCCATGCCGGCAGTGGCAGGTTTCTTGATGATAAGGTTGCCGACTTTATCTTCGACAACTTCAAGTTGTTTTTCTTTTGCCCAGTTTTGAATGTAGGCACTTAATGCTTGTTCATGCTTTGATGGATGTGGTATTGCACAGATCTGTTCGAACCATTGCCAAAGTGGTTGTGGTTGTAATTGACTAAGTGTGGCCACAGATAACTCCCCTATAGAAAACGATAACGAGGTCAAATTTGGCCTAGTCTATCACAGTCTTTGCTCGCTGTAGGCCTTGGCTGGTCTATGAAAAATGTTCACTGTCATACTAAGTTTCCAGCCTTGATATCACCACCTGCAAAAGCGGTTGGCTTTAACCGCAATACAGTCAATAATGCACAGCAAATGTGATAAAAGACACAAGCAGAAGGAATAGATATGGCTCAGATAAACTATGTCAGTGTTAACGACCCTCAAGCAATTTTTGAAGGTGAGGGTTGGGATGCTGTGGTGGTGGTCGCCACTGATGTGTCGACATTGGGGATTGACGAAATTACTTTGCTTGCAGGCCATGGTGCCAATATTGATCACCGTGTTGGTCGCAGTGCCACAATGTTACTTGCACCGGGTCTAGCCGGTGGTCGACTCATTATCTCTCCAGTGCTTAATAGTGGTGACGATTACGCTGACGTGCGTGTATACAGTGATGCTGCTCGTGCGGGGATTAATTTAGCCAAACAAGCGGGAGCGAAGAAACCGCTATTATTAGTGGCTAGTAATAGTGAACAGCAGTATCAGCATGCCATGCAAGTTGCCGCGTTAGCCGTAGGTCAAGAGTCATGGGTTGCGCTTGAGCGCCGTGAAGCCAGTGGTGATGTTAGTGACTTTGAGGCGATTGGGTTATTGGCATCAGACGATCAGTGCCAAGCGTTGAACGCAATTGAAGCGGGGCGAATTTTAGCAAGAGATCTGTGTGGCACAGAGCCTGAGCGTATGTCTGCACCGGCCTTCGCACAGTATTGCCTCGATGCTTATCAAGATTCTGACTTGAAGGTCTCGGTAGTAGAAGATAGAGATGTACTTGAGCGTGATTACCCGCTGCTAAGCGCAGTAGGTCGCAGCTCGTTTGCTGTTGCACGTCATCAACCGCGGGTTGTGAAAGTTGAATACTGCCCTGAAGGTGAGATTAACGCCACGTACCTGTTTGCCGGCAAAGGTGTGGTTTACGATACCGGTGGTGCTGATATCAAGATTGCGGGCGGGATGGCGGGCATGAGCCGCGACAAAGGTGGCGCAGCTGCTGTTGCTGGCTTGATGAAGACCTTGTCGATACTCAAACCTAAAGGTGTGCGAGTGGTTGCCGAGTTAGGCTTGGTTAGAAATAGCATCGGCAGTGAAGCTTTTGTAACCGATGAAATCATCACTAGTCACGCGGGTGTATCAGTGCGTATTGGTAATACTGATGCAGAAGGGCGCTTAGTATTAGCTGATTTATTGTCGCATTTGCGTGCGAAAGCCCAAACGGCCGTTGCACCGCAAATGTTCTCAGTGGCTACGTTAACAGGTCATGTTGTGAGAGCTTACGGTGGGTATACTGCGCTGGTTGAAAATAGTGTGGCTCGCCAACAAGGTGTTGCAGATAAAATGCAATCTATTGGTGAGAGTTGGGGTGAACCAGCAGAAGTGTCACGCTTACGCAAAGAAGATTTTAGTAAAATTGTCGATCCATCAGATGCTGCCGACTGTATTTCATCTAATAATGGTCCGTCTTCGGCCACGGCCCGTGGTCATCAATATCCCGCGGCGTTTTTGCTAAAAGCATCTGGGTTAGATCAGCATGCCTTACACAGTGCACAGCCCATTGCCTATACTCATATCGATATTGCCGGTAGCGCGACAGAAGGTGATCCTTTATACGGTAAACCGACCGCAGCGCCCTTAGTCGGCTTGTTTAATTACATTTTGTAATTTTACACCAAAAACAGTAAGGCCTAACTAACTATGCTGTAATGCACTGTTATTTAGGCCTTTGTTGTTTCTGTGCTTGTTTGTTATATGTTCGATATCGATAATTTTTTGTTGCAAAATTACGCAAAATAGCTTTTTTAAGGTTTTTTGAAAATAATTGTTGTAATAAAACTACATTTAGCTATAATCTCTCTCGTTGGTTAGGCAAGGTGTCTTCCACCTCTAAGTCTATCTAGGATTGATAACTCTCCAAGGAATCGAGCGACAAGTTGACTCTACGGTATTAGTGACTATTGACCCAGTGACCAATACGCAGTTTGACTAGAGTATTTATTTAACAACTTTGTTAGGAGTATTGACTATGTCTTACACTGGAACACAACACGTATATTGGCAGAATGCTTGGTTTGACACTAACGCGCTGCGTGGCGGGTTGTTTGCTATGAGCTTTAAGTAAGGGCTAATCACCCCTGAGTCGTTTGAACTTATCCCCCTATTTAAGTTCACTTGATTTTAAGTGGTTGCATCATCCATCAACCTTTTCCCCATTTGGGGTGTGTAGACTCAAGTTGTAAATTGATCCACCTTGGCGTCGATTTACCAGTGACATCCGCTAGCGCGGTAACATTTTCCTTTCGGAACACTTGAAAATGTCTTCGCCTGCTCATTGAGCAGGCTTTTTTTTGCCTAAAATTTACAGATAGGCCTGGTTATTTTTCTGATTGGTATTACCTGCCAGCTATCAAGTGGGGCTAAACAGCGTATTTCGCTGTTGGATTGGCATTAGTTAACTAAGTCACACTCTCTTATAACTAATTTCTTACATTTATCTCTGTTCGGTATATAATCAGCGCAGCCGAAAACGGCCCATGCGGCTGTTGGCAAGTACACCTACAAACCTAAAACGATAATAATTCAAGGAACCTTGTTCCATGTTAGAAAAACTGTTCAAACTAACTGAAAACCAAACGAGCTTGAAGCAGGAAGTGATTGCGGGGTTAACCACTTTCTTGACGATGGCCTACATTATTTTTGTTAACCCAATGATGTTAGCTGACGCCGGTATGGACCATGGCGCCGTATTTGTTGCTACCTGTTTAGCGGCCGCGTTAGGCTGTTTAATTATGGGATTAGTGGCAAATTATCCTATTGCACTGGCACCGGGCATGGGCTTAAACGCCTTTTTCACCTATACGGTTGTTGGCGAAATGGGTTACAGCTGGGAAACCGCACTCGGGGCGGTATTCTTATCTGGTATCTGCTTTTTGATCCTCTCTCTGGTGAAAATTAGAGAATGGATTGTAAATAGTATTCCTATGTCGCTGCGTTTGGGTATTGCTGCCGGTATTGGTCTGTTTCTAGCACTTATTGGCTTGAAAAGTGCCGGTATTGTTGTTGCCAGCCCAGCCACTTTAGTGACCATGGGGGATATCACCGCCTTTCCTGCGGTGATGGCAGTATTGGGCTTTTTCATGATTATTGCGTTAGTGCATCGTGGCATGAAATCAGCGGTCATTGTTTCAATTTTGTCGATCACGCTATTGGGCTTGCTATTTGGTGATGTGCAATACAATGGCATTGTCTCTGCACCACCGTCATTAGCGCCTACCTTTATGGCAATGGATCTCTCTTCGGTTTTAGAGATCAGCATGTTATCCGTGGTATTTGCATTTTTGTTTGTCGACCTATTTGATACATCAGGTACCTTAGTTGCGGTCGCGCAGCGCGGTGGTTTCCTCGATGATAAAGGCCGCTTGCCACGACTCAATCGTGCTTTAACCGCAGATAGCACCGCTACAATTGCTGGCGCGATGTTAGGTACGTCAACAACAACCAGTTACATCGAAAGTACCGCTGGCGTTAGTGCTGGTGGTCGTACCGGTTTAACGGCTGTGGTTGTAGGTATCATGTTCCTGCTTGCACTGTTTATTTCACCGCTTGCGGGTATGGTGCCGGCCTATGCGACTGCGGGAACCTTGTTTTATGTGGCTATCTTGATGATGTCAGGTCTAGTGCACGTAGAATGGGAAGACTTAACTGAAGCTGCGCCTGTGGTTGTGGTCTGTATCTTGATGCCACTCACGTTCTCGATTGCCACCGGCATTGCCATGGGCTTCATCTCTTATGCCGTTATCAAATTATTTAGCGGTCGCTACAAAGATTTGAGTGCTGGGGTTGTAATATTAGCTGCACTATTTATTGCTAAATTCATCTATGGATAATTTAGTCTTCAAATGGTGCTAATTTTAGCCATTTTATTAAGGGTCATCAATTCGATGGCCCTTTTTAATGCAGTTATCGCAACTAAAACCGGATAAATTATCATAATCAACGCTACGGCTATCAATTTATCACTAGATTGGGTATAACCCTAAACCCGACATTTTTTCTTCGAAAGTAGCATGAATTCTAGTGAGACTGGTTACCGCCGGGTGGTGGTAAAGTTAGGTACCAGTGTACTGACCTCTGGTTCAAACAAATTGGACCGTGCCCACATGGTCGAATTAGCCAGACAAATGGCGCAAATGATGCAATCCGGTGTCGAGGTGGTGTTGTGCACATCTGGCGCAATTGCCGCTGGACGCGAACATTTGGGCTATCCCGAACTTGCCGATACCATGGCGAACAAACAGTTACTGGCGGCAGTGGGTCAAAGTCAACTTATTCTCGCTTGGTCGCAGTTGTTTGCGATTTATGGTTTGCATGTGGGGCAACTGCTGCTCACTCGCGCCGATCTACATGACCGTGAACGCTATCTTAATGCCCGCGACTCGCTCAATGCGCTACTTGCACAAGGTATCATTCCAATTATCAACGAGAACGATGCAGTGGCCACCACTGAAATTAAGGTGGGTGACAATGATAATTTGTCAGCACGGGCTGCATTGTTGTGCGATGCCGATTTATTGATTTTACTGACCGACCAAACAGGTCTGTTTGATGCCGATCCTCGCAGTAACCCTGATGCCAAGCTGATTAAACAAGTGGTCAATATTGATGACAGCTTACGTATGCTTGCGGGTGGTGCAGTATCTGGCTTAGGTACAGGCGGCATGGCCACTAAGCTTGAAGCCGCTGACATAGCTCGACGCGCGGGTGTTGAGGTGGTGATTGCTTCGGGACATCATCAAGATGTGATAGCCAAGTCGGTCACAAAGCAACAAGTCGGTACCCATTTTACCGCGCTTGAAAACCCACTAGAGAGCCGTAAACAGTGGATCTTAGCTGGCCCTGCAACCAAAGGTAGCTTAGTGCTAGACAGCGGCGCCATTAATGCCGTAACCGCCAAAGGTCGAAGCTTGCTGTCTAAAGGCGTGATTGCCGTAAAGGGACAGTTTGAGCGCGGTGCGACCCTGCAAATTGTCGATGAAGCCGGACGTGAACATGGCCGCGGTATGACACGGTATAGTTCGCGAGACTTAAACTTAATAGCCGGTCAACATTCCGATGAGATTGAAGCCTTGCTAGGGTACGACTACGGTGATGCGGTCGTGCATCGCAATGACATGGTTGTGTTGTAAAACAAAAAATTCTAGTTTAAATAATGAGGTAAAAACCACTGTGAGTGAACAGCAAAGTGAATACCTGACATCGCTGGGTCAACAAGCTAAGCAAGCCAGCTACGCTTTAGCAAATTTAACTGGTCAGCAAAAGCAGCAGTTACTGAGCGCGATTGCTGAGCAGCTAAAGGTAGATGCAGATAAGATAGTTGCAGCAAACAGCCAAGATGTTGCGCAGGCTAAACAAAATGGTCTCAATGATGCCATGATTGACAGGCTGCTACTGGATCACCCTCGTTTAGCTGCGGTGATTGCCGATATAGATAATGTCATTAACCTTGCCGACCCCGTTGGAACTGAACTTGAAAGCCAGTTACTCGACAATGGTTTGCGCCTGTCACGTCGCCGCGTGCCACTGGGTGTTATTGGCGTGATATACGAAGCCCGTCCTAATGTCACGGTTGATATTGCTGTGCTTGCCTTAAAGACAGGTAATGCTGTGATTTTAAGAGGTGGTAAAGAGACATTGCAGTCAAACTTGGCCATTAGTAGCAGTATTCGTCAGGCGGTTGTGGCTCAAGGGTTGCCGGCAGATGTTGTGCAGTTGATTGCCAATCCCGACCGAGCGTTAGTGAGTGGCTTACTTAAGCTTGACCGTTATGTCGATATGATTGTGCCGCGCGGTGGTCAGAATTTGCAGCGCCTCTGCGCCGAACAAGCGACGATTCCGGTTATTTTAGGTGGCATTGGTATTTGCCATTTATATGTCGACAGTGCAGCCAATTTAAGTCAATCAGTTGCTGTGATCATTAATGCTAAAGTGCAGCGTCCGACAGTGTGCAATGCGCTGGATACTGTGCTGGTTCACCAGTCTGTTGCTTCAGAGTTATTAGCGGAACTCTTTGCCGCGTTACAGGCGCAGCAGGTCAAAATTTACGCTTGTGCTGCAACCCAAGCGTTGGCGGCTCAGTTGTCTGTGACAGTTGAGCAGGCTGATAGCGACACCTATGGCCAAGAGTGGTTAGGCTTGAGTTTGAATATCCGAATTGTCGATGATATCAGTGCTGCCGTGGCTCATATTCGCCAGTACTCTAGCGGTCACTCAGAAGGTATTTTAACCGATAGTCTGCAAGCTTCGGCGCAGTTCATTAATGAGGTGGACTCGGCGGCGGTTTATGTCAACGCTAGCACGCGCTTTACCGATGGCGGCCAGTTCGGCTTAGGGGCTGAAGTGGCGGTATCCACACAAAAGTTACATGCCAGAGGCCCAATGGGGCTTGAAGCTTTAACCACTTATAAGTGGATTGGTGTCGGAGATTATACCCCGCGTAGCTAAGCGCCACACCGAGCTAGGGTTAGCCTCATCACCGGGTTAATCCTAGCTATGTTTTACTGCCAGCCTTGCTATTGACCTCATAATGCTCTCCTTGTTGTTCTTGATGCTTGAAGTTGTATTTACCTTTGTATTTACCTTTGTATTTATTCCCGCGCATTGCGAGCTGTCTGTAACTCGTTAATCTCGTCATATACATTTGTGTCCCACTGATGTCGCTTTGTAATTGTTTGTGATTTTAACCAACTATTAATTGTCTTGGTTATAATCTGGCGTACGCTCCCGTCACTCTGGCATCTGTTTATCTTTATCTTATTGTTATTAAATGATTTTAAATTTTGGCCTGAGACTTGCTTTACTAGAGACAACAACGGCTAGAATAGATAACGTAAAGGGATTCATATGAATAACGCACTAGGAAGATTCGCGACAGTATTAGTTTGTTTTTTAGGGTTAACGGTTTTTAGCGCGCAAGCTCAAGAGGGCAAGCAACTGCAGCAAAATTATAGTTATCATGGCCAAGCTGTGGTGCTCGATATTGAGGTTGGCCGTGTTGAAGTGATCGCCACGGATGAGTCAGAAGTGCGGGTGGAGGTGGAAGTGGTTGCCTCGCAATCTAGCTGGTTTAACATGTGGCAGCAAGGTGATGTTAGTGAGATTGAAATTGATGCTGATGAACAAAATGACCGCCTAGTGCTAAAACTTAACCATCAAGATGATCTGAAGCAAAACTGGCGTGTGTATTTGCCACGGGATGCGGCAACCGATGTCGATATAGGAATTGGTGAAGTCGAAGTCGCGGGTCTTGAGAATGACTTGGCGATTGACCTTGGTGTAGGTAGGGTTGTGGTGAACAATCAGCATCGTTATCGTGACATTGAGTTGTCATCTGGTGTGGGCGAAGTGCAAGTGCGTCATAACGGTGAGAAGGTCAAAGTTGACCAAGCATTAGTAAGTCAAAGCTACGAGCAAAGCTCTGCAACGGGTCAGTATCAATTACTCGTGAGCGTTGGTGTTGGTCAGGTCGAAGTCAGCTATTAGTGGATTAATCTTGCGGCTTTATCTAGACGTTAATTAACAAAACGCCCTAACTTATGTTAGGGCGTTTTTGTTTAGGCTTCATTTACTACAGTTTGTGGTTTGCTTCTTCGCTTCGCTATCTGCGGTAAAATTTGTTGCAATGCGAGTGCCGTTAAAATGAGCCCTAAACCGATAAAGGTTGAGCGAGTAATGGCTTCTTGCAAAATCCACGAGATAAAACCAATGGATAAAACTGGTGTGATAAATACCAATGTACTCATTGATGCGGTTCTATCTGCTTTTTTAAGTGCGATAAGCCACAGCACAAAAGTAATTCCCATTTCAAACAAGCCGACATAAATTGCCGCAGCAAACGCTTGGGGGTTCCAACTTGGCAAACCTTGAGTCATCAGAAGTGCCAGGCAGATAAAAGGCAAGCCAACCACAAAGCTAAGCAACAGGCTGACGATAGGGTCACCTTTGTCTTTGGTATTCACAATCCAATACAAACACCACAGTAAGGTACTAGTTAAAGCCAGTAATACGCCAGTTGCGCTGTCAAAGGCAAAATCGGTTATTTGGCCATTGGTGGCAATAATAAATACCCCAAGATAAGCAATCAAAGCTGCAGTCACGTCACTTTTTCTTAGCTTTTGTCCGAGCAAGGGCACTGCTAAAAGTGGCAGCAGGATTGCCCAGGTATAGTTAAGCGAAAGCGCTTGCTGTGCCGGCAGCAAAGAATAGGCCTTAAACAACACCAGATAGTAGAGAAAGGGGTTGAGTAAACCCGTCTGCAAATAAAATAGTGGCCGCTGGATAAACTGCTGGGTGATTAAATGGGTTTTCTTTTGTATTAATAGCACGCCGCTGAGTGCCACAATGGAGGTGACGACGGCGATGAGTACCAGCTGTAACGGCGAATAATGGGCAAGTGCTAACTTAAAGGCTGTTGCGACGGTTGACCATAATACGATGGCACCGAGACCAAATAAATAGGCTTGATTTGACTGCTTCAATTTCATTTCTCACTACACGAGACAACTTAGGTATAAGTGGTGATGGCACTTAACCTCTCCAGATTGCATGCAGTATACCAAAACAGTTGTTGCAATGGTGTGGCAAAGTTCAAAAAAGTATAGATTTTTACAAAATTTGTTTTTCTGCCCTTGTAAAGACCAGAAGCGTCCCAATATAGGGGGTAAGGAAAGATTTTGGTGGCAAAAATTAGGGCTTGAAATTGTAATCGCCCAGCCCCATATCTGAATCATCAAACAAGTTTAGCGTTATATAAAGTTTTTTGGAGGACTCCATGGGTAAAATTATTGGTATCGATTTAGGTACAACCAACTCTTGTGTTGCAGTATTAGATGGTGACAAAGCACGCGTTCTAGAAAATGCTGAAGGCGATCGCACTACTCCGTCGATTATTGCTTATACAGGTGAAGAAGTACTAGTTGGTCAGCCTGCGAAACGCCAAGCTGTAACTAACCCAACGAATACCTTCTTTGCAATTAAGCGTCTTATCGGTCGTCGTTTTAAAGATGACGAAGTACAGCGTGACGTTGACATCATGCCGTTCAAAATCATTGGTGCAGACAATGGTGATGCATGGGTTGAAGCGCACGGTAAGAAAATGGCGCCGCCACAAGTTTCAGCTGAAACTTTGAAGAAAATGAAGAAAACAGCAGAAGACTTCTTAGGTGAAGAAGTGACTGAAGCTGTTATCACAGTCCCTGCATACTTTAACGATTCTCAGCGTCAAGCAACTAAAGATGCTGGCCGTATTGCGGGTCTAGAAGTTAAGCGTATCATCAACGAGCCAACAGCAGCAGCACTGGCTTACGGTATTGATAAGAAGCAAGGCGATAACATCGTTGCGGTATACGATTTAGGTGGTGGTACATTTGATATCTCTATCATTGAAATCGATAGCGTTGATGGCGAGCAAACTTTTGAAGTACTTGCGACTAACGGTGACACTCACTTAGGTGGTGAAGATTTCGATAACCGTTTGATCAACTACTTAGCAGATGAGTTCAAGAAAGAGCAGTCACTAGACTTGCGTAACGATCCGCTAGCGATGCAGCGTCTTAAAGAAGCGGCAGAAAAAGCGAAGATTGAACTATCAAGCACAACGCAAACTGAAGTTAACCTGCCTTACATCACTGCTGATGCAACAGGCCCTAAGCACTTAGTGGTTAAAATCACTCGTGCTAAGTTAGAGTCTTTAGTTGAAGATTTGATTACTCGTTCACTAGAGCCACTAAAAGTTGCCCTAGCAGATGCTGACCTTTCAGTATCAGATATCAACGAAGTCATTCTAGTGGGTGGCCAAACACGTATGCCTAAAGTACGTGAAGAAGTTTCATCTTTCTTCGGCAAAGAGCTTCGCCAAGATGTTAACCCAGATGAAGCCGTTGCTATTGGTGCAGCAGTACAAGCTGGTGTACTTGCCGGTGATGTGAAAGACGTACTATTACTTGACGTTACGCCTCTGTCTCTAGGTATTGAGACTATGGGTAGCGTAATGACTAAGCTGATTGAGAAAAACACCACAATTCCAACTAAGGCATCGCAAACTTTCTCAACTGCAGATGATAACCAAAGTGCAGTAACAATTCATGTACTTCAGGGTGAGCGTAAGCAATCGAGCGGCAACAAGTCTCTTGGTCAGTTTAACCTTGAAGGTATTGAACCTGCACCACGTGGCATGCCACAAATTGAAGTGGCTTTCGATATCGATGCTGATGGTATCTTGCACGTATCGGCAACCGATAAGAAAACCGGTAAAGCTCAGAATATCACCATTAAAGCCTCTTCTGGTCTAAGTGATGAAGAAGTTGATGCAATGGTTCGTGATGCAGAAGCGCACGCAGATGAAGATGCTAAGTTTGAAGAGCTAGTTACAGCACGTAACCAAGCTGATGGCATGGTTCACGCGACTAAGAAGCAGATCGAAGAAGCTGGTGAAGCATTACCAAGCGACGAGAAAGAAAAAATCGAAGCGGCAATGGCTAATGTTGAAACTGCAGTAAAAGGCAATGACAAAGAAGCGATTGAAAAATCAACTCAAGAGCTAATGGAAGCATCAGCTAAGTTGATGGAAATTGCTCAAGCTAAAGCACAAGCACAGCAAGGTGAAGCTGCTCCAGAAGGCGAAGCGCAAGCGTCTAAGCCTGAAGATGATGTAGTTGATGCTGAGTTTGAAGAAGTAAAAGATGACAAGAAATAATCGAGGCTAACCCCTAAATTATTTAGTACGGGCGTTAGGGGAGACTCTAACGCCCGTTGTCGCAAGTTAAGCTATCACTTCAGCCAACAAAGCGTGAGATTATGTCAAAGCGAGATTATTACGAAGTATTAGGTGTCGGACGCGATGCCAGTGAACGTGAAATTAAGAAGTCGTATAAACGACTTGCTATGAAATTTCACCCGGACCGCAATCCAGGTGACAAAACCGCAGAGAAGAACTTCAAAGAAGCTAAAGAAGCTTATGAAATTCTAACCGACAGCGATAAGAAAGCGGCTTATGACCAGTTTGGTCATGCTGGCGTCGATCCTAATCGCGGCGGTGGTGGCTTCGGCGGCGGTGGCGCAGACTTTGGCGATGTGTTCGGCGATGTATTTGGCGATATATTTGGTGGTGGCCGTCGCGGTGGCGGGCAACGTCAAGCTGCCCGTGGTAGTGACTTACGTTACAACCTAGAGCTGTCGCTTGAAGAAGCCGTGAAAGGCTTAAGCAAAGAACTACGCATCCCAACTTTAGTAGGTTGTGATAGCTGTGATGGTAGCGGAGCCAAGAAAGGTTCTTCACCCACCACATGTGGCACCTGTCATGGTCAAGGCCAAGTTCAGATGCGCCAAGGGTTCTTTGCCGTTCAGCAAGCATGTCCAACCTGTCATGGTCGCGGTAAAATCATCAAAGACCCTTGTAATAAGTGTCATGGTGAAGGCCGTGTTGAAAAGAGCAAAACTCTTTCGGTTAAAATTCCTGCGGGTGTTGATACCGGTGACCGTATTCGATTATCTGGTGAAGGTGAAGCTGGCGAGTTTGGCGCACCACCGGGTGATTTATATGTTCAGGTAACAGTCAGAGAACATGCTATTTTTGTGCGTGATGGTAACAACCTATATTGCGAAGTGCCGATCTCTTTCAGCACTGCGGCATTAGGTGGTGAAATCGAAGTGCCAACATTAGATGGCAAAGTGAACCTGAAAATACCTTCAGAGACACAAACTGGACGTATGTTCCGTATGCGCGGTAAAGGTGTTAAGTCGGTACGTAGCCATGCCGTTGGCGACTTACTGTGTAAAGTTGTCATGGAAACGCCGGTTAATTTGAGCGATAAGCAAAAAGAACTGCTGCGTGAATTCGACGAAACACTTACTGGTTCATCTAAAAAGCACAGCCCTAAGGCTGAAGGCTTCTTTGATGGTGTGAAGAAGTTCTTTCAAGACTTAAACAGCTAAATATAGTTGTTGTTAATAAAGCCTCGCCTAGCGAGGCTTTTTTTTGCCTGGGTGTGTCCCGTCCTGAGATAAGTTGACACTTTGGAGACTTATCTATGAAACCTTCAAGCACAATTAGCATTAAACGTACACAACGTGATTACACATTAGGCTTTAAATTAGCCGTTGTCAGTCAAGTAGAAAAAGGCGAGCTAACCTATAAGCAAGCTCAACAGCACTACGGTATTCAAGGTCGAAGTACGGTCCTTACATGGTTAAGAAAGCATGGTAGATTAGACTGGACGCAACCCATGGAGCACTCTCCTATGTCTAAATCTAAAGAAACACCTGCCCAGAAAATCAAACGATTAGAGA
>NZ_JAEH01000057.1 GCF_000518805.1 Shewanella waksmanii ATCC BAA-643
ACATAGGAGAGTGCTCCATGGGTTGCGTCCAGTCTAATCTACCATGCTTTCTTAACCATGTAAGGACCGTACTTCGACCTTGAATACCGTAGTGCTGTTGAGCTTGCTTATAGGTTAGTTCGCCTTTTTCTACTTGACTGACAACGGCTAATTTAAAGCCTAATGTGTAATCACGTTGTGTACGTTTAATGCTGATTGTGCTTGAAGGTTTCATAGATAAGTCTCCAAAGTGTCAACTTATCTCAGGACGGGACAAAGCTTTTAGCTAAAAAGCCAAGCAGTGATGCTTGGCTTTTTTTAATGGGGCATGGCTAAATCATCAAATTGCACATGGGCATTAGCGAGAATTTTCCATGTAATGCAGCCCATAACCTCATCCCCCTCTATCACCAACAGATAATCGCTGTCGTGCTTATCGAGCAAATCTACCGCATCTTTGACTATCACCGATGGCGCAATGGATGGAAACTCGTGATGCATAACCTGATGTACGCGGCGATTTTCAATATTACGATCAATGGTTCTCTCAGCAGCCGTATTAAGCAGCGGGCTATGCCATAGATCAAGCAAATGTAGATCCACAACGCCCACAATGCTGCGACGTGTTTCGCTTAACACCGCAGCCACTTTCACCCCAGCAGCAGTCATCAGCTCACGCGCTTCAAATAAGCTATGGTCCAACTCGACCGTGGTTACCGGTTCTAACGACAGATGCGCGACTCGAGTAATGTTATCAACCTGATGAGATGACAGCAGCTCAATGCAAACCTCGACAATATGACTATCAAACAAAGTTCCCTTGCCACTATTAAGGATCTCCACCAGTTTTGACATCCCTAATGATGCTCTATAAGGGCGATGACTTAACACCGAATCAGCCACATCAGCCACACCGATGATTTTCGCTTCGAGCAATATCTCATCAGCAGTCAAGCCTGCAGGGTAGCCTGAGCCATCAAGCCTTTCATGGTGCTGTAATATCATTTCTTTAATTGGCCAAGGAAACTCCACCTCATTGACTACATCGGCACCTTGCTGTGGATGCATTTTCACTAAGGCATACTCTTCTTTGGTAAGGCGTGCAGGCTTAGTGAGAATTTGCGAAGGGATTGCAAGCTTACCGATATCATGAATTAGGGCTCCTAATTTTAACCCTTCAAGTCTATCAGTATCCAAACCTAGTCGCTCGCCAATTAAATAGGCGATTTGCGCCACCGATTTTTGATGCCCAGCGGTATAGGCATCTTTGAGCTCAACAGCATCGGATACGGCGCCAATCAGCTGCACTAACGTATGTGACAGTTTCTCTCTTTGTGAGCGAATAACCTCAGATTGCTTGGTCAACACTCGCATAGATTTAGGCAATTCAACACAGTGCCACATTATTGAGGCAAATATGGTCAAAGACTTTGCATCAACCGCAGTATAAGGTTTGACACGATTGCCTACGCCAATGACACCGACAATATGATTGCGGTAGCGAATCGGCACACTCATATGGCTGTTCAGTTGAAAGTGACCGTCAGGCAAACCTTTTTTATGATGCTCCGTTGCATAATCATTGTGAATAACGGCCTCTTGGGTGCGGATACTGTCGGCCCATATTCCAGCTTCATCCAACGGCGCATGGGTCATCTGCGGAATATCACACATTTTGAGTGCTGAGTCAGACCAAGCCGTTAAGGTCATCTCATCGCTTCTTTCATCATATAGATGTAAATAGCCAACCTTGCTATCAGTTAACACTAACGCTTGATTCACAGCTACTTTAAACACATCACTGGGCGAAGATGTGATCACCGCTTCAATCTGCTGCAGCCATTCATCACTTGACTGTATGGCATGTTCATAGTCAGGGTGTAAATCCATCAACCAGCGGTCATCAAGCGCCAATTCCGATACATTAAGGCACCACAACCCGCTTTTTGATTCGTAAGGAGTAAACACCCCCTGCACTCCTACGCCACGATCATTCACCCAATGATAGGTCTGCGCGCCGCTTTTCGGCAGTGTGATATCAATTTCAGCGATATTAGAATAACTGTGCTGCAGCTTATGATTGAGTATTTGTGAAATGGGCTTTCTAACCGATTGATAGAACGCTTCACTGAGACGCTTAACAACAAGTTGCTCATCAACCACAGCCCAAGCTATTGCCATCGAATGGGGTATTTCATTTGAAGTTAAAAACTGGCTAAATTTCTGTCTCAGCACCACAACGTCCCGTGTCTTTTTCTGCGCCTACTTTAAAAATAAGTCGGAAATAGTCACAACGCAAAATTTCAGCGTAATTAACACGATCTATATCAGGTTTTATTTTGGCAAATTGTGATTGGCGATGGCACCGAATTGTTCGAAAACCGCTTATCGGCATCATAGATGCACATTTACTCCTGCAAATTAGCCTTACGGAGATCATCAAATCACGTTGAATCTCATAAAGTGAGCGATTGATAAACACTCTGAAACACTCATACATCATCTAAGTCATTCAACTTATCTTGAAACAGTTGCGCACAAACTGCTTACAGCTTTTCGCCAAATTAGGGTTTAGATTTAATCCGGACCTTGGATAAACCCGCTAGGAGCACCACATGAAAAAGTTACTTACCATCGCCTTGTTAGCAGCTGCACCACTATCTCTATCTGCCAATGCAGCAATGTCACCTCAGCTAGAAAGCACGCTGGTTGCTGTTTGTAAGGCTGGCGCAAGCAACAAAATCTATAAGTTCAATGACACAATGAAAGAGTACCGTATCAATAAGAACCGTATCTTCCCTCGACTCGTTTGTAATGGTCAAAGCTACCATCAATTCGCGCTAGACAATGGCGCTGACAAAACCGCTAAACGCATTGCTCGCTATGTAAAAGGTAGTGTCACCATTAAAGATATTGCGATGACCTATGGCGAAGACCAAATCATGGCGGTAAATTACTAACATCGCCTTGTTAACCAACAGTACGTACATTATGAAAACAAAAAAGGCACTCTACGGTGCCTTTTATGATCTTATTATATTAACTCTATGCTTCGCTATCTGGGCATCAAAACTCAAAACACCACGGTTTTGTTGCCATACACGATAACATCTTCTTGCATCACCAGTTGCACGGCTTTACTAAGCACGCTTTTTTCTACATCACGGCCACAACGTGCAAGCGCTTCAGCGCTATAACTATGATCAACAGGAATCACATCTTGCTTGATAATAGGGCCTTCATCGAGACAGTTATTAACAAAATGCGCGGTGGCACCGATGATCTTAACCCCTCGCTCCCAAGCTTGACGATAAGGTTGAGCCCCCACAAAAGCGGGCAAAAATGAATGGTGAATATTTATGATCTGATTTGGGTATTGCTCAACAAATTCAGGGGTAAGTACCCGCATATATTTCGCCAAAATAATGTACTGGGGTTGATAGTCCGCAATTAATGCCAGCATTTTTTGCTCGTGCTGGTGACGGGTCAAATCATTGTGATCAACATAATGGAAGGGAATATCAAACTTATCTGCCAACGGTGCGAGCACATCATAGTTGCCGATGATCGCAGCAATCTCGATATCAAGGCCACCATAATAGGATTTCATTAACAGATCACCTAAACAGTGAGCTTCTTTGGTTACCATGATTACCACACGCTTTTTACCATGTTCAACCAGTCGGCGATGGCTCTGCGCCGGCAAAACACTGTCAATCTGTTGTAAAAATAACTGCTCATCAAATTGGCCTTCCAGCTCAGTACGCATGAAAAATCGCCCTTGAGCATTATCAACAAACTCACTGTTTTTTATAATGTTTAAGCCATGGGCAAAACATATTCCGGTTATCTTAGTGATTAAACCCGGCGCATCAGCACAATCTGTGATTAATACTTTCCGTTCCATTAACACTTCACCTCACTTTTCGCTATTGTGCTTTTTAAAAATTTACATTGCAGCATCGCTATTAGCTTTGCTAGTTATGCCTATCAATATATTTGTTAAGCAAACGTCTAATACTCTCAGCTTTAGTACCATAAACCACTTGTACGCCGTTACCCAAAATCACCACACCTTTAGCGCCCAATTGACTCAGTTGGCTCTTATTGACCAGATCCGCCGATTTTACGCTAATACGTAAACGAGTCAGGCAAGCGGAGATATCGACAATATTCGCCTTGCCGCCCAATGCGTTGATAATCGCAATCAGTCCTTTAGAACCCGAAGTCTCACCGATTATTCGCCCTGGGGTTTTTAGATTAAACAGTAAAATTGAACCGCGAAACAACAAATAGTAAATGACCGCGGTCAATGGCCCTAAAATAATAAACCACTCAGTGTTGCGTGACTGCGCAAACAGCAAACTAAAGTCGACCAAACCATGGGAAAATACAATACTGTGATGGATATCTAAACTGATAGACACGGCGTAAGCAAACCCGGTTAACAACGCATGCAATAAGAACAACAACGGCGCGACAAACATAAATGCAAATTCAATCGGCTCGGTCACGCCGGTTAACCAAGATGCCGTTGCCGCAGAAATCATAATCCCGGCGACTCTATTGCGCTCGGATTTATCGGCGCAGCGCCAAATCGCCAAGGCTGCAGCAGGTAACCCCCACATTTTGATCAAATAGCCACCCGCAAGATGCCCAGATTGGGGATCACCAGCTAAGTAACGAGCCACTTCCCCCCTTATCACCTCACCGCCCTGCATAAACTGGCCTAACTCTAAATAAAACGGCGCATTCCAAATATGATGTAAACCTAAAGGAATTAATAATCGCTCAACGGTGCCATAAAGCGCAAAAGCGTACATCGGGTCTTGATAAACGGCCCAATCAGAAAACAGCTCAATTTTGCTGGACAATAAAGGCCACATCATTAAAAACAGATAGGCAATGAACATGGCCAAAGGCAATAATAGCAATGGCGCGCTACGTCGGCCTTCAAAGAAAGAGAAAATACTGGGTAAGCGCAGCCGTTCACTGAGCCTCACGGCGATGCAAGTAACGGCGCCAATTGCAATGCCACCTGCAATTCCTGTATCAATGGTTTGTGCTCCCCACAGCGATATCGTATCCAGTTGCCGCATGCCAGCTAGCGCCGATAAACTCGAAAAAAAGACGCCGTAACCAAATACGGCACTGAATGCGGCAATGCCTTGGTCTTTGCAAAAACCTATTGCTATAGCCACCGCAAACAGCATTGGCATCATGGTAAAAATCAGATTGCCCACGGTTAACATTAACAATGTTAGATCTGCAGAAATAAAGGGAATGGGGTTAATGGCGAGGCCAATCATCACCCCGGCTGCGGGCAAAATGGCAATAGGGATGAGCAGCGCTTGACTTAAACGCTGCGCAAATTTAAACCAGTGTTGGTTAAGGCGACTAAATACAGAGCCTCTTAGGCCTGTTGTTGGCTCAAGTTTAACAACCAAGCTTTTGCCTCGACTTCCGGTTCCATGGTTTCGCACGCATCAATTTTTAGCAACTCAGCAGCCGGTTTTGCGCCAAGTTCACTGAGCAATTCATCAAATTGAACTCCGGCATGGCAGAAGGTTTCATAGCTAGAATCACCCAAGCCTATTACGGCGTATTGTAATTGCGGCAGATAAGGAGCCTGATCTTTAAGTTGGGCGAACCAAGGCGCGATATCTTCTGGGATATCCCCCTGTCCTGTCGTCGAACAAATCACAACCAGTAAGCTATCTTGTTCCGGGATATAGTTATCCAGTTGCTCAGGGGTTAGCAATTGAGTTTGCCACCCTTCAGCTTGCAGTGCTTGCTCGGCTTCTTCAGCAACAAATTGAGCATTACCGTATACAGTTCCAAATACTAGATTCACTTTTCGCATGTTTTACTTAGCCCTCAGCGCATTATTTACCTATAATCCAAACATACTTTATTGAAGGCCTTATAGCTACAGTGGCATAAAGTTCAAGGATTTGCTGATGCGACACTCCAGTAGACAAAAACACCTTAAGCATGTTCATAAATCTGCCCACACACGTCGTATGTGTTACTTCAGAACAGTACAATGTTTAACCGATCCCGCTGAATCTAGTGTTGACCATAGCGCTGAAAATCAATCTGAGACGATTGAAGCTGAGCAAACCACACCCTTTAAAGCTCAGCCATAATCTATGCTGCAATGCTAAAGGGCTAAATTTACCCGCTAGGTTTACAAGCTTGATTAAATAAGCTCAGGTTAGCTAATTAACATGCTTGGCTGATTGTCTAAATCTTCCGCCTGCCAACCTAACTGCTCAAACAATTCAAGCCATTGTGATTCAAGCTCAGTTTCAATAGATACTCGCTCCCCTGTTCTTGGGTGCTCAAAACTCAACTTCTTGGCGATAAGCCATAGTCTATTGATATTAAAATGCTCTCTAAAAAATCGATTTTGCTTACCGTCACCATGGGTTGTATCACCGATAATAGGATGCCTTAAGTGGGCCATATGGCGCCGTAGCTGATGTTTACGCCCTGTATGCGGTGTTAAGTGAATCAGGCAATAGCGACTCGTGCTATAACGTCCAGATGGGTAAGGAATTTCACAATTGAGCAGTGGCTTGTAACTGGTTTGCGCATCTTGCGCCGCTTTATCTGTATCGGCATGCTTGTCGCCCAAATCATCAAGCTCTTGTTTCAGGGCATAATCTAATAATCCGGCTTCATGCATATTGCCGCGAACTAACGCTATGTAATGTTTTTCGATAGTTTTATTGACAAACTGCTCACAGAGGATATTGGCCATCTCGCTGCTTTTAGCAAACAATAATATGCCCGATGTGGGCCGATCAAGTCGGTGTACCGGAAACACGTGACAGCCTATCTTATCGCGCGTCAATTGCATCGCAAAAAAGCGCTCGCGCCGTGCTAAATAGCTGCGATGAACTAATAATCCCGCTGGCTTATGAATAGCAACCACATCTTCATCTTCGTATAACACTTCAATCTCTGGCGCTTGCTCTTCACAAGTCGCATCATCGGGTGCTAATTCATCACTTTCATTTGGTACTAACAGCTCATCACTCACGACTTCATCGCCTATACAATTATCTGGGTTCATCGAGTAACTTCTCTAACGCAATCAGCTCATCAATTAGCGCTTGTGCCGCAGTTTGATTATCAAAACGCATCTGCGCCATTGGGCTGACAGCAAACTGAGTCGGCAAGGCTTGTTGATTAGCAACTAAATCCGACATTTTTGGCAAAAACACAAACTGCAACCAATGCTCGAACGGCATCGACTCGTAGCAAAAGGGGCTGGGATCGGCTAGTGCTTCATCAGACGGGGCTGTCTCAGTCCATAATTCAAGATGTTGTAAATGCGTTTTTATCCGTGCCAATGCCTGCGCAGTCTGCAGGTATATTGCCTCATTCATAGGGTATGACTTTTCATTACTCAGTGCTTAAGCCATTAGTTTATCACTTGAACCATAAACTTGGACCAAATAATCACGATAAGTCTGCAGCGAACACGCTTTTATTAGATTGCACTCAACATTCAAAGCACAGCGATGCTATACTGCCGCGATTAAGATTTAGAGACAAATTACGGCGACATAATGACAGAGATTAATACCCTCACCCAATTCCTATCAACGGCCAATACCCAGTTCCAAGTTTATGATCTAGGTCGACGTGTTCAGCACATTGATATGGTCGCTTTTCAACAAATTGAAAACTTGGCAACGCCCTATCCCTACCCGCTGCAAGGGCACGCGCAATTTGCTGTGGTATTCTGGGATAAAAGCATGCAGCACTATATCTGGTTTTTGAAGCTACCTTTGTGCGAACAAGGCAAGTTGATGGCCGCCCCGCGTACTCAGTTTATTAAGATGGTGGTCGAGGCACTGGGCCGAAATCCCGCTCAAGTGCTCACTGAGCAAGAACAGGAAAAACTGGCAAATCACCCCTTTGCATTTAAACCGTCAGCAGAAAAACTCGCGGTCTTTAATGCCTTAGTGCGCAAACAACTTGGGTTACCTGCAAGTCCACAATATGAGTTCGCTTATCAATACTTAAGCCAACAACATGACGCTGACAAATGGCAGCAAGTAGGCTATCAAGGTTTGGCCGATATCTGCGTCAATGCGAGTAATCTAGACCACCTACAGCACTTAAAAGCTGGATTCGACTTTGCAGCTCCTGAAGTGAAAATCGCCTTGTGCCAGCAACTAGAGCATCTGTATATCGACGAATCTCTCGCTGATATCATCTACCAAACAGGTTTAAAGGCCACGACTGAAGAAAAGGTCTACTACCTACGAGCACTGGCCTCTCGCCCACAATTAGCCATTGCGTTTATTGGCCAATTAGCCGAGCAACAACAGTTGAGCGATGAGGTGTTAATTGCAATTGCCGGACGTAACTGGAACACCCTAAAAGATGATCCAACCCGCAGTCTGTATTTAGAAGCACTTGCCAAACAGCCCCAAGGCTTCTTTAACCAAGTATTTGCTGATATTGTGGCTATTCCTAGTTTGCGAACTGAGATGTTAAAGGCACTACGCGATCCCAATCGTAGCCCGCAACTATCTGCTGCCATAGGTGGCTTGTTTAAGGTAACCAAAGCATGATGACAGATTTTTTGATGATTGCCGCTTTAGTGGTGATCGCTGCATTTTTTTGGCAATTGAGACAAATGGCTGAGCTCAGTCGTATGTTTGCTGGTTCAGAATGTAAAAAACAACGTGTGCAACTGTTATCCATCGCCATGGAGTCAGCACGACCAAGTGTTGGTGGTAGTAGTGGTTTAACTTGGAATGCTAAGTTTCTCATGGAGTTTAGTACTGATGGCATCAACCAATATAAAGCCCATATTTGGATGCATGGTAAACGTGTAAAGAAAGTCGAATGGCCAATATTTCCCGAACCAGAATGGATGGATGCACCAGTTTCAAAAGGCTCAGTCGGCGGGTGTGGTGGCGGAGCTAAACGCAGTTGTAACTCTGGACGTTGCCGCTAGAAAAGGAAAAACGCGGCTTCAAGAGAAGCCGCGCCTTCGATTTTTTTGTTAAGCATTCCCGCTATTTTATATGCTCCCTGCACCATCCATGCGTTCAAATTGGCATCCAGCCTCATCCATGCATATCCCTATCATTCCATGTACAATTAAGTACTAAGTTCCTTTATCCTAACAAATCCTATGTTAAGAGCACTTATCCGTAAGTGTGTTCCTTATTCGTCCTTGTTGATTCCGTTCAATACTTCCGTTGTATTACCGCCTTCCAGACAGCAAACCTTCCATCCTGGATTGTTTGGCTTTCCTTAGCAGTTCCCACGTTTCAATCCTAAAACGTGTCATCCTTGATAATATCCCTTTAATCACTCACTTCCTGTCAGTGATACGAACATCCTGTTCGACTTCCTTGAATATCGTCCGTCCTTGAACAGTTATAAGTATATGGCGTTCAGCAACGAATATCTCACCCCACAATTAAATAACATAAAAAAAACACCACGCGTACAGACAAGCAACCACATAAGCTATTGTTTTTTATCACCTCTAACTTGTAGGCATGACATTAACACACCTAAAATCTCTCAATTGTCCTACAGCCTTGTAAGAGATCTCTCACACGGGTTATGGCAGGTTGAGATATACACTATCGAGGTATATTGCATACCATCAATCTTATACTGATTTTCAGTAACAAACTGACAATCACCCCAACGATAAATGTAAGCGCTTACCTCAAAACTCTTTATTCCATGGGGGCTAGCGGCCACTTCTATCGAAATCATTAATGCAATGGATAACAGAGCAAACCAATACCAATGGCATGGCGTGTTACTAGGATGACGACTAAATATAACCCTTGTTATTCTGATTAATCATTGTGATGACTTAGCGTTCTAAAACACAAAAAATTAACAAACCAATCATATTAACGTTAAGCCAAGCTATTGATTAAAAGTCTCTTATTAAGTGAACCGTTGAAAACACAGACAACACAATCGCCTAAAAATCGCGCAACGAGCAAATAACTTACATTCCGACCATTGAAGTGAGCAAAATTTAAACAGCATAGCTAGACCACATTCAACCGACTTAACCTTGGTTGAATAGGCGTTTAATCTTATTGATATACATAACCCAATCACCCAATAGGCTATACCCGGGATAGGTAAAGGTGGCTGGACGGTTTTTCTCAAAAACAAAGTGGCCTACCCAAGCACATCCGTATCCTGCAACCGGCATCAGTAAAAACAGCCAAAAATTACCGCTGGTCATAAAGCCGATGAGTAACAACAACACTAAGCTTGACCCCAGATAATGTAGTGCGCGGCAACGTTTATCTTGGTGCTGACTTAGGTAAAATGGATAAAACTGCTTAAAGCTTTGATAGCGTTTAGTCATTGCTATGACCTCGATAGAACAGCAAATCCCCCTCTACATTACCAATGGTCAGTCGCTCTAACTGGGCAAAGTCATGGCGACTAAAGAGCTTTGCGTGATTGTCATTGGCCGCAAACACCCCAATTCCAGCCAATTCGGGCTGCTCTTCACTCCAGCTGATCACCGCTTGCACTAAGCGATTGCCGTAGCCCTTACCTTGCTCAATGGGGTTAATAGCAATGAACTGCAGCACACCACTGTGGGCACTAGGCAGGTGCTCCAAAATAGAGCGCTCCTTATTCATTAATGCTTGGGTGGTTTGCCAACCGGCGCTGACTAACATTTTCAAACGCCAGTTCCATAGCCTAGCCTCACCTAATGGCAGTTGTTCAGTGGCTATGCACGCCACACCAATTAGGCGCTCACCATCAAATAAGCCTATTAACACTTGTTCTTGCTGCCACAAACTATTGAGCTCTTCTCGAATAGCACCACGGAGTTTCTTCTCATATTGCACCTGATCGCCCGAGTGCATAACATCGACAAAAAGCGGATCATCATGATAAGCATTATAAAGAATAGAAGCGGCCACTCTTAAGTCTTCAGCAGTAAGGTAAACCGCTCTTAACGCTTCAGTTTTATCAATTGGGGCAGTGGTAGTCATCGCAGTGATTCCGTGATCTAGATCAATACTGATAACCTAACAAGAATAAAAAAAAGTGCAAATAATAATCAAGGCGCTATCTTTAGGGAATCAAAATAGTGACTACGAGCTGGTAATATGGATACAAACACCCCAGATTTAGCGTTGCTTTTTAAACAGTTAGGTTTAGAGTCAGACCAAGAGTCCATTGATAACTTTCTGGTCACCCATTCACTGGCAGACACGGTTAGTTTAGCTGAGGCGCCTTTTTGGAACAGTGCGCAACAGGCATTTATACGCGAGGCAATAGCAGAAGATGCCCAATGGTCTGAAGTGATTGACCAATTGGACACTTTATTGAGAAGACGTTAGCTTACGATAACCGTGCTAGATGCTGGCATAGGCACGGTCACCCCAGCCAACAACACCGTTTTCAGAAATGACAATCGGCGTACACTCATCTTTAGTGGTTTTACCATCACCATTAGTGCGTTGAGTGCGATAGAACAACACATGCACTTCTTTGTCTTTATCAAGGTACGCTTCATTAAAGTCCGCATCCCCCATCAACGACAACACTTCTTGTTTGCTCATCCCTAAGGTTAAGCGGGTTAAATTTGTGCGGTTTTGTTGTTGTTTATGCTGCCAAGAATCATAGCTACTCCATTCGCTTTCACCGTCACCAACATTCAACACACACCCTGACATACCCACACTTACAGCGCCCAATAAGACCAAACCCAATAATTTTGTTTTCACTTTGACATCCTGTTTATCTATTATACTTAACTAGCGATAAAGCAAGGCTTATGCCAAAACCATAACTAACTGTTTTATAACAACATGTTAATTTTTGAACACCACAATGTTTGTGATATTTACTAAGTTTTAAGGAATTCGACACATGACTTCAGCCATTGACCAAGTATTGGCAGCCGCACAGTCAATCAGTCAAAGCGGACGAACGCCAACCCTTGCCTTGATAAAAACCAAGCTGGGGACGAGTGTCGCCATGCCTATGCTTATCCAAGGGCTACAGCAGTACAAATCCATGTCTGCCGCTGACCAACAGGCTATTGCACCGTTGAACGCCGCTCCGGCTGTCGTAGCCGAGCCTAAAGTGGACGATATTGAAAGCCTTTTACAAGCCTACAAGCAACTTAATGATAAATATCTCGCGCTAGCCGAGCGTGTCAGTGAGCTTGAGTCTCAAGCTAAGCAACAAGGTTAATTACCATGCACGTCATCGAACTGCGATTTGAATGTTTTGACAACACCACAATTACCGCCGCAGAGCAGGCGATTAATGGCTTACTCGAAGCCTACCGCGCCAACGGCCAAGTACTTGGGCGCGAATTTGCTGTGGCTTTTAACGAAGGGGAATTTCGGGTCCGCCTACTTACACCAGAGAAAAGTAGTTTGGCTAAACGGCACAACAGCCCATGGGTCAACGTTGCCTTAAAAGATTTAACTGCGGCAAAAATATTAGCCCCGCGTGAAAAATATATTGGCCAAGATATTAACTCTGAAGTCAGTAGTACCGACACGCCAAGTTGGCAGGTTTTGTATACCAGCTATGTACATATGTGTTCACCTGTCCGCAATGGCGATACCCTGCAGCCCATTCCTCTATACCAATTGCCGGCCACCTTTAATGGCGATCATAAGCGCATCATCAAATGGCAAACTGAATGGCAAGCGTGCGACGAACTGCAGATGGCTGCGGCCACCAAAGCGGAATTTGCAGCGCTGGAAGAGTTAACCTCTGACAAAAGCGATCTGTTTCGCCGCGGCTGGGATCTACGCGGCAGAATAGAATACCTCACCGGCATTCCAACCTATTACTATCTCTATCGTGTTGGTGGTGAGAGCTTAGCAACGGAGCAACAACGAGCCTGCCCACGCTGCGGCTCAAAAGACTGGCTGCAGCCACAACCTTTACTCGATCTGTTTCATTTTCGCTGCGACAACTGCCGCATTGTCTCTAATATCTCCTGGGATCACCTATAATCCATCACCCAGTGTGGCAGACTGTTATTCAGGTACGGGCTATCAGCACCTGTATAACAGTCTCTTGGTCTGAATCTAAGCCGGCTTAACGACTGCCGCGTAAATTACGCCACATGATTTTAAGTCGGTGCCAGATACCAGGATGATCGGTTTGCGGCATAGACTCTTCCACTATTTCAACCGGTGGCGCCACCCGAGGTGTCAACTGCATCAAGAAATCACTGACGCTGTCAGCCAGTCGTTTGGCGGGTTCTTCCCCAGGAATCTCAACCCACACACTGCCATCACGGTTATCGACCACCAGCATCTCATCACCTTGGCCCAATATGCCAAAAAACCAAGTGGGCGGCTGCTTTAACTTCAGCTTCATCATCAAATGGCCAATTAGGTTTTGCTGCAAATATTCAAAATCTACCTGGTTCCAAGCCTGAATAATCTCTCCCTCACCCCATGGCGAGCTAAAAATCATCGGCGCACTGTAATAATGGCTAAATAGGCCGTCGATATCGCCGCTAAGTTGCAACTCCATGGCCCGCTCTACATTGTCAAAACTGGCAACAGATTCTCTTTTAACTGCTTGCCAATGCACCGCTTGCTTAAGCAACTGCTCATCAGACAACTCGGTGTCGCTGATAATACAGTCGGAAAATTCGCCACGGGGGTAATACCTAGGCGGTTCGCCTAATGATTCTTGATAGGCTTGGTGATAGCGATTAATAAAATTCTCTAAAGCAGTGAGCGAAGACACTTAGCAGCGACCCAAAATTTAAGTATAATGTGGCTCTATTTTGACATGGAAACACAACTGATGACACAAGTTCATGACCCATATTCTGATGCTCCGGCACTTTCTGAACTGACGCTAGGTAAAGCGACAGGCTATCAGGCTGAGTACGATGCATCTTTGCTACAAGGGGTCCCTCGAAAACTCAATCGCGATGCCATAGATTTGACCGATACACTGCCTTTTCACGGCAGCGATATTTGGACAGGTTATGAGCTGTCTTGGCTAAATGCTAAGGGCAAACCTGTGGTGGCAATCGCTGAGTTTATCTTGTGTTATCAAAGCAAAAATCTAATTGAATCAAAATCTTTTAAACTTTATCTCAATAGTTTTAACCAAACACGTTTTGATAGTGTTGAAGCTGTACAACAAACCCTAACACGCGATCTATCCGACTGTGCTCAGGGTGATGTACAAGTGAAAGTGCTTGAACTGAAACACTTTAGTCATCAACGTATTGTTGAACTACCTGGCACCTGCATTGATGATATCGATATTGAAGTGGACGATTACCAGTTCAGTAGCGACTATTTAGTAGATAGTACTGATAGCAAATCCATGGTGGCTGAAACCTTAACCTCAAACTTGCTAAAGTCAAACTGCCTCATCACCTCACAGCCTGACTGGGGAAGCGTGATGATCCGTTATCAGGGGCCTAAAATTAATCGCGAGAAGTTACTGCGATACCTGATCTCTTTCCGTCAACATAATGAGTTCCATGAGCAATGTGTTGAACGTATTTTTGTTGACCTAAAACGCTATTGCCAATGCACTAAGCTGACAGTTTACGCCCGCTATACTCGTCGCGGTGGTTTAGATATCAATCCCTATCGCAGTGACTTTGAGACCCCTGGTGATAACCAGCGCCTTGCAAGGCAATAAGCTGCTTGCTAGTGGTAGCCGATAAATAGTATCGGCTACCATCACTCCTCTTTTCCCTCGCTATTTGCGTTGCTTTTGCAATGCTATCTGCTCGGTCAACATATTACGCAACCACAGGTTAGCTGGGTTTTGACTCAAACGGTTGGCCCAAATCATCTGGATATCTAATGGCCTAATGTCAAACGGAGGCTGCAACACCTGCAAATTAAACACGCCTGCATACTCTTTGGCATAAGATTCAGTCACTATCGCTAAGGCTTCGCTCTTTGATGCAGTAGCAATCATGCTCAACAAAGAGGACTGCTCACTGTATATTTTGCGCTGCGGCATCACGCTGGGGGTCAGCATATCCAATACTTTGAGATTAAAACGGCGCAGATTAAATACGATATGCTTTTCATCAAAGTACTGCTCATAGCTTAAGCTGCCGCGTATTCTCGGGTGCTGCTTACTGGCCACACACACAATCCGTTCCTGCATGAAAGCTTGGCTACTAAAGCCCAGCTCCAAGGGTTTAGAAATATCAATCGCCAGGTCCACTTTCTCGGTTTGAATATCCATCAGAAAGCTTTGCTCTTGGATAGGCGTCTCCTTAAATACCACTGACAAACGCGTACCTTTTAAGTGTTGTTCAACACTCGCTTGAAGCAGTTCAATCACCGTATCGTTCGCATAAACCTTAAAAACACGCTCAGAGCTATGGGCATCAAACGCTTCGAACCCCGCCACAATCTGCTCAATATCATCAAGTGGCTGTTGTAAATGGTGATACAAATTCAATGCAGCGGCTGTGGGGCGCACGCCACGGCCTTCTCGAACAAACAATGCCTCACCCACTCGGCTCTTTAAACGGGCAATGGCATTGCTCACCGACGACTGCGTCAACGACAATTCCTCTGCTGCGCGGCTAAATGATCCGGTACGACACACCACGGTGAATACCCGTAGCAAGTTCAAATCAAACTGTTTTAGTTGCGGCATTGGCACACCTAATATTCATAATATAAATACAAAAAACCAAGTTAACCCTAATTATTTAATCAATCAAGCGCCCTATACTGGCCTCAATCAACAAAGAACGTCGGTAACCACACTGAAAAGGTTCTGCTCACAATTCAGGTTAGGCGTGAGTCATCGCTATTTATCATTCATTTGGTCAGCACCCTGACCTAAGGAATTCAAATGAAAAATTCAACTATTGCTATTGCGATTGTGTCCACTTTAAGTATCAGCTCTCAAGCTGCCCAGCATGAACATGACCACATCAGCGTCAGCTACCAAGGTAAGGCCGCAACCGCGCATACCATTAAAGTTAATCAGGCCCACGCTGCTACCCTCAACTATGCTGATACCCGAGCTTTTGAGCAGTCTGCTAATCAATTGGTCGCTAAATTTGATAGCGAAACAGCCGCGATTCTTCGTGCCGAATTTGCATTTATTAGTGAACAAACACCGGATTCAGTTAATCCCTCTTTGTACCGTCAAGCCCAACTCAATATGGTTCCTAATGGCCTATACAAAGTCACTGACGGCATCTACCAAGTTCGCGGGACAGACTTGTCCAACCTTACTCTTATTCGCAGTGACAACGGTTGGATCGCCTATGATGTGTTGCTAACCAAAGAAGCCGCGAAAGCCTCGCTGACCTTTGCTTTGAAGAACCTGCCAAAAGATGGCAATTTGCCTGTGGTTGCGATGATCTACTCACACAGCCATGCAGATCACTTTGGTGGTGCCCGCGGCATTCAAGAGCTATTTCCTGCGGTTAAGGTTTACGGCGCGCATAACATCACTAAAGAAATTGTCGATGAAAACGTACTGGCGGGCAATGCAATGAGCCGCCGCGCGGCTTACCAATATGGTGCCACCTTGGGCAAACATAACCACGGCATTGTTGATGCTGCCTTAGGCAAAGGCTTATCGAAAGGCGAAATTACCTATGTCGCTCCAGACTACACATTAAATCGTGATAGCAAATGGGAAACCCTCACTATTGATGGCTTAAAGATGGTGTTTATGGATGCATCCGGTACTGAAGCTGAATCGGAAATGATCACTTACATTCCCAGTAAAAAGGCGCTGTGGACTGCCGAGCTCACCTATCAAGGCATGCACAACATCTACACGCTTCGCGGTGCCAAGGTACGCGACGCGCTAAAATGGTCAAAAGATATCAATGAAATGATCAATGCCTTTGGTGACGATGTTGAGGTGCTGTTTGCACCCCACTCTGCGCCAGTATGGGGTAACCAAGAGATTAATCAATTCTTACGCCTACAGCGAGATAACTACGGCCTAGTGCACAACCAAACCTTACGGCTCGCTAACCAAGGGGTGACCATTCAAGATATTGGCGATGCTATCCAAGATACTATTCCAAAAAGTATCTACCAAGCGTGGCATACCAATGGCTACCACGGTACCTATAGCCACAATGCTAAAGCGGTCTATAACAAATACCTCGGCTACTTTGATATGAATCCGGCCAACCTCAACCCACTGCCGACTTCGCCTGAAGCTCAAAAGTTTGTTGAATATATGGGCGGCGCTGATGCAGTGGTCACCAAGGCTCAGCAGGACTTTAGCCAAGGGGAGTATCGCTTTGTCGCAACAGTGCTCAATAAGGTCGTCACGGCTCAACCTGACAACCAAACAGCACGAGAGTTGTTGGCTGATACCTACGAGCAGTTGGGTTATCAAGCCGAAGGTGCTGGCTGGCGCAATATCTATCTCACAGGAGCACAAGAATTACGGGTTGGCATTCAAGCCGGCGCGCCTAAAACGGCTTCGGCAGATGTGTTAAGTGAAATGGATATCTCTACTTTGTTTGATTTTCTAGCGGTGAAAGTCGATAGTTTAAAAGCTGCACAAGTGGGCTTTATCAACATGAATATCGTCACACCAGATGATGATCAAATCCTATATATCGAGCTCAGTAACGGCAATTTAAATAACAGTGTCGTCAGCAAACCTAAAGAGGCTGCAGCAACAATGACCATCAATAAGGCGGACATTACCCAGATTTTGCTCGGTAAAACTGATTTGGCCAGCTTAATTGAACAAGGCAGAGTCAAGTTCGACGGTGATAGCACTGCATTTGAAAAAATCGCGGCAACGATGGTGGAGTTTAACCCAGCCTTTGACATCGTACCGACCCAAAAATCGGCCAACAAGGCACACAACCACTAATTAACAACCTGTAAACGCAAACCTCGAAATCGCATCACGATTTCGAGGTTTTTTTTCACTTTTAACAAATCTGCAATTAGAAAAACCTAATAAATACCCACTTAGAGGTACACCTATTTAGGCATAAGTCGTTGATCTTTATCACATTTATCAGCCTAAAAAACCTTTCATTTAACAACCTTGTTTTAGATCAATCTTTGCTACTGCAATCCCACCTATAACATCCCCAGAGCAATGATAAAACAAAAGGATCACATAAGATGAAAGTCCATACCCTTACACTAGCTATTTTAACAAGCTTAGTATCAACAGCCGTCGTAGCAGATAATGTTGATCCACTGAAAAAAGCCTTTATCGATGATTCCGAAGTTAAAGTGCAATTCCGTTTGCGTTATGAAGATGTCGATGTGGCCAATGTCGACCAACAAAACCAAACCACACTGCGTACCCGTTTAAATTATAAAACCGGTGATCTATACAACTTCTTTGCCGTGGCCGAAGTTGATGACGTGCGCTCAACAGATAACGAGCCACTGATTGCCGACTATGAATATACGCAAATCAACCAAGCCTTCTTAGGCTATAAAGGTCCAGCTGAGACCTTAGCTAAATATGGTCGCCAACGTATTTTACTGGATAACCAACGTTTTGTTGGTGGTGTGGGCTTCCGCCAAAACGAACAAACTTACGATGCGTTCTCTGTTAAAAATACTGCCATTGAAAACCTGACCGCTTACTACTCATACGTCAATAATGTTAACCGTATTTTCGCCGAAGACTCGGGCAAAGATGAGCACAAAAACAAGACCCATCTAGTGAATGTTAACTACAAGCCTGTTGATGCGCTTAACGTAACCGGTTATGGCTATTTAATTGACAATGTTAACGTGGCTGCTTTTTCAACCGATACCTATGGTGTGCGTGCCACCGGTAAATTTGATTTAGATGCCATTAAGCTTAACTACGAAGCAGAATATGCGCAGCAGTCAAACGGCAGTGACAACCCAACCAGCTACGATGCTAACTACTACAAACTCGGTGCTGGCATTAACTTCAACAATTTCGGCGCAAAAGTTGGTTACGAAGTATTGGGTTCAGACGACGGTAACGCTGGCTTTATTACGCCACTGGCCACACTGCATGCGTTTAACGGTTGGACAGATAAGTTCTTATTCGGCGGCGCAGGTAACTGGGAAAATGGTCTAGTTGATACGCACTTTATTGTTACCGCTAAAGTTGTAGGTCTTAAATTACTCGCCAAGTATCACACTTTTGAGTCTGATTATGGCAGCATCGATATGGGTAAGGAATGGGGTGTATCTGCCGCATACGGCTTTAAGAAGCATTACAATGTCAGTGTGAAATATGCCAGCTTCAGCGGCGCAGATGCCGGTTATGGCTTCTCAAATGACACTGACAAATTGTGGTTAACTTTCCAAGCTAATTACTAAAACCTAGGTTGTTGGAGACCGTACATTAACAATCAACTACGGTCACTTTTAAGAGTAGGCGAGCTCCCCGCCTACTCTTTTTTCATTACGCGTTAAGCTAAAGCAAACACGCTTTGTGCTGTCACCACTTGTGCTAACCAGGTCGGACTTTCGGGCAAACTAATACTGATCGCAAATCGATATTCGTAGTCCAGTCGACCAAACATCACTGACCACTGCTCAGCATCATCCTCTGAGTCATGTAACTGCAGCGAGATACCATTGTCGATATTGATTTCACGGCTTTGCTGTGCATCAAACAAGGCCATATTAGCCGACTTACGATGTTGCATGGTAAAGCTAAAGCCTTTCAATGACATCGCTAAGCCCAGCCCTTTGGCCTTAATGTAAGACTCTTTCAATGCCCACAGATCAAAGAAACGCTCACGTTGTTGATCCTCTGGTAATGCCAACAAATCGCGGGTTTCTATATCGGTAAAATAGTGACTTAAAATCGCATAGATATTGGTGCTGGCGCGGCTACGTTCGATATCAACGCCGAGCTCAATGTGTTGCTTTATCGGGTGGCCGCGATAAAAACTAATCACTAACCATTGGCCGCTATGACTAATGTTAAAATGAATGCCAGTTAGGCGAAAATCCCGCTCGCATAAGCCTGGCTTACCTTTGTCGCCATACTCAAACTGCCACTGATGCGGCGCAATATCCACCTGCCATAGCCTGGCATATTGGCTTAATAAAATACGTAAATAAGCTCTAACCATCAGCGCTTTATCACGCGCTTGTTGGCGATATAACCGATTAATTTTATGGCATTCATCTTCAGGTAGTAACGCCATTAACTCACTTTTTTGCTGCGCATTTAAACTATCTTCATTTAAAGGGCAGAAATATAACCTAGCTTGATTATGTTGTTTTTGGTCTATGCTCATGCTTCATTATAATAGTGGCCGGTATGCAGCACGCTCCCAGCTTCACTACATCATAACCTGTTAAAAGCTCCAGTTAAATTGCAAGTAACTCAATGTTGAGGGGGTTTGACCAAACAAGCTAGCACCGCTACCGTCAAAGCGTTGCAAAATAAACTGCACTTGCCAGTCATCGCTCAGCGAGTAGCTTTGGCTTGCCCCCACAAAATACGAGCCATCGTCATAGTAACTACTGCTTAACGTTAAGCGGCTTAGATCCGAAATATCGGCACTTACACCCACATAATAAGTCCAGTTGGCAAAGCTCAATGTCCGCGCGTTCAAGGGTAAATTCAGGTAAGCCAATGCACTATCGGCATCGATAGGATTGGAGATATACAAAAGCGACGTACGCACTAAGTAGTTTCGCTGACTGGCAAAACTGTAGTCGGCTTCTATCGTGGCAACATGGCTCGATGGCAATGTTTGGTTAGCGATATCGGTAGCTAGTGACGATGGCGAGCTAGGCTTATTATTGTTAGAGTGGTTTAGATGGCTAGCGCCGGGCCAAGTCTCATCAACTGGGTCAAAGTAGCTCCATTCAGCACGCAGCCCCGCCCCGGCAATATCCCCAGCAAAGCCAGCACCCAATACATAATCAGTTAATGATTTTCCTGCTAGTACCTGCAGATCCCAACCGTTAGCGTTGGTTAAATATCGCAGTGCATAACTGTCCAAGTTACGATCTAATCCATTGTCATCATTGATGCTGTATACCGCATCAATACTACTGGCAAAGCCCAGCTGCCGACTTAATTGCACTGCATCTGAACCGCGGCGCTCGGCATAATCAACATCATAAATGGAATAGGCATTAAAAATATCATTGGGGTTCCACAAGGTAGACATTGCCCAGTTAACCCGAAAGCGTCCGAGCTTTAACTGCCAATCTTGATTCATGTCCCAGCTAAGATTAAGCCGATCAAACTGGCTATTACCTAACCAACTGCCGCTATCTAGCCAGTTATGTGATAAGTCCATGTAACCGCTATCGGCTTCAATAACCTGAGCAAAACCTGGTATTTCTGGACTATCACCATAATAAAGTCGATTGCGCATTCCGACATTAAGTCGTAAATCGCTGTCAAAACGATATTCAAAATTAAACCGCTGATGCAGCAGGTGGTCCACTAAACTGGAGGTGCCATTGGGGTTATTACTGCTGACACTGTAGTGGATATAGCCAGACAAATCCCAAGGCGCAGTAGGTGCCATGCCGGGAATATCACTGGCAGCAACCTTAGCTGACATAACCAACAAGCTAGCTAAGCAACAATATGGCGTCAATTGCCATTTCACTGACATTGATCCTGCTTCAATTGGCCATCTTCAAATACAATCACCCGTTTTGCCCGCTTTATCACGCGCTGATCATGGGTGGAGAAAATAAAGGTGGTGCCCTCTTCGCTGTTGAGCTGCTGCATGATATCGAGTAACTCAGCGGTACTTTGCGCGTCTAAATTGGCTGTAGGCTCGTCAGCCATAACAAATCGAGGCCGAGGCGCGAGTGCGCGTGCGACTGCCACCCGCTGTTGCTGACCGCCCGATAGCTTAGCCGGAACCTTGTGCATTTGCGCTGCTAACCCGACCTTAGTCAATAGTTCAGTGGCACGCCGCCGGCATTCAGCGGAGCTCAGCCCCTGCAACTGCATCACAAACTCGACATTTTCTAATGCCGTTAACACCGGCAATAAACTGTAATCTTGAAAAATAAATCCCACATGATCGCGGCGAAAGCCTATTAGCTGCCGCTCATTCAATTCAGCGATATCCTTACCATCTATCATCACCGAACCACTACTGGGCGTATCTATGCCGCCAATAAGATTCAGTAAAGTGGTTTTGCCCGAGCCCGAAGGTCCCATCACCGCCACAAACTCACCGGAGTTAATTTCAAGATCAACATTTTGAACCGCATGCACAGGAAACTCACTATCGGCATGGTAAGTTTTGGTTAGTTTGTTGATTGCGATGCTCATAGCTTATCCTTTGTCACTCTTAGCCTATGTTAGTCGTCAGGTTAGTGTTTCTCTGACATCGCCTGTACCGGCCGCTGCTTTAAAATTTGTCTTGCTGGGTACATGGCCGCGAGCACGCTCACCACCATCACTGCCACAAATACCCACTGATAAGTCGCCAGACTCACTTGAGGGTATAACATTGTATCTACCCCAAATGCCCCAAGACCTGCTGCCATATTACCCAGCGAAATACCGGTGCTTTGTAAAACTGCCATCAACACACTGCTGGCCACGATACCTAGCAATGCACCGACCGCCCCAAGCAAAGCTGATTCCGACACTATTAAGGCAAAAATTTGGCCTTTCTCCATCCCCACGGCCATCAGCACACCAAACTCTCGTGTGCGTTCAAATACCGCCATCAACATAATATTGATAATGCCAAATCCCATTGCACTGACAAACACCACCAGCACCACTGCGTTACTGGTCGCCATTTGTCCAATCAAGGTTGCGAGTAGCGGCTGGATCTGTGGCCAGTCTCGCACTTCATCGGCCGGATCACTTACTGCTTGCAGCGCCGCTTTTATTTGCTCAACTTGGCTGCGTTCAAAATTATCAGCACTATTAAGTAACACTGCGATTTGATGAATGCCCTGCACTCCTGCGGCCGCGCGTAAATCCTCATCACGTACATAAACATGACTCTCATCGAATTCACTTGATGGCGACGCAAAAATACCCTGTACACGAAACGCCGCGCCGGTGACATCTTTGTTGGTATTGGTAAAGGTCAGCACCACTTTTGAGCCCAGCATCAGCTTAAGTCGGCTGGCGGTTTTCGCCGACACCACTATGGGTTTACGGCCCTCTAATGTCAGCCAGCTACCGTCGCTCATATGGCTATCTATGGGACTAATTACGGCCTCAGCTTCAGGGTCAACACCAACAATTTTTACGCCTCGACTGGCTCTGGCTGAAGCAACCATACCGTCAACTAACACTCGCGAAGAAAATCCCTTTACCGCGCTACTGTCTGATAATGCTGTCACAATTGGATTGGGGTCAGTGATAACGTAATTGATATCGGGGTCTTGCAGATAGTGCCGCTGGCTAATTTGCAGATGACTAGTTTGCCAACTTATGGCGTTGTCTATCATGTTGGCGTACATGCCTGTCATAAACCCCATCATAGTGACCACGCCCATCAGACCAAACACCATGCAGGCCAACATAATTCCGGTGCGTAACCGGTTGCGCCAAAGATTGCGCCAAGCCAGCTTAATAATCAGCAACAATCGAGACGTCCTTGAATGCCCCTCAACGCGCGCACTAACCATGTTGGTCTCCTTTTAGGCCGCTGACCACATCAAGATGGTAGGCGCGCCAAAGCGGATACAGTAAACAGATCAACATCAGTAGCGATACCACCAAGAGTTGGTCAACCGCCAACTGCATTGAGACCGACATAGGCACAATTGGCTCCCAGCCCATATCAAGCATAACTTGCGCCGTATCGCCTGTTAGTTCAATGGGGTTGAAGTAGAAATAACCAATTAACGGAATGGCCAACGCTAAGCCCATCAGCATTCCCAATAGGGCAATCAAGCTCGATTCGATCACGATCAATTGCAGCAGCTTAACGCGCTGTAGGCCCGTGGCAAGCATTACCGCAAATTCGCGCTGACGCTCTAAAGTCATCATCAAAATAGTCGCAAACAATCCAAAGCCCACAATGCCGTACAGCAAGTACATCATGAACACACCACCGGCTTTATCCATGGCGATCTGCTGAGCCATTTGGGGTGCCATTTGCAGCCAGTCACGTACATTCACCGCTTGGCCTGCATAGGCCTGTATCAATTGCTGTTTAACACGAGCAACCTGGGCAATCTCGTCGGTATGCAGCACCCACGCGGTCACTTGCTCGCCCGTTGAAAATAGCTGCTGAGCGCTGCTCAATGGCAAATAGACTAAGCGCTTATCTAGCTGCGGCAGCGGAAAGCGCACTATGGCCTTTATAGGGTACAGGCCCGCTGCGGTTTGACCGCGATAACCTTGTCCATAGAGCACCAACTCGTCACCCAACTCCACTTTAAGCCAGTCGGCCAATCCTTGACCTATCATGACCCCCTCATCAACATCTTTAAGCAGCTCACCAGCAACCACCTTATCGCCGATGCCAGAATAAGGCTGTTCGAGACTTGGCACCGCGCCAATAACCGCCACCCCTTTTGACTTGTCGCCAGCGGCAGCCAAAGCAAAGGATTCAATTCTGGGCAGGATAAAACTAATATGGTCGAGCGACTTGGCGGCTGCAATAAACTCATCACTGCCTGGCAGTATATCTTCAATACTTTGGCTGTCGCTAAAATCAGGGTGTTGCAGCTGCAGTAGTCCGGTTGCAAAACGAGCACTGTTATCGATGTTGTTCTGATAAGCGCCCTCTTGCATGCTGCGCATGAAGAGTGACAAAAACAGCGCTAACGCAATCGCAAATGCGGTGATCAAGGTTCGGCGTTTTTGTCGCCACAAATTGCGCCACCCAAGCTTAAACAACATCATTGCCGACTCCTTAATCTCTAAGCGAACGCATTTTTTGCTGAGAGAAAAAGCTGTCGTCGATATCAAAGTCAAATTGCGCCTGATGAGTAATGAGTTCCGTGCGCTGACCGGGTTTATCGGCTGGGATCATCACCATTTTAGTTGCCAACATCCGCCCCCCCATCAACTGCACATCTGAGGTTTCCATGGTATTGACTAACTCATCAAACTCATCATAAAACTCAACTCGGCGCTGTAAAAAACTGTCGCTGGAGATCCATAGCCGCACCTTGTTCCACACCACAGGTACATCGGGTTTAGCAATCGCATCAATCACATAGGTATTGTCATCGCCAATTTTGACCTGTTTTAGTAATTGGTGCTCATAATCGACCACAATAGATGACTGATTGATTAAATCATCATTGGTAAAGTCTGATCCCATCCAAGATTGACTGAGCATCGACGGTGCAATTTTGATGACCCGCTCAATTGATGGGATCCAGTTCCACATCTCTTTGTAGCGCTTTAACGAAGCACTGCCTTTGTCTTTAGCAGGTGCAGTGACTAACACCAATGACAACTCTTGACCTTTGGTCCAACTTTTCATCCGCATGGAACGTTGCCAGTCTGGACGCACAATATTCATGGTCGCTTCGGTAAAACTCGACTCACCGCGCATCTGCTTATCAGACTGGGCGACAATTTCGCTGGCACTTAACCCTGATGCAGACAAAGACTCAGGCTCTGCGGCCTGCGTGCTCGTAATGACAAAAATGGAAGCTGCAAACATGGCCAACATCGGCGTTAACCTGCGTAGTGATAACCATTGGCTAATTGAGTAGCTTGGCATGTCGGCTCCTTGACTGTTCACAACCATCACACAGGGTTGATTGGCGGGATAATGGCGTTTTTCAACTATAAATTATTGAGTTCGAAATAGAAATGATTATTGGCGCGGCCAAGACCCATAGTTATTATTTAAAAAATGGGGGTATAGGTGGACATCACCAATCAAGTCATAATTTTCATCATCCTGCATAAAAGCATTAACCACAAAGGGATTGCTGAAATTATTAGGCTCTGATAAGTTTTTGAACATTAAATTAATAACGCATTTATCGTAATAAGACATCAATCGCAAAATCATTCTTGATTGAAATATGATGATTAATCAGCGGGCTGCGTTCATCAACTTAACCGGTGAGAGCTTATGGAAAGATTGTATTTAGGGATTAACAGCCACGTTATCTGTATCAACAAAGCAGATGGCACAGAAGTTTGGAAGACCAAACTCAAGCGTTCAACAGTTACCAATGTATGCTATGAGAACGATCGGGTGTTTGCATACTCTGGTGGCCATTTATTTTGTTTGGACGTATCGGACGGTACCGTCATTTGGGAGAACGCATTAAAAGGCATGGGCTTTGGCACCTGTATTATTGCCAGTGAACATCAATCTAACGCAGTCATTAATAGTCAAGTTGCAACTCAACAAACCGTTGCAGCAACCTCTGTGGCAGCGACCGTGTCGACCAACGCTGGGAGTTAGCTGTTGTTAGCCATCACCGAGCACCAAAAATAAACTGTTACACTCGTTTTGCATTGCCAAGGCATACCTATGATTAACTGTCAGTTGAAAATATGTCAATGACAGCAATAAGCTAACCTTGCCAAACTCCAAAATAGAGCCAATAAGAAAAAGTAACTAATATGCGACTAATATATGTGATGGACCCGATGTGTAGCTGGTGCTACGGCTTTCAGCCACAGTTGGAAAAATTTTTAGATAATCATCGCCACGCAACAGTAGACTGGATCATGGGCGGCTTAGCGCCAGACACCACGCAGCCAATGGATGACGATTTAAAACAAGCAATCGCTTCCTATTGGTATCAAATTGAAAAACGGGCTCAGGTCAGCTTTAACCATGATTTTTGGCGGTTAAATACCCCTTATCGTTCAACTTACCCCGCTTGCCGCGCCGTGATTGCCGCTGACAGCCTTATCGAACAAGGTGCAGTTGAGATGGCTAAGGCGATCCAGTCGGCGTATTACCTTGAAGCGAAAAACCCTTCTTTAGAAGCCACCTTAGTCGATTGCGCCAGCTCAATCGGCATTGCCGCCAATCAATTTATAGAGGTATTCAAATCCGCCAGTACTGAGCAGCAATTTAAGCAACATCTCACCCTTGCCCATCAACTACAGGTAACCGGCTTCCCCGCACTATATTATATTGATGAAACCAATCAAGCTTACCCTTTAGCTGCGGGCTATTGTCAGGCAGAGGATATACAGCAGCGCTTTGCACGTATCTCTAGCCAATAGATAGCCAATAGATAACTAATAAATATCGGCTCATGGCTTAGTAAAATTCAGGGAAGAAGATAGATGATGAAAAAAGCTTTAGCGACACTGTTTGGTGTATCAACGCTACTACTGGCGGTATACATGTTAACGCCAACACCTAAGTTGTTTGAACTAATGATTAGCGCTGAGCGACATATGGCAGGCCTTGAGCTGAAACAAGTGCGCGTCAACGAGCTTAATGTCGCGTATCTTAAAGGTGGCAGTGGTGAACCGCTGGTGTTGCTGCATGGGTTTGGCGCAGATAAAGACAACTGGAATCGAATAGCTGCCCATTTAACCGATCATTTCGAAGTATTCGCCATCGATATACCGGGTTTTGGCGATAGCAGCGCTGATATCTCGCTAGACTACGACGTGCTTTCACAAACCGCTAGGATTGATGAGATTTTATCAGCACTTGAACTCAACAAGGTTCATTTAGCCGGCAGTTCGATGGGCGGATATATCGCAGGAAATTATGCAGCAATTTACCCTAAAAAAGTTAGCCAGTTATGGTTGATCAGTCCTTTTGGGGTAAAAGGGGTAGAAAACAGTGACATGTTTTTATCCATTAAAGCAGGTAAAAACCCAGTAGTGCTGCCGCGAACAGAGCCTGATTTTCTCGAACTATTTGACTATTTGTTTGTGAAGCCGCCTTTTGTCCCCCAACCAATCATTACCCATTTAGCCAAACAGGCTGAATCTAGGGTGCCGCTAAATAGCAAGATATTTACCCAAATACATAGATTGGAAAATGGGCGTCCGCAGCCAGATTCTCCGCTTGAAGACGCATTAACAACCTATATAGGCCCGGTACTTGTTACATGGGGTACTCAAGATCGCATATTACATGTTTCAGCAGCTGATACGCTCAAACAAACTATGCCCCATGCGACATTAAACTTAATGACTGACGTAGGTCATTTACCCATGATGGAAAAACCACAAGCCGCAGCAGACGCCTTTTTATCCTTCTCATCAGTGCAATAGCTAGCGCTCTTATGTGCGATAAGTACTAGTTGCGACAATTGCTATGGTGCTGTGGTGCGATGTTTTAGCCACTCTACTTTAAACTAAATTAGTGACTTTCAGTTTACTGTCAGATCACAGATTCAGGTTGTCGTTTTTGTTCAATCTTAACGCTTTGGCCTTGGTTACAATGATTAGCACTTGAGAACAGCATCAATAAGTCAGTGTCTGTTCATCACAATGAATCTAACTCGGTAAATGCAATGATAGACATCAAACCAATCGACAATCTAGCGATAATCAGCCCACTTAAAAAGCAGTATTTTGCGCAAACAAGCGCCCCACTTGATGGTATGTGGCACTTTGGCTTTGCCCCCATGGCAAATCACTTTGGCTTTTATCAACAAAACCAATTGGTTGGTTTTTGCTGTGTTAACGACGACGGTTACCTACTGCAGTTTTATCTCACCCCGCAAGCAAGCGCTGATGCCAAAGCACTGTTTACGCTTATTGCGCAGCAAAACAGTCAAATAACGCCCCAGGTTAAGGGCGCCTTTGTCAGTACCGCTGAGCCACAGTATTTATCTCTATGTCTTGATAACTTAAGCCAATTTGAAGTTAATGCGCTCATGTATCAGCAGCTAAGTTCAACACGGCAAAGTAATGATGCTGAGCTGCCGTTAACATTGGCAAAAACTCAACAGTTGCAGCAATTTGTTGAGTTTGCAGCAAGTAACATTGGTGCGCCTGAGCAGTGGCTTACAGGCTACTATGGCAACCTGATCAGCCGTAAAGAGTTATTTGGTTACTGGCAAAATGGTGAACTATTGGCAACGGGTGAATGTCGCCTATTTGATGGCTATCAGACCGAATATGCTGACTTAGGCATGATAGTCGCGCAATCTCATCGTGGTCAGGGACTAGCTACTCAGGTACTTTCAAGCTTAATCAACCAAGCTAATCTACGTGGATTGACGACGATGTGCTCAACTGAAAGCGGCAATATTGGCGCACAAAAAGCCATTGAGCGCGCTGGTTTAACGCCACAAAATCGCCTTGTTAAGGTCACATTTGAATTAGCATAATACCTGTTAGCAACTATCGCTGTTAGTGAGTATCTGCTGGTTATTATGCTGGTGACTATTGTTGAAATATAAGTTGTGATGCTTGTTGTATTGGCGGCTGTGTGCCATATAGTGATAACTGGTATAGTTAACAAGGTTAAGCTGGTTATGATTGCTCTTCCCCCGTTTTAGTGGACACCTTCTCATCACTTTGAGGAGGCTAAAATGCCTAAATATACCCAACCAAGAAAGACATGGTTTTACCCTGTAAAATTCAAAGTCAAAGCTGTCCAGCTAAGCTTAAGAGACGATGTCATGTCTAAGGATGTTGCGCTAGCGCTTGATATTCACCCGTTAATGCTGAGTCGTTGGCGAAAAGAA
>NZ_JAEH01000058.1 GCF_000518805.1 Shewanella waksmanii ATCC BAA-643
GTTTTTCATTTCTAAATTAGAAACTTGTTTCTCTAATCGTTTGATTTTCTGGGCAGGTGTTTCTTTAGATTTAGACATAGGAGAGTGCTCCATGGGTTGCGTCCAGTCTAATCTACCATGCTTTCTTAACCATGTAAGGACCGTACTTCGACCTTGAATACCGTAGTGCTGTTGAGCTTGCTTATAGGTTAGCTCGCCTTTTTCTACTTGACTGACAACGGCTAATTTAAAGCCTAATGTGTAATCACGTTGTGTACGTTTAATGCTGATTGTGCTTGAAGGTTTCATAGATAAGTCTCCAAAGTGTCAACTTATCTCAGGACGGGACACTACTAGCATTTAAAAAGGCCGCTAATTGAAGGCGGCCTTATTATTGATGCTAAAGCCGTAATGATGCACGGCCTAAACACCCGTATTCCACACTCGGGGAAATAGGCTAAATGCATTTAAAAAGGCCCCTTTGGGGCCTTTTGATATCTAACGTAGACCCGATTGTAGTACCCCAAAAAACACTAAAAATCGCCCCTACCCATCTTCCGACCCACAATCCAACAAAACCCATACTAGATTGCATTAATGTGCCAATGTCGACATATTTAAGCTGGCAGGGCCATGTTGCTAAAACAGCAATATGGTATAATTAGCGATTAGGATTGCGTGAGTACACTGGTAATATCAATACCGAAGACTAAGCCGCAATTAATCTATCTTTAAATAGGCAATTTTGAGTCATGGCATTACTAATCGACGACAGCTGTATTAACTGCGACATGTGTGAACCTGAGTGTCCCAATCAGGCGATCACTATGGGGGAAGAGATCTATGAGATTGAACCCGCATTGTGTACAGAATGCGTGGGTCATTATGATAAGCCTACCTGCGTTTCAGTTTGCCCCATTGACTGCATTGACCCCGACCCTGACCATGCTGAATCTGATGATGAGCTCCTGGTTAAGTATCACCTTATTACCGGTAAACCCGTTCAGTAATATCACGCCCATTTGCTGCTCATCACTCAGCTAGCCTTGATTGCCTTAGCGTCTTTTGCCGCGGCCAGCACGACGTTTTGCCCGCTGCCTTTGGGCTGCGCGGCTGTTTTTCCCGCTGATAACCGGTGCTTTCGTTAAGTCAGGTTCAAACCCTAGCTCCCACTGCTGGGGTAAACGTTTACCCAATAGCGCTTCAACTTCTTCCAGTAACAATTGATCCTCGTCACTGTATAGCGTCACCGCAAGCCCAGATTTGCCAGCTCGACCAGTACGGCCGATGCGATGTACGTAGTCGGCAGCAACAAAAGGAAATTGGTAGTTGACCACAGTCTGCAAGTTAGCAATATCAATGCCGCGGGCCGCCACATCTGTTGCAACGACCACCGATAGGGTATTGGCTTTGAAGTCAGTGAGCGTTTGCTCTCTAAGCTGTTGGGATAAATCCCCATGGAATGCAGCCGCCTGATGACCTTTGCCAAGTAACTGCTTTACTACCTCATCAACTTCAATCTTTTTACGACAAAATACCAATAACTGCTGCCAACCGTGCTTGGTAATAAGATGACTAAGCAGGTCAATCTTTCTATCGTTATCGACCGCGTAAACTTGCTGATGTATCTCGGCAGCGGTTAGCTGTTGCTGCTCAGTTTCTATGTGTTGCGGCGAATGCATCATTTTGCCGGCAAAGCCACTGACTTTACTGGCTAACGTCGCTGAAAATAACATCGTTTGTCGCGACCTTGGTAAGTGCTTAGCAATGCTACGTAGCTCGTCATGAAAGCCCATATCAAACATGCGATCCGCTTCGTCAAACACTAAGGTTTGTAGGGTTGACAGCTTAACCGCACGGCGATTAATCAAATCTAACAAGCGCCCCGGCGTGGCGATGAGCACTTGGGGCTGCGCCTGCAGCTGCTGCTTTTGTTTATCAATACTGACCCCACCGTACACCACACAGCTTTGCAGTGATAATGAACTTAAAAACAGTTCAAATTGCTGCGCGACTTGTACTGCCAGCTCACGCGTTGGCACTAACACCAGCGCCTTAATGCCTTGGCTGTTGTCGCCATCATCAGCCATCAATTGCTGAATAATGGGCAGCGCAAACGCCAAAGTCTTACCACTGCCAGTTTGGGCTTTAGCCAGCATATCTTTGCCGGTTAATGCCACAGGAATCACCAATGATTGAATCTCTGTAGGCTGCTTAAAGTCGGCTTGATTTAGCAAAGTAATAAGCTGAGGGTTCAATGATAACGATGCAAAACTCATGATGGACAACCATTAATAAAATCAGTCGCTAGTATAACAAAACTAATGCTTAGGACGATCACGCTTTAAGACTTGATAGATTAATTACCGAGATTTTTTACACTTAAGCCAACTTAGCATATGCTTAGGGCATAGCTAAGATACTTATCGACGCCGAAGGAGCAACTATGGATGAGCGCCGTCAGTTTTCGCGAATACTATTTGACGCCAATGCCTATCTGCAGCAAGACCAGCAAACTTGGTCTACAACCATTATTGACCTTAGCCTAAACGGGGCATTGGTGCAGTTACCGAGTGATTTTGATGCCAGTGATGCACCAATAAAGCTTGGCTTTACTTTGCCAGGCTCTGACATTGAGGTGTCGATGCAAACCAGTTTAGTGCATCGAAAAGATCAACAATTGGGTCTAAAATGCCTACATATCGATATTGATAGTATCAGTCATCTGCGCCACATGTTAGCGCTGAATTTAGGCGACGCATCATTACTCAACCGAGAGCTAACCCTATTCATTGAGGCCCACGAGAATAACTAACAAAAAAGGCTAAGCAATAATGCTTAGCCTTTGTGCTGCAAGCAACCTGTCTGTTTATAGCGCTTCTAATGCCTGAGACAATTTAGTCACCCCAATTACTTCCATCCCCTGCGGGGGCTTTTTAGGCACATTCGCTTTTGGCACTATCGCACGTTTAAAACCATGTTTTGCCGCTTCTGTTAACCGCTCTTGACCATTCGGCACCGGACGGATTTCACCTGATAATCCCACTTCACCAAACACCACTAAGTCCCGGGCCAATATATCGCCTCTAAAACTAGACACCATTGCTAATAACAAGGTTAAATCAGCACTGGTTTCGGTCACTTTAACGCCACCCACCACATTTACAAACACATCTTGGTCCGCCATCATTAAGCCACCATGACGATGCATCACAGCCAACAGTAATGCTAAGCGATTCCCATCAAGACCTACGGCCACACGCCTTGGATTGGCCATCGCCGAACTATCGACTAGCACTTGTAACTCCACCAGCAATGGCCGCGTGCCTTCCCAAATCACCATCACTAACGAACCTGACGCATCTTCCTCACCGCGAGACAAAAAGATAGCAGAGGGATTGGCCACTTCTTTCAGTCCGCGCTCTGTCATCGCAAACACGCCGAGTTCGTTAATCGCACCAAAGCGGTTTTTGTGCGAGCGTAAAGTGCGGTAGCGGCTATCGCTATCACCTTCAAACATCACCGAGCAATCAATACAATGCTCTAACACCTTAGGCCCGGCGAGACTGCCATCTTTGGTTACATGGCCTACCATGATAACGGCAATACCATGTTGTTTAGCAAAACGGGTTAGAAACGAAGCTGACTCACGCACTTGCGATACACTGCCTGGAGAAGACTGGACATCACTCATGTGCATCACTTGAATGGAGTCGACCACCATCAGCTTAGGTTTTTCTTGCAGTGCGATTTCGCAGATCTGCTCTACACTAGTTTCTGACAACATCCGCAGTTTACTGGTGGGAAGACCAAGACGGTTAGCCCGCATCGCCACCTGTTGCAGTGACTCCTCACCGGTAACGTACAGTGCGTTCATAGTCTCAGCTAGCTTACATAAGGTTTGGAGCAACAAAGTACTTTTACCCGCCCCTGGATGACCACCAATCAATATGGCTGATCCCGGTACAATGCCGCCACCGAGTACCCTGTCAAACTCCTTAAAACTGCTCGATATGCGGGGTAATTCGTTAAGATCGATCTGATCCAGTGTTTGAACCTGCTTGTCCGTGCTACCTGCGTAACCACTAAATTTCGCTGTGCGCGCGGTAGTTGCTGGACCTAAGCGTACCTCAGTAATGGTATTCCATTCTTGGCAGGCACTGCATTGCCCCTGCCATCTTGGGAAATCTTGACCACACTCATTACACACATACGCTGTTTTGTTTTTTGCCATAACTTTGAGCTACTCATCGACCTTATTTGAAGAACTTGAATGCGAACCGCACAGTCACTGAACAGACCTGTTGCTATATTTGCTAAGCAACACTGATTTTGTCAGCAAAAAGATGTAAATTAATGCTTATTAAGTAATATATACTCAACCACTATCAAGTTGCCCTGTGGGCTGCCGACATAAGATTAACAGCCACTCACTCAATTAGCATCCAAAAAGACACAATCAATGAGCTTAGAACAACATAGCGCCCTGATAGAACAACTCAAACCTCTGTTAATGGAAACAGACTTCGATGAGTTGTTTGAAAGGCTCACTGCCAGTGAGTCTAACTCAACGCGCTTTTTGTTAAAGATGGAGCTCAAACGTATTGCCGCGGCCTGTACCCGAATTATCGATCTGCGCGACAAATCTGAATTGCCCTGCTTTGAAGTCAAAATGGGCAAGCAGACCCACTTTTTAGATGAACCAGCCAAGGTTAAATTTGATGAAGCGGTGGCCTTGTATCAAGACAACTACACTTTAGGTGTTTATGAGCAAGTCCTCGAAGCGCATAAACAGCGACGGCTCAAACTGCGAAACCTCAATCAAAGTAACGATGCAGGCATTACACCTTATGTCGCTAACGGCGTGGTATTAGGCAGTTTTTTCAATCGCAGCGAAGAGCGAATGAATTATGCGATTCGTATCTCTGTAAGCCAAGATGGTCGCAATGAACTCAGTGGCGTGACCGCCGATCTGTCAGTGGGTGGCGCAAGGATCCGTATTCCCGCGGCCCATCAATTTGTTGCCGATAAGCCGATACGGGTGAAACTACTCGGACTCAGTGATGAATACTACGATAAGGACTTGCAGCAAGGTATTGATTACCAGATTGTTGATAGTGAGAAAAACCCTGAACATTGTTGGTTTCGATTAAAGCGGTTGAGTGGCTCTGAAGGCTTGGCGAAAATGTTAGGCAACCTAATTCAAGGCTATAAATTTCGCTACAAAGTCGACATCAACGACGTACTCACCGCTGCAATAGGCTTGGGATTCGAGCGTCATTATCTGCCGCATTTGCCACACTTACCTTTGTATGTCGAGCAGGTAGAAGATAGCGGATTTCAAATCACCCACAAGCTCTTAAGCCGCGACAATCAAGCAATTCAACAAGCGTTTCAAGACGAGAATGAAATTAGCCAGCTGCCTAGCATGCTAACTCCAGCGCGTTTAAACCGTTTGCTGACCAAAACTGACAACCCAGACCACAGCCTGTTTTTCTGTTTTACCTTTCAAACAAAAGGCTGCATCTTTTTTTACTCAGCCAGTTTAGCTGAGTTGAAACAGCAAAACCTGTTAGCGCTGTTTTTGGGCTTCGGATGCACTAAATCTTCGTGGCGAGTATTCAAAGTCGCTCAGCACAAAATTGACCATCAAAAGTCCTATAAATCAAGTATGCTGCCCGGCGATGACAGTCGCTACTCTTCGTTAGTGGAATCTCAACTGCAGCGATTCAGCCATGTGTTACAACTGATCGATCTCACTAATGAAGACCAACAGGCGAGCTACCAGCAATGGCAGCAGTATAGTAATGAAGCCGCGAATGCCCTCAAACCATTTGGGCAGCCTAAATGCAAAGCCAACTCTATAAAATTACTGTCACTGCAATTTACCGAGCGGCGTAATGAAGCCCGCTTTTCATTTAAAACCTATGTCAAAGTGAGCCAAGGTAAAGTGGTCGCTGAAGGGTTTACCCAAGACATATCCAGTAAAGGGCTGCAGCTGACCGTCGCTGAAGCGGCAAATTTTGACACCACTGCGCCAGTGATGCTGAGCTTTCCCAAGCTACAAAGTTTGGCGGGAAAAACTAAGCTTAGCCAACTGCCCTATCGCTTAATTCGCACTCGGCGCAACGGCGTGACCATGCACCTAGCCGCGATGATGGGCCACACCCCCCATGTCGGGGTGGAATTTCTCAATAAGCTTATCATCCAAAATCGCGATAAATTGGAAAAGCTAACCGAGGCGAACAGCGATAAAAAAGAGCTGTCAGATGGCTTAAAGAATTTATTGATGCGCCAGCTGAGCCCGGTACCTTACTTTATTGAAAAAACAGCTAAATCAATGCAGTTAACCACAATTGGCCTAAGTCAACAGCGTAATGAAGTTAGCGACATCTTCGCTGCGTCAGCTGCAGACACCTTACAATACAATCTAGAACCACTGCTCAGTCACAACCGTTTAAAAACAGACTTCATTGAGCCTATCAGGCAGATGAAACCACAACATGGCTTGGACTACTTCGAGGTATTTGTGCAAATATCCCGGCAGTCTCAGGGGCAGATAAAGGCGAAATGTTTGCAGCCACATTTAATCGGCGACAGTGACGCACAGGTACACTTTATTAAGCAAAGCCAGCACCTAGGTCGCTTCATGGCATTAAGAATATATCGCGGGGCTACCGGCAAGCCCGATCTTAATTACATCAGACGTGAATTGGCCTACATTAATGTTCATGCGCAACATAAAGCTAAAGAGCTAGAGCGCCGGTTATGGCGTATTGTTGGTGTGGGTGAACTACTGGAAATCACCCAAGAAGTGCAATTGCGTTACCCGACTTTATACCAAGAACTGGTTAATGCCCCCCTAAAAACCCAAACCGCATAATTAAGACAATAATTTGATTTTAATATATTTTTAAATCATCACTGAAACTTCACCGTCGACTCACCGCAATTTCCCCAAAGTGAGCTTTGCAACAAAATACAAGCTGCTAAGGTGGCGTTATTGTATTTTACCTAGGAGTTATCACGATGAAAAATATCGCCTTAATCGGGCTATTGCTTGGCTTATTATATGGTTTACTCGCCTTTCCCTGCATGGCTGCCCCCGTAGACGAGAAATCATCTATCGCCGTGAGCCGCCCGCTTATCTCAGGGCAGGTATTTAGCCACCACTCAAGCGCTTTTGACTACACCCGACGGGTTATGATTAGCCTGCCAGAGCGTTACCATTTGCATGAAAAACGTCGATATCCAGTGCTATATGTCGTCGATGCTGATTTTCAATTTCAACATGTCTCCGCTATCGCTTTGCACTTAGCCCGTATGGGCAAAATTGCCCCGATGATTGTTGTCGGTGTGGCTAATCAGGGAGACAGCGACTACCTGTACTCGACAACTTGGCCAGTAGAAGGTGAACAAGATTTTGGGGGCGCGCAACGTTTTCAGCAATACTTGAGCGAGGAGCTACTGCCACTCATCAACCAGCAATATCGCACCAATCAACAACAGGCGCTGGCAGGCTATTCCCTAGGTGGCTTATTTAGCTTATACAGCATGATGCAAGCCAAGACGCCATTCAACGCATTTTTGGCAATGAGCCCCAGTGTTTGGGTTGATAATTATGCGCTCCCTTCGCTGATTGAGCCCCTACTTAAACAAGATAAACTTACAGGGCCACTATTTGTCTCGGTGGCGAACGAGCAAGATATGGGCGTGGATAAGCTAGTGGCTAAGTTAAACGCCATTCCAAATCAACTACAGTGGCAATTTAAGCAATATCCACAAGAGAATCATTTTACCACCGCGCTCCCAGCCCTATATGACGGTTTACAGTTTCTGGCACCAAACTACGGTGAACTCAGTGATGGTAGCGATCTTGTAGCGATGGGGGATTATAAAGTGGTCTTAAATCGATTTAAGCAGCAGCAAAGTCATTGGGCTGGTTTTGAAATCGAATGGTTACATGCCTATCAATTTGCGAAGTACCTGTCTTGGTCAAAGCAGTATGATTCGGCGCTTGAAGCATTAGCACTCGCACGCAAATTGTTCCCGCAATCTGCTACCACACTCTGTATTGAACTAGCCAAAGGAGCACTGATTCGCAAGCAACAGCCACTGGCAACACAACTGCTAGATAGTTGCCAAGCTCAGGGGCAATCGCGGCCATTTTGGCATTTGCAGCGAGGTAAGCTCTATCAAGCCGCAGGAGATGCAGACCTTGCTAAGCAGCATATCCAGCAGGCTAAAACGTTAGCTAAACAATATCAGTTAGCCAGTTGGGAGATATGGGAACTGGCTAAGTAGTTTTCATATTGTGGGCTGAGCAGTTTTCAAAATACGGGCTAAGCAGCGATTGGGACTTAGCCACAATTTTGGTACCACTGCTTAATGCCCACAAAGTGATCATTAACGGCGTCTTTGTGAGTTAGCATTTCAGCATGGCCATAATCATGTTTGTAACCGTCGCGTTTGGATAACAAGGTTTGTTTCACATCTCCAAACTGACACTCTTGCACCATGCGACTGACATCGTCTGGATGGCCCAGCACACGATCCCCCCGCCCTGCAATAAACCAAGTTTTGGGCCAACCGCCACGCTGTGCTACTTGCTTAGCAGCCTGCGCGTAATCGAAGCCATCATCAAAATCGATCCAATCGCCTCTTACCCACTCTATGCTCTGGCGCAGTGATGCCCGAGTTTCATTGTCCATACCCAAACGCCACCTGTCTGCGGCTAAATAACCGTGTCGTTTTGCGATGAGGGGTGCGACACGATTCCAAGTCACATCGACCATGAGCCATTTTCTCAACGACTTCACTTTAATCGTTCGTTTGGTCCCTAGTGTTAGCAGCGAAGCAACGCTGGATTGAATAAACTCAAAGCGGGCTATGGCGCTCGTCATCAATACGCCACCCCATGAATGCGCACACCAATGAACTTTACTCGGCGCTTGTTTTAACGGGTGATTAGCTAGCTTGTGCTGATGCTTGGATAAAATAAAATGCTGCACCAGTGGCAACTGTTCACGAATGACCTCCCCCTGGCCATGACGCTCTCCACCAGCCAATTTTGGGGTACTCAAACCACGACCTAAAGTATCAAGCACATAAACAATATACCCTGCTTGGGCTAGATAGCAGGCCAGGCCTTTACCTGAGTCACTGTAGAACACGCGGCCATTAGACATCACACCGTGCAACATCAAAATGGGAGTCTTTTGATAGTCGGCATTGGCAGGCATCAACTGACGTACATGCAGCGCGCCTGATTGATAAGGCAAATAGTGAGAAACTTGGGTAACAACAGGGCCATTAGACACAAGACTAAATAATCGAGAATTTGACTCTAAATTACTTAGCCTTGCTGACGAAAACAAGAGTAATTACTCAAACAATTAGCGTTAAAACAACGACATTCTGAACTATGTTAGAAATTCAAAACGTTAACTCACGATATTAAACGTTAAATTTATTTACCGGTACGCAGTAAAAATGGCAATGCACGTAAATCTAGACTGTCTATGGCCAAATCAGCCGCTGCTTTCAACTTAGGTTTGGCATGAAATGCAAAACCACAGTCAGCTTGATTAATCATGGGAATATCATTGGCACCATCACCGATAGCCAGACGCTGACCAGCAGCTATCTGCCATTGCTGGGCACAATGCAGCACTGTATCGGCTTTAAACTGAGCGTCGACGATTTGGCCCGTCACCTCACCGGTCAATTGACCATTGTCAATCACCAACTCATTGGCATAAGCTGCATCTAAATCCAAAAGTTGCTTGAGATGACCCACAAATGGCGTAAAGCCACCGGAAGCTAAAACCAGTCGCCACTGATGTTGTTTTAGAATTTTTACCATGTCGGTTAAACCAGGCATTAACGGTAATTGCTGGCATAAATCATCAATTATCTGGCTGTTCGCGCCTTGCAGTTTTGCTACTCTGGCGCGCAAGCTCTGCTCGAAATCAAGCTCGCCTTGCATGGCTTGCTCAGTCACCGCAGCAACCGCTTCGCCAACGCCTGCCATGGCGGCTAACTCATCAATACACTCTATTTCAATGGCGGTAGAGTCCATATCCATCACCAACAGACCAGGCTTATCTATTCGCGGCAGTGGCTGGTTTAGCACATAGCCCTCAACCCCCTTGTTACTATTAAGCGATGCTATTGCTTGGGGAGAAAACGGCTGCTCACTACACACCTCGATGCATTGTAGGTCAGTATCACGTTGCACAACGGCAACAGAAACCGCTCCTAAGGCCATGATAAACTCATTAATTACGGCGCCAGAAACGTTCGATTCAAATACAATACGACAACAATGTTGCTGCTCTGAATACTGCCATTCTTGATGGCGATTAATCGCCACACCAGCAAATGACGCAGCGGTTTCATCGTTAAGCATTATCCAGTCAAACAACGACTTAGAACTCGAACTTTCCATGGGCTATCAATCTCCGGCTATCGGCTTTGCTCATAATCAATTATGATTAAACAAACCCGTTTATTTTTAGGTACAAAGTGTTTTTTTTAACAGGCCTTAGAAAGACTCACCGAATAACCAGACTGGTCCAAATTGCCATTGCTGTTACTCTGATGGTCGGCCTTTTTCAATTATGGGAAACAAGCCTACTACAAGGGCAGCAGCTTCTAAAGTCCCAAACGGAAAAGATGGCACGATTATTAGTTCAGCAAACTGCGTATGGCGCGACTCCGGCGCTTCAGCTGCAAAATGATGAACAATTGCAATGGCTAACCCAAGCCTTAGTGCAAGATCCTAAAGTGATGGCCGCCACTATTTTTAGCGAGCAAGGTCAGCGCCTGTCTTTTGCTCAAAGTGTCACTGATGAAGATTTAGAGGCTGATTCGCAAGCGATGATAGATGCGCTCGCCACCTATCCACCTTATGTTGAAGCTGTGAGTCAAGACGGTAACAACCTTGGGTTTATTGAAGTGAGACTCGAACCCAAGCTGTTTTTTAATGAGATCAAAGAAGCCCATCAAATCAATATGCAGCAGCAACAAATGATGCTTATTATTGCTGGGATTATCGGATTATTACTCTCTAGAGCGCTGTCATTTAAACGGGCTGATTTTGACCGCCGTAAAACCCGAGTCAAGTTACGCAAACGTCCCGCCAAGAGTAAAACAAGCAAATCGAGTTAATCAGTAGCCAAAAAAAACGGGCCATGTGGCCCGTTTTTTTGCGACAGTGCATATTACAGAGTAATAGCGGCGTCGAGTGTCATTTCGATCATTTCGTTGAAAGTGGTTTGACGCTCATCAGAAGAGGTCTTTTCACCCGTACGGATATGATCCGATACAGTAACAACGCACAGTGCTTTCGCGCCAAACTCTTTGGCTACACCATATAGGCCTGCTGCTTCCATCTCAACACCGAGTACATCCATTTTTTCCATCACATCAAACATTTCTGGATCTGGAGTATAGAAAAGGTCAGCAGAGAAAACGTTACCGACGCGATACTTAGTGCCTTTTGCATCAGCCGCTTTAACGACAGCACTTAATAGGCTGTAATCACAAATAGCAGCGAAGTCTTGGCCTTTAAAACGCAGACGGTTAGTTTGTGAATCAGTACAAGCGCCCATACCAATAATCACGTCACGCACTTTAACGTCAGTGCTGATCGCGCCGCAAGTACCAACACGAATAAGATTTTTAACGCCGTAATCTTTGATTAGCTCAGTTGCATAGATAGAGCAAGATGGGATACCCATACCTGAACCCATCACAGATATACGAGTACCTTTATAAGTACCAGTAAAACCTAGCATGTTACGAACATCAGTCACTTGCTCAACATTTTCTAGGAATGTTTCAGCAATATATTTTGCACGTAATGGATCGCCTGGAAACAGAACGGTATCTGCAAACGCACCATCAACTGCATTAATATGTGGTGTAGCCATCGATTTAACCCCTTTTGGTAGACTTTTGTCTTTTTATAAATGGCGACCAAGTTAGCCGCCAAAGTTTAAATTCGTTATTGAACTATGGCACTAAATAAATGATTCGCCATATTCCATTGGCTCTAAGCCAAAGTAACTCGCTATTGACTGACCCATGTCAGCAAAACTCTTACGACGACCAAGTGAACCTGCAGCTAGACCAGCGCCATAGGCAATAACCGGCACATGCTCACGTGTGTGATCAGTACCAGGCCAAGTGGGGTCGCAGCCGTGATCGGCAGTCAACAGAAGTAAATCATCTTCACCTAAAATGGCCAGCATCTCGGGTAAGCGCGAGTCAAAGTATTCCAGTGCTCGAGCATAACCGGCAATATCGCGACGATGACCATAGTGAGAGTCGAAATCTACGAAGTTGGTGAAGACAATCGTTCTGTCACCAGCTTGTTTAACTTGCTCTAGCGTGGCATCAAACAGCGCTTCTAGGCCGGTAGCTTTTACTTTTTGAGTAATACCGCAATGGGCATAGATATCGGCAATTTTGCCGACACTAACCACTTCACCGCCATCGGCAGCCAGCTTATCAAGCACGGTTTTTGCTGGCGGCTCTACCGCATAATCTTTACGGTTACCGGTACGCGCAAAATCATCAGGGCCAGTGCCAACAAATGGACGCGCAATAACACGGCCAATATTATACGGCTCTAGCTCTTCACGGGTGATTTGGCACAACTCATAAAGCTTCTCTAAGCCAAATGTCTCTTCATGACAGGCAATTTGAAACACTGAATCTGCAGAGGTATAGAAAATTGGTAAACCACTGCGCATGTGCTCTTCACCCAACTCTTCTAAAATAGCGGTACCAGACGCGTGGCAATTGCCAAGAAAATCCGTTAACCCTGCACGAGCGAGAATTTTATCGGTCAGCTCTTTTGGGAATGAGTTTTCTAAATCGCTAAAGTAGCCCCAATCATATAGCACTGGTACGCCAGCCATTTCCCAGTGACCACTGGGAGTATCTTTTCCTGAACTCAACTCTTCGGCGTGACCATAGGCGCCAATCACCTCAACGTTGTCAGCAAAACCCGCTGGAAACTGACCCGTGCTCTCCATCGCAGCATGAGCTAAACCCAGTTTAGCCAGGTTTGGCAATTTCAACGGGCCTTCACGTCCATCATTGGCTTTACCGTCCGCACAGGCCTGAGCAATATGGCCAAAGGTGTCTGAACCCACATCGCCAAATTTATCAGCGTCGCCTGCGGCGCCAACACCGAATGAGTCCATCATCATAATGATTGTACGTTTCATAACATTACTCCGTTAGAGATCCGATGCGCGTATATAGCGATAAATCTCTGGTGTTTGTTCAGGTTTTGCATCACCGACATGAATGGCTGCTTTAACAGCACTTGCCGCTTCTTCGAATGCACTTTCTGATTGCGCATGAATCATGGCAATCGGCTTATCCATAGTGACTTCATCACCTAAGGCAACCATATCTGTTAGGCCAACACTATAGTCTAACGCATCACCTGGTTTACGGCGTCCGCCACCTAAAGTGACGACAGCCAGTCCTAACTCGCGGGTATCCATCGCGGTAGCAAAACCGCTACGGGCTGCATACACAGGTCGGACAATGGCAGACTTAGGCAGGTATTTATCGTAGCTCTCAATGAAGTCTGCTGGACCACCGAGGCCGGCAATCATTTTGCCGAAGATCTCGGCAGCTTTACCGTTATCTAATACTTGATTTAGTTTAGCGCGTGCTTCGGCTTCATTGCTAGCAATGCCGCCTAATACCAACATTTCTGCACATAACCCCATAGTGACGGCATAAAGACGCGGATTACGATAGCGCCCAGTGAGGAAATCAATCGCTTCTTTCACTTCTACCGCATTTCCCGCACACGAAGCTAACACCTGATTCATATCGGTCAGCAATGCAGTGGTTTTAGTTCCTGCACCATTAGCCACCGCAGTGATACTGCGAGCAAGTTGTTCTGATGCTTCATAGGTCGGCATAAAAGCACCACTACCCACTTTGACATCCATGGCTAATGCATCTAGGCCTGCGGCAAGTTTTTTCGACAAAATTGAAGCTGTGATAAGTGAGATAGACTCTACCGTTGCGGTATTATCACGAATAGAATAGAAACGTTTATCTGCGGGAACAAGATCGCCAGTTTGGCCGATAATCGCCACACCCGCTTCCTTTACAACCTTTCTGAATAGCGCGCTGTCAGGTTCTGTTTGATAGCCAGGGATAGCATCAAACTTATCTAATGTACCGCCAGTATGGCCTAAACCACGGCCGGAAATCATTGGCACATAACCACCGCATGCGGCAGCCATGGGGCCAAGCATCAAACTGATGACGTCACCAACACCGCCAGTACTGTGCTTATCAATGATAGGACCATCTAAGCCTAAGCTCTGCCAATTAAGGACGGTACCAGAGTCACGCATTGCGGTAGTAAGTGCAATACGCTCATCCATGTTCATATCATTAAAATAAACCGCCATACCTAACGCTGCGATTTGCCCTTCTGAAACACCGTTGGTGGTAATACCGTTAACAAAGAACTCGATTTCCTGTTTTGATAACGCTTCACCATTACGCTTTTTACGAATAATCTCTTGAGCTAGAAACATGCTACTGCCTCCTAACTTGTCACTAACATCCACTATTAGTGACAAATTTTGGTCTAAGGCGCCAAGACCTGTAATTCAATTACAATATGATACGCAACTCTCGACGCTCGCTGTTAGATTTAGATCACGATTTACTAAATTAGTAACCTTGTGGTCCTTTAGGTGCATCACCTAGATCTAACGTGTGTAGCAAGTTAACTAGCAAGCTAGACGCGCCAAAACGGAAAGTGCTTGGCGTCGCCCAGTCAGAACCTAATAATCGGCTGGCAACACCTAAAAATTCAGCTGCTGCGGCTGCATCACGTACGCCACCAGCAGGCTTGAAGCCTACTTTTGTGTTCTTCTCGCTGATCACTGTCATCATGATCTCTGCGGCTTCTAAAGTCGCGTTAACCTTAACTTTACCCGTTGAGGTTTTAATGAAGTCAGCACCAGCATCAATTGACAGTTCTGATGCTTTACGAATTAAGGCGGGATCGGCTAACACACCTGATTCAATAATCACTTTGAGCAATACGCCTTCACCGCATGCTTCTTTACACGCTTTTACAAGCTCGAAGCCGACAGTTTCGTTGCCTTCCATTAATGCACGGTAGGGAAATACCACATCCACTTCGTCTGCACCGTAGGCAACTGCCGCACGGGTTTCGAGTACTGCGATAGCGATATCATCATTACCGTGTGGGAAGTTAGTAACAGTGGCGATTTTTATCTCTTCACAACCCATCTCATTCAGGGTTTTACGCGCGATAGGAATAAAGCGAGGATAGATACAAATTGCTGCGGTATTACCTGCTGGCGTTTGAGCTTTATGACACAGTTCAATGACTTTTTGATCAGTATCATCGTCATTAAGTGTGGTTAAATCCATCAGCTCAATGGCTTTTTGTGCAGCTTGTTTGTGAGTAATATCGTTCATAGTGCTCTCCGTAACGTAATTCAAAAATTAGTCTATAAATTCACGTAAGGCATATGCTGGAGCTGGCATTATTTTGATTATTGTTATGGCCGGGCCTTCAAGCTATGCCGTAAACGTTGAATGATCAGCGTCGCCAGTAAGGCGATAACTGCCAAAACAACATTCATAATTCAGGTATTCAATGAGATGTAACTATAGCTGACATCTGCATCCTGACACTGGGTCACGACTTGAATCCATGAAGACCGGGAAGGGAGCAGTACGCATAAATTCAGTTATGCAATTTCTACCTTTCCGCGAAAAGTCCATTTTAGCGCGTATAAAATTTAACTCTTACTTAAACAGCATAAATCAATTTATCGCATGCTTAAGTAAAAATTAATAGCCTCTAAATGTAAAGATTCCTTATCAAGGAGTAGAGAGCCGTATTGCTACGGCTCTCAAGTACAATTAGAAGTTGTACTTAGCAGAGAAGATCGCTGCGTTTTGGTAACCTGGAGTACCTAGCTTGTTATCAGCATAACGGTACTGTAGACCAAGAGTGAACTTAGAAGTCGCGTTCCACCAAAGCGCTACCGCACCATTTAGACCAGTGCTGTCGCCGTTAGTTTCAACCCAACCAGCATCGCCTGGACCACCACAAGTATCTGCTGCGCAGAAACCACGGTACTCATCAGCACGTGCGAATTCGATTTCATTCCAGTTAGTGATCATGAAGTCTTGGCCACCAAGCTTGAAGTTATAGCCTAATACCCAACCAGCCATGCCGCCGTTAAAGCCAGCGCCAATGAAGTTGTTGTGTACATAGTGAGCACCTAGGAAAGGCTTAACCCATAGGCCGAAATCAGTGTTGATGTCGTAGCTAACACCTAATACGATGTTTTGCTCGTAGAAACCTGAAGAATCAGCGATGCTATATAGCTGACCGTAGTAGTTCCAGTTGCTTTCGCCGATGTTTACCGCAACAGTACCTTTGGCAGCGATACGGAATGCTTCAGCAGCATCTTCACCAGCATCGTAACCCCAGTCACCTTTAGTTGGGTTTTCGAAATCGATAAAGCCGTAGACATCACCCCAGTCGTAACCAGCGCCACCTTCAACTTCAAGATATACGAAATCAGCTTTTTGGCCGCCTTCAGCAGTAGAACGGTCTACAGTGCCTTCAGACCAGTCTAGGTAGTTTACCGATACGTTGGCAAAACCATAGTATTGCTCTGCTGCTACAGGTGCGGACATCGCTGCTAAAGTCGTTGCCGCTAGTGCTAACATTTTAACGTTTTTCATCATCAACCCCATTGTTTATGGCTTCGCTGCTCTTTTCGAGTCAGCATTCTTTTTTTGTTGGCGCCGCATTGTACTCAAATTCACTGAAATCTCAATATAATTCGACTAAAAATGCGAACACATTATCTTAACATTCGAACAAACATCTGATTTTTGGTTAAATTTTGACTTATACCGCTATCATTTGACACTTGCTAGACACAACTTTACCGCGCAGTCGCTGCTGTCAGCGCTGTTATGCCATTTTGAAAATTGGTTGTCTTAACTAGGCTCTGCCTCATTGCAGAGCCTATGCACAGGGGGAGAAGTCCCCCATTTGAATAACTTGAGCTGTATTACAACGCTAGGAATAGACCCGCTAGCGTTGCACTCATCAAGTTAGCTAAAGAACCGGCGATAACTGCACGGATAGCTAGCTTCGCTAAGTCATGGCGACGTGTTGGTGCCATAGCACCTAGTCCACCAAGTAAGATAGCGATTGAAGATAAGTTAGCAAAACCACATAGTGCGAATGAGATAATCGCTTTGGTGCGGTCAGACATCACTTCACCTGTTGCTTCAACCAAGATTCCGCCATCAGCAACATCTTTTAGGTATGGAGCAAAGTTTAGGTAAGCAACGAATTCGTTAACCACGATCTTTTGACCGATGAAAGAACCGGCAACAAGTGCTTCGTTCCAAGGTACACCGATTAGGAAAGCTAGCGGCATAAAGATGTAACCTAGGATAAGCTCTAGCGTTAGACCTTCTTGACCAACTAAACCACCTAAACCACCGATGATACCGTTAATCATCGCAATCAAACCTACGAATGCGAGTAGCATTGCACCAACGTTAAGTGCTAGGTGCATACCTGAAGAAGCACCTGCTGCAGCTGCGTCTAGCACGTTTGCTGGCTTATCAGGGTCTTCTGGAAGCTCGTCCATTTCATTAACTGTAGCTTCAGTTTCAGGGTGCATTAGCTTGGCCATTAATAGACCACCTGGTGCTGCCATGAATGATGCGGCAACTAGGTACTCAATCGGTACACCCATCTGCGCGTAACCTGCTAGTACAGAACCCGCGATAGAAGCTAGACCACCAACCATAATGGCAAACAGCTCAGACTGAGTCATTGTGGCGATAAACGGACGAACCACAAGTGGTGCCTCTGTTTGACCAACGAAGATGTTCGCTGTCGCTGACATTGATTCTGTACGGCTAGTACCTAATGCTTTTTGTAGAGCACCACCGATAATACGGATAACCCACTGCATGACACCTAGGTAGTAAAGTACGGCGATTAGAGAAGAGAAGAAAACGATAACTGGCAGAACGTTAACTGCGAAGATGAAACCAACTTTAAAGTTAGCTAGATCACCAAACAGGAAGCCAATACCATTTTGCGCGTAACCGATAACGCTTGATACGCCATCTGAAACGCTTTGAAGAATATCTTTACCGATTGGAACGTATAGAACAAAACCAGCAAAAAACGCTTGAATTGCAAGTGCACCGAAAACGGTACGTGGATTAATCGCTTTTCTGTCAGTTGATAACAGGAAACCGATTGCAAGTAGGGTGACCACCCCTACCAAGCTCATTAGTATATTCATTAACCATCACCCTATTGTTAACACTTTTTAATTATGTTGTTAAGCAACCTCATTTTCGAAAACGATTATACCCAACGTGCTGGTGAAAATCGTCGTTTTGATCAAGTTTTTGAAGTTTTATTTCAACGTCTTAGTCACAAATTATGATGCGATTTACATCTGTTTTTTCAAAAAAAATTTAGAGGTCAAAGAGTTGCACAGTGTTACAAAACACGTGTTCTGAAACTAGAACAGCAGATTTTTTTTGTAAATTCGCTATTTTCTTAATTAGCAATGGCAAAATAAGGCCAAAATGTGGGTCATTTAAGGTTTTTGTGGTCTGTTCAACTGCGTTGACCTGTACAATATCAGTCTCGATCACTAAACAATCTAGCGGAACATCTTGAATCACCTGTTGCAACTTCTTTGCATTTTCATTCAACAATATTGCACCAATACCCAACTTGAAACCCAAACGTATATAGCGTGTTGCTAATTCAGGACTGCCATAAAAGCCATGAATCACTCCGCCACGGCAAAGCTCAGCTTGTTCGATTAGTTTTAGCACCTGTTCATGGGCTTTCACAGCATGGATGATAACTGGCAAATTGTACTGTTTTGCCAGTGCTAATTGCGCACTAAAGCTGTGCAGTTGCCAATCAAAATTGTCGCGATAGTTGCCATCTAGGCCACACTCGCCAATAGCTACCAATCGACAGCTAGTCCGTGATTCTTCCGCTAGCCGCGTAGCTAACTCGCTTATCTGCTGCTGCCAGTGCTGCTTGACATACCAAGGGTGGATCCCCAAAGAAAAAGCGTAGCCAAATTGATTAGCGACTTGCAACTGCCTAGACCACAGCGAAGGCTCCACTGCGGGAATAACGGCGTCGTTAATACCCTGTTCCTGCATGAGTGCCGCCAATAAGCTTAACTGGTGCGGATCGCTAATATTATCAAGATGGATATGGCTATCGATCATCGCTGCTATTGATTGCTCGGTCACACAGACTCCCAAGGTTCAGCCCTTAAATTGGCGAGATAACATTAGTTTAGTGAATTACGGACATAAAAAAAGCAGACAAGTCTGCTTTTTTTATTACATCAATGAGCGCTTCACTCAGTGATTTGTCTACTTAGCTTAGTTTTCTCGAGTCTTAGCAAAGTCGATGTCTGGGTAACGCTCCATCGATAAGTTTAGGTTTACCATCGTTGGCGCGATATAAGTCAGGTTATCACCGCCATCGAGTGCTAAGTTGTTGCTGCACTTACGCTTAAACTCTTCAAGTTTCTTATGATCGTCACAATAAACCCAACGCGCTGTTGCTACGCTGATTGCCTCATAAATGGCTTCAACCTTATATTCAGATTGCAAACGCGCCACGACCACTTCAAACTGCAACACCCCGACCGCACCAACAATCAAATCGTTGCTGTCTAGCGGACGGAATACCTGTACCGCTCCCTCTTCAGATAGCTGCACTAAGCCTTTAAGCAATTGCTTCTGCTTTAGCGGGTCTTTCAATCGAATGCGACGGAACATCTCTGGCGCAAAGTTAGGTACACCGGTAAAACGTAACTTCTCACCTTGGGTAAAGGTATCACCAATACGAATAGTACCGTGGTTATGTAGACCGATAATGTCACCAGGGTAAGCCGCCTCTGCGCGGTTACGATCGCCAGCCATAAAGGTTAACGCATCACTGACGTTTATATCTTTACCTAAACGAACATGGTGCATTTTCATACCCTGTTCATAGCGTCCTGAACAAATGCGCATAAAGGCTACACGGTCACGGTGTTTAGGGTCCATATTCGCTTGGATCTTAAATACAAAACCGCTGAACTTAGCTTCGCTAGGCTCAATATCACGTACATCAGATTCACGCGGTTGCGGGGTTGGTGCCCATTCAACGATGCCATCAAGGATATGATCAACACCAAAGTTACCCAATGCAGTACCAAAAAACACCGGTGTCAGCTCACCCTTCAAGAAAGCTTGGTGGTCAAATTCATGGGATGCGCCAACGACAAGTTCCATCTCTTCGCGAATTTCTTCAGCGTAGCTGCCGATTGCTTCGTCCAGCTCAGGGTTATCCAACCCCTTAATGATTCGAGAGTCTTGGATGGTGTGACCCATACCATTTTGATACAAAATGACTTCGTCACGTAGTAAGTGATACACACCTTTAAACTCTTTACCCGCGCCAATAGGCCAAGTAATAGGAGCACAAGCGATGTTAAGTACTTCTTCTACTTCGTCCATCAGTTCAATAGGATCGCGAATATCACGGTCCAATTTGTTCATGAAGGTCACGATTGGCGTATCACGCAAACGGGTCACTTCCATCAACTTAATGGTACGTTGCTCTACACCTTTTGCTGAGTCGATGACCATGAGGCAAGAGTCGACAGCGGTTAGTGTACGATAAGTATCTTCAGAGAAGTCTTCGTGACCTGGCGTATCTAGCAGGTTAACCAAAGCATCATTGTAGGGAAATTGCATCACAGAGGTGGTGATTGAAATACCACGATCTTTTTCCATTTCCATCCAGTCAGACTTAGCATGTTGACCAGACTTTTTCCCTTTGACGGTCCCCGCTTTTTGTAACGCGTTGCCGAACAACAACACCTTTTCGGTGATGGTGGTTTTACCGGCATCGGGGTGAGAAATAATGGCGAAAGTACGACGCTTATCGACTTCTACTTTATAGCCTGACATGAGTACCTGCAGATAGTTGAATTTGACAAAGTCGGCAATTATAGCGCTTAGCTTTTCTAATGGCTAGGACATGGGCCCTTAAATACAATAAACCCCAGCGCGGCAGCAACTGGGGCTAGGTTAAGACTAGTGATACACACTCGTTATTGAGCGGCGTTAACTTGTTCGCCAATTTTTGCTAATTCTACTCGTGCGTAGCGATGTTCAACAAAATCATAAATATTGGTGGCTAACGCTAATCGATAATAGTTTGCCGCATCGTTCAGCTCGCCCTGTTTCTGGGCAACTTTAGCCATGTAGAAGTATGCCTCACATAAACGCTCAGCGTACTCATTGGGATTGGTTAACCCCTGCTTTGCTAATGCAAAGACTTGCTCTTTAGTTAGCTTGCCAAGATAGTAATCAACTAAGGTACTCGCCCAAGCTGAATCAGCGAGTTGTGTGCGGTTATATTGTAATCGCGCTTTGGCTTCCGCCTCATTGACTTCGCTTTCGGTAATATACAACCACAAAGCACGATAGCCATCTTGCTGGTCACCGTCGAAAAAAGCTTCCATATCGGCAACGGCCAATTGATTACGCTGGCCATAATAGAGTGCTATACCGCGATTAAGGAAAGCATAATCATAATTTGGCGCCAGCTCTAACACGGCGTCAAAAGCTTCATAAGCACTATCAAACTCGCCTTCTTGGGTGTAGTAGATCCCCAGGAAATTGTACGCGTCTGCCAGGTTAGGCTGCAACTTCAGTGCTTGATGAAAGTCAATACGGCTTAAAATACGTAAGCCAACACTGTCATAAATCACCCCACGGTCATAATGAAAACGTGCACGTTGCTCAGCGGTCAATTCCGCAGAAGTTAAAATTTCATTGAGGCGAGCCAATGTCACTTCCAATTTATAATCAGGCATTACCGGCGCGACCATGACCTTGCCATTGTCGGCACTGTCAGACTGAGTAGACACACACCCAGTTAATAATACGCTTACACCGGTCATAAGCACGATGGCAACGGTACGTAATTTTTGATTCATCCATTTAACCTTATGAATTTAACTGCAACCTCAATCATAGCAACCTCTCTAGGCGACGGCTATCTACTAGGATAAAAAATCACTAAAAATAGTTAATCTTAAAGCAGTTATCGCTACTTTTGTCTAAAACTTATTATATTGACCACGCAGCCAGCCCTGAGTTGCAACGACAATAATAAAAACTTCAATAAACCGCGATAGGGTCACTATTTATCTATAGAGAGACAAGCCACATAGGTGTCGCTAAAAATCAGCCAATAAAAAAGGAGGCCTAAGCCTCCTTTATTAAGTGTAAATCCAAATTACTCAGCAGCTGGTGCTGGCTCTTCAGATTTAGGTGCAGCTTCTTTCATAGAAAGACGTACACGACCTTGACGGTCAACTTCCATCACCTTCACTTTCACTTCTTGACCCACTTCTAGGTAGTCAGACACGTTTGCAACGCGCTCTTCAGCGATTTGTGAGATATGAACTAGGCCATCTTTACCTGGTAGAATAGTCACGAATGCACCGAAGTCTACGATACGTACAACTTTACCATTGTAGATTGTGCCCACTTCAACTTCAGCAGTGATCTCTTCAATACGACGAATCGCTTCTTTCGTTGCTTCGCCATTAGCTGAAGCAATCTTAACGGTACCGTCATCTTCAAGTTCAATCGTAGTGCCAGTCTCTTCGGTAAGTGCACGAATAGTTGCACCACCTTTACCGATAACATCACGAATTTTCTCTGGGTTAATTTTAAGCGTAGTGATACGTGGAGCGTGATCAGAGATATCTTCACGGTGACCATCAATAGCTTGGTCCATTACGTTTAGGATATGAACACGTGCGCCATAGGCTTGCTGTAGCGCAATCTGCATGATCTCTTTAGTGATACCTTCAATCTTGATATCCATCTGCAGAGCAGTAATACCATCACGGGTACCGGCTACTTTAAAGTCCATATCACCTAAGTGATCTTCATCGCCTAAGATGTCAGACAGAACAACGAAATCATCGCCTTCTTTAACTAGACCCATTGCAATACCCGCAACAGAAGACTTAATTGGTACACCTGCATCCATCAATGCTAGTGAAGTACCACAGACTGACGCCATAGAGCTTGAACCGTTAGATTCAGTGATTTCCGATACAACACGTACGCTGTATGGGAACTCTTCAGCACTAGGCATAACGGCATTGATACCACGCCAAGCTAACTTACCGTGACCGATTTCACGACGCTTAGGTGAACCAACCATGCCAGTTTCACCAACTGAGTATGGAGGGAAGTTATAATGAAGCATGAAGCGGTTAGTGTACTCACCCATGATGCTATCAATCTTCTGTGCGTCACGCTCAGTACCAAGTGTACAAGTTACTAGTGCTTGAGTTTCACCACGAGTAAACAGTGAACTACCGTGAGTACGTGGCAGAACGCCAGCCATCACGTTTAGTGCACGAACCATGTCTGGCTCACGGCCGTCGATACGTGGGTTACCAGCGATGATACGGCTACGTACCACTTTCTTCTCTAGGCTACCTAAAAGGCCGTCGATTTCACGAGAATCCGCTTCTGGGTTCTCTGCAAGTAACGCTTCTTTAGCAGCGGCTTTAACAACACCAACTTGTGCGTAGCGATCTTGCTTAACTTCAATTTGGTAAGCTTCAGTAAGACCGGCTTCAGCCAAATCTTTAATCTTTGCAACTAGGTCTTGGTCTTGAACTGGCGCAGTCCATTCCCAATCAGGCTTGTTGACTTCAGCTTTAAGCTCTTTAATAGCATTGATAACAACTTGCTGTTGATCATGACCGTATACAACCGCACCTAACATTACTTCTTCAGGCAGTGCACTTGCTTCTGACTCAACCATCAATACTGCGCTTTCTGTACCAGCAACTGACAGCTCAAGCTGGCTGTTCTCTAGTTGAGAAACCGTTGGGTTTAAGATGTATTCGCCATCAACATAACCCACACGAGCTGAACCTAGTGGACCATTAAATGGAATACCAGAAATAGACAGTGCCGCAGAAGTACCAATCATTGAGATAACTTCAGGGCTAATTTCTGGGTCAACAGATACCACGGTGATGATAACCTGAACTTCGTTTTTAAATCCGTTAGGGAATAAAGGACGAATTGGACGGTCAATTAGTCGCGCTGTTAGGGTTTCGCCTTCACCTGGACGACCTTCACGCTTAAAGAAACCACCAGGGATCTTACCTGCTGCATATGTTTTTTCCTGGTAATTAACGGTTAGCGGGAAAAAGTCACGGCCTGGCTCTTCAAATTTTTTGCCAACAACGGTAACAAGTACTGTTGTATCACCCATACTTGCCAAAACAGCTGCATCTGCTTGACGTGCAATAACCCCAGTCTCAATAGTGACTGTGTGCTGACCATATTCAAAACTCTTTACGATTGGATTCACGTGAACCATTCCTTAATATTTAATTACCTTTGATTACGCGCGTAAGTATACTGCACATTTGCTAGATAGATAAAGGGCACATATTAATGACAAAGAGAAATCTTTTCTCTAAAGTAGGTAGCTGGACTAAAGTTTTTGTTGTGAAGTCGGTGATTTTAGGGTTTAAATAACAATTCAGTAACAGTCAAAGGACGGGATACATGAGCGCCAGCTTTAAATCTCTCACATGGAAGCAGACAAGTTTAGTTGTTTTCTCTGCGCTTTTTTTCGCGATAGCGATTTTTATCGTTGAAATTGCGCTTGTGGGTGTTTCTGCTCGGCAACAACTGATTGAAGCCCAAAATGAACTGTTAAACTCCGTTGAACAACCTACTGCTAATGCCGTCTGGGCACTCGATGATAACTTAGCGAAACAAACCCTCGAAGGCGTATTGAAGGTCGAGCATGTCGGCTCATCGGTGATTGAACTGGATGACGGCTCCATGTTTGTGTCAATCAGTAATCCGCAAAGCAGTAATGACCTATTTAAAGATTTAAGCAGTAAATTATTTGGCGATTTAAAAGAGATATCGCGAACTTTATACCGACCATTCTATTTTGAAGGCACTGATAAACAACAAGTTATCGGCACACTTACCATATTTTATAATACCCAAGAACTGACCGATTCATTGTTTTCACAGTTGCGCTTTAGTTTTCTTGCCACCTTGGCCAGGGCTCTACTGATAACTTTAGTGCTATCGATAGTATTCCACCGTTTTCTTACCCAGCCGATTGCCAAAATTAGTGAAGCTATCGATAAGATTGAGCCCGAATCGCCCGATGAGAATTTACTGCCGGTTTCCAAAGCGCACCAAGATGATGAGTTAGGCTTAGTGACATCAAAATTTAACCAAATCTTAATCCAATTTGGTCAAACTCAAGCCAAATTACGCAAAATGGCCACCCGAGATCCACTCACAGGTTTGCCCAATCGCACCCTACTTTTAGAAACCATTGCGGTCACTATCCAACGCGCTAGAGTGCACAAACAGCAATTTAGCATGATGTTTATCGACTTAGACCGCTTTAAAAACGTTAATGACTCCCTTGGTCATGCATTGGGCGATCAGTTCTTGGCACGAATTGCACGAGTGCTTGAACGCGTTGTGGGCGATCGCGGTACCGTTGCACGTTTAGGCGGCGATGAATTTGTTGTTCTAGCAGATGATGTGAAAACCCCAGATCAAGCGGCAGACTTCGTCGATAAGCTGTTATTAGAGCTCAATACCCCCATGCAGCTCAACGAGCATACCATTCACCCTGCGGCGTCAGTGGGTATCTCAATTTATCCTGACGATGGCCTCAGTGCCGAGGATTTAATTCGTCACGCCGATATAGCCATGTACAGTGCGAAAGCCGCTGGTTCTAACCAATGGGCGTTCTTTAAGCAGCAAATGACCGAGCGCGCCGCGGTACGTTTACGCACGGAAGCGTCACTGCATGATGCATTGCGCAATGAAGAGTTTTTACTGCACTTTCAACCTAAGTTTGATATTAAAACCGGTGAAGTTATCGCTTGTGAAGCACTTATTCGCTGGCAAAAAGATGGCCGCTTAATCAGCCCGATGTCTTTCATACCGGTTGCTGAAGAAACCGGCATCATCATCCCTCTAGGCCGCTGGGTTATTGAACAAGCCTGTAAAACCATTAAGTCCTGGCAGCAACGCTATAACTTTGCCTTACCCATCGCGGTAAATGTCGCGTCGCAACAGTTTGCTGACGCTAGTTTAGTTCCAGACATTAAACAGTTGTCACTTAGGTATCAGATCGATCCCAACTTACTTGAGATAGAGATTACCGAAACCTCGTTAATGAATGACATTGAGCTAGCCATCAGTAAGCTAGAGCAGTTAAAAAGCGCGGGATTTGGTATTGCGGTTGATGATTTTGGTACCGGTTACTCTTCACTGTCATACCTGCGCCACCTGCCGATCACCACCATGAAGATTGACCGTTGCTTTGTGACAGACTTACCCCACGATAGCGCCATTGCATCGACTATTTTGATGTTAGGAAAGCAGTTGGACTTAAACATTGTCGCTGAAGGGATTGAAAACAAACAACAGTTAGATTGGCTAAAAGACAAAGACTGTCAAATAGGCCAAGGTTTTTACTTTAGTCAGCCACTGACACAAGAAGATTTCGAAAACCAATACATTAAAACCCAAACGGCCTCCATTAGCCACATATAATAGCTCCGCGCTATTATATAGTTAGCCTATAAAAAGTATGCGCTGGTTTTATACCAATCAGTATAAGAATTTGATCTACTCAGCGCGCTTTGGGCAAACTAATTCAAGGCGAATGATTGAAACAATGGTTGTTCCCTTGTGAAATTATTCAACG
>NZ_JAEH01000059.1 GCF_000518805.1 Shewanella waksmanii ATCC BAA-643
AACCATATCGCCATAAATCATGTTTTTCATTTCTAAATTAGAAACTTGTTTCTCTAATCGTTTGATTTTCTGGGCAGGTGTTTCTTTAGATTTAGACATAGGAGAGTGCTCCATGGGTTGCGTCCAGTCTAATCTACCATGCTTTCTTAACCATGTAAGGACCGTACTTCGACCTTGAATACCGTAGTGCTGTTGAGCTTGCTTATAGGTTAGCTCGCCTTTTTCTACTTGACTGACAACGGCTAATTTAAAGCCTAATGTGTAATCACGTTGTGTACGTTTAATGCTGATTGTGCTTGAAGGTTTCATAGATAAGTCTCCAAAGTGTCAACTTATCTCAGGACGGGACACTGTTAGCATTAAAAAAGCCCGACTAGTTCGGGCTTTTTTTATTTATCACGTCTAAGCTGCTAATTTAGCATCAATTACTATAACCGTTTTAGTTTTTATTATTGTTGATATCTGGTTAAAGCAGCCCAGATTAGCGTTTATTTTCACCGCAAAACGGCAATTTTTCTAACATAGTTAACTTTGTTCTCTGTTTTACTATGATCTGGTTCTAATTTTTGGCTATAATGAGCCCCGCCTCAAATTTGATTTTTGGGCTTTGGGGTGTAACCCGATTTTCAAAAATTTTTAAAACAAAAATTCCAACACTCTCTGGAGATAAGTGGATGAGCAATGCGCCAGTCGATACCGGACGTCGCAGATTCCTGACCGCAGCCACCGCCGTTGTAGGTGGTGCTGGTGCCGTCGCTGTAGCGGTTCCTTTTATAAAGTCATGGAATCCGAGTGCCAAAGCGAAAGCTGCAGGTGCCCCGGTTGAAGTAAATATTAGTAAATTAGAGCCGGGTCAACTGATCCGCGTTGAGTGGCGTGGAAAGCCTGTATGGGTTGTCCGTCGCACTGACGAGATCATTAATGGTCTAGCTAAACTTGATAACCAGCTTCGTGATCCAGCCTCGAACGAAGAACAGCAACCTGACTATGCTCAGAATGCCGTTCGTTCAATTAAGCCTGAGTATTTCATTGCAGTTGGCTTATGTACTCACTTAGGTTGTTCACCTACTTACCTACCGGATACGTTCGGTGAGCAAGTTGAAGGTGTCGCTTCTGGTTTCTTCTGCCCATGTCATGGTTCTAAGTTTGATATGGCTGGTCGTGTATTCCAAGGCGTTCCAGCACCATTAAATCTCGTGGTACCACCGCATCAATATATTGATGATGGCAACGTGATTATCGGTGTCGATCAGGGGGCAGCGTAATGGTTAAGAATATAATTGATTGGATTGATGCTCGCATCCCAATGACGGCGACTTATAACCGTCATGTGGGCAAGTATGCAACCCCAACAAACTTTAACTTTTGGTACTTTTTTGGCTCACTAGCCATGCTAGTGTTAGTTAACCAGTTATTAACTGGTATCTGGCTAACCATGAACTATGTACCAACTGCAGAGGGCGCATTTGCCTCTATCGAATACATCATGCGTGATGTTGAGTACGGTTGGTTGCTGCGCTATATGCACTCGACCGGTGCCTCCGCATTCTTCGTGGTGATCTATTTGCACATGTTCCGTGGTCTCATCTACGGTTCTTACCAAAAGCCAAGAGAACTACTGTGGCTATTCGGTATGTTGATCTTCCTAGTGTTAATGGCTGAAGCCTTTATGGGCTACCTATTGCCATGGGGACAGATGTCATACTGGGGCGCGCAGGTAATTATCTCCCTATTCGGTGCAATCCCGGTTATTGGTGATGATCTAACGCTTTGGATTCGTGGTGACTTTGTTGTTTCAGGGGCGACCTTGAACCGATTCTTCGCACTGCACGTTATTGCGTTACCGTTAGTGCTAGTAGTGTTGGTTTTCCTACACTTAATCGCACTTCATGAAGTGGGTTCAAACAACCCAGACGGTATCGAAATTAAGCAAAACAAAGATGAGAACGGCTGGCCTAAAGATGGTATTCCTTTCCACCCATACTACACGGTGAAGGATATTATGGGCGTTGCAGGCTTCTTGATTGTGTTCTGTTACGTGCTGTTCTTCATGCCTGAAGGTGGTGGTTACTTCCTAGAGAAGCCAAACTTTGAAGCGGCTAACCCAATGAAGACGCCTGAGCACATTGCGCCAGTATGGTACTTCACACCGTTCTACGCGATTTTACGTGCGATTCCAGACAAGCTTCTTGGTGTTGTCGGTATGGGTCTTGCGATTGCGGTACTGTTTGTATTGCCTTGGTTAGATCGTTGTAAAGTTAAGTCGATTCGTTACCGTAGCATGATTCACAAGCTGAACATTAGCCAGTTTGCTGTGTCGTTCGTTGTTTTGGGCTACTTAGGTGCTGTTCCAGCAACGCCAGCTCTGACAATTGCTGCTCGTATCTTTACTCTGACTTACTTTGGTTTCTTCGTTGCGCTGTGGGTATACAGTAAGAACGAGAAGACTAAGCCTGTACCAGAGAGGTTGACCCACTAATGAAAAAATTACTGATTGCATTAGTTACGTTAGTCCCATCTCTTGCGTTCGCTGCAGGTGGTTCAAACGTGCCGCTAGAAAGCGCTAATATTGACTTACGTGATACTGAGTCATTACAACGTGGCTTAGATAAGTTTCAGCAGTACTGCGCCGGTTGTCATAGCCAACAGTACCAACGTTATAATCGTGTTGCCGAAGACTTAGATATCTCTATTGAAGACATGCGTAACAACTACATGTTTGATGAGACAGCTAAAGTTGGTGACTTAATGGAGAACGCTATTCCCGATGCCGATGCGGCTAAGTGGTTTGGCGCTGCGCCACCAGATTTAACTTTGGTTGCTCGTGTTCGTGGTGAAGACTGGATTTATACTTACCTAAAGAGCTTCTATCGTGATGATAGTCGCCCATTTGGCGTAAACAATACTGTTTTCCCTTCAGTGGGTATGCCACACGTGATGGAAGAACTTCAAGGCCTACCAGAGCCTGTAGTTGAGTCGCACGATGGTATGACTAAAGTCACAGGTGTTAAGCCTGGGACTGCAGGTAGCCTTAGCGCTGAAGAGTATGACCAAGTTGTTCGTGATATCACCGGTTACCTCGTTTATTCGGGTGATCCAGTTAAACTTGAGCGTGAAAGCTTAGGTTGGTGGGTAATGGGCTTCTTGTTTATTTTCTTTATTGTGGCCTACCTCTTAAAGAAAGAGTACTGGAGAGATGTACACTAACCTACAATAAAGGTTAGAATGTATTATCCGCATAGTGTAAACGGGGGGGCATTGCCCCTCGTTTGCGTTTTTGTTTTTTTGATTGAATATCTCGGAGGGTATCAATGGCTGTTGCTGCCAACAAACGCTCAATCATGACCTTATACTCAGGTGCAGATGACCTGTATAGCCATCAAGTACGTATCGTCTTGGCTGAAAAAGGGGTCACTGTTGATGTCCTACAGGTTGATCCTAGTGAAATGCCTGAAGATCTGATTGATCTGAATCCATACAACACAGTACCAACGCTAGTTGATCGTGAGCTTGTACTTTATAACTCTCGTATCATTATGGAATATTTGGACGAGCGTTTCCCGCATCCACCACTGATGCCTGTTTATCCAGTATCTCGTGGTCAAACGCGTTTGATGATGCACCGCATTGAAAACGACTGGTACACTTTGGTAGACCGTATCCGTAGTGGTGATCGTGCTGATGCTGCGCGCAAAGAATTGCAAGAAAGCCTAACGGCGATCGCACCGGTATTTAACGAAATGCCTTATTTCATGGCTGAAGAATTTGGTCTAGCAGACTGTTATTTAGGTCCACTATTGTGGCGCCTACCAGTACTGGGTATTGAGTTAGACTCTCGCACAGCGAAAGAAGTTAAAGCTTACATGACGCGTTTGTTTGACCGTGAGTCATTCAAAGCATCATTGACTGAGGCCGAGCGCGAAATGCGCATGGGTATCTAAATGAAAGCGATGACGCCTAATCGCCCTTACTTGCTTCAAGCCTGCTATGACTGGCTAATGGACAATGATCTTACCCCTCATGTAGTGGTAGATGCATACGTTCCAGGTACACAAGTGCCGCAGCAGTATGTCAAAGATGGTCAAATTGTACTGAATATAGCATCGACTGCTGTGGGTAATTTGCAGATCGGTCATGACTTTATTGAGTTCAATGCAAGATTTGGTGGTGTACCACAGCAAGTGGTATTGCCAATGGCGGCCATTGTGGCTATTTATGCTCGTGAAAATGGCGCGGGCACTGTATTCGACGCTGAAGAAGCTTATCAAGATGAAATTGCATCTAGTGATACCTCATCGTTAAGTGTTGTTGATGAAGCGGTCGATAAACAAGACAGTGAGCCTACTCAGGCAAGTGAAGAAAAACCGGTAAAACGTGGCCACTTAACCTTAGTTAAGTAGATACCACTGAATCGTATTATTGAGGCCGGTCTTTATGACCGGCCTTTTTATTAGCTCGCTGTCTATGCTGAGTGTATGAGGCAGCTTCACTAGTGACCGAGCAATGAAGCTGTGGTAGCATGCGGCGCCAGATCCACCGCTTTTTCGCTTATAAGTTAGGTTTACCATGATCTTAATGATCGACAATTATGACTCGTTTACCTTTAATCTAGTGCAGTACTTTCAGCAGCTAGATTGCGAAGTCGTTGTCAGACGTAATGATGAGATTAGCCTAACAGAAATACGCGATTTAGCCCCAAGCCAAATGGTCATTTCCCCTGGGCCCTGTAGCCCAAATGAGGCAGGCATCTCATTGCAAGCGATTGAGCATTTTGCTGGCCACATACCTATATTAGGCGTTTGTTTAGGCCATCAAGCCATTGCGCAAGTGTTTGGTGCTAAGGTAGTCAATGCCCATCGGGTGATGCACGGTAAAACCAGTGAAATTGTGCATCAAAATCGCGGCTTGTTTAAGTCACTCGCGAATCCGCTCACTGTTACCCGTTATCATTCGCTTGTCACAGAGTCTGTACCGCAGCAGTTTGAATTAGACGCTTGGTATGACGATCCTATTGTTGGCCGTGAGATCATGGCTATCCGCCACCAGAGTATGCCTTTATTCGGAGTGCAGTTTCATCCAGAGTCAATTTTGACCCAGCAGGGGTTAGATTTGCTGGCTAACTTTGTTAATCAATCGCGCTAGAGTTTAAACTGCCATACAGATATTTTAATCTGTTACAACTTATCTCAACATTCCTCACTAGTTTTGATCCATTTTGTGATATAAAAAGGGCAAAAAAGCAGCCTTGGACGATGATTGCCGTTTACAGCAATATCTTCCGCTATAACAACAAAAAGGGAACCCAATGGCAGGTTTACTCAAAACAGCAGCACTTAGCGCAGTCACGATTGCTATTTTATCGGGATGTACAGCCACACCAACTTCTAACACGCCAGCCACAGTTGCGGCTTCTGCGGCGGTAACCTTAGTTGCCCCACCTAAGGCTGAACAGCCTTTAACCATGAAGCAGATTATGGCCAACCCTGATTGGATGGGAATATTCGCCAAAGGTGAATATTGGAGCGATGATGGGCAGTCTATCTATTTTGCTCGTCAGGCCCACAGCTCACCACTGCTAGATTATTACCAGCAACCCATCACGGGATCAGCAACTAAGTTAGATCTGAATCAATTACACCTTGCTGACCAAAAGCACGGCGTATTTAACAGTGATAAATCTAAAAAAGCCTACATCTATCAGGGCAATGTTTTTGTCAAAGCTATGGACACAGGGGCTATTACTCAACTTACCAAACTCAATAGCGCGGTGAGTGGAGTACAGTTTTTAACTTCTGGTGATTTGGCTTATTGGCAAGGTGAATCAATTTTTAAGATTCACTCAAATTCAGGGCTAGTCGAACAGCTTGCTGATATTCAAATGGCCAAGGCACCAAGCAAAGTTAAAGATCCCGAGAGTTACATCGCTAAGCAGCAACATCGTTTGATTGATTATGTTGCGTTGCAGCACAGCAATGCAAAAGAGAAGCAAGCTTATCAGCAACAGTTAGCTGACATTGACCCAACCATGACCGCTAAAAGCTGGTATTTAGGCGATAAAGAGCGTGTCAGTGCCTTGAGCCTGTCACCAGATGGTCGTTATGTGCTGTTGGCGCTAATTGATAAGAGCTATAGCTGGCGCAGTGAACATGACATTATGCCCAACTATTTAGGCAATGAAGGTTATGTTGATGCTGTACCTGCTCGTGCACGTGTGGCCGAAGATAACAATCCTGGGCAAAGATTGGTATTGCTAGACCTGCAAAGCAAACAGAAACGCGATATTACTATTGAAGGGCTAAGCGGATTTGATGAAGACGTATTAGCGGCAGTCAAACAAGAGAATGCTGAAGCCAAAAGCGAAAGTTTTAGCGCTGAGAAGCAGCCACGTAAGATCCAGTTGATGCAAGACTGGGGTTGGCAACAAAGCGCAATTCAGTGGCACGATGACGGCCAATTAGCTGTGATGCTTGAAGCGATCGACAACAAAGATCGTTGGATAGCCACGGTTAACCTAGAAAAAGGTAGCTTGCAAACTCAACACCGTCTGCATGGCGAAGCGTGGGTTAACTATACCTTTAATCAATATGGTTGGTTAAATAAAGGGAATAGCCTTTACTATCTATCGGAAGAGAGCGGTTATTCTCAGCTATATGTAAAACCGACAACGGGTAAGGCCCGTGCGCTCACTCAAGGCGAGTATGTGGTGAGTGATATTACCCTAGGTCCTAAGCAAGCCTACATATATTACAAGGCTAACAAACAACACCCTGGTATCGATAACGTTTATCGTGTCAATATTCAATCGGGTAAGTCTGAGCAGTTGACCCAGTGGCAAGGCCAGCTAGATTATCAACTCAGCCCAGATGGCGAACAGCTGTTATTGAAGGCATCAACCCGCACTCAACCAGCAGAACTGTTTGTTAAACCCATTGGTGGTGAACGCCAGCAGTTAACGGATTATACCAGTGATGCCTTTAAGCAATACCCTTGGCAAGCGCCAGAGGTGGTCGCTGTGCCATCTAGCCATGGTGCTAAGGACATTTATGCTCGTGTGTACTTGCCACAAGGATACGCTAAAGAGAATGCTAGCCAGTATCCTGCGGTGATCTTTAACCACGGCGCGGGTTACTTGCAAAATGCGCATTACGGCTTCTCTGGCTACTTTAGAGAGTTCATGTTCCATAATCTGCTAACTCAGCAGGGTTATGTCGTAATGGACATGGATTATCGCGGTTCAAAAGGCTATGGACGTGATTGGCGCACGGCGATCTATCGTCAAATGGGCACCCCAGAAGTACAAGACTTGAAAGATGGTGTTAACTGGATGGCAGCCAATGCCAATGTTGACGCGCAAAAAGTGGGCACTTATGGTGGCTCATATGGTGGCTTCCTGACCTTTATGGCGCTATTCAATGAGCCTGAATTGTTCCAGGCCGGTGCTGCGCTGCGTCCAGTGACAGATTGGGCACACTACAATGCACCTTATACATCTAATATTCTTAACACGCCCGACGTTGATGCTATCGCATACGAGCGTAGCTCGCCAATTGAGCATGCTGAGGGACTACAAAAGCCTTTGCTTATTATGAGTGGCGTGTTGGATGATAACGTATTCTTCCAAGACAGCGTGCGACTAGTACAACGTTTGATTGAACTGGAAAAGCCAATGTTTGAAACGGCAATCTACCCGGTAGAGCCCCATGGTTTCAAGCAGCCTTCAAGCTGGTTAGATGAATACCGACGTATCTATAAGCTGTTCGAACAAGAACTGAAATAACTAACAAGGACCCGATAAGGGTCCTTTTTTTATCACTAAACTGGCTGCAGAGTTGTTCAAGGTAACCTTTGAGTCGCCAGCATAAGGTTATGATTGTTAAATCAGGTTGATGGCGTTAAATTGGCAGGGTTATGTGCTAAATTAAAGCTAAAGAACAATATAAAAGGAAACTAATTAGTGGCGATATCTGTCGCTGGCGGTGTTAGGCCAGGTAAGGTAATAGAGTTAGAACACAAATTGTTAACCCAATTGATTGTCGGCAAGCAAAAATCATCGTCAATGTTTGATGAGATTGATAAAGAGCTTGAAGGCGATGCCAACAAGCTTGATATTGAACGAGAGGCCGTTTTAGCACGGCTGGCAAAACAGATTGAGGCGCGTAAAGTCTTTGAGGCGGTATCTGGTCAGCTAGTGCATACAGTGACAACTGCCTTGGATAATCAACTCGCCACACCTGAGAGTTTGTTAGCAAGGTCAGGGATCAGCGCAGCGCAACTCACGCTGTTTGAGTTGATCAGTCACGAAACACTCAATATTAACCGCATTCGCCCTTTAATAGCCGACTTGCCCTGGCTCGAGCGTGATCTCACTAACCTAGTTAATAGCCCAGCGTTTCGTCTCAAGCGCTCGCACCGCTCAGAAGTGAAAGTAACTGATCTTAAGTTGGTGCTGAATTTTATTGGTATTGATAACCTACGCACGCTCATTCCATATTATTGTCTACGTAATTGGTTACCCTCAGGTCACGCTCACCTGTTGTGGACGACACGTAAATTGTGGCGCTACGCCATGATAACTGGCGTCGCGGCCAAAGCATTGGCTAAGCTTCACGAGGCTGACGAAGCGTTTATCTATACCAGCGCTTTGCTGAGCATGTTAGGCACCTCAGTTGTGTTAAATAACGGCGCGAAAGTGTATGAGACTACCTGGGGGACCTGGCTAAGAGAAGCTAGTGCTAGCCGCGATAAAGAGCTGCACGATGCGGTGCTCGCCACTGAGTTTCCCGCTAATGATATATATCATTTGGTGTTGTCCCACGGAAATAAACTCAATTGGCAGCTATTAGAGCTATTAGACTTTGCTGCTAGTCCACTGACTCAGGTGCAAGCAGAGCTAGATAATAACCTCAGTTTTGCCGAGCTTTCGGCTGCGGCGAAGTTGGTGGCCAAAGCGAGCTGTTTTGCTAAGGTATTGATGCTAGAAGAGATGCGTCAGTTGGAGCCGAAAGAAAAGCGGCTTATGTTCGATTACTACGAACTTAATGAACAAGAAGTGATTCGCCTCAAAGGGCAGAATTATCGTAAGCTCGACCTTTATTAGCCATTGATGTAGCACCTCGAAGGCGAGGTGCTTAGCCTGTGGTTGAATTATACTCTGTTTACAGTTTTGTCCTGGCTTTGTTAGTAATTTCTCCCACTACCTATGCATATTCTATGCATTTTTAATAAAAAAAGGTTCAAATAACTTTTTTTATGACTATTTATTCTGTAAACCCCCGATATAAACGCTTGTATAACACCTAAGTGCAAATCTTTATGCAGTTAACATGCGAACTCGATCGGACTTGAGTGCAAGAAACTGGTATTTTGATCACATTTTAGTTGTTAATGTCACTTAACCGATATAAACAACCGTCGTTATCACAGGCAAACTTCTTGGTACAAGGCGGGAATACTGGCGTTTAGCGCCATTGTTAATAATGAAAGGATGAAAGGTATGAGCGTGAACAACAACCTAACTAGAGCCCAATTTGATGAAGTCATGGTGCCTAATTATGCGCCTTCGGCTGTCATTCCTGTTCGTGGTGAAGGTAGCCGCGTTTGGGATCAGGAAGGTAAAGAGTTTATCGATTTTGCCGGTGGTATTGCCGTTAACTGTCTCGGTCATTGTCATCCAGCGCTAACGGCTGCGTTAGCTGAACAAGGTAATAAGCTTTGGCACCTTTCTAATGTAATGACCAACGAGCCTGCATTAGAGCTAGCGACCAAGCTAGTTGATGCAACGTTTGCTGACAAAGTTTACTTCGCCAACTCGGGCGCAGAAGCTAACGAAGCAGCACTTAAACTTGCTCGTCGTTACGCTCTAGACAAATTTGGTGCAGAAAAAGATCAAATCGTAGCGTTTGATAAAGCATTTCACGGTCGTACTTTCTTCACCGTAAGTGTGGGTGGTCAAGCGGCATACTCTGATGGTTTTGGCCCTAAACCACAAAGCATTACTCATATTCCGTTTAATGACATTAGTGCACTTGAAGCGACTATTTCAGACAAAACTTGCGCGATTATGCTTGAGCCATTGCAAGGTGAAGGTGGCATTATTGATGCAGATCCTGAATTCTTACGTGCCGTTCGTGCGCTTGCAGACAAGCACAATGCATTGGTCATTTTTGATGAAGTGCAAACAGGTGTTGGCCGTCTAGGTGAGCTATATGCTTACATGCGTACTGAAGTGGTACCGGATATCCTTACTACCGCTAAAGCACTGGGTGGTGGATTCCCAATTGCTGCTATGCTGACGACTAACGAAATTGCTACTCATCTTAAGATTGGTACTCATGGTTCTACCTACGGCGGCAACCCGCTAGCCTGTGCTATTGGTAATGCTGTGCTTGACGTGGTGAATACACCAGAAGTACTTGAAGGCGTGAAAAAGCGTGAGCAATTACTGCGTGATGGCCTGAATGCTATTAATGAAAAGCACAATGTATTTAGTGAAGTTCGTGGTCAAGGCCTACTCATTGGTGGCGTAATGAATGACGCTTACCAAGGCCGTGCTAAGGACTTTCTTGTGGCAGCTGTCGGCGAAGGTCTCATGACTTTGGTTGCGGGTGCAAACGTGATTCGATTCACCCCATCATTGGTGATCCCAGAAGCCGATATTGCTGAAGGACTAGCTCGATTTGAGCGTGCTGTAGCAAAAGTTGTAGCGGGCTAAATGATATTAAAGCGCAGCATCAGTCTGCGCTTTTTTATGTCATTGTTTGTAAGCGGTTTCTACAGGTTAAGCTGTGCTTAGCTTGTAGGCTGTTTACTCTGAGGAGAGTCTAAGATGTTAATTATACGTCCCATTTGCTCATCTGACTTTGAAGCACTGTATCAAGTTGCAGAAGAGTCGGGCCATGGGTTTACATCGCTACCGGTAAATGAAGCGCTGTTAAGAAGCAAAATTGAACGCGTAGAAGCGTCATTCAACAAACAGGTCGACAAGCCGTTTGATGAAGGCTACTTGATGGTGCTCGAAGATACAGATACGGGTGAAGTCGTCGGTACATGTGGTTTAGAAGCCGCAGTAGGCATGGAAGATGCCTTTTATCATTATCGACTCGGTACCGAGGTCTATCATTCAGAACAGATAGACGTGCGCAACGAAGTTGAAACCTTGACCTTATGTCATGACTATACGGGTGCGGCTGAGCTTTGTACGCTGTTTTTGCGTGCATCATATCGTAAGAATAACAATGGTCGCATGCTATCGCGTAGCCGTTTCTTATTCTTGGCACAGCATGCTGAGCGCTTCGGTCAAACCGTGATTGCAGAAATGCGTGGTGAAAGCGACGAAGACGGGAGCTCCCCGTTCTATGGTTGGCTGCAACAGCACTTCCTCGGTATTGATTTCGTCCAAGCCGACTATTTGTCGGGCTTAGGTCAAAAAGCCTTTATGGCTGAAATGATGCCAAAAAATGCGGTATATGTGTGTCTGCTGCCTGAAGAGGCACAGAAGGTGATTGGTGAAGTTCATGCCAATACACGTCCCGCGTTAAATTTACTGCAAGCTGAAGGATTCCGTTGTCGTGGTTACGTCGATATTTTTGACGGCGGGCCAACGGTGGAGTGTCAGCTACAAGATATCCGCTCAGTGCGAGAAAGCCGATTGCTCACGGTCAATATTGGCGACAGCAATGGTCAAGGCAGTAAATTCATTATCTCAAACACTCAATTAGCGAATTATCGTGCCACATCCGCAACGCTGGATATCAGCGAAGACAGTGACAATGTGACGATTTCAGCTGAACTTGCCCAGGGATTAATGGTGCAACAAGGCGAACAAATTCGTGTATTAGCTTTGTAGGAAAAATCATGACGCAATTTATTAATGGCCAGTGGGTTGCAGGCCTAGGTCACGATGTGACCTCAACAAACCCAGCAAATCAACAAGTTATTTGGCAGGGTAAAACTGCCACGCCAGCGCAAGTTGATACCGCAGTTAATGCCGCACGTGATGCCCAGTTTGACTGGTTCATGTTAGGGCTCGATGCGCGTATTGCCATTATTGAAGCATACCGTAGTGAACTTGAAGCCAATAAAGCAGAAATTGCTGAGGTGATTGCTCAAGAAACTGGTAAGCCACAATGGGAAACAGCTACTGAAGCAGGCGCGATGATCGGTAAGATTGGTTTGTCGATTGCGGCGTACAATAAGCGCACTGGCACCAGTGAGAATGACACGCCAGCAGGTCGCGCAGTATTGCGCCATAAGCCTCATGGTGTAGTTGCGGTGTTTGGCCCTTATAACTTCCCAGGGCACTTGCCTAACGGTCACATAGTACCGGCATTAATCGCCGGTAATACTGTGGTATTTAAGCCATCAGAGCTTACGCCTAAAACGGCGGACTTAATGGTTAAGTTGTGGGAAAAAGCGGGCTTACCAGCTGGTATCATCAACTTAGTCCAAGGTGAAGTTGAAACAGGTAAAGCACTGGCATCACACCCTCAAATTGACGGTTTATTCTTTACTGGTAGCTCACGTACCGGGCATATTTTACATCAGCAATACGCTGGTGACCCAGGTAAGATTTTGGCACTTGAGATGGGCGGCAATAACCCACTAATCATCAAGGGCGTAAGCGATACCAAAGCTGCCGTGCACGACATTATTCAGTCTGCATACATTTCAGCGGGACAACGTTGTACTTGTGCTCGTCGCCTCTATGTTGAGAAAGGCGCTGACGGTGATGTGCTTATTGCCCAACTCGTTGCAGCCACCAAGCAGATAAAAGTCGCGCCATGGGATGCACAGCCACAGCCATTTATGGGGTCAATGATTTCAAGTACGGCTGCCAAAGGCATGGTTGAAGCACAGCGTAACTTAGTTAATCTAGGTGGTGACGTGTTGGTTGAGTTGCAACACCTTGACGCTGACACTGGCCTGGTTTCTCCTGGTCTGATAGATGTGACGCAAGTGATAGAGTTGCCAGACGAAGAGTATTTTGGCCCACTATTGCAGGTGGTTCGATATACCGATTTTGATGAAGCGATTAAGTTGGCTAACAACACGCGTTACGGGTTATCAGCTGGGATTTTAGCTGACAGCCGTGAAGACTATGATTACTTCTTAGCGCGTATTCGTGCCGGTATTGTTAACTGGAATAAGCAGATCACCGGTGCTTCTGGTGCTGCACCATTTGGCGGTATTGGCGCTTCTGGTAATCACCGAGCCAGCGCTTACTACGCCGCTGACTATTGTGCTTATCCGGTAGCATCAGTTGAAGCTGATGCGGTTGCACTGCCTGCTAACTTAAGCCCAGGCCTAAGTATTTAATCTTTGAAGTTGGGGGGAGCCGCGTCAGCAGCTTCCCCTTTTTGTACAGGATGCTGACTAGCTATAGCTGTACTTATATCGTGATAAATAATAATACCTGCCAGGGTACTGGCACACGATGCCGTTAAGGAACAAATCATGCACACAGATATTAACAAGCTATTTGAATCACTATGGAATGATTACGTCGAAATGACGCCTTCAGCAGGGAAAGTACATCAGTTGCTTTCACGCGGTGAACAGATCATTAACGACCATATTGCCCTACGAACTTTTAATCTGGCTAAAGTGAACTTAGATGTCCTTGCTGCCCACTTTGAATCTTTAGGCTACGTTGCATGCGGCGACTATAATTTTGAAGCCAAAAAGCTCAAAGCAAAGCATTTTGAACATCCCGATACCACGCAGCCAAAAGTTTTCATTTCGGAACTATTGGTTGAAGAGTTTAGTCCACAACTACAGCAAGTTGTGCAAGGTTTGATTGAGCAAGTCGATAGCGCAGCGACCACCGCTGATGACTTCCTTTATTCTGGCCGTCACTGGCAACTTGATTTTGCCACCTACGAAAGCTTACTTGCAGAGAGCGAATATGCGGCTTGGGTGGCGGCATTTGGCTATCGTGCAAACCACTTTACGGTTTCAATCAACCACCTACCGGGTTACAACACCATCTATGAAGTTAACGATACCCTTAAAGCGGGTGATTTCGTGCTTAACAGCGCTGGTGGTGAGGTAAAAGGATCCCAAGAGGTATTGCTTGAGCAATCATCCACCATGGCAGACAAGATTGAAGTTACCTTTAGCGATGTCAGCAAAGAGATCCCAAGCTGTTTTTATGAGTTTGCTCTGCGTTACCCTAAAGCTGATGGTGAGCTTTACACCGGCTTTGTTGCAGCATCTGCAGATAAGATTTTTGAAAGCACCAATGCAAGCTAGCAAGGGGTGCCCGTTATAAAAAAAGCCAGCTTATCGCTGGCTTTTTTTATGCTTTGAACTCCAAGGTCACTTTTAAGCCACCTAATTCGGCGCTGTGTTCAAAGGCCAAGTCAATTTGATACTGCTCTGCTATGTCTTTGACAATGGATAGACCGAGACCATGGCCCATGGTGTCTTCGTCGAGTCGCTTACCGCGGTTAGTCAGTAGAGCCAGTTCATGGCTCTCCACCCCTGGGCCATCATCTTCTATGCATAGGCGTATGCCTTGCTGCGTGTCGGCACAGACGCGAACCTGGCTTGCTGCCCACTTATGAGCATTATCCAGTAGGTTGCCAATTAGCTCCATGCCGTCTTCACGGTGAATTGGCAAACGGCTAATAGCGCTTGGAATATCAACCTGGCAATCAATGTCTTTGTGATGGTGAACTTTGGCTAACGTTTGGCATAAATCGAGCAAATCTTTGGGTACCTGCATTTGCGCAGCAGGTAGCATATCACCGGTGATCCGCGCCGCGGCCAATTTACGCTCAATCATCTTGTGGATATGATCTAATTGCTTTTGCATAGCAATGGCCGCATCAGGATCTCGTAAGCCTAAGGCCTCTACCTGCTGCTGCATGACCGCTAAAGGCGTTTTGAGACCATGGCTCAGGTTGCCCAAGTTATTGCGGCTACGCTCTATCTGCTTGCTTGAATAGACCAGTAAGTCATTATAGGTAGTGGCCAGAGGTTGCAGCTCTTGTGGGATTTTATCCACCTCTAGGGAGCTAATCTCCCCCTCACGCAGCTTATTGAGTACCAACTGCATTTCGTTGACCGGTTTAAACGATTGTCTTAAGACTAAAATGATGCCGGTGATCATGGCTAACAAAAGCGCTAAATTGATTCCCAGCTTAGTGCCGTAGATTTGGCTAAAGACTTTGCGGCCGATACTTAAGTCTTGGGCAACGGTAATGGTAGCGGGCAGGGACAAGGTTTCAGTACTCAGCCCCAAAGACAGCAGTTGGATATCGTGATTTTGCGGGCCTTTGGTTTGCCACACGCGGGTTTCACCTGCAGCGAGCACTTTTACATCGAGGCGTTGATCCCACAGTGAGCGCGAGCGCAGCTCTTTGCCAACAATATTGAGCTGAAAGTAGCGCCCAGAATAAACAGGATTATAAAAACTGGAAATTTCGCCCTGGTCGATGTAGATCTCACCGTTTTCATACTCAACGGCCATCAACACTTGCTCAAGGTCTTCTTCTAAACGATCAATGATTGAGTCATGAAACGCTTGCCGTAGCATGGTTTCAAATAATACCAATCCGGCTAGTGTCGCAATAATCACTAAGCCTGTTAGCCACAGGCTTAGCTTGCTGCGAATTGAAATCATGGTTACTTATTAAGGCCGTGAAAAATATAGCCTTGACCACGACGGGTCTCAATGGCGGTTTTGCCTAGTTTCTTACGTAGATGAGTCACATAAACTTCAACGACGTTACTTTCTTTCTCGTCGTCGAATTGATAAAGCTTGTCGGTCAATTGTGCTTTGGATAACAGCTTTTTAGGTGACATCAAGAAGATTTTAAGTAGGCGGAACTCCATTGCAGTGAGTTCGAAGATGGTGTCATTTACCTGCACGCTTTGCTGATTTTCATCTAAGGTCACGCCTTCGAAGCTCAGCTCTTTGCTAGGTGTATTGGCTTTGCCGTGTGCGCGGTGGATAAGCGCATGGATACGGGCTAACAGCTCTTGGGTATGGAATGGCTTGCCTAGGTAATCATCGGCGCCAGCGTTAAAGCCTTCAACTTTCTCGTGCCACTGACTGCGTGCGGTAAGCATAATCACTGGTGTATTAATGCCTTGGTTACGCCAAGTCTCTAATAACTCCAAACCATTACCGTCAGGCAAACCAATGTCTAAGATGACGCAGTCATAATTGGTCTCTTTGATTAAATAGTCCGCTTCGGTCGCTTTATCGGTCACGTCAGTGACGTATCCCGCTTGCTTTAATTGCTTTTCTAACTCTTCGACTAGCAGGGTATTATCTTCAACGAGCAGTAATTTCATATTACCTTTTCACCTTTGCTTCAATGCGTTATCTAATTGTGGTCGGCCTAACATATTGACGTTAATCTCACTCAGCATGTTATGAGTCAGTACCGATGTCAACTGGTAGGGCAATTACTAAGCATTATACCTGTTTAACCGCAAATAGGGCAGAGGTGTGTTGCTAAAGCGCTATCTAGATAACATGTTTTATCTATTAATATGGTTTATATAATAGCGCTACTCGCTGGGTCGACAGCTGCTGGGGAGTTTACTATTGGGCTGGAGTGCGCCGGTTGAAGCATCAACAATAATGGCGGCACGGCTGCCACGGGTCGACTTTATTTTTAGCTCGTAGACCCAATGACCTTGATACTGAAATAGGTTGGCATCAAGTAGCTTGCCGGCGCAAAAGTTTTGCACCTGAAATAGGGTGATATCAAGGGGTAAGATTTTGCCTGCGGAGACGAGATCTTTGGCTTGATTATGTTCGAGTTCGATTAACGAAGTGGCAAACGTCGTACTGGATACGCAGAACATAAGCGCAATCAAGCTACGAAAAGCGGTGTTTAGCACTAGCGTTCTCCAATAAAAAAGTGGCCTGAGATTAACTCAGACCACTTTATCGAAGATCTATTAAACCTAACTTAATGTTAACTTATCGTGTACCGTACACTACGATAGTTTTACCGTGTGCTTGAATCAGGTTTTGCTCTTCAAGCATCTTTAAGATACGGCCAACGGTTTCACGAGAACAACCTACAATTTGACCAATCTCTTGACGAGTGATCTTAATTTGCATGCCGTCTGGATGAGTCATCGCATCAGGTTGCTTAGCTAGGTGCAGTAATGTTTGTGCAATACGGCCTGCAACGTCTAGGAAAGCTAAGTCACCTACTTTCTGGCTAGTGCTTTGTAAGCGGTAAGCCATTTGCGAAGAAAGCTTCATTAAGATTTCTGGGTTAACTTGAATGAGCTGCTTAAATTTCTTGTAAGAAATTTCTGCAATCTCACATGCCTGTTTAGCACGTACCCATGCAGTACGTTCAGCTTGTTCTTCAAACAGACCAAGTTCACCAATGAAGTCACCTTGGTTAAGGTAAGACAGGATCATCTCCTTGCCTTCTTCATCTTTAATTAGCACAGCCACAGAACCTTTGACTATGTAATATAGGGTGTCAGAGTCTTCACCAGCGTGGATCAATGTGCTTTTGGCTGGATACTTGTGAATGTGACAGTGTGATAAAAACCATTCCAAGGTTGGATCCGGTTTCGGCTTACCAATCAGAGCCATGCCTGTGTTCCTCGACAGATTAATTAAAATACAAGAATATGCTAAATAAGCAGTTTACGTCAATCAGGCCTTAAAAAACTTGATAGAAGTCTGATTCCTGTGAACGACAAAGGCGTAAACAGCTTAAATCGATGGTTGGATATTTTGATACATTAGCAATATATGTCAACCAATACCGTCTAAATGCATAATTATTGAGGAAACTATGCAGGTCAAATCACATTCGTCGCTTTAGTGAGCCTAGCTTATGGCGGCTAAATTTTCAGTTCTTTACAATCTAATGCGTATTTTTCTCGACTTTGCTATGGCATTCTTGCTACGGTGCTGGGAGTCGTGTAGTTACTAACACGATTTACACCCGCTTACAAAAATTGAATGAATAAGCAAAAGCGTGTGTCGAATAGCAAAAAAGTAAACCAAAGGGCTGGGAGATAAGTATTGTGAATTGTCGTTCTTTAATCATGAGCTTAAGCATCATTTGTGGTGTAGCCGTTTCAAGTCATGTCCAAGCATTTTCTTTACCGCAACCCGCGAGTGAAATTAAAGCCAGTAAGTTAGCTCATATTGAGCTGCGTGCTAATCATGGCGATGCCGAAGCAGAATTTTTATTGGGCTTGATGTATTTATCAGGCCGATTTGTGACTGAAGATAAGCCTTTGGGAATGCAGTGGATGCAACGTGCTGCTGAGCAAGGTCATGATAAAGCCCAGCAAACATTAGCGGACTTAACTTTTGAAGGTAACATTGTAAGTCGTGACTTAGCCACGGCAGAGCGCTGGTACCTATCGCTTAGTGAGCAAGGTAATAAGTGGGCGGAATTTCGCTTAGGCTTTATCTATGCAGCAGGCGGTGAAGGTGTCGAGCGTAATTGCGGCAAAGCGGTTGAGCGTTTTAATGCCGTAGGTGATGATGTGTCGCGCGGCAATGTTGCCTGGATTCTCGCAACGTGCCCAGAAGCTGAATATCGCAATGGCACAAAAGCGGTTGAGATTGCCCAAAGCTTAGTTGAATCAAACGAGCAAGACCCGACTAACTTAGACAACCTCGCTGCAGCCTATGCAGAGCTAGGTGACTTTCAGTTGGCGATTCAAACCCAACAAAAAGCGATTGATGCATTAAAGCAGACTGCAGAAATCAACCGCTCAGATGAGTTTGAGCAGCGTCTGCAAACTTATCAGTCTAAGCAACCTTATCGCGAGATTATCCCCTTAGGTCAGTAATTGACTTAACATGCAAAACTAAAGGAGCTACGGCTCCTTTTTTATTGCCTATAGCTGGCGTTTGGCAGAGTTAATACCAATCAGTATAAGAATTTGATCTACTCAGCGCGCTTTTGGCAAACTAATTCAAGGCCGGCTAATTCAAAGTGAGCACTGAAACAATGGTTGCTCCCTTGTGAGGTTATTCAACGCAGAAGTAGGTAGCCAAAAACGCGCCAGAATGGCGAGTTTTAGCAGTCCTGATGCTGTGTTAACGAGCTTAACCGTAGAACAACTATGCTCTTCACTCGTTGCCTTGCCTCAGAACCGCTAAACTCTCGCTGAGTGACTAAATGTTTATACTGATTGGTATTATTAACTAGGTTAAGCCAGCCGGAAACGGCATGGGGTACGGTCAATACTGAGCTTTCAAAGCGATAGCATTGTAAATAAATCGTTGCAAAATTGTGGTGATTTTCAGCTTGAGAGGTATAGCTAAATACAAGCGAGATGGGGTGAGTTTTGCTGACAACAAAGAGGTAAAACTAGGTAGAGAATAAGGCATCGGGCAGCTAGCAAACTCAAGGAAACAAACAGATCAAGATGGGGGAATTCACTCCCAAGAGTAAGCTAACTTATCAGTCTTTCGCCTGAAATCCCGATAAGATGAAGTCTACGCGATCATACTTAAATGAAACTTAAGGTTAACTTAGTGTTGCTGAGAGCGATTACTCATTGTCGAGTGATAATAGCTGCTGACGCTTCTCCATTAGATCACGGATTAGCGGCGTAAGAATTAGCTCCATTGCCAATGACATTTTACCGCCTGGTACCACTAGGGTATTAATACGCGACATAAACGCGCCATCAATCATCTTCAGGTAGTAGGGGAAATCAACATTGTTGATACCGCGAAATCGAATCACCACAAAACTCTCATCTAAGCTTGGGATGGTTTTGGCGCTAAAGGGGTTGGAGGTATCCACGGTAGGGACACGTTGAAAGTTAATATGGGTACGTGAAAACTGCGGCGTCATATGATTGATGTAGTCATCCATACTGCGCACAATCGACCCCATGACTTTCTCTCGACTATGGCCTCTGTCGGAGGTGTCGCGAATGATCTTTTGGATCCACTCTAGGTTGACGATGGGCACCATGCCAATCAGTAAATCCACATGCTGCGCCACATCGTGATCATCGGTCACCACACCACCGTGTAAGCCTTCGTAATACAACATGTCGGTATTATCAGGTAAAGGCTGCCATTGAGTGAAAGTGCCTGGCATCTGGTTAAAAGGTACTGCTTCATCGAAGGTATGTAGGTATGCGCGTGTCTCACCTTGACCCGTGGCACTGTAATCGGCAAAACATTTGGCTAAACGCTCAAAGTCATTTGCTTCAGGACCAAAATAGCTAATGTTGCCATTTTCGCTTTGTGCCTTGCGGATCATCAACTCCATTTCTGGACGGGTGTAATGGTGAAAGCTATCACCTTCAACTACAGCGGCATTAATGCCTAGTTGTCTGAATATATGACTAAAAGCTGTTGTAGTTGTGGTGGTACCTGCTCCTGAAGAACCGGTCACCGCGATGATTGGATGTTTAGCTGACATGTCATTACCTAGGTCGCGCGTTTCGCGTTTAAAGACACCTTAAATTGCGTATCAATGAATAGATAGTTATACGGCACACGACTACATAAGGTCAATGGAAGTGGCCGATATAGTTTAATTATTGATGGTATCTGCCTGTGGCCGAATCGCTATCGATTCTTGCTCTTCACTGTACTCAACCACCAACTCTCCACGCTTGAGCGCGAGCATACACTGGGTAATGGCTTGTTGTAGCGCGGTTTCATCTAAGCTCGCAAAACTGCCATCTTCTAACTGGGTGAGTAGATACTCTTTGACCATATTGTCGAGCGTGGTTTTAGGCAGCTGCTGCAGCGCATCGAAAGGCACTAACATGATGTAATCATCCTCATTGTGAGCTTAAGAATTGTATGATTCTTGGCTCTAAATAATATTGTGGTGATAAAGGCGTGCCGCCACTAATAAAGCCAACATGACCGCCGCGCGAGTGTAACTCATAATTGACCGCTTGTGATAGCTGCGGGGCAGAGGGGATCACGGCCTCATTCATAAATGGATCGTCCGCGGCGTGTAGCACCAGAGTCGGCTTTTTAATGTGCTGCAAATAGGGTAAACCACTGGCCTTGTTGTAATAGTCCTCTACACCATCAAAGCCATGTAATGGCGCAGTGACTTGATCATCAAATAGATGGAAGGTCTTAAGATGTTCTACCTGCGACGGTGCGACAGGCATTTCACCTGCTAGCTGCTTATCGGCGAGTTTATCGCGAACTTTCTGTTGTAGCTGTTTAATAAGATGGCTTTGATAAACCCGTGAAAAACCACTTTTAAGCCGCTCAGCGCATGCGGCAAGCTGCAATGGGGCAGAGACCACAACGGCACGTTCAATCAAGCTGTGTTGCTGCTGCTCTCCCAAGTATTTTGTGAGGACATTGCCGCCTAAACTGTATCCAACCGCAAGTAATGAGCTTTGCGGATAATGATTTTTTAAATGGCGTAGTACTTGGGCAATATCACCGGTATCACCACTGTGGTAGCTACGTGCAAGGCGATTGTTCTCGCCTGAGCAATTACGGTGGTGATGGACCACAGCAGCAAGGTTGTGCTGCTGACAATGACGCAGCATGCGACGAATATAGTGCGAGTCGGCACTGCCTTCTAGGCCGTGCAGTAGCACAACCAAAGCTTGGCCGGGTTCGGGTGCGCGCAACCAATCTAAGTCGATAAAGTCACCGTCATCGAGTTCGATACGTTGGCGGTTTAACGCTGGTCTGGCCACCTTAGTCAGTACCGGAAGAATCGTTTGTATGTGGGGGCTTTTGGCCCACCAAGGCGGGCTGAATGTTTCTGTGTTCATATCTTAGACTATTGCTGAAAATTAAAACATGTGTTTAATTAATAGTTATTGTTATTAATATCAGGTTTATAGCGCGCTGGCTTGTGGTGCAGAAGCAGTCAGTAGCTAAGTAACGTTTAATGCTATCACAGTGTTACTATCAAACGGGTATTATTCTCACTGGGCGGTTTGGGCTTGCTGCAAGCAAGTTCTTGCAAAGTAGTTGGAGTTAGGTTTATGAAGCGACGTACATTCTTGACCACGGCCTTAGTGGGAACCGGCGCATTAGCCCTTGGGGTTAATGTTTATTCGCCGCCCGCTGTTAACATTAATCCGGCGTTAGATAACCCCCATAGATTGCTATTTTCAGTATTACTGCCAGTGATATTAGATGGCGCTTTTCCAACGGTTGAGTCACACCGATTAGCGGCGCAAACCCGCACTTTAGATGCCATAGAGCAAACCATTAGCGTGTTGCCACAAGATCAACGTGAAGAGCTTATGCAACTGCTTGAACTGTTGGAGCAGCGTTTAGGTTTGCTATTACTCACTGGCAATATGACCCCATTGATGATGCGCAATCCTCAAGAGCTTGCAGCACTGTTAGAGCGCTGGCGTGGACACTATCTCGACATGATGGTGACCGCCTATGGCGGCCTGCGAGATTTAATTATGGCGAGCTATTACAGCTGCCCTGAGCATTGGCATCATCTGCACTACGATAAGCCGAAATATTTTGAGTCCTAGTGAGCAAATCATCCTGATGTTAGGCCATATACTGCCTAAGTCACCTGTTGTTGGAGATAGCATTTGAGTATTGAAGATCCCATTGAAACTGGCTTAGCGTCTGGCTGGCAACATGTAGATGGCAGCACCTTAACTGAGCCTCAGCACTATCAAGTGGATGTGGTCATTGTCGGCAGTGGTGCGGGTGGCGGTGTCGCGGCCGAAATTCTGACTCAAGCCGGATTGTCAGTGATGATCATCGAAGCAGGCCCGCTTAAATCGTCCAATAGTTTTAATATGGAAGAGCGCCGTGCATACCCTAATTTGTACCAACAAGCGGCGAGCATGAAAACCAAAGATAAGGCGATCGGTATCTTCCAAGGCCGCGCTGTTGGTGGGTCGACCACCGTCAATTGGACAACCTCTATTCGAACGCCGCGTAACGCATTGCAGTATTGGGCCAGCGATAAAAGTATCGCGGGGTTGTCGCGCGATGAGCTCGACCCTTGGTTTGAAAAGATGGAGCAGCGGCTCAACATCGCTAAGTGGGACTATGAGCCAAACCGCAATAACATGGCGCTTAGACAAGGGTGTGAAGCCCTAGGCTGGGAATATACCGTTATTAAGCGCAACGTGTCAGGTTGCTGGAATACCGGCTATTGCGGCATGGGGTGCCCTGTTAATGCTAAACAGTCGATGTTAGTGACAACCATACCCTCAGCGCTTAATGGTGGCGCGACGCTATTGAGCCGCGTCAAGGTGGCCAAACTTGAGCATCAAGGTGATAAGATAACCGGCTTACAAGCCCAAGCATTAACCGAATCCCTTACACCTAGTGGCGTTGCGGTTAACGTGAAAGCTAAGCATTACTTGTTATCAGCAGGCGCAATTCACACTCCTGCACTGCTAATGCGCTCACAAGTGGCGGATCCACACCAATTACTAGGTAAGCGAACATTTTTACATCCAACACTATTGAGCGGGGCGATTTTCAATGATCCCATCAATGGTCATGCTGGTGCGCCGCAGTCGATTTATAGCGACCAATTTGTGTGGCAAGACGATGCCGACGGCGAGCTAGGCTATAAACTTGAAGTACCGCCAATCCACCCAATATTAATTGCCTCAAAGACCTTAGGCTATGGAAAAAGCCATGCAGAATTGATGGCTAAATTTAATCAACTGCAAGTCACCATCGCCTTGGTGCGTGATGGGTACCATCCTGATAGTCAAGGTGGCCAGGTTCAGCTTACCGATCACGGCTTTAGTTTGGACTATCCCTTGAGCGATGCGTTTTGGCGCGCGGCAAGGCGGGCCTATGCCAGCATGGCGGAGCTGCAGTTTGCTGCAGGGGCGCAGCAGGTATTACCTATCACTGAAGGTGCGCCGTATTTGTCATCATGGCAACAAGCTAAAAAGGTGATCAGTGAGTTAGATTTAGCCCCACTTAAAACCATTGTGGCCTCAGCCCATGTGATGGGCGGCTGCCCAATGGGCGAGGACCCGAAAATGGCGATGGTGAATAGTTATGGTGAGTCCCACTACTATGACAATTTATCGGTAATGGATGGTTCTATCTTCCCAACCAGCTTAGGCGCCAATCCACAATTATCGATTTACGGGATCACTGCCCGCAATGCTACTCATTTAGCGCAAAAGTTGCAGCCAAAGTGATAGCTGCTGGTGGGTAATTAAGCATGAAGTTCTGACATAAAGGGTTATTCATCGCTTGATAGGGATAGCATGTTTTCGTCTCCAGCGGGGAGTGTGCAGATGCTTTTTCGGGACGCCTATTTGTTTTCAAAAGAGTCCATCCATGGGGGCTCGACGGTGTCATCTGATGTAAAGGGATTCACAAATGCCGCGCTGACATGGATGTCATAGAGCGGCCATGTTTTCGATACCCTCAGCCGCATCTACACTGGGTCAATTATTTCTTCGATTTCGCTTTATTGGTATGACTTAACTGGTATGGCTTAGGTAATATTCACCGCTTGAATGGGGAGCATGTTTTCGCCTCCAGCGGGGGTATGTGCAGACGCTTTTTCGGGACGCTTTGCGCCATCCATGGCCGCTTAACGAAAACATCCATGTTTTCGATACCCTCAGCCGCATCTACACTGGGTTAATTGTCTCTTCGATTTTGGCCTTATTGGTATGCTCTGGGTATTCAGAAGCAAAATCATCATTGGACAGAAATGCGTTAGATAAAGGCTTCTAGATCCTAGTCGTGGGATGAGGAAAATTATGGGACTTAAATAAAGTTTACTCTGATCCCACATATCTAACTTTAACTTGTCCAAGGGAATTTAACTGTGTTTTCTGAAAAACTCGAGAACCGAGCGATTAAATGTTTCAGGTTGTTCCCACTGTACAGCGTGTCCTGCTTCTGGAACCACAAGTGTCTCGCTATGGGGTAGTTCTCGAGCGGCAGCTCGCATCATAGAAGGCGGTTGATATAAGTCCGCCCCACCTGCAATAAAAAAAGTAGGAACATTAGTAGCTCTAATTTTGTCCCAAGTAATATTGCTTTTCGCTTTTTGTCCGTGCCTAACCCCATCCCCTTTAGACTTTTTCTCCATTTCAATCCAATCCTTTACCCCCTCAGGGTGCGCCCAGCGATAGGAAGGACCAAGTTCTTTAAACTCGGGCGGTAAATCACTAAAAGCTTTAGGAAGAATAAAGTCTAATCGTTCATCGATATTTTTATCCCATAAGCCAAAGAGGCTACAGACAATAGTCATACTAAGTAGTTTTTTGGGATAAGAAACTACATAATCAGAAACAGCAAAACCTCCCGCTGCCAGACCCAGAATATGGAATTTATCTACACCTAAATGCTCAACTAACGCATTTAGATCATCAGCATAATTGCCGGTATCTTCTTTTGAACCTGCTGGAGAACCATAATATCCGCGTCTTGAATATGCAATTGTTCTAAACCCTGCTTTTGCAAAAACAGGTTGTTGATAAGGCCAAGTTAATGCGCTACCTCTACCGGGATGAGAAAGTACAACTGCGGGGCCATTACCACCTGTATCCCAGTAGTACAGGCCAGCACCGCCAGAGAGTGGTAAAACACCTTCAGATGCTGGGACTTGTTTCGGAGTGGGTAAGTAATCGGGTTCAATTTTGCTCGAATTAAGATCAGTGCTTTGTGTCTTTGCCTGAACATTGCTTACGATGCCACTAGTCGCGAAAATGCCTGCCATTGCAGTGGCTTTTTTTAGCATATCTCTGCGACTGCCGCTGATTTTCTCTAATTGTTTTTTCATTCTGTTTCCCTGAATACAAACTAAACCATATTTATTAATATGATAAATTCCCTATAAAAAAGACAAGCTAGCCATTATCAATCAACAACATAGCAATATAGCTAGGAGCTATTCAAGGGCAACGTAATCAAACGCGCAAAACACTGCACGCGCAAAAAACACTGCCAGCCATTATTAATCAACCATTGTTGCGTCGGCCCATGTCATGGGCGAAGTTTGCCCTGATCCCATATATCCACTTGTTTTCGCCTCCAACGGGGGGGGGTCATCATTTTGCTGATGACTGGTGAATGATGTTTCGCCTCCAGCGGGGGATAATGGAATGGACCCATCCACTTTAAATCGGCCTCGCAATGGGCCACGATGTAGTTGCTACAACTCATCAGAAAGAGGACGGGTCCACTATGAAGATTACTACAGTTGGTTTAGATATCGCAAAGTCTGTTTTTCATTTTGTTGGCGTGAATCAGGCTGGAAAGTTAGTCAGAAAAAAGGTGATTAAGCGTAAAGACTTAGTACATTTTTTTGCCAAGATAGAGCCCTGTCTAGTCGTCATGGAGGCCTGTGGTGGGGCGAATTATTGGGCCAGAGAGTTTCAAAAGGTAGGACACCAAGTTAAGTTGATTGCGCCACAGCA
>NZ_JAEH01000060.1:0-416 GCF_000518805.1 Shewanella waksmanii ATCC BAA-643
TAATTAGCTTTCTAAATTGTCCCTAATTTGTCTGGAAACCATAGCATTGTGGTCCCACCTGATCCCATCCCGAACTCAGAAGTGAAACGCAATTGTGCCGATGGTAGTGTGGGGTCTCCCCATGTGAGAGTAGGTCATTTCCAGGCGCCTATTTATTCTCGAAAGAGAAAACTAGTCACGCAAAGATACGTAAGACGTAACTAGTAAAGATTTTGTGCTGATATGGCTCAGTCGGTAGAGCGCATCCTTGGTAAGGATGAGGTCCCCAGTTCGATTCTGGGTATCAGCACCACTAAATTTGTCTGGAAACCATAGTATTGTGGTCCCACCTGATCCCATCCCGAACTCAGAAGTGAAACGCAATTGCGCCGATGGTAGTGTGGGGTCTCCCCATGTGAGAGTAGGTCATTTCCAGG
>NZ_JAEH01000060.1:426-24955 GCF_000518805.1 Shewanella waksmanii ATCC BAA-643
GGTCCCACCTGATCCCATCCCGAACTCAGAAGTGAAACGCAATTGCGCCGATGGTAGTGTGGGGTCTCCCCATGTGAGAGTAGGTCATTTCCAGGTGCCTAATAAACGATAAATCCCCAGCACTTTGTGTTGGGGATTTTTTCGTTTAACGGGCTTTGAAATGACACTCGAACATGGGAAGTAAAAAGTCCGAACGTAGTGAGGCTCAATACCCATGTGGAGTAGGGCGAAGTGAGTGCGTTTATGAAGCGCAGCTCCATGGTTTCCGTCATTCTTAACTTCTCGGGTTTAGAGCTCGCAAAATGTTTTCCTGCTAGCGATTTAGCAAGTCAGTCAGCTACAAGGTCATAGTTGTTGGTGACATCCGGTGATATCCACCAATTGTCCACTGTAACGGGCTGGATTTTAAGTCGTTCTAATAGTGATTGTGATTGGTCAATTGGGTGGCAGCGAATAATGCCAATGCAATGCTAAATAGATGCTAAAGACCTATTGCTATTCGCGCTAGGCTTGCATAGTTTAACGGAACTAATTTTCTCCGGAGATAAAGATGAAGCTTGAGTTGATTTGCACTGGCGAGGAAGTACTAGCTGGCCAGATAGTGGATACCAACGCTGCTTGGTTTGCTAATACCATGATGGAGCAAGGTATTGAGTGTCAGCGTAAAACAACGGTTGGCGATCGCTTGTCTGATCTCGTCGAGATATTCAAAGAGCGTAGTCTGGTAGCTGATATTATTCTGGTTAACGGTGGCTTAGGCCCAACCTCTGATGATCTGTCCAGTGAAGCCGCTGCTGAGGCATTAGGGGAGCCGTTAGTTGAAAATAGCCAATGGCGTCAGCGATTAGAAGATTGGTTTACCCGCAATGGCAGAGTTATGTCGCCGAGTAACCTTAAGCAAGCGTTGTTACCCGAGTCGGCGGTGATGATTGATAACCCAGTTGGTACTGCGTGTGGTTTCGCAGTCAAGCTTAACCGAGCTTGGCTATTCTTTACTCCCGGTGTGCCTTTTGAGTTTAAGGCGATGGTTAAAGATCAATTTATCCCGTTTATTAATGAGCGTTTTGATGCAGGCGAAGTCACCCAAGTGACTAAGCTGTTGACCTTAGGTTCCGGTGAGTCAGCTTTGGCAGATAAGCTGCAGGCATTAACTCTACCTAGCGGAATTACGCTCGGTTATCGCTCTTTTATGCCGTACATAGAAATAAAGCTGTTTGCTCGTGGTGAGTCAGCCATTGAGCAAATTGAAGATACCGTACAATTATTAGAGGCGGCTCTGGGCACAGCAGTGGTTTGTCGCGACTGTGATAGCCTAGCAAAAGCGGTACATAATCAATTGGTCAATTCAGGTTTAGGGCTAAGTGTTGCAGAGTCTTGCACCGGTGGAGCCATTACCAGTGGGTTAGTTGCCTTTCCTGGTAGCTCTACCTACCTGCATCAAGGGCTGGTTACCTATAGCAATGAGTCAAAGGTAAAAGTATTAGGTGTAAAGCCTGAGACTTTAGATGACCAAGGCGCTGTATCTATAGCTGTTGTTGAGCAGATGGCCTCAGGTGCCCGCAATATATTAGGCAGTGATTTCGCTCTAGCAACGAGTGGGATAGCCGGCCCTGAAGGAGGCAGCGATGCAAAGCCAGTAGGTACTGTTGCTATAGCGTTGGCGACTAAAAGCGCAGTGTATAGTCAGATGTTGAAGTTCCCAAGTCGCTCTCGAGACTTAGTGCGTAGTATGAGCACAGCAGTGGCTTACGATATGCTCAGGCGAGAGTTGGCTCAGCAAGCTGTCATTGTTGACTATCCTTCAGCTAAACGGTTTGCTAAGTAGCCCAAGACGTTGAATGACAGTGGGTGATTGTTAACAGGCAGTAGCAAGCGGATAAAAGCGAAAAGCGGCCAGATTAGTGGCCGCTTTTTGATTGAATTAAAACTTTGCACTGATGTTTACAGTGGCTAGGTTACTCATCAAAAATCAGCTTGAGTTTTCCAGGGACGACTTCAATCCGTTTAGTCATTTCAGCAAGTAAGGCTTGATTTCCATCTTGGGTATCAAGTACGTAGACTGGCTGAGTCTCCAAAAAGTGACGTACAAACCCCATCATCTGGGGTGCGACGGGATTAATCGCCTTTTCTATATCATCCGGTGTCGATTCGACCTTAGTGAGGCTGAGATCTTTAAGGTACACCGCATGTTTATCTGGGTCATACCAAGGTTTAGCTTCAAAGGTTGTGGTGACTTCAGCTTTGAACGGCATAATCGGGTTACGCACTTTCACTAAACTGTGCGCTGTCACTGCCATAATCTCAGGTTTATCACCCAAGTTGACGTCAATCTCAGCAATGGTCAGTTCTATGCCAAAAAACTGATTGCCTTGTTTGACCTCAAAATGAATCTCGTCTGATAGGTAACCTTCTAACTCTCGCTCAGAAATGCTGTATTGACTGACACAGCCAGTCAATAGCAGCGTTGCGAGTATTAGGGGCGCTGATTTGAGGCTGATCATCCAGTATTTCTCATACCAGCAGCGACACCAGCAATGGTGAGCATTAATGCCAGTTCAATGTCTTTGGTATGGCCTTGGTCTTTACGTGTACGGGCAAGTAACTCAGCCTGCAAGAAGTTTAATGGGTCGATGTACGGATTACGTAACTCTACCGATTCCCGGTTCCAAGGCGTGTGAGACATGAGGGTTTCGGCTTGAGTCAGTTGCAATACTGCATCAATGCCGGTTGCCATACGTTCGCGCAGGGCATCTCCCAAGTGATGTAGGCTAGGGTCTACTAAGCAGGTTTCGTAGTATTTAGCCAAATTGGGTTCAGCTTTGGCATACACCATCTCTAGCATTGATATTCTGGTTTCAAAGAATGGCCATTGGCTGGCCATCTCTTGCAGTAACGGCATTTTGCCTTGGCTAGCTACTGACTGTAATGCTTCTCCAGCACCTAGCCAGGCTGGCAACATGAGTCGGTTTTGTGACCATGCAAAGATCCATGGAATTGCTCGTAAGCTTTCAATGCCTCCGTCTATACGGCGTTTAGCTGGGCGGCTGCCTAGTGGCAATTTACCAAGTTCAACCTCTGGCGTTGCCGCTCTAAAGTAGGCAACAAAATCAGGCTCGCCACGGACGATACTACGATAGGCCTCAACAGATTCATCTGCTAGCTGCTGCATAGTGTCGCGCCAAGCTGGCTTTGGCACGGGTGGTGGTAGCAGTGTTGCTTCCATAACCGCTGAGGTATACAGCGCCAGACTTTGTACCGCCAGTTTGGGCAGGCCAAACTTAAAGCGGATCATCTCACCTTGTTCGGTAACGCGAATACGCCCATCTACAGAACCCGGCGGTTGCGATAGGATTGCTTGGTGAGCTGGTCCGCCACCTCGGCCAATGGTGCCGCCACGACCATGGAATAAGGTCAGCTTTATATCGGCTTGCTGGCATATTTCGACTAACTGCTCTTGTGCGCGGTATTGTGCCCATGCTGCCGCCATTACCCCGGCATCTTTGGCAGAGTCAGAATAGCCAATCATGACTTCTTGAGTGCCTTTGCTATAACCGCGATACCAATCAATCTTCAATAACGCACTAATACAATCTGCGGCATTGTTAAGATCGTCTAAAGTTTCGAATAGCGGAACCACGCGCATTGGATGCGGGCAATTAGACTCTTTTAACAGTAGTAATACTGCTAACACATCTGATGGCTTGCTCGCCATAGAGATGACGTAAGATCCTAGCGCTTGTGCTGGTTGGCTAGCGACAAGCTTGCAAGTATTGAGTACTTCGGCGACATCGTCGCTTGGCGACCAGTTTGAAGGGATCAGTGGTCGTTTACCGGTTAGCTCACGCAATAAGAATGCTTGCTTTTCTTGCTCATCCCAATGGTTGTAATCGCCTAAGCCCAAATAACGTGTCAGCTCGGCAATGACATTAGCGTGGCGCTCAGCATCTTGACGGATGTCCAGCTTCAGCATGTGAATGCCAAAACAGGCGATTCGGCGATGCATGTCGAGTAGCAGTCCGTTAGCGATTAAAGACATACCTTTGTCAGATAAGCTCTGATAAATAATGTCTAAAGGTGTTTTTAGATCTTCTTTGCACCATACAATTGAATCCCGAGCAACCTCAGGCTGATGACCTTCTAACCGCGCATTCAGGTAATCGATGGTATTGCGCAGCTTCTGCCTTAATTCTCGCAAAATAATGCGATAAGGCTCATGGCTAGGTCCGGTTTGGGCTAATAGCTCATCGCTTGCTTCTTCCATTGATAACTCATTAACTAAGTTAACGATATCTTTAAGATACAGACGCGCAGCAGTGTGTCTATTTCGCAGCAGGACTTCTTCGGTCACTTTTGCGGTAACAAAAGGGTTACCGTCGCGGTCACCGCCCATCCAGCTAGAAAATCGCACCGGCGCAATATCGGTTGGAATTTGCTTGCCGGTACGCTCTTCTACCTGCTCGTTGAGCTGACGTAGAAAGTCTGGAATGGCTTGCCACAGCGACACTTCAATGGTGCTGAGTCCCCAACGAGCTTCATCAACCGGAGTGGGTCGTTCATTACGAATTTCATTGGTATGCCATATTTGTGCTATCAGCTGGCGCAAACGTAAATGCTGCTGTTTCTTTTCGCGCTCACTCAGTTGGCCGTTCTCGAGGGTGGCTAAGCAATCAACAATGGCTGAGTACTTTTGAATGAGTGTGCGTCGTGAAATTTCTGTGGGGTGCGCGGTTAACACCAAGTCGATATCTAAACTTTCTAAGCAAGAAAGTACCTGTTGCTGGTCGACCTTGCCACTTAGCATACGCCCAAGTAGTTGCTCCACGGGGTCGGGCACGCATACTAGCTCATCACAATTGCGGCTGATGGTATGAAATTGCTCAGCGATATTGGCGAGATTCAAGAATTGGTTGAAGGCTTTTGCAAAAGGTACGAGCTCATCATCGGGTAAGGCCGTGAGCAGTGTTAGCATCTCTTCTCTTGCTGCACTGTCACCTTGGCGTGAGCTTTTGGCAAGGTGGCGAATTTGTTCAATTTTATCTAAGAATGCATCATCTAGGTCATTGCGAATCGTATCACCTAAAATTTGCCCTAAAGTACTGACATTAGACTTTAGTGATGCGTACATATCAGCCATACATGCTCCATAAAACAAGGTTAATCAATCACAATACCCAGCGTACCTCGAATGGGTCAATATAAGCCAGCGCAAAATACTGATCGTCTTTGCGCCAAATCATTTGTATTGCACTATCTGCTAAAAATTACCGCTTCTTGTTAGATTTATTTAATGCACGCTTGGTAAATTAGCTGTTTAAGCAATGCGACAGTTTTATCTAGATATAAGGTATCGATAAATTCATCCGGTTGATGTGCCTGGGCGATGCTACCGGGGCCTAACACCAGTGTTTGACAGCCTAGCTGATTAATATACGGTGCTTCCGTAGCATAGTTGACAACTTCTGGTTGTTGCTCGCTCAGCTTAGCGACCAACTGGCTCCAGCTATTATCTTTGCTGCCCGCAAAAGGTTCCGATGGCGGGTACAACTGGGCGACATTTATCGCACCAGGGTATTGGCTGTTTACCGGTGCCAAATATTGAATGATGAGTTGCTCTAGCTCTTCAATCGCTAAACCAGGTAGTGGCCGTATATCTAAGTGTAAGTCACAACATCCGCATATGCGATTAGCGGCATCACCACCGTGAACATGGCCTAAGTTCATGGTTGGGTACGGCACACTAAAGGCATTTTCCAAATAATTATCGGCGAGGTGCTGTTTGAGTTTAAGCAGTTGGCCAATAACCTGGTGCATAATTTCAATCGCATTTAGGCCATTTGCTGGATCCGAGGAATGGCCACTGCGACCTGTAACGCGAATGCCCTGTGCTAAATGGCCTTTATGCATATATACCGGCTTAAGACCGGTGGGTTCACCAATAATGGCATAGTCCGGCGCAATAGATTTAGCTTTAGCGAATGCTTTGGCACCATTCATTGTGGTTTCTTCATCCGCACTGGCCAATATGTACAGTGGCCGTTTAAATTGATCCAATGGCAAAGTTTTGAGCGCCTCGACAACAAGTGCAAAAAAGCCCTTCATATCGCAGGTGCCTAAGCCATACCATTTGTTGTTTTGCTCTGTCAGCCTAAATGGGTCATGTTGCCAGCGACCTTCATCATAAGGCACGGTATCAGTATGTCCTGCCAATAGTAGTCCACCCGTTCCACTACCGAGTGTTGCCACAAAGTTATGTTTTTCGCGTGTATCTGGAACAACATCTGACTGACACTGAAAACCTAAGTCGCTAAACCAATTATGCAAAAGTTGCACGACTCCATGATTGCTCATATCCAACTGACTTTCTAAGGCGCTAATTGATGGTGTAGCAATGAGTTCTGCAAAGCTGGTTTTTAAATCAGGTAAATTTTTCATGATGCACCTAAAAATATATATTCAAATATATTGCATAATTAGTTTTGTGTGGTAGTCTAGCAAACAGCTAAAGCAAGTACCATTAAATAAAGCACCAAATTGAGATAGAAAATGAATAATTCACATCAAAATATTAACAATAAGGCGATATGTAACGGCTTCCTGCGACGATAAACTTGTCAACTATTGGTATTTTACCAGGGCTTAAGTTGTGCCCCCTCTTTTTTACCCCGTTCAATTCAAACGAAGATTATTTAGATGATGAAAAGCATAGCAATTATTGGCGCTAGTGGTTACACAGGAGCGCAAATTACTTCTCTTATTCAAGCCGACCAACAGCTAACCATTCAAGGCTTGTATGTTTCTGAAAATAGTGTTGATAAAGGCAAGCCTCTTGCTGAACTTTATCCTGCATATAGCCACATCTCTGCTTGTTTATCACCGTTAACTGACGAGGCTAAGGCACTTATTGTTGATGAGGCCGATGCGGTTGTTTTAGCAACCGACCACGCAGTGAGTTTACATTTGGCAGCCTGGTTTTATGAGCAGGGGTTAGCGGTATTTGATTTAAGTGGCGCCTACCGGTTTGCCGACAGTGACCAATACCCTAAATGGTATGGTTTTGAACATACTCACCCAAAAACATTGGCACAAGCAGTATATGGGCTTGCTGAGTGGAATGCAGATCAGATTGCAGATAGCAAAATGGTTGCGGTACCAGGTTGCTACCCTACAGCATCATTAACCGGATTAAAGCCAATTGCACACCTACTGACAGAGACTCTGCCGGTGATTAATGCCGTTAGTGGTGTGACGGGAGCGGGACGTAAAGCACAGTTACACACAAGCTTTTGTGAAGTGAGCTTAACGCCATATGGTGTGCTAGGTCACAGGCATCAACCTGAAATAGCGACACATTTAGGTCAAGAGGTTATCTTTACTCCGCACCTAGGTAATTTTAAGCGCGGCATATTGGCTACCATTACTGTGCAATTAAAGCCAGGCACAACAACAACTGACATTATTGATGCCTATAGTGTTTATGACGATAAGCCTCTTGTGACGGTGAAACAAAATCAATTCCCTAAAGTTGATGATGTGGTCAATACTGCTTTTTGCCATTTAGGCTGGAAGTTTGATGAAAGCAATCAATACTTGGTCATTGGTAGCGCCATAGATAATTTGATGAAAGGTGCAGCAAGCCAAGCGCACCAATGCATAAAGATTCATTTTAAATACGCGTAACAACTAGCACCGTGAGTGAGATATCAGCAATGAAGCAAGTTTTAGTATTAAAGGTCGGTGGCGCGTTATTACAGTCTGAAGCTGGCATGGCTCAGTTGATGACAACAGCCGGAAAAATTATCGCGGCTGGCACGCAACTTATTTTAGTTCACGGCGGTGGGTGTTTGGTCGATGAGCAATTGGCTGCTAACGGTATGAGTAGCGAAAAGCTTGATGGTCTTAGAGTAAGTCTTGCTGAGCACATGCCTATTGTTGTAGGCGCGTTGGCGGGAACAGCAAATAAGATGCTACAGGCGGCAGCGGCTAAAGCTGGCGTAACGAGTGTCGGACTCAGCCTTGCAGATGCCAATATGGTGAAAGCGACAATCAAAGATCCACGTCTTGGTTATGTGGGTGAGGTCAGTGCAAACGATCCGAGTCTATTGACTTACTTACTACAGCAATCTTGGATGCCAATTATTAGCTCAATTGCGATTGATGCTAATGGTGCCCAATTAAATGTTAACGCCGATCAAGCCGCTAGCGTGCTTGCTAAGCTTGTGGGTGGTCAATTAGTGCTACTTTCAGATGTGCCTGGCGTGCTGAATGCAGAAGGTGAGCTTGTTAATCAGTTAACTTTGCAACAAGCCGAACAGCTTACCCAGGAAGGCGTGATTGCCAAAGGGATGAAAGTAAAGGTTCAAGCGGCGTTCGATGTGGCGCAAGCAACAGGCCAGACTGTGCAAGTAGCCTCTTGGAAAGACAGTGAACAGTTAATGTTACTAGCACAAGGTGAATGTGTTGGTACTCAAATTTTACCTTAGTGATTAACAGAGCAGAAAACGGTTAACTCTGTTAACCATGGGAGCGATAGAAGATGAACCATTTACTTTCGATAAAAGATTTAAGCCAAGCCCAATTAGTTGACCTATTGAGCTTAGCCAAAGAAATTAAAGCCAACCCTAAGCAATACCAAAATGCACTAGCAGGTAAAAGTGTGGTGATGCTATTTGAAAAGCCATCACTACGTACTCGGGTAAGCTTCGACATTGGTATTAATAAGCTTGGCGGTCATTGTTTATACCTAGACCAGCAAAATGGCGCATTGGGTAAACGTGAGCCAGTTTCTGATTTTGCCGCTAATATTTCATGTTGGGCTGACGCGATTGTGGCGCGTACATTTGCTCACTCGACCATCGAAGGTTTAGCAGAGCATGGCAGTGTGCCCGTGATCAACGCACTGTCTGATATGTATCACCCATGCCAGGGGTTAGCTGACTTTCTCACGTTGTCTGAACAGTTCGATGATTTATCTAAAGTGAATCTAGCCTATGTGGGCGACGGCAATAATGTGACGCACAGCTTGATGTACGGCGCTGCTATTTTAGGTGTCAACCTGACGGTAATTTGTCCTCAAGGGCATTTCCCTGATGGCCAAGTTGTTGTTGAGGCACAAGCGTTGGCTGCGAAACATGGCGGTAAGTTGGTGCTGAGTTCAGACATTAATGATATTGCTAATCATGATGCCATTTATACCGACACTTGGATTTCGATGGGTGACAATGCCGATTTAGCCGACATTAAAGCCAAGTTTGGTCCGTATCAGGTTAACAGCGAATTGATGCAGCAAGCTGGCGCAAACTTCTTTATGCATTGCCTACCGGCGTATCGCGGTGTGGAAGTGACAGCTGACGTGGTTGACGGCGAAGGCTCGTTGATTCTGCATCAAGCCGAGAACCGTATGCATGCACAAAATGCCGTTTTAGTTACTTTGTTGGCTGATTAGTCATACAGTATTTTAAGTTATCGAGCTGTGTTGCTCTTAGTAAAGATTTTTAGGAAATAGTTATGTCGAATCAAACCAATACATCAGTTAAAAAAGTAGTACTAGCATACTCAGGTGGCCTCGATACCTCTGCAATCATCCCATGGTTGAAAGAAACCTATAATGATTGCGAAATTGTCGCTTTCTGTGCTGATGTTGGTCAAGGTGATGAAGAGCTTGAAGGCCTACATGAAAAAGCCATCGCTTCAGGTGCTTCAGAGTGTTATATCGTCGACCTAAAAGAAGAATTGGTGGCCGATTATATTTACCCAACTATCGCGACGGGTGCGATTTATGAAGGTACTTATTTACTCGGTACCTCAATGGCAAGACCGATTATCGCCAAAGCTCAGGTTGAAGTTGCCCGTAAAGTGGGTGCAGATGCCGTATGTCATGGTTGTACCGGTAAAGGTAATGACCAAGTACGTTTTGAAGGTTGTTTTGCTGCATTGGCGCCAGATTTGAAAGTGATTGCACCTTGGCGTGAATGGGAAATGGTAAGCCGCGAAGACCTGCTGGACTATCTTGCTGAGCGTAATATCGAGACCACAGCGTCTGCAACTAAAATTTACAGCCGTGATGCTAACGCGTGGCATATTTCCCACGAAGGTGGCGAGCTAGAAGATCCATGGAACGAGCCAACAAAAGGCGTGTGGACTATGACGGTTGCGCCAGAAGATGCACCGGATGCTCCTGAATACGTGACTTTAGCGGTTGAGAAGGGTCAAATCACTCAGGTTAATGGTGAGCAATTAAGCCCATACGCTGCTTTGATGCAACTTAATGCGATTGCTGGTACGCATGGTGTGGGCCGGATTGATATTACCGAAAACCGTTTAGTCGGTATGAAATCACGTGGTTGTTATGAAACGCCAGGTGGCACGGTGATGTTTGCTGCATTGCGTGCGATTGAAGAGTTAGTGCTGGATAAGAGCAGTCGTGAATGGCGTGAGCAAATTGGTGCGCAAATGGCTCATCTTGTGTATGACGGTCGTTGGTTTACGCCGCTATGTGAATCGCTACTAGGTGCCTCAAAGCCTTTGGCTGACTTAGTGAATGGTGAAGTGGTCATTAAGCTTTACAAGGGCCAAGCTCATGCGGTTAAGAAGCGCTCACCAAATAGCCTGTATTCGGAAGAGTTCGCTACATTTGGCGAAGATGATGTATACAACCAGAAAGATGCTGAAGGTTTTATCCGTTTGTATTCTTTAGCTAGCCGTATTAGAGCGCTAAGCAATCAATAGTCTCAACTCATAAGTGAGTTAATGAAGGGGCGAGTATCGCCCCTCTATTTTATCAAATTCAGGAGCACATTATGGCCTTATGGGGTGGTAGATTTTCACAAGAGAGCAGCGCATTGTTTAAGCTTTTCAATGACTCTCTTCCAGTTGACTATCGGTTAATTGAGCAAGATATTGTTGGCTCTATTGCGTGGGCGGATGCGATAACGCAAGTCGGAGTATTAACTCAGCAAGAGTGCACTGAATTACAGACTGCACTCAAGGAGCTATTGACCGAAGTTGCCGATAAACCAGAGCTCATCATCGCCTCTGGTGCCGAAGATATTCATAGTTTTGTTGAGCAATCTCTGATCGCTAAAGTGGGCGATTTAGGCAAAAAACTCCATACTGGTCGCTCTCGTAATGACCAAGTTGCGACAGATTTAAAGCTGTGGTGTAAAAAAGAAGGCGCTCAACTACTCGCGTTACTGCAAAAACTCAAAGCAGCACTGCTAGATTTAACCGCCAGAGAACTTGATGCGGTTATGCCGGGCTACACCCATCTGCAGCGCGCGCAACCTGTTGCTTTTGGGCATTGGTGTTTAGCCTATGTAGAGATGTTTGAGCGAGATATTAGTCGTTTAGAAGATGCGCTTAAGCGTGCTGATAGTTGTCCGTTGGGAACAGGGGCTTTAGCGGGTACTGCTTATCCGATGGATAGACATCAGTTAGCTCAGTCATTGGGTTTTGCGGGCCCGACGTTAAATAGCTTAGATACGGTATCAGACAGAGATCATGTGATTGAACTGTGCAGCGATGCCTCAATCAGCATGATGCACTTAAGCAGAATGGCAGAAGATCTTATTTTCTTTAATAGTGGTGAAGCCGGATTTATTGAACTTGATGATCAAGTGACTTCAGGCTCGTCGCTAATGCCACAGAAAAAGAACCCTGATGCGCTAGAGCTGATACGTGGTAAAACGGGCCGTGTGTACGGTAGCCTAGTGGGTATCTTAACCACGATGAAGGCGTTGCCTTTGGCTTACAATAAGGACATGCAAGAGGATAAAGAAGGCTTATTCGACGTGATGGATAGCTGGTCTATCTGTCTAGAAATGGCCGCCTTAGTGTTATCTGGTCTGAAGGTTAATCGTGACAATACGCTTAGTGCCGCGCAGCAAGGTTATGCCAATTCAACTGAGTTAGCAGACTATTTGGTGGCTAAGGGCATGCCATTTAGAGAAGCGCATCATGTTGTTGGCGAAGTGGTTGTTGCAGCAATAGCACAGAAAAAGCCGTTAGAAGAATTTGCACTCGCTGATCTACAAGCTTTCGCCGATATCATTGGTGAAGATGTTTATGCGTGTTTGACCATTGAGTCCTGTCTAGCAAAACGGGAAGCGTTAGGCGGCACCGCAATAGTGCAAGTACAAGCCGCTTTAGATGCTAAATTGAGTTGAAAATAATTCAATAAACAAAAAAACCTGCGCTAGCAGGTTTTTTTATTTGATAGATAACAATTTTTTGGCGCAGAATAAAACAGGGTTAAAGCGAGAAACTGCAGTGGTTTTGTCCTGTAATAACTGCAGTTATCAATATTATTGAAATAAGTCCTCAGTCGGATCTTCAATAAATATATCGCTCTGATCTTGCTCTTCTTGGACATACTCAGTCGGTTCACTGCCCGCGATAAAGTACTCAAAAGAGCTGGTGTGGTCAGTTTTTCGAGTGAGCTTACCCGTGGCTAAATCAATCCTTGCAGAAACAATGCCTTCAGGCGGTAGCATCGGCTCTTGTGGTGTGCCATCAAGTGCCTCTTTCATAAACTCATTCCAACCCGGCCCCGCGGTTTTTGCGCCGGCTTCAGCCCCCGAGATTTGATCTTTAGCGCCATTAGCATTCCATGCGGTGCGACCAAGTTCTTTGCTATGGTCATCGAAACCAACCCAAACCGTGGTGGCCAGTTTAGGGTTGAATCCACTAAACCAAGTATCGCGGGATTCATTGGTGGTACCGGTTTTACCAGCAATGTCTCGGCGATTTACAACCCGTGCGGCTCGCCATGCCGTGCCGTTCCATCCGGTGCCTTTGCTCCAGTTGCCTCCACCCCAAATCACACTCTTAAGTGCTTCGGTGATTAGGAATGCATGTTGGCTTGAGACAATTTGCTCTGCAAAGCGCGACTCCTCGTCACCGCAGGTCATTGTTGCTTGTGCAATTGTTGCTGGTGGGCTGCTGAGCTCTTGTGCCATAGCAGCAAATGGATCGTCTGCTGCCATCTGTGCCACATCACTCGCCGCTTCAGGAGTACAGGCTAAAGTTGGGTTTGCTTGTTCAATGACGTTGCCGTAGCTGTCTTCAATACGTTCAATGAAGTAGGGTTCGACCTTGTAACCGCCATTGGCAAAAACACTGAAGGCCGTCACGACTTGTAGCGGAGTGACCGATGATGACCCCAGAGCAATGGATTCGTTGCGGGGGATATCGTCGCGGTCAAAGCCAAAGCGCACTAAAGTATCGATAGCGGTGTTCAAGCTGGTATAGCGCATCGCCCTTACTGCCATCACGTTTACCGATTGTGCTAAGCCGACGCGAAGACGAGTTGGCCCAGTATATCGATCTGGAGAGTTCTTTGGACGCCAGGCAATACCTTGGCGAGTATCCGCATTATTGATTGGCGCATTGTTGATGAGCGTGGCTAGGGTGTAGCCCTTTTCAAGCGCGGCAGTATAAATGAACGGCTTGATATTAGAGCCCAGCTGGCGCTTAGCTTGGGTCACACGGTTATACTGGCTGGTATGGAAGCTAAAACCGCCTACTAGGTTTTTAATTGCACCGTTATGGGGATCAAGTGAAACAATAGCGCTAGAGACTTCAGGTATTTGTGATAGCTGCCAAAACTCCCCATTGTTACGGATCCACACCTGTTGGCCTACTTCAAGGACATCACTAGCCAGTTTAGGGGCTTTGCCTTGGCGCTTATTACTGATAAACGTCCGTGCCCACTTTAGGCCTTGCCAATCGATATCGATTGTTTCGCCCTTGGCATTAAGAACTTGGGCTTGTTGGTCTTCAACAGCAATCACTGCAGCGGGCGCCAACCCTTGAAAGCCGCGTGTTTTACTCAGTAGTGCTTTAATGTCACTTACCGCAGGAGCGGTGTCAGTCCATAACACTTTGGTGGCGCCACGGTAACCATGGCGTTCATCGTAGGCATAAACATTATCTCTTAGGGCCTTTTGAGCCTTAAGCTGTAACGACGAATCGACGGTGGTGGTGATGTTGTAGCCACCTGTATACGCCTCCTCTTCGCCCAGTTTAGCCACTAAATAATCACGTGCCATCTCTGAAATATAGGGGGCGTATAAGTTTATCTCTGCTCCATGATACTTGGCCGTTATCGGTGCGCGGGTGGCTTCTTCATACTGGGCTTGAGTAATGTTGTCTTTTTCTAGCATGCGCCCCAATACCCAATTACGACGATTCATTGCCCGTGCTGGGTTACGAATAGGGTTGGCGGCTGAAGGAGCTTGCGGTAAACCAGCAATCATTGCCATTTCTGGCAACGTCAGTTCATCAAGCTCTTTACCGTAATAGACCTGTGCAGCCGCACCGACACCATAGGCGCGATTACCTAAGAACGAACGGTTCAAGTAAAGCTCGAGGATCTCTTGTTTGTTGAGCGCTTTTTCTATTTTTAATGCGAGGAAAATTTCTTTAATTTTACGAATGTAGGTTTTTTCTCGTGATAGGAAAAAGCCTCGTGCAACTTGCTGTGTAATGGTACTGGCACCTTGGCTCTTCTTACCCGTTGTCGCCAAAATGAGTGCCGCGCGCACAATACCAATTGGATCAATACCTTTGTGTTCAAAGAAGCGAGCGTCTTCGGTATCCAGTACCGCGTTAATCAATTGGGTCGGAACTTCTTCATATTCCACGGGGATCCGGCGCTTTTCACCAAATTGTGAAATGAGTTTACCGTCACTACTATAGATGCGCAGTGGAGTCTGCAGTTTAACGGTCTTTAGGGTGGTGACGTCTGGGAGTTCTGGTAAGAAGTAAAAATAGGCTGCCGCAATAGCGCCAATACCTAAAAGGACCAGGCTAAAGAGCGCTATGATAATTCGTTTAAACCATTTCACCAGACAATTCCAATAATTTTAGTGGGTACAATAGTATATAAGGCGAGTGGCTATTGGTGAAGCAAAAATGGTTGTCAAAAAAATGGCAATTGTAAAACTCAGAAACATTTTGTACAAATATCTATAACGAGTTGATTTTGTGCTAATCTAATTGCTGAAACTATAACAAAAGTGACGATGGACTATGCTTTCAAACTTATGGAAGCGTCAGGCTCCGCAAATGGTGGGTATTGACCTTGGCTCACATGAAGTCAAGGCGGTATTGCTGAGTAAGACTGCTGATGGTTATAAAATTGTAAGTCACACCGCTGTGCCAATAAAAAAAGGCGCAATCAATGATCATGAGATCAAAGATAACGATGCCGTGCTAGATTCTCTTAGGAAAGTAAAACGTGCTTTGCCTAAAGGGGTTAAGTTTGCGTCGGTGGCGGTATCTGGCTCTGCGGTGATGACAAAAGTGATCTATATGGATGCCTCGCTAAATGAAGAGGAGATGGAAGCCCAAATTGAGATTGAGGCTGACAATCTGATCCCATATTCACTGGATGAAGTCAGCATTGATTTCGAAACCTTAAGTGTCAACAGTACCGACCCAACCAAAGTCGATGTGCTGCTTAGTGCTTGCCGTACTGAAAATATTGATGCACGCGTCGATGCGCTTTATGACACTGGCATAGAAGCTAAAGTGGTTGATGTAGAGGGCTACGCCTTAGGCCGAGCCTACGAGATGATTGCTGCTCAATTACCTGAAGGCGCTGACAATAAAGTGGTTGCGCTGGTGGATATTGGCGCAAATATTACTACATTTGCAGTGGTTGAAGCCGGAGAGACCACCTTTGTTCGCGAACAAGCGTTTGGCGGCGAGCAGTTTACTCAATCCATCCTGTCCTTTTACGGCATGTCCCATGAGCAAGCAGAAAAAGCCAAACTAGAAGGTGACTTGCCCCGCAATTACATGTTTGAGGTGTTATCGCCTTTTCAAACTCAGCTGTTACAGCAAATTAAACGAACTCTACAAATTTATTGCACCTCAAGTGGCAAAGATAAGGTCGACCATATCGTATTGTGTGGTGGCACATCTAAGCTTGAAGGTATGGCTAATTTGCTCACTAATGAACTGGGCGTACACACCATTATTGCAGACCCATTTCAAGGTTGTTTGCATGCCGATGAACAAGTGAAGACGCTACTGCAAGCCGATATTAGCAAGTATATGGTGGCATGTGGGTTAGCCTTGAGGAGTTATTCTGAATGGCGAACATAAACCTACTTCCTTGGCGAGAAGAAGCACGCGAGAAGCATAAGCGTGATTACTTGGGGATATTGGCACTGGTTTTCTTGGTGTCATCGCTTTTGGTTTATGTGGCTTTGATGGTTGTAGATTCAATGACCGAAGAGCAGCGTGGCCGTAACGCCTATCTCACATCAGAAATTCAGCTACTAGAAAAGCAAATAGCCGAAATTAAAAAGATTCGCGAACGTAAAAAAGATATTGAGCGTCGCACAGAAATTATTCTTAATTTACAACAAGCCAGAAACCTACCTACCCACGTTTTAGATGAGTTAGTGCGTATCGTTCCACCTGGCATTTACTTGTCGAGTATTGAAAAAAAGGGCAGCTTACTGTGGATTGAAGGACGCAGCGAATCTAACAACAACGTTGCCAACATGATGCGTAAAGTAAAAACGTCGCAGTGGTTACAAGATCCAAACATGCGTTCAATTATTTCTCAGCGTGAAGAGCTACGTCAATTACAGCGTTTCAGTTTGAAAGTCACCATTCGTGAAGTGAAAGTTGACGAAGCAGATAGCACACAAGGAGCGAGCCGATGAAACTCGATCTGAGTGAATTTAACGATATTGATTTTGAGAATATTGGCGGCTGGCCAACCCAAGTAAAAGTGGTGTTTGCTTTGATGTTGGCGGTATGTATTTTCGTCGCCAGTTACTTTTTATTTATCTCTGATGCAATTGCAGAGCTGGATAAAGAGCAGCAGCAAGAAGTGACCTTGAAGAATGACTTTAAGGCGAAATATCAGCTAGCAGCTAACCTTAAGTTATATCGTGAGCAACTCGCGGTGATGGAAGTGCAGTTTGCAGAGCTGCTGAAAATGCTGCCCTCACAGAATGAAATGCCAGGATTACTTGATGACTTAACCTTTGTCGCAACAGATGCGGGCTTAAAAATAGAAAGCTTAGATTGGCGCGAAGAGATTCAGCGTGATTTCTATATTGAGTTTCCTATTAGCATGTCTGTTGGCGGTGATTATCACGAGATGGGGCAACTGGTGAGTGGCGTGGCAAAATTACCCCGGATTGTCAGTTTGCATGATTTTGTCATTACCCGTGGTGAGACTGGCGAACTAGCCATGGAAATTTTAGCAAAAACTTATCGCTTTAAAGAAGGTGCTGAGTTACCGGCTGAAAAACCAGCGGGGGCTAAATAAGCATGAAAAAATTGTCATTAGTCTTATTGGCCTTTGGATTAACAGCGTGTTCAGGTGATCGTAGCGATTTAGAGTTGTTTGTGACTACCACCAAAGCACAGCATGTTGCTTATATTAAGCCGCTAGAAGAAACACCGAAATTTGAACACTATGCTTATCAAGCTGAACTGATGCGCAGCCCGTTTGTACCACCGTCACGAGAACTAACAGAAGAAGTGATTGATACAACTAAAGATTGCCTCCAGCCTGATTTAAAACGCCGTAAAGGGCGCTTAGAAACTTATGCGCTAGACAATCTAAAAATGCGTGGCACCTTGAGCGAGCGTGACACGATTTGGGCGTTAGTCGAAACCAATGATGGCAGTGTGTATCGTTTGGGTATTGGTGAGTACTTGGGGTTATATCATGGCCGAATTGCTAAAGTTACACCCCAAACAGTCGAAATAATTGAATTAATTCCAGATGGTTCTGGTTGCTGGGCTGAAAGAATGAGCAACATGGAACTGACTGGTGAATAACAAGCGAAGGATGTGGGAATAATGGAATCTTCTGCCGCGAGAAAAATGCTAAACAATATGTCGTCGCTAATGAAAGCGGTCACGACGACAACACTCTTAATGGCTTGGGCGTTTAATGCGTCAGCTGCCAATCGCTTGGTTGATGTAAAGTATCATGCAGTTGTTGATCATCAGTTGGAATTGCAGCTCACGTTTGAAAGTGCCGTGTCTGAACCTCAAATTGATCTTAATGCGTCACCTGCACAAATTATCTTGGGCTTTGATGACAGTATTTCTGGGTTAGAAAAAGATGTATTACCGGTTGAAACTGTAGGGGTGACTACCGTCACTACCAGCCAAAATGGTGAGCGTCTCAATGTACAAGTCGATCTAGCTAAAGTTAAGGCTTATCAAGGTAAAGTGGTCGGTAACACCTACCGTTTAACCATCAATGATGAAGTGGCTAGCCGCGCTGATGGTGGTCAAAACCGTTTCATTAACGGCGTTAAAAACATTGATTTTAGACGTGACAAAGCCGGTGGTGGTGAGTTACTGGTTAAATTAAATAACGCTTCTGTTGCCGCTAACGTTGAGCAAGTGGGAGCGAAACTAGAGTTGAAGCTATACAACACTGATATCGGCTCAGATCTGCTCTATGTGATGGATGTACAAGACTTTGCGACACCAGTGAATAGTTTTGAGACTTTCAAAGAAGAGTTGACCACGCGTATTTTGGTGGATGTATCAGGTCAGTATGAGTACAACTATAAACAAGAAGGCAGTTTATTCCGCTTAAGTATCAAAAAGGCCGAGCGGATGACGGTCGTCAAGGAAGAAAAGAAATACGAAGGCCGCTCACTGTCATTGAACTTCCAAAGTATCTCTGTGCGTACCGTGTTGCAGATTATCGCAGACTATAATGATTTTAACTTGGTAACCAGTGATACGGTTGAAGGTGATATCACGCTACGTTTAGATGATGTTCCTTGGGATCAAGCTTTAGATTTGATTCTACAAACCAAAGGCTTAGATAAACGCGTCGAAGGCAATATTCTCATGATTGCTCCAGCGGAAGAATTAGCGATTCGTGAAAGCCAAGAGTTGAAAAACCAGCAAGAAGTGAAAGAGCTTGCACCTCTATTTTCTGAGTACCTACAGATTAACTATGCCAAAGCAACTGATATTGCTGATTTGCTCAAAGGCGAAGACTCAAGCTTGTTAACGACTCGAGGCAGTGTTGCTGTTGATGAGCGCACCAATACCTTGCTTGTGAAGGATACTGAAGAGAGCTTAGAAAATATTCATCGCTTGATTGAAGTGCTCGACATTCCCATTCGTCAGGTATTGATTGAGTCACGCATGGTGACGGTTAAAGATGATGTTTCAGAGGATTTAGGTATTCGCTGGGGGGTAACAGACCAGCAAGGCAGTAAAGGTACATCGGGCAGCTTAGAAGGCGCCAATGATATTGCCAACGGTATCGTCCCCAGCTTGGGCGACAGATTAAATGTTAATCTTCCAGCGGCAGTGGCTAACCCAACGAGTATTGCATTTCATGTGGCTAAGTTAGCCGATGGGACCTTGCTCGATCTAGAATTAAGTGCACTTGAGGTTGAGAGTAAAGGTGAGATTATTGCCAGTCCGCGTATTACCACCTCAAACCAAAAAGCCGCTTACATTGAGCAGGGTGTTGAAATTCCTTACGTTGAGTCAGCTTCAAGCGGTGCAACCACAGTACAGTTTAAAAAAGCGGTACTGTCACTGAGAGTTACACCGCAAATCACACCTGATAACCGCGTGATCCTCGACCTTGAGATCACCCAAGACTCGCAAGGTAAAACAGTTGATACGCCACTGGGCCAAGCGGTGTCGATTGATACTCAGCGTATTGGTACCCAAGTGCTAGTCGATCACGGTGAAACTATTGTTTTAGGTGGTATCTACCAACAACAATTAATCAATAAGGTGAGTAAAGTTCCTGTGTTAGGCGACATTCCATTTGTTGGCTACTTGTTCAGAAATACCTCTGATAAGAATGAACGCCAAGAATTACTTATCTTTGTGACCCCTAAAATCGTTTCAGAAGAGATCTAACTTACTATTTTTTCTCATATTGACGCTGGTGGGTCCTCCCCAGCGTCATGTGTTATAACGGATAATTTCATAGAATTCGCTGACTTCTCTTGCCTTCATAGGGGGTAAACTGAGATAATCCGCGGTCAAGTCTCATAAGAGCAAGGTAACATTTAAGGTCGGCCTGATTTTTTGGCTGGCGTAGGCAAACTTCATATAAGATTCAGACGTAAAGCAATGGCTGAAAAACGTAATATTTTCCTAGTAGGTCCTATGGGGGCTGGTAAAAGCACTATAGGTCGTCATCTCGCACAGATGCTTCATTTAGAGTTCCACGATTCAGACCAAGAGATTGAGAGCCGTACTGGCGCTGATATCGCTTGGGTGTTTGACGTTGAGGGTGAAGAAGGTTTTCGCCGTCGTGAAACACAAGTTGTTGCAGACCTTACCGAAAAACAAGGTATTGTCTTAGCAACTGGAGGTGGTTCTATTCAAAGCAAAGAGATCCGTAATAACCTTTCTGCACGCGGTATTGTGGTTTATTTAGAAACTACTATCGACAAGCAAGTAGCTCGTACTCAGCGTGATAAGCGCCGACCACTACTGCAAGTTGATGACCCAAGAGAAGTGCTAGAAAATCTTGCTGCAACTCGTAACCCTCTTTACGAAGAGATTGCTGATGTCATCGTTAAGACCGATGAACAAAGCGCTAAAGTTGTTGCAAATCAAATTATTGAACAGTTAGGCTTTTAAATTTAGGCGGAAAAATGAAGCAGATTCAGGTTGAACTTGGTGAACGTAGTTATCCTATTTTCATTGGCCGGGATCTTTTGCAACAAAGCGAGCTTTTTGCCGACTTTGTGCAGAACAAAAAGCTTCTAATCGTCACAAATGACACCATAGCGCCTTTGTATCTTAATCAGCTACAAGCGCTATTGGCATCATTTAACTGCGTTGAACCTGTTATTCTTCCCGATGGTGAGCAATACAAAACCCTTGCACAAACCGATGCTATCTATACTGCTTTATTAGAGCAGAATTTAGGTAGAGACACCGTGTTGATTGCATTGGGTGGTGGGGTTATTGGGGGCATGACAGGTTTTGCTGCAGCCTGTTATCAACGTGGTGTTGATTTTATTCAGGTACCTACCACTCTACTTTCTCAAGTCGATTCTTCCGTTGGTGGCAAAACTGCCGTTAATCACCCGCTCGGGAAAAATATGATTGGCGCGTTTTATCAACCTAAAGTTGTCGTTATTGACACTCACTGTTTGCAGACATTGCCCCAGCGCGAGTTTGCAGCCGGTATGGCAGAAGTTATTAAGTATGGCATCATTTGGGATGCTGATTTCTTTGCTTGGTTAGAAAACAATGTTGCTGCGCTGAAGTCTCTCGATGAAGAGGCGCTTAAGTACGCAATTGCGCGCTGTTGTGAAATCAAAGCTGAAGTTGTCGAACAAGATGAGACAGAGCAAGGTGTAAGAGCGTTACTCAATCTCGGGCATACCTTTGGTCACGCTATTGAAGCTGAAATGGGCTATGGTGTATGGCTGCATGGTGAAGCTGTTGCGGCTGGCACGGTACTTGCTGCTAAAACTGCACAGGAGATGGGCTTAGTTAATGAGTCAATCGTTTGTCGGATCACCGCTCTATTTGATGCATTTGATTTGCCAACGGTCGCTCCTGAAACGATGAACTATCAGCAGTTTATCAAACATATGCGGCGCGATAAGAAAGTCCTTCAAGGTCAATTGCGACTAATGCTGCCCAATGCAATGGGTCAGGCAGGTATTTACAGTGATGTACCTGAGTCCATTCTTGAAGAGGTCATTAGCCGCAACTAATTGTAGTGTGGTGGCAGAGTGGCATTAAACTCTTCGTTTCTATTACCTAGTCAAGATGCATTGCTGCAGCGATTGCAGCATGTAGTGTTATACGGTCAGCAGCTTACGGTGCTCACTGGCGATGACGGCTGCGGTAAAACCAGCATTTTAACGGCATTGGTTGAAGAGCTCACCGAGGTAAGCAGTGCGTTTGTGACTTGCCCGATGCATTGTGATAGTGCAGAAATACGACGAAAGATTTTGGTTCAACTGCTTAGCGAACCGGCATTTGATGATGAAATTCCTATGCCCGAAACGCTGCTAAAGCTGGCTTCATCTTTACCCGCAGCTTCGCATATTGTGTTAGATGACGCCCATTACCTGCCGTTGGAGATTTGGGCTGAGTGTATTGTATTAAGTCAGCTTTCACTTAATGGACGTCGTATCACGGTAACACTGTCTACCACGTCTCAATACTTAGATTCAGTGATTGCTCAGCTACCTGAAAATGATGATGTGCCGATATTGCCTATGGTGGTGGAGCCACTAGGCAATGAAGAGCGCGAAGGCTTGTACTACATTCTCTTGAGCCGCAGTGAACAAGTACCATTCACCCCGCGAGATATCGTCACTGAGCAGCTAGCAAAGCAAAATGGCCTGCCCGCAGAAGTGGTATCCTTGTTTGAACTTGCACTCAATGGCGAGCCCGAACCCACGCCACAAAAAGCCTGGTTAAAGCCGGCAATTGCGCTATTAGCGGCTGTATTGGTTGGCGTACTGGGCTATCTGTTGATTAGTGATAGTGAACCGCAGCCAGTCAGTAGCAAAACGATGACGGTCAGCGAGGCACGAGCTCACGCGGTAAATCTGCAATACGCCCGTAACCTATTGCTACCTTATTTTGAATATCGCGTTGAGTTATCTAATCGAGCCAATATTGTCGCCACCGCATCTATCGACCCGGCTAAAGTTGACCCCTTACCCGCTGAGCCTGATGCAGAGCTAAACAAGGCTACTGGCGATGCAAGCCAAATTAAGGCTACAACGCAAGATGCAGATATCGCGTCAAACCCAGCCAGCAAAGTAGAAACGTTCGCCGTGAACAGCGCGACGTCATCAGAACCCGCCACCAAGATTACAGCGCCAACGAGTGAGCCACAATCACTACCGCAGCCGGCACAGCAGCTTGAATCGAGCACAGGCGTAGATACGTCGCAGACTCAATTAAAAGCTTATACATTACAATTGGCTAGTGTTAAGCAGCGTAAGTCGCTACAACAGATACTGGCGCGATTTGCAGATGATCCACAAGTCAGAGTGGCTAAAGATAAGCAGCGCTGGGTGGTGCTATACGGCGACTTCGTCAGTAATACAGAAGCACTGCAACAAGGACAAAAATTGGTGTCGCAATATGGCATCAGTCAACCATGGTTGCGGGCTTGGAAAGATATTGGCCATTATGATCTGCAGAAGGCGCTTCCTAGTCGTGAAATTCCATAATAAACAGAGTACAATCGTCAGCTTGTTTTCTCGTAGCGTTCAATCGGTTTAGATGGTTAAAAAACAAAGGGCCTTCCTCAAGTGGGCCGGTGGAAAATACAAATTGGTTGACGCTCTCAGTGGTTACTTACCTGAGGGAGATAGACTTGTTGAACCATTTGTTGGTGCAGGTTCGGTATTTCTTAATACCCACTATGAGCGCTATCTACTGTGCGACATTAACCAAGACCTCATCAATCTGTACAAAATTATTCAGTCGCAGCCGGATAAGTACATTCGCGAAGCCAAAGCCATGTTTGTTGCGAACATGAATGCCAAAGACGCTTACTATCAAGTGCGCACCGAGTTTAATCAAACACAAGATCCGTTTGTGCGTTCGGTTTACTTTTTATATATGAATCGTCACGGCTTTAATGGTTTGTGTCGCTACAATAAAAAAGGGGGATTTAATGTGCCATTTGGTTCATATAAAAAGCCTTACTTCCCCGAAGCTGAAATCCTTGCTTTTGCAGAAAAAGCACAGCGGGCTGAATTCAAATGTATTGGCTACGAACAAGCATTTGACTTAACTCAACCCGGTGATGTGGTGTATTGCGATCCGCCGTACGCCCCGCTGTCTACAACAGCCAGCTTTACTACTTACGTTGGTGCAGGTTTTAGCCTAGACGATCAAGCTTTACTGGCAAGAAAATCTCGTCATACTGCGATAGATCGAGGTATTCCGGTGTTAATTAGTAATCATGATATACCCTTGACCCGTGAGCTATACCATGGTGCCCGTTTTGGAACGATTCAGGTGCAACGCAATATCAGCCAGAAGGGCAGTGCGCGTAAGAAAGTCGATGAGCTAATGGCACTGTACGATGATCGCTATCATAGTGAAAACGACTGACAGCCTGATGTGAATGCTTGGTAGTGAATAACAGCAGATAGCTGTGGGTTTTACGGGGTTACAAACATTGGCCATTCACGACTTAACCGTCATTCAGGCAGCTTGATATAATACCAATCAGTATAAACATTTAGTCACTCAGCGAGAGTTTAGCGGTTCTGAGGTAAGGTCCTTAAATGCTCCTCGGTAACTGCTCCTGCGTTACCCTACCTCCTATATCCCTATAGTCGTGCATTAATGACATTCACCACATCTGACCTCCAAGGATGGAGGAAATGTCTTATGACTGTCAGGAACAGTCAAGACCCTGTGGTTTGCAACGAGTGAAGAGCATAGTTATTCTACGGTTAAGCTCGTTAACACAGCATCAGAATCGCTAAAACTCGCCATTCTGGCGCGTTTTAGGCTGCCTACTTCTGCGTTGAATAATTTCACAAGGGAACAACCATTGTTT
>NZ_JAEH01000061.1 GCF_000518805.1 Shewanella waksmanii ATCC BAA-643
AACCGTAGAATAACTATGCTCTTCACTCGTTGCAAACCACATGGATGTGGTGAATGTCATTAATGCAGGAGCATTTAAAGACCTTGCCTCAGAACCGCTAAACTCTCGCTGAGTGACTAAATGTTTATACTGATTGGTATTAGAAGCCTGTTTGTGGGCGCAACCATAAATGCACCGTCACTTCATCACGATCATGATAAAGGTGCTTACAGGCTAAATGAAAATCTTCGACGCCATTCTCTTTTAAAATTTCCTGCATGGTAGCCAAAATTTGCGACACTTCTTTGTAGCGACTCTTCATTGGTAACTTAAGGTTAAAGATAGCCTCTTTAAACCAACCATTAATGGCCCAAGCTTCAACTAACTCGGCAACGCGCGAAGGTTTTTCTACCATATCGCAAACTAACCAGTAAATATTTTTACGTGGCGGCTCAAAACGAAACCCATCGGCAGTATAGTGCTTAACTTGGCCGGTATTCATTAAATCTTCGTTCATCGGCCCATTGTCGACTGCCGCAACAAACATACCACGGCGCACAAGCTGATAAGTCCAGCCACCAGGGCAAGCCCCTAAATCCACCGCATTCAACCCGCTACGCAGGCGCTGCTCTTGCTCATCTTTGGGGATGAAATGAATAAATGCCTCATCAAGCTTCAATGTTGAACGGCTTGGCGCATCGGCAGCCATCTTTAGTCTCGGAATACCACGGTAATGAGGCGATGAGTTATTGCTCAGCGAATAGCCCACATAAGCGGTACCCGAAGCCACAAAACACACATGAATGATGGGCCTTCTAGGATTCTCTTTTTCTGTTAATGCGCCACTGCGTTTAAGTGCTTGTCGTAAAGGCACAGTAAACTTACGGCAAAAGTTCGATAGCTCTTTGGCTTCATTAGTGTCTGGGGTTTCAACCCTCAGCTCGCCTGCTTTGCTAACACTGGCTAACGCCTCAACAATCGGAGAGACCCTATCTGCTTCTGGTAAAGACTTAAGCAACTTGGCAGCTGCAAACATTTGCCGCGCAAAAATCAATGAATCCAATGAGATTTTCTTCGCCAACACTTCAGCATCGCCATCTTGGAAACACTGAAAAATCACATAAGCATCGTTATTATTGGTTTTAACGAAGCCGCCGATATCAAGCTCAGCTGCACGGTGCTGAATTTCAGCAGCGCACTCTTCCTCATAACCAGCACGGCAAAATAAAAATAGGTTTATCATTGGGGGTTCCTGCACAAAAAATGGCGTACAACGTTAATTGCCCGCCATTTTACACTGAAATGACACAATAGACAGCGGCTGATGGTTAATCGTTTAACTCGACCACGCGGTTACGCCAAACTGCCACAGCGATAAATAACCACCCCAGTAGGAAGCATACGCCCCCTAACGGCGTAATAGGACCAGTCCACTTTGTTCCCAATAACGCATATAGGTATAACGATCCTGAAAACAACACCATGCCTGCAATAAACAAATACCCGGCCCACGCCAACAACCGCGAGGTTAACCAATGCCCAGCAAATGCCACCGCGATTAGCGCAAAGGTATGATAAAACTGATATTCAACCCCAAGGTTAAATATCGCTATCATCTCAGGTGAAGCAATGCGCTTTAAACCATGGGCACCGAATGCCCCAAGCGCGACTGCAATAAAGCCGCTTAACGAGGCTAATAACAAAAAACCTTTATGCATCTAAACCTCCAATAAACTCGATACTCGCGTGTATCGCTTGTTCGAGATTAGCCTCTTGAGTGGTGCCTGACGACTTGCGCGGTTTAAAACTATGATCGCCATCAAGCAACCAGTGCAGTTTTATCTCTAGGCCGTCAATCCAGGTTTCAACTTGGTCTAGGCCGCCAAACTTATCTCTTTCGCCTTGCAATATCATGACTGGTGCCTGGCATTGCGCCAGCGGAGTTAACCTTGGCTCTCCACCTTTTAACGCCACAAACGGGTAACCTAAGCACACCACCCCATCAACCGATACCTCATTGGCTAACCACGCCGCCATGCGTCCACCCATTGACTTACCCATCAGCACAATACGCTGCGGTTGGTACTGCCGCTTAAGCTCAGCAACATGAATCGCAAAGTCTTTTAGCAGCTTGGGCGCCCTATCTGGTGGTCGACGTTTACCGTCAACGGCATTGGCCCGCATATAAGGTAGATTAAAGCTCGCGACCCAAGCACCTTGCTTGGCCAGCCCGGCAGAAAACTGTTGCATAAACTCGCTGTCGATATTGGCGCCAGCACCGTGGGTGAAAATCACTAAGGTGTCACTCACATTGCCTTCTAGGCGAACTTGGCTAGGCAACAACTCAGCCTCCACCAAAGGAGCATCAACCTGGTAATAGTTCACTGCGTGACTCCTCTTCAAACATATCTAACATCCACTCACGAAACGCCGCAATCTTACCGATTTCGGCATGATTCTGCTGACACACCAAGTAATAAGCATTTTTACTGAGCAAGACTTCAGGGAACGGGCACACCAGACGACCTGCTTTAATATCAGGGCGGGCTAATACGCTATAGCCCAATGCTATGCCTTGACCGTGTGCCGCAGCTTGTAGAACCAAAGATGAATGACTAAAGATTGGACCTTGGTTCACATTAATATCGGTAATTCCACATTGTCTAAACCAAGCCTGCCAATCATGTCGGCTTGAGTCATGTAATAAGGTGTGATGTTTCAGATCACTTGGTTCAGCCAGCGGCTTAGGTCCACTGAGTAACATCGGTGAACAAACCGGAATTAATACCTCATTACGCAGTTTATCAGCACGCACCCCAGGCCATGAACCTTGACCATAATAGATGGCCACATCAACATCATCGGCTAAGGAGCTATCCTCGTCATCAACCGCTTTAATTCTCACATCGATGTCGGGGTTCTTTTCACTGAACTTAGATAAGCGCGGAACCAGCCACTGAATGGCAAAACTAGGGCTAGTGCTGACTGTCAGCGAGCCAATAGCACTACGCGCAAGTAAACGATCTGTTGCATCGGCTAGTTGCACAAAAATATCTTTTATATCGAGAAAGTAACCCTGCCCCTCTTCGGTAAGCAGTAAAGAGCGGTTTTTACGCCTAAACAGTTTTAACCCTAAGTACTCTTCTAGCGCTTTTATTTGATGACTAACAGCAGCTTGCGTAACAAACAGTTCTTCAGCAGCTCGGGTAAAGCTCAAATGTCTTGCTGCGGCTTCAAAAGCCTTCACGGCATTTAGCGGTGGCAATCGTCTCGACATAGTGATCTCGATCTCATATTTGGATTAGATTTACTAATCCTTATTGTTACATTTTATCGTTTGTAAAGCGAAGCAATTTTGACTAAATTTCACCCCAAGAAATTAAGTGCAGTTAGACAGCCTCTACGACGTATTGGGGAGTGTCTAACCCCAAGACGAATATCCGCCCGGAGGCGAACACCATGATGAACCTAAAAACACTAGCAACTGTTGCTTTACTCGCTTGCACCGCTAACGTACACGCTGACGAAATCGTTGTTGATACTAACGATTTACACGCCGCCATTAGCGCTCAGCTAGCCGAAGGTCTAGAAGCAATGCAGCAGGACCTAAACGACGACGTTAATGCCATGCTAGTCGCTACAGAAAGCGACAAAGAAACAACGGCTAACGTTCAGCATTCAGAGTAATACACTCTGGCGATAATGCCTGATAGCCCAGCTGAAAGCCACATCTGAGTATGTGGCTTTTTTGTACCTGCTACTTTTTCTATCTCATCAAGAGCTAATCTGCTAAGGTTTTATCAAACTATAAAAAAAGCCGCTAACAGCGGCTTTTAGTTGGGCTTGCTACGGGCAACGCCTATGGGCGGTAAACCTTAACATTGTCATAGCCTTGCTCTTGCAAGTACAGCGCTTGCAGCTTACTCATGACACCGCGGTCACAATACAACAAGTAAGTCTTACTTTTATCTAGATCAGCAAATTGTGTCGCCAATTTAAAGAATGGAATCGCCTTCACTTCAATACCTTCTAGCTCAAGTGGGCTTTGCTCCTCTTCTTCTGGCGCACGGACATCAATCACCACTTCACCCGCGGCTAAATCTTCAACCGTCTCAGCTGACGCCACTTTGGTATCCATTTGTGTTGCAATATCCCTAATATCCATGATTTCAGCTGCCGCCACCACACGCTCAATCAAATCTTCGGAGAATTTTTGCTCTTCGGCTTCAATTTTTGATAATACCGCTTTTACCGTTGGCTTTTGCGAAATGACACCACAGTACTCAGGAATTGACTTGGCAAAATCTTCAGTACCAATTTGGCGACTAATATTCACAATATCTTGCTTATCCATCACGATAAGCGGGCGTAAAATCACCGTATCGGTACAGCGATCAATAACGTTGAGGTTGGTCAAGGTTTGGCTAGACACCTGCCCCATAGCTTCGCCAGTCACCAATGCTTGGATACCCATGCGTTCAGCAACACGGCTAGCAGCACGCATCATACAGCGTTTAAGGATAACGCCCATTTGACCGTTATCAATGCGCTCAAGAATTTCAGTCACAACTGGGTCAAATGGCACTGAGACAAATTTCACCTTATGCGACTCGCCATACTTCTGCCACAAGTGATAAGCCACCTGCTTAACGCCAATTTCATGTTGGTCGCCGCCAAGATTAAAGAAGCAATAGTGCGTACGAGAGCCACGTTTAATGAACTGATAGCTCGAGACGCCGGAATCGAAGCCACCAGAGATTAGCGACAATACGTCTTCCTGAGTCGCCATAGGGAAGCCACCTAAACCCGGAATGCGCTTCTCGACCAAGTATAAGTTGTCACGATCAATTTCTAAATTAATCGTCATATCTGGGTTCTTCAATTTTACGCCGGCTGCTTGCGTATGTTGGTTCAAACCACCGCCCACATAGCGCTCAACTTCAATGGAGTTGAACTCATGCTTACCGCTTCGTTTGACGCGCACGCAAAATGTTTTACCGGTTAGCTGCTCGTTATAGAGCGCAATCGTTTGCTGGTATATATCATCAACTGACTCAAAAGTACTTTCGCGAACTTGGAGTACGTGGGCAATACCAGGAATACAACTAAGACGCTCGGCATATAGCGCTACCATTTCTGGTTTGTCGGCAGGAACCATCACCAAAATTTTATCCCATTGGCGCTGTACTTTAGCATCTTCATCGACTTTCTTTAGTACATTACGAATGTTTGTTTCAAGCATCTTGGTAAAACGCATTCTTACCGGCTTGCTTTTCATCATGATTTCAGGAAACAGTTTTACGATAAATTTCATGGACGTCCCGCGGGGTTGGTATTCAACAGCTAATTTGAATCAAAGATTAATCCGCCATTATATCAAGTTAGTGCTTAGCTTGCCTATGATCAGACGCAGAAAGTTAACCAACAAAAAAAGCCTGTCAACATGACAGGCTTTTTGCGATTTATTGACCCACTAATATTTCATCGGATTCTTTAGCTTTACCTTGCTCGATGGCTATCTCTACGCGGCGATTGCGGGCCCGATTGGCCGCGCTGGTGTTTTCCACCAGAGGATCAGATGACGCCATGCCGACCACTTTCATACGTTGCTGGTCAAAACCGCGCACCCGAATAAGCTGATGAGCCACAGCGACAGCACGTTTGCTCGACAAATCCCAGTTTGAGCTGTATAGCTCGTTGCTGATATTCATATCATCAGTGTGGCCTGATACGGTAATGATTCCCGGAACATCTTTAAGCAGCTCGCCAACACGGCGTACAACGGGCTTAAAGCGCGGCTGCAAGAAGCCAGACCCCGATGCAAATGCCCCCTTTTCTCGAATTCGAATAATGATCTGCTGACCGAGAGATTCCACTTCAATCGCACCATCAACAATCTCTTTATTGAGCTCTTGAGCCATTTTCTTCACTTGCTCATTGACTTGCTCTTGGGCCGCCGCTTGATCCTGTTTTTGCTTCGCTTCTGCTTCAGACTGTGACTGAGATTTAGACTCAGCCTGTTGCTGCGCCGTTGATGAAGACTCGCCGCCGCGCTGCTCACCACGTTGCTGCTGTACACCACCAGCACTGGCATCTTCACCGGCCTGATATTCAATGGTTTGTTCGGTCATTTCATTGGTTTGCTGATTGATAATTTCAATCGGCGTGGGCTCAGGCCTGCCGGGTCTAAACTCCAGCGCAATCACCGAGGTGCCTTTAGGTATATCTTTCACTTCGACTTTGTTTTGTACACCAAACGCGTACTTCATCGAACCGGCGATCTGTTTGAACTTCATCACGTCCATTTCAGAAAACGCCAACAACAGCACGAAAAAACACATCAACAATGACATCAAATCTGCAAACGTAGCCAACCACATAGGCGCACCCGGTGGAGGACAATTACATTTGACCTTTTTTGCCATGGGATTATTCCCCGTCCGTTGTATCTATTTGTCTTTGCTTTTCAGAAAGATAATTTTTCAAGAACCCTTCAATCACCCGTGGGTTTTGACCGTCTTGAATCGCAAGCACTGCATCCATGATTAGATTACGATTAAGTAACTCTTCATTGACTCGCAGCTGCAATTTATCGGCAATAGGAATCGCAATCATGTTGGCAATAATCGCGCCGTACAGCGTGGTTAACAAGGCAACGGCCATCGCTGGACCAATGGATTTAGGATCGTCCATGTTAGAAAGCATCGCCACCAAACCAATCAGGGTACCAATCATCCCCATGGCCGGTGCCACATCACCCAAGGCCTTAAAGATGCCTACCCCAGTTTTATGACGCTCCTCGGTCAGAGCAATATCTTTTTCTAATGCGTCACGAACCACATCGCCATCATGACCATCGACTAACATATCAACCGCTTTTTGCATGAAACTGTTAGTGATTTCCGCTTCTTCTAGGGCTAAGAACCCACCTTTACGGGCTGCATCAGCCATCGTCACAGATTGTTCAATAAGCTCATCGGGTTTATCTATCTTGAATATAAAGGCTTTGGCAGCAATCTTAATTGCCCCTAAAAACTGTTTGAGGTTGTACTTCATCATCACCACAAACAAGGAGCCTATCATCACAATGAGCACAGAAGGCACATCAATAAAGATGACAATACCACCACTACTGACCATCGCCATAATGATGAAACCAAATGCGCCGATGAGGCCGATAAGGGTTGCTAAATCCACAACTGCTCCTTGAGTCTTTGACTGTTTCCAAAACCGCGGGTTTTGATCAGTAAGCAAAATAAACGGGTCATGTACCTAGCTATACAACACCCAAAAATATTAGTTCTTTGATCAACTGGCTGGCAAAAACGCTCAAACTTTAACCAAACCCTGTTAAATCACGCTAATTTAGCGAATAAAAGTCACTGCTAGCTTTCGCTTTTAGAATATAATTATCCTAGGTTTAGGATAACATCCTATATCAATTATCGGACAGCTTACCCGCAAGTTTAGCTACAATTACAAATTTTTATAAAAAAATCGGCATAAAGCGTGCTATTGACCAAATATACAGCATGGCGATTTGACCCTTATCCGTAGCTGATATACCTTGTCTTTCGCTCAATCCAAGGAAAACGCATCGTGGCTAAAAAACCTGAAAATCTGACCTTTGAAGAATCCCTCAATGAACTTGAACACATTGTCTCTGCCCTAGAGCAAGGCGATGTGGCGCTGGATGATGCCTTGAAACAGTTCGAGCGAGGCATCAAGCTGGTGCGTCACTCTCAGGGTAAACTAGAGCAAGCCCAACAAAAGGTGGCAATTCTCACCCAGGACGGGGAAGAAGAGCAATTGCAGCCCTATGAAAACGAAGGTAAGTAAGTGTTAACTGAAGCCATTAACTTATATCGCGCTCGAGTTGATCAACAACTTGAGTCCTATATCGACGCACTTGGCGAGACCGAACCTAAGCTAAAAGCGGCCATGAAACATGGCGCACTTATTGGTGGTAAGCGCATTCGTCCATTTTTGGTGTACGCGGTTGGCGAGTTATTATCTGTGCCGCAGGCCAAACTCGATGCTGCAGCGGCAGCCATTGAGTGTATTCACGCCTATTCGCTCATCCACGATGACCTTCCAGCGATGGATGACGACGAGCTGCGCCGCGGCCAACCTACAGTGCATATCGCATTTGATGAAGCAACCGCCATACTGGCTGGTGATGCGTTGCAAACACTCGCATTTGAAATCATCTCTAAAGCTGACAGCCCGCTCAGTGCTAAGCAGCAAATTGCGATGATAAATGCGCTGGCAAAAGCGTCGGGATACAGTGGTATGTGTGGCGGCCAATCAATCGATTTGCAAGCCACTAACCAACAGATTGATTACCCGACCTTAGTTAAATTGCACCAGTTAAAAACTGGCGCACTTATCCGCTGCTCTGTCGAGCTCGCGCTAATTGCAGCCGATGCCGATGAGATGACACGGCAACATTTATTAACCTATGCTGAATCTGTCGGCTTAGCTTTTCAAGTGCAAGATGATGTACTCGATATCATCGCCAGCACCGAAGAGCTAGGTAAACCGCAGGGTTCAGATAGTGACGCCAATAAAAGTACCTACCCTAAATTACTAGGGTTATCAGGGGCTCAAGACACAGCGAAAGCTTTGATTGAACAAGCCCTATCAGCGCTGACCAAATTACCATACAATAGTCAGTTAATTGCCGACTTCGCCCGCTACATAATCACGCGAAGAGTATAATCAAGAGACAAAGAATCTCGATATGAGTTTGGATATTTCTCAATACCCTGTGCTTGCACAGGCAAATAAGCCTGAAGAGCTACGTCAGCTTCCTCAAGCTGCACTACCACAATTAGCCGATGAGCTAAGAAGTTACCTATTGAAATCAGTAGGTATTTCCAGTGGTCACTTTGCATCAGGCCTCGGCACAGTTGAATTGACTGTGGCGCTTCATTACGTCTATAACACGCCATTTGACCGATTAATCTGGGATGTGGGACACCAAGCTTACCCGCACAAGATTTTGACCGGCAGACGCGACAAAATGCACACCATTCGCCAAAAAGGCGGCATACATCCATTCCCGTGGCGTGAAGAAAGTGAATACGATACCTTCAGCGTTGGCCACTCCGGCACCTCTGTCAGTGCAGCCTTAGCCATGGCCGTTGCCGCGGAAAAAGAGCAAGCTGGTCGTAAAGTGGTGGCCGTGATTGGTGATGGTGCCATGACAGGCGGGATGGTCTTTGAAGCCATGAACCATGCTGGCGATCTGCACAATGACATGTTGGTGGTGCTCAATGATAACGAAATGTCTATCTCTGAGAATGTCGGTGCGCTTAACAACCATTTAGCTCAATTAATGTCGGGTCGTTTATACACGACTATTCGTGAAAACAGCAAGAAAGTGTTAAAAGGTATGCCCGCCATTAAAGAGATGGCTAAGCGCACCGAAGAACACCTCAAAGGCATGGTAGTGCCAGGCACGTTATTTGAAGAGCTAGGCTTTAACTACATCGGCCCTATTGATGGCCATGATGTCGATGGTCTAGTGGAAACCATGCGCAATATGCGTAATCTATCTGGCCCACAAATTTTACATATCATGACTAAGAAAGGTCGTGGCTATGAGCCGGCAGAAAAAGATCCTATCGGTTGGCACGCGGTGCCTAAATTCGACCCATCTACCTTTGAAAAACCGGCTTCAAAGCCGGCTAATCCGACTTTCTCGCAGGTATTTGGCCGCTGGCTTTGTGACATTGCTGCCAAAGATGAAAAAGTGGTGGGTATTACCCCCGCTATGCGTGAAGGCTCTGGCATGGTCGAGTTTTCACAGCGCTTCCCTAAGCAGTATTTTGATGCGGCCATTGCAGAGCAACATGCAGTTACCTTCGGTGCAGGTTTTGCCTGTGAAGGCTACAAACCTGTGGTTGCCATATACTCGACTTTCCTACAGCGTGGTTATGATCAGCTTATTCATGATGTGGCTTTGCAAAAGCTACCGGTGTTATTTGCCATTGACCGCGGTGGTATCGTTGGTGCCGATGGGCCAACACACCAAGGCGCATTTGATTTAAGCTTTATGCGAACTGTCCCTAATATGGTCATAATGGCACCGTCGGATGAAAATGAATGTCGACAGATGCTATACACTGGCTATTGTTACAACGATGGGCCAACCGCGGTGCGTTACCCGCGTGGCAGCGCCACTGGCGCCGAGCAGATTGAAGAGATGACCGCTCTACCTATTGGTAAAGGAGTCATTAAGCGCAGCGGACAGAAAGTTGCCATATTGAATTTTGGTACCACCTTAGCCAGCGCAGCCGAAGCGGCAGAGCAACTCGATGCGACCCTAGCCGATATGCGTTTTGTTAAGCCAATCGATACCGCATTAATTAAGCAATTAGCCAGCGAACACGATGTTATTGTTACCGTTGAAGAGAATGCCATTATGGGCGGCGCAGGCTCTGCTGTACTAGAGACTTTGCAGCAACTGAAAATGCCAATGCCAGTGCTGAATATCGGCCTACCAGATGAGTTCATCAAGCACGGGGATTCAAAAGCGATTCTCGCTGAGTTGCAATTAGACGGTGCAGGGATATTGGCACAAATACAGGCGTATTTAGCTGATTAATCTAAGCCGAGCTATAAGTAAATTGGGTCGTTAGTCGGCCATAAAAAAAGCCTCACTTTGTGAGGCTTTTTTGTTATCTCCAATCAGGCTTAAGCTTGCGTATCTACCGACCCGCCGCCTTGCGATACCATGACCATAGCTGGGCGCAATAAACGCTCGTTGAGCAGATAGCCTTTTTGCATCACCATCATGACGGTATTAGCTGGAAACTCGGCACTTGGCTGCATACCAATCGCTTGGTGGTGATCTGGGTTAAATGCTTCACCTTGTGGATCAACTTGCGATAAGCCAAACTTCTCAACCGCGCTCACAAAGCTCTTTAAGGTTAGTTCAACCCCTTCGTAAATGGCTTTGCTCGCTTCTGCTTCAGCGTCAGTACCCGCTAATGCACGCTCCATATTATCTATCACTGGAAGTAGCTCATTGGCAAACTTCTCTAAGGCAAACTTGTGTGCCTTTTCAACATCCATCGCGGCGCGACGACGCATGTTATCTACTTCTGCTGCTGCACGAACAACAGAGTCTTTTTGCTCTTCGACTTTGGCTTCAGCAGCCGCTAACGCTTGCTCTAATTCTTCTACTCGAAAATTAGCTTGAGTCAGCTCATCCATTAAACTCGCTTGTTCACCACCAGCTTCAGTAGTGACTTCGGCTTCTACTGCCTCATCAATTTGCGGTTCTTGTGCTTTGTTTGGCTCGTTGCTCATTCTCACTCCAACTAAAAATGCTTTGTTTCTGCAGGCTCTGGGCATATTATGGGGATCAAATTCGAGGTTTCAAGCCCTAAGGCACGGATCAAGCATAAATATGAGCAAAGCTTTTCACACAATAGGCTTAATTGGGAAACCAAATCACCAAGGGACTCACAAAACCCTTAAGCGCTTGCACCATTGGTTAACAATGCAAGGCTATGATCTCCTCGTTGAAGAGCGAGTCGCAACAGAGATAGGCCCTCAAGCCCACTCTGTTGATTTACTCGAACTTGGCGAGCGCTGTGACCTAGCCATTGTGGTTGGCGGTGATGGTAATATGCTTGGCGCCGCAAGAGTGCTTGCTCGCTTTGATATCGCGGTAATTGGTGTCAACCGCGGTAATCTAGGTTTTTTAACCGACCTTCCCCCAGATACCTTTGAAGAATCTTTAGGTAAAGTACTCGATGGTGATTACGAAACTGAATTTCGTTTTTTACTTGAAGCTGAGGTGTATCGTCACGGCGCATTGAAATCCAGTAATACCGCAGTCAATGAAGCAGTACTTCACCCGGGTAAAATTGCACATATGATCGAATTTGAAGTCTATATTGATGACAAATTCATGTATAGCCAACGTGCCGATGGCATGATTGTTTCAACCCCGACGGGCTCAACTGCCTACTCACTGTCTGCTGGTGGCGCAATTTTAACGCCGAATTTAGAAGCGCTGATATTAGTGCCGATGTTCCCCCATACATTGTCGTGTAGACCGATTGTGGTCGATGCCTGCAGCATCATTAAGTTGGTAGTATCGCCTGAGAACGGTGACAATTTGGAAGTAAGCTGCGATGGCCACGTCATGCTGCCCGTGTTGCCTGGTGATGAGATTATGGTTAAACGCAGCCATGAGCGACTTCGCTTAATTCACCCTAAGGGTTATAACTACTTTCACGTGCTGAGGAACAAACTCGGCTGGGGTAGCAAGTTATTTTGATCAACTTAACAAAGGCGCTTACCGCGCCTTTGTTGTTTTGATATCTTAGTCAATGCACATACTGAAAGTGCGATTGCTCACGCTCTATGAACCTAATGTCCTAAGCCCTTAGGCATAACGTTTCGACATGGCTTGCAGCTGCGCCGTAATGGTTGACCATTGTTGCACTGAGTCGGCGATCACCTCTAAGCGCGAGTCCATCACATCATCCAACTCTTGCACTGACAATTGCCCGTCAACATAGTTGAAAGCGGCAATACCTTCATCGGTAATGAGTACCGCTTTTAGGCGCAGAACCGACAAAGATTTAATCCAACTCACCAGCGCATCAAATTCAAACTCGTAGCTAACATCGAATACCCAGCTGGCGGTTTCAAAACCGTCATGACTATTACTACAGTGAAAACAGCCATCAGCATCAAAATCTATCTGCTGCGGCGCAGTATCGGCAAATATCGATACTGGCTGCAATACGCTCATCGCCGCAGGTTTCACACTTTGAGCCAAATGTGCAGCTTGAGCACTGCGGCCATGCAATAGTGGCTGATAGTCGCTTGCGAAGCGCTCTGTATCGGCATTGATACTGCTCAAAGGTACAAGATTCGCCTCAAGCTGCCATGCCTTTAATAGCTGTTGCAGTTGCTTAAGTTCATCCGATTGATAACTATCTGCCTTAGCAGCGAGTACCGTATCGGCAATCTGGATCTGCTGCTGAAAGATGTCATGTTCGGTGTAACGCTTGTCAGCCACTTTGGTGGCATCGACTAAACATAAACTTTGCTCAATTTTTAGGGTGGATGCCAGTTGGCTTTGCATCAATAACTTAATAATGGCTTTGGGGTGGCCAAGCCCGGTAGGCTCAATCAATAAACGGTCGGGTTTACTGCGGCGAATAAGCTCAGTAATAGCCACTTGCAGGGGCACTCCCGCCGCACAGCATAAGCAGCCACCTGGCACTTCCTTAATTTGTACTTGATTATCACTGCTGCCTAGCAGACTGCCATCAATGCCCACTTCACCAAACTCGTTAACCAACACCGCCCAGCGCTCATTGCTCGGTTTGCTGGCCAGTAGGCCTTGAATAAAGCTCGTTTTGCCTACCCCGAGAAATCCGGTAATAACATTAGTGGCTATTGCTTGTACTATCATCGCTGCTCCTTATGATGACTGCTTACTACCGAGACTGATTAGCACGCCTTGCCGCGTAGCCACCTTTACCCGTGGCGCGTTTGCTTTTACTGCGAGATTTGTGTTTAAAGGTTTTCTTAGCTTTGGGCTCAACAAGCAGTTGCCGATAACGCTCAGGAAGCGGTGCACCCTCTTCATATCCCGGCTGCACCTTACGATCAATCACCTGGCCGATGAGCGTTTCAATATCGGCTAACATCACTTCATCGTTGCGGCTAACAAAAGAGATGGCTCTACCCGCCATACCAGCACGACCTGTGCGGCCAATACGATGCACATAGTCTTCTGCTGCAAATGGCAATTCAAGATTAATCACTAGCGGCAGCGCTTCAATATCTAAGCCTCGAGCGGCCACATCGGTAGCCACTAATATCCGCAGCTCACCCGATTTAAATTGCTCTAAAGCACGATTGCGGGCGCCTTGCGTTTTGTCACCATGGAAGACCGCACCTTTAAGGCCATCTAAATGCAGCTCCTGCAGTAATAGCTCAGCACTTTCTTTGGTACTGACAAACACCAACACCTGACGCCAATTGTTACGGCCAATGAGCTCTGCCAATAACTCAGCTTTGCGGCGTTTATCAACGGGGTACACCCATTGCTCAATAGTGGCAGCTTGCTTACCTGGTTCAATGTTGACCTTTTGCGGATCATTGAGCATTTTGTGGGCTAGTTGCGCAATCCCCTCACTGTAGGTGGCAGAGAATAACTGACAACAGTGCTGCGGTTTTAGGTGCTTCTTGATGCGTTCAATATCTTTAACGAAGCCTAAATCTAACATCCTGTCGGCTTCATCGATAATCAGCGTATCGACGCTAGACAGCTCAACTGAATATTGGCCTATGATGTCAAACAGGCGCCCTGGCGTAGCCACTAAGATATCCGCACCTGCAGCAATCGCTTTGCGCTGAGGGTTGATGTTGGCTCCACCGTAGACAGCAACGGTTTTCAGCTCGGTAAATTGACTATATTGCTGGATATTTTCGGCAACTTGAATTGCTAGCTCGCGCGTTGGCGTCATCACCAAGGCTTTAATCGATTGACTATCGTCAGCATTGTCGAGCAACCACTGCAACATAGGGATGGCGTAGGCAGCGGTTTTACCTGTGCCCGCTTGCGCACAAGCAATCACATCGTGCCGCGCTAACGCAATTGGCATGACTTGTTGCTGTACTGGGGTTAGATTTTGATAACCGCAAATGGCTATCGCATCAATAAGCTGCGATGAAAGTGGAAAGCTGTCGAATGTCATGCCAAGCCCTTACAATAAAGAGGGCGCGCATTCTAACAAAAAATGGCGCCATTAGTTATGCCTGTGGTAGAAAAGGCAGCAAGTATTTTTGTTCGAACTCATCGAGCGGCACCGGCCGTGAAAAATAATAGCCCTGACCAAAATCACAACCGGCATCTTGTAGCAGCTTCTTTTGAAACTCAGTTTCTACCCCTTCAGCAATCACTTTCATACCCAGCTTATGTGCCATCACAATAATCGCCTCGCACAGGGTGGCATCATCGTTGTCCGTTTCTAGGTTTTGGGTGAACGACTGGTCAATCTTAAGGTAATCGATATCGAACTTTTTTAGATAGGCAAGTGATGAGTAACCGGTACCAAAATCATCTAACGACACCTGAATACCTGCATCTCGGTAAGCCAAGAGCTTTTCCGACACCCCCATAGATGCGTCAAGCAATAAGCCTTCGGTGATCTCGACACAGATACCGTTGCTGGATAATTTGAGCTCTTTTAAGCGCGCCAGCCAGTGTTCAAACTGATCGCCCTCATCACGAAATTGAATTGGAGATTTGTTGATACTGATCTGAATTGCCAATTGGTATTTTTCTCGCCAAAAAGCACTTTGCGCTGAGGTTTGCTCAAAGACCCAGTTGCCAATTTCGTTAATCAGGCCAGTTTCCTCTGCAATGGGAATAAATTCTGCAGGTGATACAGCGCCGCGCTCTGGATGATTCCACCTCAATAACGCTTCTGCTTTGTAAACCTGATCATAAGTTAAATCGACAATTGGCTGGTAGTAAATCTCAAATTCATTATTGGCTAACGCTTTACGCAAATCTTTAATCAACCCCATGCGGTATTTGGCGCGCTCTTGCATAGAGGGGGTAAAGTAATGGAATCGGTTACGACCTTGCGCTTTTGCGGCGTACATCGCTTGGTCAGCGTGCTTAAGTAAACCTTCAATGGTTGTCGCATCATCAGGGTATAACGTAATACCGATACTGGCGCTAATAAAAGCGGTTTCGCTGCCTAGACTGTATGGCTCAGCCACTCGCCGTAAAATGTTTTCAGCGACACGCTCGACATCTTTAGCTTCAGCAACACCAGAGAGCACCACGGTAAACTCATCGCCACCTAACCGGGCCACAACATCAGACTCTCGGATACAGCCTTTAAGACGCTTGGCGGTTTCTTGCAGTAACTGATCACCCATGTCGTGACCCAACGTGTCATTCACTTCTTTAAAGAAATCTAAATCTAAGAACATCAACGCAAAGTGACGCTCGCTGCGGGTGGTTTTAAGGATCTCGGTACCTAAATACTCTAATAACATGCGCCGATTAGGTAGGCCCGTTAACGGGTCGTAATTGGCTTGACGCCAGATAATATGCTCGGCTTGTTTCTTCTCGGTAATATCAGAAAAAAGCGCCACGCGGCGATAAGGCTCACCTTGGTTGTTGTAAACCGTGTTGATGGTCAACCACACCATAAACTCATTACCTGACTTGCCCTTAAGCCATAGCTCACCTTGCCAACGTCCAGATTCTAAAATCGACTTACTCACTTTATCGTACTGGGATAAAGGCGTTTTATCACCTTGTAGAATGCGGATGTGTTTATCAAGAACCTCTGACTCTTCATAGCCTGTCATATGGGTAAAGGCGGCATTGGTGGTAATAATACGGCCCTTACTGTCTTGAACGCTCATCGCCTCGGTGGAGCAGTTATAAACTGAGGCCGCTAAATTCAACGACGCTTCAACCTGCTTACGCTCGGTAATATCAGCATGGATACCACACATACGTACCGGGTTTCCGTCACTGTCTCGACTGACTATTTTCCCGGTGTCTTGAATCCACTTCTGCCCACCGGTCAAAGTATTGAGGCGATACTCAATGCTATGCTCTTCTGTGTCACCATGCAGATGCTTATCGATCGACTCCAACACGTCGATTCTGTCTTTAGGGTGAATAGCATCTAACCATTGACGGTCATTACTATTAAGCTGCTCAATATCGCACTCAAGCAGTTCAGCGCAGCGAGCATTTCTTTTAATTTGATTGGTTTTAATGTTCCAATCCCACATGCCTAAATTACTGCTGTCGAGCACCAATGCCAGTTGCTCCTGGCTATCACGCATCTGTTTCTCTGCGCGTTTGTTTTGGCTAATATCAACAAAACCGGCAATCACTAACTCCACCTGCTCATTCATACGCCGGCATGCTACGGTTAAATGGGTATAGATAATTTCACCGTTTTTAGCGATAAAGCGCTTGTCCATTTCGTACTCATCAATCTCACCGGCCAACATGCGCTCAAACTGCAGCAAGTCCGCTTCTAAGTCTTCAAAGTAAGTCATTTCCGACCAAGTTAACTTAAGCAGTTCTTCTTCGGTGTATTTGAGCATTTTGCATAGTCGTGGATTGACTTTAATCCAGTGCTGATCGACCGATGTAATCGCAATTCCCATATTGCCGATATTAAATTGCGAGCGGAAAATAAAATCATCTTGAAGCTGAATGCGCACATCGCGTTCAACTTCAAGTCGTCTTGAAAGCAAGCTGCCTAATAACGCTGTCACAAAAGGCAGAATCAACAAAACCGGTAAACTGATTTGGAACAACACGCTAAAGGCAAGATCATTGGGTAGTAAAAACATCGAGGCCAGCATCATTAAATGCAAAAAGAACCCCAGTAAGTACAGCTCCTTGAACGATAAGTCAGCGATGTAATTTTTACGGTTATAGCGCCACAGTACTCCAATCGCCCCAGAAAGTACGATTACTGTGATGCCGGCCCATACTGCTGGGCCACCTTCAATGAATCGATAAACTACCGCCATTGCAGCAGCAACCAAAGTTGGCAAGCCACCAAAATAGAGACCACAAATGACTAAAATGACTGAGCGGGTATCAAAAAATATGCCGGGTTGATATTCCCAAGGGGTCATCATGGTGGTGATAGTCACAATACCTATCACAAACCCAACGACTAAACGCCATAAGTGAAAATGAGTGCTACGCTGCTTGCGCGGAATGGCGTCATAGACAAATACCATCGCGAGTAACAATGCAGCATTTTGAATAAGCGTAAAAATCACGTCTTGGTTCATATTAATATTTTGGCTATCAACATATTAAGTTAATGATGGATCTGGGTTTGAGTGTAGCAGATGAAGATATAAAAATACCCTTTATCGGTTATAAATCAACCCAAAAGCCCAGCGGCTTAGCCCATAAGGCCCTATTATCAAGGCTACCGCCTAGGCAATACCCGTAAGCTTGGGTGGTTCGCCATCCGGCTGCGCGATTAACGGTAAAAATCATTACCGGAGACTGGCTATCTAAAGCGGCTTTATGCGCATTAACTTGAATTAAAAGCCAAACTCATGAACAATAGCTCGCCAAGGATGATTTGGATAAAAGGACTATTATGCCAATCTGCCAACGACTTATTGTACTGATTGCCCTATTGAGTGTTAGCTTGATAGCGATCGCTAATCCTCCAGTTACGCCTCCTGCATCGGTAAAACTAGCCGCTGAAGATAACTGGGCACCGTTTGCTGACCAAAGTGGCCAAGGCCTCTCGCATCAATTAATCAATCGTGCTTTCTCGCGTATGCAAGTCAACGTAGATAGCATCATTGTCCCCTATGCTCGTGGTTTAAAAATGGCGCAGCAAGGTCAAGTTGATGGTGTATTTAACTTAGTAAAAGAACAAAGTACCGAACATCTATTTGTATTTGGCCAACAGCCGTTATTTACCGCCAGCGCATCTTTTTATCAAAACAATCGCCACCCGTTAAAGGTCTCAACTAAACACCAATTGCCAGCCGGCACCCGAATCGGCATTATTGAAGGTTATGAATATGGCGATGAGCTGATCCATCTCGACCAGCTTGAGCTACTTGCAGTGTCAAATCACAATCAACTTATCAACCTGCTATTACTCAATCGCATTGATGCTGCCATTATGTATGACCAAGTGGCTAAGCAATATCTACAACGCATGCAGGTCAGTCGTGATATCAGCCGTCAATTTCACAACCATACCGGTGTTGTCTACCTCGCATTCTCTAAACAAAACCCTGATGCACAAACATTGGCTGACACCTTAGATGCAGGCTTGCTTGCATTAAAAGCAGACGGTAGCTATCAACAAATTATGGCGATGGTGAAATAATCACACTAACAAGCTGTCGTTAAAATGTGGCTGAGTAAGCCCTCGTCAACAGGCACGACCTCAGTATTGGCATCTTACGTCATAGGTTAGCTGTGGTAGACTAGCGTTTTTTAGCCAGCGATTTGATTTTAATGAGCGACTCTAGCGCAAAACTGAGCGAAACATTCCACTTCCCTGTACAAATTTACTACGAAGATACTGATTTTTCTGGTGTCGTGTACCATCCTAATTTTCTTAAGTACTTTGAGCGGGCCAGAGAGCATGTTATCGGTGCTGATACGTTGGCCTCTCTCTGGGACGAGCAAGGTCTAGGCTTTGCGGTCTATCGCTCAGATATGTTATGCCATGATGGCGTCGAGTTTGCTGAGATAATCGATGTGCGCACTCGATTCTATTTCGAAAGTAAATACCGCACAGTATGGAAGCAAGAAATATGGCGCCCGGGCGCAACTAAAGCCGCCGTGACCGCCACCATTGAGATGGTTTGCATGAATAAACAGCGCCAACTCGCGCCAATGACACCATCCCTTGTGGCGCAGCTGTCCCAAGCAGCAAGCGAACAAAAGCAACTAAACTAGTTGCCAGTGTCGTTAATTGGAAGGCGCATTTAGCGCCTTCCAGTTCATCTCTAGCTCAGGTGCAGTCATCGGCTTAGCCAATAGCTCTCCCTGAATTTTATCTACCGCTAGCTCACGTATAAGTTGCAACTGCTCAGGGGTTTCAACCCCTTCAACAATCACCCCGTACCCTAAGCCCTTAGCGAGCTCAACGGCGCTTTGTAATACATGCAGTGCTTGGGGATCGTGCCCGAGCCCATCAAGAAAGGCTTTATCAATTTTAACTTCATCAATGGGCAGATGCTTAAGGTACGCTATAGAAGAGTGGCCGGTCCCAAAATCATCCACCGAGATGTTAATTCCAGCTTTACGATAATGCTCAAGCGCCGCAATCGCACTGGGCATATCGTGCATAATTTGGCTTTCAGTGACCTCTAAAGCAATCACATGCGGCGGTAATTTATGATCCTCAAGTAAGTCAAATAAGGTCTCTTTAAGCACGGCATTATCGATATCTTCAATGGACAAGTTAACCGCTACCTGTAGCGTCATACCCACTTGTTGCCAATAGGCTTGTTGCGCTAACACCGTGTCGATAACCCAGTGGCTAACTAGCTCTATCATGCCAGCGCACTCTAATAATGGAATAAATTCAGCAGGAGAGACACGGCCTAAATCTTCACTTTCCCAGCGAATGAGCGCTTCAACGTGAGTCACTGAATTATCACTTAAATTCACCTTAGGTTGATAAACGAGATAAAGCTCATTTTGCGCCAAGGCTTTGGGCAACCGATTAATAATATTAAGTTGGCGAAACTGAGCCGCATCCTCACCTAGTTGATAATCTGCAATGCGCTGCCGTAAGCCTTTGGCTCGATTTACCGCTAAATCGACTCTGCGCAGCATCTGACTGACATCTCCATGGTGCAGTGCTAAATCCAAATAACCGATTTGAAACTGTAAACTGACAGGTGTGTGATCAATCACAATCGGCGCTTGCAACTGCTGTTGTAAGTCCTCGATTTGCTGTCGACTCCAAGGATTAACGTCAAATAGCAAAAACTCATCTTGGTTCATGCGAGCCATTAATTTGCTGGTCAGTGACATTTCACTTAAGCGCTCGCTCAAAGCAACTAACAGCTTGTCGCCAAAATGAAAACCGAACAGATCGTTGACATAACGAAAGCGATAGACATCAATAAGAATAAAGCAGCCATGGGTAATTGGCATCAATGGCGCCAGCCGCTGTTTGAGTCCGACTCGATTAAGCAAACCGGTAAGCTTATCGTGATTTAACGGCGTGACTGAATCGGCTGATGGCTTTTTTATCAGCTGATTAACTAGCCCATGATAGAGGCTTGGCGCCTGCTCGAGCTCGTTAATGTCGACACTGCCATCAGATTTAAGCTTAGTGACTAAGTTAGATAAATACTGCTTTTGTGTTCGTCTATGCCAGTATCCATAACAGATACCAGCGGCGAGTAACCCTATAAGGATTATCGTTAGCCAATCTATATTGGCTAACAATCCAAAACTTCCGTAATGCTGATGTCAAACTCCAATTAAATAGTAAAAACCGACTACTCGTAACTTAGTTTAATAGAATGATAGTTATCCAAAAACTCATCTGAGCCTAAATACTCAGGGGTAACAGGCAAGCCGCGTTGAACAAATACATCTAAGCGTTCATGTAAATCATGACCCGCACGTAATTCACCCGTATAGAATGCGGCTGCGCGAACAAAATCTAAATATCCGACATTATCCGGTAGATAAGTCAGATCTGCCCACCGTTCAACCACTTCCATCACCTCAGGAGCAAACTCCCATGTTTTCAGTACTGCACGGCCAATGGGCCCCTGCATTTTACGCACCAATGCCCTAAGTTGCTCAATGCTAGTAAAGGCATCTGGATGAGCCTCTGCCTCTGTCAGTACCGGTAGCGCGCCAATGTTATGCACCAAACACGCTAAGGTGAGCGTGTCATAGTTTATGCCGCTACCTGGATGAGTTTTGTTATATTTGGTCAACATAGCACAGGCGGCTGAAGTGGCATCAATCGATGCAGTCCAAACCTCATCCATCACTTCCCACACCATTTCATTCGTTGAAATAAACAACTGCTCCATTGCCACTGAGGTAGCGATTGATTTGATCTGGGTTAAGCCAATGCGAGTTACGGCACTATTAATATTTTCGGCCTTAATGCCGCGCGAATACATGGCGCTATTGGCTACTTTAATCATTCGCGCTGATATAGCGGCATCTTGGCCTATCACTTCAGCCACTTGTTTGGGACTAGAGTCTGGACGAGATACCACTTCTTGCACCCGCATTGCCACTTCAGGCAAGGTTGGCAGCACTAAGGCGTCAGCCTTTAGTTTTTTCAATAACCCCACCAACAGCTGATGCTCTGTCGACATTTGTACTCCTTTTGGGTTGCCAAATTGGCCACAACAATCTAAATCGTCGAATAATTATTAAAGTAAAGCGACACATTCGTTAATGCGCTGTGTAATTTTAGCTAAAATAACTATTACTCGGTAGCCATTTAAAAAAAATAGGTCATTTTATTTAGCTAAGTGTGTCTAGCGAAGCTGACGCTGATTAAATAAACAGCGTTAGATTTGCATAACAGCTACTGCATTGAGTAAAATGCCCGCCCCCGAGTTAACCTCGTTATCGTTAATTGAGAGATGTTATGTTTAAACCTGAGCTGCTTTCGCCTGCCGGCACCCTAAAAAATATGCGCTACGCTTTCGCTTATGGCGCAGACGCTGTATATGCCGGGCAACCGAGGTACAGTCTTCGAGTACGTAACAACGACTTTAAGATGGAAAATCTCGCGACAGGGATTAAAGAAGCACATAGCTTAGGTAAAAAGCTTTATGTCGTTAGCAACATTGCACCGCATAACGCCAAACTCAAAACCTACATCAAAGACATGGAGCCTGTGGTCAACATGCAGCCTGATGCGCTGATCATGTCAGATCCTGGGCTGATTATGATGGTTCGCGAAGCCTTCCCTGATCAAGATGTCCATTTGTCAGTACAAGCCAACGCCATTAACTGGGCCTCGGTCAAGTTTTGGGAATCGCAAGGCATTAAACGAGTCATCCTGTCTCGCGAACTTTCACTCGATGAAATTGAAGAGATCCGTCAGCGCTGCCCTGATATTGAGCTTGAAGTGTTTGTCCACGGTGCACTATGCATGGCGTACTCTGGACGTTGTCTATTATCAGGCTACATTAACAAGCGTGACCCAAACCAAGGCACTTGCACCAATGCTTGCCGATGGAAGTACGGCGTACATGAGGCCAAAGAAACTGAATCTGGCGATGTGATTGCAGTGAACCCAGATGTACAAATAGAAACTCCCACTTTAGGTGCCGGTGAGCCATCTAGCGATATCGTTTTGCTGCAAGAAGCAGGGCGCCCTGGTGAGTACATGCCAGCCTTTGAAGATGAACATGGCACTTACATCATGAACTCAAAAGATTTACGCGCTATCCAGCACGTGGAACGTTTGACTAAGATGGGGGTAGACTCACTTAAAATTGAAGGTCGAACTAAGTCTTTCTACTATGTGGCACGCACCGCACAGCTATATCGTCAAGCCATTGAAGATGCTGCCGCTGGCCGCGAGTTTAATCCAGCACTGATGTATCAACTAGAAGGTCTAGCTCACCGTGGTTATACTGAAGGTTTCTTACGCCGTCACGTCCATGACGAATACCAAAACTATGACTACGGTTATTCCATCAGCGACACTCAGCAGTTTGTTGGTGAATTTACCGGTAAGCGTAATGAGCTAGGCATGGCTGAGATTGACGTTAAAAACAAGTTCTCTGTCGGCGACAGTGTCGAGCTCATGACGCCGCAAGGCAACATCAATCTAACCATCGAACAGCTAATGAACCGTAAAGGCGAATCTGTAGAAGCCGGATTAGGTTCTGGGCATTTTGTATTCTTGCCAGTGCCACAAGATGTTGACGTTGAAAAAGCCGTACTGATGCGCAATTTAACCGATGGCCAAAATACCCGTAACCCACACACGGATAAATAAGCTATGTCTAGTCCTAAAATAGGTTGACGGTTTTTATTAAGCCAGTTGGTATTCCCAACTGGCTTTTTCATGCACCTCATTTGGGGTTTTCATTCCTAAACTAAGGTGCGGCCGTAATTGATTATAAATCTCTATCGATTCCTTGATTAAAACGCCAAGCTCTTTCATCGTTCTGCAGCGACTAAGCAAAAACTCTTGCTTCAAAATACCATTCACACGCTCTGCTTGTGCATTTTGGTAGCAGTCATATCCATCTGTCATTGATGGGGTCATTCCATAGGCGGCTAGTGCCGCTTGGTATTCAGATGAGCAGTACTGTATCCCTCTGTCTGAGTGGTGAATA
>NZ_JAEH01000062.1 GCF_000518805.1 Shewanella waksmanii ATCC BAA-643
TTTAATCAAGGAATCGATAGAGATTTATAATCAATTACGGCCGCACCTTAGTTTAGGAATGAAAACCCCAAATGAGGTGCATGAAAAAGCCAGTTGGGAATACCAACTGGCTTAATAAAAACCGTCAACCTATTTTAGGACTAGACAGTTCATCAATTAATAATGCCCTGCAAGCTGACTAATCTTGCTCGTTGGCTTTTCTCATCAGATCTGCTTCAACTATTTTTAGCGCGGCAAGCGCGGTATTAGGTGCTATGCCATGAGTTTCAAACAAGTAGATTAAATCCACAGCCAGTTTTACTTCATCACTGGCGGACGCTAAAGCGTCAGATTCAGGGTGAGACATAATATTAAATCAAGTTGATAGGCTATTGGTATATAGTGGAGCGATTATGTCAATTAGGCAAGCCTTAGCACTGTTATGCAAGCGGGTAGTAATTACGGTGTTTCTGTTGCTAATTTAAATCCCTTGTCTTGTAAGTAATCTCTAATTTTTACCGCTTGCTCGCAGTTCATATTTAACCAAACGCCAACGGTGAGTTCCCTTAAAAATGTGGTAGAGAACTGATAATTCGCAGCATCAATTTGGGTTTCGCTAAAAAACTGCTCACCCGAATATTTATCACCAAATGCATAATCAACCCGCCCTTTAGTTAACAACAGCATGCCTTGATTGATTGTCTCAGTATTAAATAATTCGACTTGCGCTTCTTGCAGCAATTTACCTATCCCTTCTCGAGATAACGCCCGTAAATAAGCAACTTGCTTGCCTTTTAGCTCACTCAATTGCCGCCAAGAAAACTCCCCCGGCTGCCGCTTACGATAAAGCCCGAGTTGAATGGGCTCCTCTGATAAACTCATGAGTATTTCAGTTGTGGTAATTTGCGGCGCCGGATAAAAGCTCGCACACCAATTGAGGCTTTTAATAGTTTGATGTGCCCTTGCTGGAGGCAAAAATGTGGCCTGTACTTGTACGCCACTGTCCTTTAAGGCTTGACGTAGTAACTTAAACGCCACACCGTATTCAGGAGGATTTTGTTGCTCGGTAAAGTAGGGATAATCAACAGCAATAACCTCTAACGGTTGAGCGTTCAATTTTGAACAAAAAACAACAAACATAACCCCAATAATCATCCTTAACACAATCACTCCTTGTTTAGCTTTGCCGTTAACTGCAACAACCCCACCTAACACAACACTGTTTAAAATATAGCAGCTACTAAGCTAATACCGCCTAAAAGATAAAATCAGCTACCTTGACCAATTTTAAAGCAGATAAGCTGACTTTTACTTTTGCATCGCCCTAGGCACGGATATACTGATAACAACGCATCAATCAACATTGAGAACAGTATGGACAATAGCCCAGAGGCAAGAACCCAAAAGCTAGACTTCTCTGCAATTAACAGTACGACTGCCAAATCTTTTAACGCGCAAAAGAACCTGATTAAGCGTTTATTTAAAGGTAACACCGTGCTGTGTGAAACCTGCAAACAGCCTTTACACTTGGTTGTGCCAACTGAAAAAGCCCAAACCGGCTTATATGGCGTATTTTGTAAAAAGAAGTGCACCGATATCCATTTAGAAATGGAAGTCATTTGACATCCAGACTCGCTAAGGAGTGGTCATGAACGCTGCAATTATAGGGTCGACAGGCCTGGTTGGGCAGGCACTGTTAAAGGCTTTATTAGCCAGCGGTCAATATCAACGTATCTGGCTTTTGGGTCGTCGCTCTCCCGAGATAAGCGACAGTGGCGACACCACCGTTACCGTGAGTCAATGTGAGCTCAATGACATTGGTGAACTCAGCCCACCGTTTCACATAGACCACTGTTACAGCAGCTTAGGCACAACCATAAAACAGGCTGGCAGTCAGGCTCAATTTATCGCAGTAGACAAAACCGCAGTGCTGGCGTTCGTGCAACTTTGTAAAGCTAAGGTCAATTTGGTTATAACCGCATTGGGCGCTAACCCAGACAGCCGCGTGTTTTACAATCGAGTAAAAGGTGAAACCGAGCAAGCACTCGCGAGTTACTGCCGACAACATCAGTGTAAATTAGTGCTATTTCAGCCAAGCTTGTTGCTAGGCGCACGCCCACACAGTCGCAAACTTGAAGACCTTGGCCAAACCATCATGCCCCATCTACGCGCCGTTATGGTTGGTAAGCTGCGTCAATATCAGCCTATTGAAGCGGATATCGTCGCCAAATCTATGTTGCTTCATAGTCAATTATTGCTCAATAAGCCCATTAGCACCGTTAGTAATCTTGATATGCTCGCGCTACGCGGATCATAGGGCGAAGCTATTGAGTATAAAGTTAAGTCATCGCCTTAATACCATTGCAAGCCTCATTGGTCCTCAACCCGCACAGATATGGGACTGTTGTTGCGACCATGGATTGTTGGGAGCAGAGCTGTTAAATCATGGTCATCAAGTGCATTTTGTTGATGTGGTACCTGAAATTATGCAGGCACTCGAAGTCAAATTGCAGCGTTTCTTCCCGCACGTGAACGGCCAAGCTCCTAACTGGTTTGTACATTGCGCAGATGTTGCCCGGTTACCACTCATCCAGCACCCAACCCAGTTACCCATTGTTGTGATTATTGCCGGCATAGGTGGCGAGCTAATGTGCGAGTTATTACAAGCCTTGCAACCAATTATCCACCAGCGTCACACGCCACTATCGCTGATTCTCTGCCCTGTCAATCATGCTTATTTAGTCCGCCAGCAAGTTCGCTCTATGCCGCTGTTAGTCACTGATGAGCTATTAATCGAAGAGAACCGACGCTTTTATGAAATCATGCAACTCAATACCCTTCATGGCAAGCCAATCACCGCGACTGGCGATAGTATTTGGCAAGCACAGCCAGCTAACATATCTGACACCACAACGGTAGTGACAAGCACGGCAAAGCGTTACCAACAAAAGCTGCTAGATCATTATCAGCGCCGTCTCATTGGCGCTGAAAAAACAGCTGATCAGAACGCGATTAAACACTTAAATGAAGTGATCGCGGCCTACCAAGGCCTTAACCTCAGCCGCTAAAGCCGATCACGAGACTTAGCGGCTGACAAACACTACTTACCCCCTCGCCCTTGCCAAGTTTTTTTAGCTATGTATAGTAGCGCTACTTTTGTCTTTCTCGCTCCACTTCCACACTATGCGTCTATTACATACTCATGTTCACCCCGAACTCAGCGCACCTTTTGGGCGAAAGTTTTACCGCCCAGCAAGTCGCGGTATCATTATCAATGGTGAAGACATTCTGCTGCTGTATACCGCACGCTACGATGATTACAGCCTACCGGGCGGTGGCGTTGATGCTAATGAGCACATTGAAAACGGATTAATCCGTGAGCTTGAAGAAGAAACTGGCGCCCGCAATATTCGTATCCTCTCTGAGTTTGATCGATATCGTGAATTGCGCCCATGGCACAAAGATGATTATGACTGCGTAGATATGGAGTCATTCTGCTATGTTTGCCAAATTGATCCACAATTGGCTGAAACTCGGCTCGAGTCCCATGAAATCAGTAATGGCATGCGACCCGTTTGGATTAACATCCATCAAGCCATTGCCCACAACGTCAACACCATGGCCGCAAGCCCAAAAAAAGGCCTATCGATTATTCGAGAGACCTTCTTACTGCGTCAAATTGTTGCTGAGTTAATCGACTAAGTCACTCAACTCAGCAGTGATGATATTAAAAATTAACAAAGAAGTTGATGATCATCGCATTGACAATATCAATGAAGAAACCACACACCAAGGGCACAATAATGAACGCTCGGTGAGCGGCACCATATTGCTGTGATACCGCGGTCATATTAACGATTGCGGTTGCCGCCGACCCTAATGTCACGCCGCCAAAACCTGAGCAGATCACCGCCGCTTCATAATCCTTACCCATAGCTTTAAATACAATAAAAATGGTAAACATGATAGAGAGCAGCACCTGCAGCACCATTACTACTGAGATATACAGTAAGCTGCCTTCAAGCTCCCAAATTTTCAGCCCCATTAATGCCATGGTTAAGAACATCCCTAGGCAAATATCCTGAATAAGTGTTAAACCACGACCAGCCTCTTCAATATAGGTACTATGAATTTTACCGCGGCGAGCCAGAATAAAGCGCCCTACATTACCAATGATAATCCCCGCTAATAGGCAGGCAACAAATAGTGGCAGTTTTAATCCCGCTTCCGCTAGCCCGAGGTCGATGAAATAGCCCACAATCAAAGTGACGTTAAGCCATAACCAAGCGCGCAATACGCCAAAATAGTCAACCGACAGACTTTGGCTCGCACCATGGCTAGAACCAATATCCAAGTCACTATCATGGCTAGCGGTGAGTTTGTGACGTTTCATCAAATAGGCGGCAATCGGGCCACCAATGATACAGGCAGAGATTAAACCTAAGGTATTAGACGCGATACCTAGTTCCGCGGCATTGGTGATCCCTAACTCTTCAACAAAAGTTGGTGTCCAAGCCATAGCGGTACCAACCCCACCAATGAGCGATATCGAACCAGACATTAACCCCGCTTTAGGATCGAGGCCAAATAAACTCGCTACACTCACACCAAGCACGTTTTGCACAAAAATAAAGCTACTAGAGAGCAGCAATAAAATCAGCAATGGCTTACCCCCTTTTAGCAAGGTGGCTATATCCGCTTTTAAACCGATACCGGCAAAGAAATACAACAGCAAAATATCACGCACTTCCAAATCAAATTCAACCTGCAGATCAAATCCGTAATATAAAATGCCGACAATTGCCGCACAGGCAAAACCACCCACAACGGGCTCGGGAATACTGTACTTACGTAACAGCTCATAACGACCAATAATGTTTTTACCGACGAATAGCGCAATAATGGCTAAAGTGAAAGAAACAAAATCTTTGATCTCAACAACTTGGGGTTCCATGTAGTTAATTCCCATCCTAACAGGGCTCTAGTTTACAAAATGTTCACAAAATAACAAATACTTGGCTAAACATATCTGCTGATATTATTGAATCGTAACGAGTTAAACCTGAACCTCAGTTTGACACAGGTATCAAATTTGCCATTGCGCATACTTGCTCATTCACTATTGCGACCAGACTCACAAACTGCCAAAACCACAGGTTAATATTCACCAGCCCATGCAAAAACCAATCACCATAAGCTGTAGAATTGTAACTGCAACGCTAACGCTCTCCCATCAATCTGTTACCGAATTCAACCGCAAAGGTTAAATATCAATTAAATACAAATGGTTGGACTTGCTCATTGGCAAACAATCGCGGAGTATTTTTTGTCCTACAAAAGGATACGAACTAAGGAAGGTTGATATCACAATAAATAGAAAGGTAACGGTTATGTTCAAAACGCTCTCAGGTCGGATTTTTATCGGCCTTTTCGCCGGATTATTGCTTGGTACACTAATCCAATATGGGTTCACTGGCAGTGAATTCGCCAATGGTACTCTGGTTGACGTGGCTTCGGGCGCAGGTAGCATGTTCGTGCAGTTGATTATGATGCTGGTGGTTCCGCTGGTATTTTTCTCTATTGTGACTGGCATTGTCGAATTACAAGATCTGAAATCATTTGGACGTCTTGGTAGCAAAACCTTTGCGCTATACCTTATCAATACCATTGTGGCGATTGTTGTTTCTATTGGTCTAGCCCTATGGATCGCACCAGGCGCAGGTATGCAGCTTAGCGGCGATCAAAATGCTAGCCTAACCTCCACGGCACTACCTAACTTTATTGAGATGATTGTCAATATCATCCCAAGCAATCCAGTGCGCGCGTTCACTGAAGGCAATATGCTTCAAATTATCTTCATGGCGCTGCTAACCGGCGGTATCATCAAGGCTTTAGGTGATGAAGTAAAACCAGCAGTTGCCTTTTTCCAGTACGGCAACAAGATCATGCTCAAAATGATCACCGTGGTAATGCAGATAGCCCCAATCGGTGTCTTTGCATTAATGGTCAAACTGGGCGCGACATTCGATCCTTCTGCTTTCCTCAGTGTACTAAGTTACATCGCAGTCATTGTTGGCCTACTGGCATTTTGGGCACTAATTGTTTATCCATTTGTGGTCAGCCTCACCACCAATATCAGCGCTGCAGATTTTCGCCGTAAAACCCGCGAACAGTTCCTGTTTTCACTTTCAACTGCCAGCTCAAACGCCACAATTCCAGTGACGATGCGCACCTTAACCGAAAAGCTCGGTGTGAAACGTTCTGTGGCTGGTTTTGGTGTCCCTATGGGCGCCACCATGAACATGAGCGGTGCCGCTATCTATATCACTGTGGCAGCATTTTTTGTCGGTAACGCTTTTGGTACGCCAATTACCATGGAGCAAATCCCAGTCCTTGCCTTTAGTGTGTTCTTGCTCTCTATTGGAGCGGGCGGCGTACCTGGTGGCGGTATTGTTATGATAGGGGTACTTATCCACCAGATGGGCTTACCTGTTGAAGCCATCGCTTTGGTTGCAGCCCTAGACAGAATCATTGATATGTTCTGTACCAGTACCAACGTAGTGGGTGATAGTGCGGTGGTAACCATTGTTGACCACACCGAGCAGCACGAATCACAATCAGTAAGCTTGGCAGGTAAAGCGGCCTAATCGGTCAGTTTTCCCCCCGCCTTAAAAATCCCGTCAATATTGACGGGATTTTTGTTTTGCGCGCAACGACTTAGTGATTTACTTATTGCCTCCAATTTAGCAACTCCATGTAAATACTCACGATTACCACCAATGTTCATGGATATAAAAAAGGGACTACCCAAGCTGTTAATAACGTGTTAACGTAAAAATGTAAGCGGTTACATTTTATTTTCAGTAACACAATCGAACAGGACTCGGACATGGAAAATCCACATTCGCTGCAACCTATCTCATTTAAAGAGAAGGCCGGTTATGCATTAGGCGATATGGCGTCAAATTTCTATTGGCGGGTGTTTGATCTGTTCTTGTTTATTTTTTATACCGATGTATTTGGGCTCTCACCTGCTGCCGTCGGCACCATGATGTTAGTCACGCGCATCATCGATGCTGTGTCAGATCCTTTTATGGGCGCGCTAGCTGATAGAACTCAAACCCGATGGGGCAAGTTCCGCCCTTATCTCATCTGGGGCATTCTACCTATTACCGCCGCCGGTGTGCTGACCTTCACCGTACCGGATGTGTCTGAGCCGGGTAAATTAGTTTGGGCCTATGCCACTTATATTTTCATGATGTTGGCGTACACCTTTATCAACGTTCCATACGGCGCCTTAATGGGCGTTATCACCGGCAATAGTCAACAGCGTACCACGCTGACAAGCTTTCGCTTTATAGGTGCCTTCTCTGGCGGCACTTTAGTAGCATACTTAACTCCAGAGTTGGTTGATCTTTTTGGCAGCAAGGATGAAGCTTTAGGCTGGCAGCTCACTATGATGTTTTATGGTGTGCTTGCCAGCTGCCTTTTTGCGCTAAGCTTTTTTGCCACTAAAGAGCGGATTGCTCCAAGTCCGAAACAATCAAGTTCTGTCCGTCAAGATTTACGGGATTTAAGCCAAAACAAACCATGGTTAGTACTGTTTAGCCTCGCACTCATCATTATGCTTACCATCTCTTTGCGAGGCAGTAGCGGCACTTTTTATTTCAAATACTATGTTGAACGCAGCGATTTAATTGGCGCCTTTTCTATGGCATATATGCTCTCTCTAGCAGCTGGCGCAGCAATTACGCCACTGCTAACTCGCTACATAGACAAAAAACAGTTACTCATGGGCTTAATGCTTATGGTGACCGTGCTCTCCGCACTGTTTTACTGGGTGCCTGCTGACCAAATAGCGCTGATGTTCGCATTACAAATTGGCATTGGCTTGTGCTTAGGGCCGAAATCGCCCTTGGTCTTTTCCATGTATGCCGACAGTGCAGATTACAGCCAATGGCGCACAGGGCGCAGAGCCACGGCCATGATTTTCTCAGCGGCCTCATTTTCGCAAAAGCTCGGTGGGGCACTGGCTGGCGGAATTATTGGTTGGATGCTCGCCACCATGGGTTATGTGGCTAATACCGAACAAACCAGTAGTTCACAGCAAGGTATCGTATTGCTGATGACACTGCTGCCGGCACTATTTGCCCTGATATCTGTGTTTATTATTCGCTTGTACCCACTCAACAACAGCACCATGGGCACCATACAAAGCGAACTGTTTACCGAGCAAAATAAGGTTTAACTATGTCTACCGCTCTGCCCTACCTGCTAAAAGAGGACCATATTGCGTTAAATAGCCCATTGCGTCTGCCTAACGCCAGTCACTTTTTGTGGAATAAGCAGATGATGCTGCACATCAACTGCCGTGGCTTTGCCACTGGCCAATTTATGCAGCCGGAGCCTGCGAAGTACTCTCATGGACCCGCTCTGGCTGCAACCACTTTTATGCAACCGGAACATCACTACTACGCTAACCATCCGGGCCGCTTTTTTTACCTTAAAGACGAACAAAACCAAGCAATCTATTCACTGCCGTTTGAACCCATGCGCAAGCAAGCGGATAAGTTCGAATTTAGGGTCTATAGCCATCAAGTCATTTGGACGATTGAAGTGATGGATATCAGCATTGAAATCTGCGTGACATTAGCCAGTCAAGATGCTGCAGAGCTGTGGCAAATTAGCTTAACAAATTTAAGCGATAACACGCGGCAGTTAAGCCTTTACCCCTATTTCAGTATTGGTTATATGTCGTGGATGAATCAAGGCGCAGACTTTGATTCGACTCTGGATGCCATCATCGCCACCAGCGTAACGCCTTATCAAAAAGTCGAGCAATACTACCAACAAAATCAATTTAAAGACTGCACTGCACTGATCGCTAATACCAGTCCAGATAGCTGGACCACCCACACAAATAGCTTTGAGGGGTTAGGTGGGCTGAATAATCCCGATGCGCTGCAACAGTCAGCTTTAGACAATAAACCGAGCTGTTACGAGCCCCCCATTGCCGCAATGCAATATCGATTACAGCTCGATACTGGCACAACACACCAGTATCAATTTGTTTTTGCGCCCGCCAAAGATAAGCAAGAGATTGCTGAGCTTAAAGCCAAGTATCTGCAGCCAGAGAGCTTTGACGATAACCAGCGCAATTATCAGCAATATTTACACCGCGGGCAAGGTAAGTTACAGATTAAAACCGCCGATGAGCAAATCAACCAAATCATTAATCAATGGTTACCTAGGCAGGTATTTTACCACGGTGATGTCAACCGGTTAAGTACCGATCCGCAAACCCGCAATTACCTGCAAGATGCACTGGGCATGTGCTTTATTGATGCCAGCATTAGCCGCCAAGTGTTTATTACCGCTTTATCACAGCAAAACAGTAATGGCGCCATGCCCGACGGCATACTGCTGCATGAAAATGCGAGCCTGAAATACATCAACCAGGTGCCACATACCGATCATAATGTTTGGCTACCTATCTGCTTACGTGCCTATTTAAATGAAACCGCTGACTACGCCCTGCTTGAGCAAAATTTGCCGTTTGCCGACAGTGATCAGCAAGCCAGCGTGCTGCAGCATATTGAACTTGCCCTCGATTACCTGCTTAAGCGCCGTGATGAGCGCGGCCTGAGCTATATCGAACAAGGTGATTGGTGCGATCCGATGAATATGGTAGGCCACAAAGGTCAAGGCGTATCAACCTGGTTGAGCTTAGCTAGCGCCTACGCCTTACAGCAATGGGCGAGTATCTGTGATGATTTAGCGCTTGAAACCAAAGCCACATACTACCGCAACCAGGCCAGCATAATTAACCAAGCGGTCAATCAACACTGTTGGGATGGCAATTGGTACAACCGAGGCTTTACCGATGCCGGGCGTTCATTTGGCTGCGCCGCTGATGAGCAAGGTGAGATTTTCCTCAACCCCCAAAGCTGGGCGCTGCTTGCAGCCACCCCCAATGCTACGCAACAACAAAAGATGCTTGACGCTATCGAGCATAAGCTACACACGCCTTTTGGTGCCATGATGCTGGCCCCCAGCTTTACTCATATGCATGAAGACATTGGCCGGGTGACACAGAAGTATCCAGGTACCGCTGAAAATGGTTCAGTTTACAATCATGCGGGCGCTTTTTATGCCTACAGCTTATGCCAAGTAGGCCAGTATCAACTGGCATTCGAGCAGTTGATGTTAATGTTCCCAAATCTGACTGATGCAGAAGTGCGTGACCAACTGCCTAACTTTATTCCAAACTATTACCGTGGCGCATTTCATCAAATACCCAGCCACGCTGGACGTTCAAGTCAGCTATTTAACACTGGTACTGTGGCTTGGGTATACCGCTGTTTAATTGAAGAGATCATTGGTCTTAAAGGCCATAAAGGTGAGCTTATTGTTGCGCCGCACTTACCCAAGCAGTGGCAATACGTGCAACTGAAACGCACTTTCGCTGGCGCGACCTTTGATGTCACCATCAAGCAAGCCCAAGTCGATGACTATCAAATTCTATTGGATGGCATCCCCGTCAAGCAGCGTATTAGCAATATTGTCGCCAATCAGCATTATCAATTACAGGTGATCCAGCCGATAACAAACACCAACACGCCACTCCAGCAGCAACCGGTAAGTGTCACACATGAGCTCAGTTAACATGCAAGCGGACAACTCAGCGCGATTGATTATTGTCATGGGGATCTCTGGCTGCGGTAAAAGCGCTTTGGCACAGGCAATTGCAGAGCATTTACCCGCAACTTATATCGAAGCAGATGACCACCATAGCCCAGCCGCAAAACAGAAGATGGCCGCTGGTAGCCCGTTAACAGAGCAAGATAGAGCACCTTGGATAGCACGATTACTTGCAGTGGTAGCACAGCAGTTACAGCAAGGCAACCACTGTGTACTGGCCTATTCTGGGTTAAAAGCCCATCACCGTGCTCAGTTTCTGTCCTTGAGTGATAATAGCTGTTTCATTCACCTTGATATCGACGTCGATGAAATAAAACGGCGACTTTCAGCGAGGGAGAATCACTTTTTCAACCCCAGCTTACTCGACTCACAACTGCAAGCCCTTGAGCCCGCAGGTCCCTATGAGCAACTGCACTGCATTAGCCAAAGCCTGCCACCACAGCAACTGTTAGCCAAAGCGATGGAGATATTGCATGCCAATGATAAAACAGCACACTAAGCACGCTGACTGCAGCGCTAATATGACCTTTGCTCGTTTGGTGTGTGTGTTGCTCGCGCTGCTGGGGTGCAATTCAACGTTAGCTAACTATCAGGCCCCTTATACCGCTAGCGCCCCGCGTATCGACGGTAAAATCGATGCAAAACTCTGGGATAAAGCCCCATGGCTTGCCATCGATAAACCTATTATTGGGCCTTTGCCTGCGGCCAATGACTTTAGCGGAAAAATGCGCGCCATTTGGGATGAGCAGCACCTGTATTTGCAGGTGTTGATTACTGATGATGTCATTTTTGACCAATACGCTGATCCACTACATCGATACTGGGATGATGATTGCTTAGAGTTATTTATCGACGAAGATAATAGCGGTGGTCTGCACCAGTATAATTTCAATGCCTTTGCCTATCATGTTGCCATTGACAATCAGGTGGTCGACTTTGGTCCAGCAAGCCAGGTAGAGTCATCAAGCAGCCAACCAACTGGCGGGCCAATGCTGCTCAATCATCACCTGGACAGCCAATGGCAACGCAGCGCTGTAGCCCCACACCAAATCGTATGGGAATTAGCGGTAAAGGTTTATTCAGATCAATATCAAGTGGATGATACGCGCAGCCAACAACATGCACGGGTAACACTCAGTGCGGATAAAGTGATGGGCTTTATGCTGGCTTATTGTGATAACGACGGCAGTGAATCACGCGAGCACTTTGTGGGTACCCACGACATTACCCCGCAAAACGGTGACAAAAACTTGGGCTACATTACCGCCGATGTGTTCGGCAAACTCACCTTGGTAAAATAGCCCGTATACTCGCTAGGTAATATTAGCGGGCTAATTGACGAGCTATGCAGGCCGATGATGTTTGGTAATGAAGCGATCAAGCTGATTACCAAAAGCTTGTTTTTCAGCGGAGCCTATGGCTGCAGGTCCACCAGTTTGCACCCCACTGGCACGCATAGTGTCCATAAAATCACGCATGTTCAAAATCGATTTAATATTGTGCTCAGTATACAGCTCACCCCGAGGGTTGAGGGCAAAGCCTCCTTTATCAATGACTTCAGACGCCAATGGAATATCTGCGGTGATCACTAAATCGCCGGCCTGTAAGCGCTGGACAATTTCATCATCTGCCACATCAAATCCTGATGATACTGTCACCATACTAATGAAGGGCGAAGGCGGTGTCCGTAAAGCATGATTGGCCACTAGCGTCACCTGCACTTTGGCTCGGTCTGCTGCGCGAAACAAAATCTCTTTAATCACCCCAGGGCAGGCATCGGCATCAACCCAAATTTTCATTATCGCCTCTCAAACTATCATCGTTATACACACCCGCAGCTCCAGTCATGCCGCGTGATTTAATACCCACGGCTGAAACCAATCAGTCTAAGAGGTTGCTCGACTCTGCTTGAATGGTATGACTCGTAATAAGATACGATTTTATGGGCCGCTTTGCTGGCGCGACTATAGCATAGATGAGCTATCGCTGCGGCATAAATGACTATATGCGTTAGGGTAAATATGCTAGTTTCACTGACTTAGATACATCGCAAGGACTCACTATGTTTGACCAACACTGCCTAGGCTTTTTACGCCAGTTGGAACAAAATAATAACCGCGAATGGTTTAAAGCAAATCAAACCCAATACGAAGCCCAAGTGCGCAGCCCAGCACTGCAGTTCATTGAAAATATGTCACCGCATATTGCTCAGTTATCACCTAGATTAAATGCGGTCGCTAAAAAAGTCGGCGGCAGCTTAATGCGGCCGCAGCGCGACGCCCGCTTTAGCAAAGACAAAACCCCCTATAAAATCAATGTCGGTATTCAATTTCGTCATTTCCAAGGCAAAGATGTGCATGCCCCAGGCTTGTATCTGCACATTGCCAACGAGGGCTGTTTTATCGGCGCCGGCATTTGGCACCCAGATAGTAAGGCCCTCAATCAGATCCGTAGCTGCATAGATGAAAACCCACGCGCATACACTAAAGCGCTGGATGCGGTCGCCGCGGGCTGCTTTGACATGCAAGGCGATAGCCTCATTCGCCCACCGAAGGGCTTTGATAAGCACCACCCACTCATTGATGAGTTAAAGCGTAAAGACTTTATCGCTATCAAACCTTTTGCTGCAGAGCAGCTTTGCCAAGCCAATTTTGAGTCTTGGTGCGCAGAGCAGTTCGCCCATAACCAAGCACTGATGCGCTATTTGTGCTTTGCTCTGGATCTCGATTACTAAACCACGCTCATTAAAAATGACCGCGGCCCTCAATTTAATTAAGGGCCGCTGCAAATGGCAACAGATAGCAGATCAACTAATATTTGATTTGGCACTGATAAATTAGCGGTTATTTGCATGATGTCGCGATAACATCACACAACTAGGGGATAATTAGCACAATATTCGAGCAAAAACGGAAAGTTAACGCTAAATAACGTACACTAAAGTCACTATACGCGAATGAAAGCTGTTCTAAATGAGGATTGATGACTTCTAATAAAGATAAGTACAGTATCGACAACACCGACTATACCGTCGGCCAAGACAACATCCAAAAATGGGGCTTTGATGTCCACAACCCGGTATTTGGGATCAGCGCCTCACTCATAGGCCTATTCTTACTCGCCATTTTGCTGGTTGATCCAGCGACCTCCAAAGCCGCTCTTGACGGTATCAAATGGAAAATTATCGGCTCATTTGACCAATTGTTCATGTGGTCTGCCAATATCTTTGTGCTGTTTTGCTTGGCAATGATTGTTTCGCCATTTGGCAAAGTCCGCTTAGGCGGCAGTGATGCCAAGGCCGATTATTCAATGCTGTCATGGATTGCCATGTTATTTGCCGCCGGCATGGGCATCGGCCTAATGTTTTGGGGTGTGGCAGAGCCTGCGGCCTATTTTACCGGCTGGTATGAAACCCCACTTAATGTCGAGCCCAACACGCCAGAAGCCGCCAAATTGGCCCTTGGCGCAACGATGTTCCATTGGGGTCTACACCCTTGGGCCATTTATGGTGTGGTGTCGTTGTCATTGGCATTTTTTGCCTATAACAAAGGCCTACCTTTATCGATGCGCTCGGTGTTCTATCCGATTTTAGGCGATCGCACTTGGGGCTGGCCGGGACATGTCATCGATATTCTAGCGGTATTGGCAACCCTATTTGGTCTGGCGACCTCACTTGGCTTAGGCGCACAGCAAGCAGCCAGTGGTTTCCATCATGTATTTGGCTTTGATAATGGCCTAATGCTGCAGATCGGTATCATCTTTATCGTTACCCTGGTGGCCGTTATTTCGGTCATGCGTGGTATTGACGGCGGTGTTAAGCTCATCAGTAACGTTAATATGTTGCTGGCGCTAGCACTAGTGGTATTTGTCGCGCTGGTATCTTTTGCTGTGGCAATGGGCACGATTCCAACCACCGTCATGGACTACATTGAGAACATTATCCCCTTGAGTAACCCTGTCGGCCGTGAAGATGAAGCTTGGATGCATGGCTGGACTGTATTCTATTGGGCGTGGTGGATTTCATGGTCACCATTTGTCGGCATGTTTATCGCCCGTATTTCTCGTGGCCGTACCATCCGTGAATTTATGGTGGCGGTACTGATAGTACCCACCCTAGTGACTATCTTATGGATGTCGGTATTTGGTGGAGTTGCCATTGATCAAATTGCCAATAAAGTCGGTACATTAGGTGAGAAAGGCTTAACGGAAGTGCCGTTAGCCATGTTCCAAATGTTTGATGCCTTGCCTATGGGGAGCATCTTGTCCTTACTGGCGGTGGTTTTGGTATTGGTGTTCTTTGTTACCTCATCGGACTCAGGTTCACTGGTGATTGATAGCATTACCTCTGGTGGTAAAGTCGATGCGCCCGTTCCGCAGCGAGTGTTCTGGGCATTTATCGAAGGTGCTATTGCTGCCGGTTTAGTGTGGGTAGGTGGCACGCAAGCCATCGAAGCCTTGCAAGCTGGGGCGATTTCAACGGCATTGCCATTTACGGTTATCTTATTGGTCATGTGCTTGAGTTTAATACTGGGGCTGCGCACCGAGCGGCGTTAACCCATCAACAGCATCAGCTAACACTAAAAAGCCAAGCGTAATGCTTGGCTTTTTGTTATCCTTTTTCCGCCCTTTCTCCTAAGAACTCGCTGATCTTTTTTGCTAATCTTTTTCCTATTTAGCCATAAAGCATGCGTGTACTCATGCGCGTGCTGAGCGGTATTTACCCGCTCACAGCCATAGCTTTTTAATTGGCGTGTCGCCATCAAAGTGATGATGGATCTGCGCTTGTAAAAGCTCGGCGGTAGCAATGGCGTCGGTCAGTGCATCATGTGGCGGGTACGTCGGCAGGTGATAACGGCTGCGGGTATTCGCTAAACGGATGGATAGCGGTCGGTTGGGCTTAAACCACTCAATAAAACGTTTTTTTCTTGTCCGCAAAACATCGGCTTCAATCTGCATGGTATCGACAATAGGAAACACAATCCCTTCATTAATCATCCCGCGCAGAGCGGAGTCGAAAAAATCCCGCTCAATACGCCGATAATGTACCACCACCACTTTGCCAGCTAGTTCATCTAGCAATTGCTCCAGTATACGTGGCAGCGCTGGGGCGCCCTTCAAATCTGAGTGAGTAATGCCATGGATAATAATTGAATCTTCCTGCAGCTTATCTTCAGGGGTAATAAACCAATGCTTGGCTTGGCGACAAGCAATGCGTTGCAAAGTAAACGGCACTAGACCAATACTGATAATGCTGTTTTGGTTTGCATCCAGTCCGGTTGTTTCAAAGTCTAACGCAACAAACTCGACTTGTTTGAGCGGTGTTTCACTGTGATAGGTGCCGGCCTGGTAGAAATGCTTCAGGCGGCTATCTTTGCTTTGCTGCTCTTTAACCTGTAAAAAAGCCTGCCAGTTCAGGATCTCTTGGTTAGTAAAGTTCTCCATTACTTAGCCTGCTGCATACTATTCGCGCTATAACGAAACTTCAGGAAGTTCTGGGCGCTACTGAGCACTAAAAACGCATCTTTAAGGTTGCGGCGCTCAAAGTCAGACATATTCTCCGGCTCAATATTATTATCAGGCTCTTGTTCAGCCTCAATGTCGAGCGCTTGATGGCGAATACGCACTAGCGAGATAAACTCCATCGCATGCTGTAGGTCTTTACCTTTTGATGGCGGCAGAATTCCAGCTTCAATAATATCTTCTAAGCGATCGAAAGAGTTTTGTGACTGAGAGCCTATGGCTAAGGCATGTACGCGGATCAGATCAGCAAGGGGCGCCGTGCCGCGGCGCTTTAAGTTAATGGAGTTATTATGCCGACCATCTTTTTCCATCACGAAGTCTTTGAAAAAGCCCAGTGGCGGTGTACGGTTAAGCGCGTTCCTAGCTAAGCAAGCAAGGAAACGATTGTTTTTCTTAGCTTTACGTAAAATAAACGCATTAAGCTGCTCTGCCCACTTGGGCCGACCGTAAACCCCATAAAGGTCAAAAAAGATTGAGCAGTTGAGTAAAGCCTTGGGATTGGGATTATCAATCCAATCGGCAAAGCAATCCTCCCACTGACTTTGGGTTTTGCGGTATTCAGGGTTAGTAGCCATGATGTCGCCGCTGCAATAGGTATAACCACAGGCTGCGAGCCCATCACAAACAAAGGTGGCCAACTGGGCAAAATACTCACCATGCAACTGCGGCTGATATTCATTGTCGAGAATAATGGCATTATCTTGATCGGTCACAATCAGTTGCTCATCACGGGCCATAGAACCCAACGCAAGAAAGCAATAGGGCACCGGTGGCGGGCCTAGTTTTTCTTCAGCAAGCTCCAGCAAACGTTGCTTAAAGCTGCGGCCAATCTCAGACATGGCACGGCCGACCATATGCGAATTTGCATCTTCATTAATCATCCGCACGAAACAGTCTTTCAATTGCCCTGATAGTACCACCAAGTCGTCGACACTATTTTGCTGGAAAATACTGCTCACAATCAGCAGGCTGTTTTGCGACTCGTAACGGATAATATCGGTCACTTCAATCAGACCTATGGGCTGACGATTTTTTAAAATTGGCAGGTGATGCACGTTATAGCGCAGCATCAGTAGCATTGCCTCAAAGATATAGGCGTTGTGATCTAACGATATCAACTCCGTCGACATCACCTCATCCACTTGAGTTTCAACATCGAGCCCATCGGCAATCACCTTAGCGCATAAATCACGCACGGTAATAATGCCCACAAAACTAGCGCCACCATCGTCAGGTAAACTCGGATCGCAAATTATCGCCGCCGACACATTCTCCTCTGACATCACCCGCGCCACCTCTTTTACCGAGGTCGTCATTGGTAAAAACACTGGCGCACTGCTAAGAATGGTTTTTACTTTGGAAGTGGTTAATGAATTGGCATCGTCACTATTATCTTCAACCGCCTGTTGTAGCCGGACACTACCTTCTACCTCAACAAAATCAGCAAACGCATCGAAACGTTCGCAAAAGTCATCAAAAATGTTCTGTGGAATACAATACAGCAAGGTATCTTTTAAGGCCTTGGCGGGAAAACGTACCTTGTTATTAGTCAGTAATCCCATCTGCCCGAATAAGCCGCCCTGGTCTAAACGGTTATACAAATCACCATTACGGCGATACACCTCTACCACGCCACTGCGGATCATATAGAGATCTTGAATCTTATCTTCAAACTCAACAATCATGGAGTCAGCACGGTAATAAGATATTTCAACACTTTGCGACGCCTCAACTAAAGCCGGCTCAGGCAATTGGTCAAAAGGCGGGTATTGGCGAAGAAAGTTTTGAATTTCAAGTAACTCGACTTGCATGATGCGCTCAATAGGCTGATATCCATTTGTACTTTGAGTATATGGTATCTACCGCGTGGTTGCAGCTAACCGTGTTAGAGTTTGCCAATAAAGCGCATTTGCTCACAGCCTTACAATTTGATAGAGGTTGTATGGCACACTTAGGCAATAAGCCGCTTATGAGTTCCCGCTTCGCAAACAGATGTAAAGCCAGCTCGTGATAGCCGCAATAGATTATCCCCCGTGAGCAATGTTCTGCTACAATTGCGCCAAGTTATTTACCCCTAAAGCACCCAACATGACCGATATCGCCTCGTCAGCAGCGACCACTAATGCCGCTCAAACCGCCGACTTACATGCCAATATTGCTGCCGATAGCAGCACACAAAAACGAGCCCTGAGCTACAGCAGCACATTACACCAGCTCATCACCCAGATATTCGCTGTCAAAATGCCAGCAGATAGAGTGTTAGCAGACTACTTTCGTGCCCATAAAAAGCATGGTTCTAAAGACCGACGTGTGATTCGAGAGAGCCTATTTGGAATTTTTCGCTGGTGGGGTTGGTACCAACAGTTTGAGCAACCCTTAGCCCAAAGCCAAAGCTGGTTCGCGATATTGGCTTTTACAGCGAAATTTGAGCAGCACAACTGGACTGAAATTGCTGATGCATGGGCAAAATTTGCTCACATGGAGGCATTATCAAACCAAGCAGAGCTTACTGATATCGCTGCTAAGTGCCAGCGTCTTAACGAGCATAACCCACAACTAAAACTCGCCGTTAACGACCTTCTACCCGATTGGTTTTGGCAACACATAGAGCCGTTATCAACAGAGCAAACCGAGCAGCTATTGCAAGCCATGAGCACGCGCCCGCCGATTTGGGCCAGAGTACAAGGCATCAGTGTTACCAAGGCATGCCAAGTATTGGTTGAACAGGGCATTGAAGCCACACCCAGCCCGTATTTTGCCGATGCGATAAACCTGGGTCATAAGAGCATTAACCTCAATGGACTCAGTCTTTATAAAAACGGTCAGTTGGAGATTCAAGATTTAGGCTCACAGGTTATAGGCCAAATTTGCGCACCAAAAGCAAACGAACATTGGTGGGATGCCTGCAGTGGCGCCGGAGGTAAAACACTGCAACTGCGCTCATTAATGCTGGCACAAGACCCTAAAAGCCAAGGCAGTATTGTCGCCTCTGATATTCGTCACAAACCATTAGAAGAGCTGCACAAACGTGCCAAACGAGCAAAATACAATCACATCACAACGGCGCGCTGGCGCAGCGATGCTTTGCCAATTAATGCCGATGATATTGACCATGTGTTGGTAGACGCCCCTTGCAGTTGCACCGGCACATGGCGGCGTAACCCAGATATGCGTTGGTTAGACGATGAGTCAGCCATTACCGATAAGCCTGAACTGCAATTAGATATTCTCACCCGAAGCAGCCATGCGGTTAAAGCGGGCAGCTATTTAGTCTATGCCACCTGCTCACTGGCCAGTGCGGAAAATCAGCAGGTCGTTAACGCTTTTCTTGCAGCACACCCACAGTTTGAACTGCTTAGCGTTAGCCACCCTTTTACCCAAACACCCGCAGAGATGTTAACTGTGCAGCCCTACCAAGCTGACAGCGATGGCATGTTTGTCGCCAAAATGATAAAACGCCGCTAAGCGGCGCAAATCAAACCCGCTATCAATCAGCACTAGACCTGCAATCATCAATTTGCAGGTCGAACCCAGCTATTTGCCAACTTAGTTTTAATCTCCCCGCCTGTCATCTGCACTTCATATTGATGTCATATCACTGCAATCTATGCAACTTAGCATCAAGACGATAAAACGTTCACACCCTGTTTTTGGAATCAAAGATGGCACACGATCAATACCACGATGAAGCTTTATGGCTCGACGAGTCTTTAGATAAACAACAACGTAAGCGTAATAAACAACGTCGCCGTACCAACAATAATCAACACAAGCGTCACCACAGCGATGGCGCCTATTTCGAAGACAATGTTGATGAGTATGGCGATAGCCAGTGGCGATAACAATTGATGCCCTTATAAGTGCTATTGCCGCAGCAACAAAAAAGGCCAAACTAAACAGTTTGGCCTTTTAAATGATTATCGCTTAATGGCTAGAATGCCGCGCTACCACCAATGTAGAAACCGCTATCAAAGGTCGAGTTTAAGTTGTCGTCATATTGCAAACGAATATTACGATAGCCAGCAAACAACGCTAATGAAGGATTAAGCTTGTATTGAATTTTGCTATCTAACTCATACTGACCATCGACACTGCCAAATGACAGCACCGAAGGTGCGTAATAACCCGAAGCTAAAAATGATAGGTTTGACCCTAAATCCATAGCATAACGACCACCAATACCAACGACACTGCCATTAGCACTGCGCTTAGCCCAGTAGTATGAATATTTAGCACCAATTTCAAAATGGTGAATGCCTGCATCATGGGTAACATGCATCGCACCACTTGCGGCATGGCCACCGTCGGTTGCATACATATAGCCAAACACAGCATTAGTGGTCTTGTTTAAGTCCACGGCAAGTTCAGTTGAAATCGCATCATCATTTAGGCCAATGGTAAAATCATTAGCAAAAACAGAGGTTGATAACATCACAGAGGTTACAGCCAAAAGAGCACGGGTTTTAATCGCCATAATTACATCGTCTGAAAAATTTTCGCAAGCATAGCAAATGCTTAATTTAGCTTCTATCATTTTGTTTTTAAAGAATTTAAAACCTCAAAACCTTAAACATTATCACGCCAGTTTTGTTACAGTTTTTACAAAACCACCACACACATCGCAGCCATACCTGAACCTGCCCGAAACAATTACCGGCAAATTAAATTGCGCACAACTTAATTTATGATACAGTATGACCAATAATCGCTACTCGCCATTGAGGAACCTGAGATGTCCATTTATCAATTTAAAGCTGAAACCATCACTAAAGACACCATTGATATGTCGGCATATCAAGATAAGGTATTGCTCATCGTCAACACCGCCAGCGCGTGTGGTTTTACGCCGCAATACAAAGAGCTGCAGGCGTTATACCAAAAGTATGGTCCGGAAAAATTTGCCGTATTGGGTTTTCCATGTAACCAATTTGGCCAACAAGAAAAGGCTGATGAAGCGACCATCAATCAATTTTGCGAGCTCAATTTTGGGGTGAGTTTCCCATTATTTGCCAAAATCGATGTCAATGGTGAACACGCCGCACCGTTATTCGAGTACCTCAAGCAGCAAGCCCCAGGATTATTAGGTAGCAAGAAAATTAAATGGAACTTCACCAAGTTCTTGGTCGACAGTCAAGGCCATGTCGTCAGCCGTTACGCACCTACTACGAAACCCAGTGCGTTAGAAAAAGATATTGAAAAATTATTAAGCTAATTCAATTGGATAAAATTTATTCAATTTTATTTGTTTATTTTTTGAACTTTTAGCGGGCGAGTGACTCCAAATATTGAACGCGAAAATTGATTTTCAAGTTCGTCATTCTCCCTAGGGCTTCTAGCGCAGCCCTCTTGATCTTAATCGATCAGCAGGCAACCCCCTTGGTTGCCTTTTTTTATGCCTGCACTGCAGCGATCGACACTGGCGATGACTCAGGCGATCAACACAGCTAAGCAACTTTATTGCTCAGTAATTAAAATCAAAAATATTTTACCCAATAGTGAACTTTTAAGTTTTAAGTGACTCTGAGTATATGTAACCGATTTTCATGGTGTTGAATATCAGGTTTGGGCCAACGGCCTACCCCATAATTAACACTGTTGTTTTCAGTTCATCATCATCTCCCTTGGGTGTGATAAGCACCTGCTCAGTGAGACCTCGCTAGCGCACTGGCCACTGAGAATTGAATACTGTTTGAAGATAAAAGAGTATGTTATGGCGACCACTGGGTCGCCATTTTTTTTACCTGCGCGTTAGCCTATCTAACTTATACCAATCAATATTACGCTGCCGGTTTGGGGCAAACTCACCAAGAATGGTTATAGCAAATAATATTGGCTAATAGCGGCGGGGAAATACGCACAATACATTCGCACTGTGCATTCGCGAAATCGCCCAGTGATGGCAAGCTATTAAGTGGTATACGCCGCAAATGGGCGGTTATTTAGCCACTTACACGTTTATTGGCAAAAAAAGAAAAATAATTTTATCTGATAGTGAACTTTTAAGTATTGAGTGACTCTGAGTATATGTAACCGATTTTCATGGTGTTGAATATCAGGTTTGGGCCACCAGCCTACCCCATAGTTAACACCGTTGTTTTCAGTTCATCATCATCTCCCTTGGGTGTGATAAGCACCTGCTCAGTGAGACCACGCTAGCGCACTGGCCACTGAGAATTGAATACTGTTTGAAGATAAAAGAGTATGTTATGGCGACCACTGGGTCGCCATTTTT
>NZ_JAEH01000063.1 GCF_000518805.1 Shewanella waksmanii ATCC BAA-643
CACGGCGGCCTCCTTTAGGATATTTCTCTCTTCGGTTACTCGACGTAACTCCGCCTTGAGCTTACGTATTTCGTCTTGTTGATTATCAATGGTGACGTGTTGCTTTTCTGGCTTATCAAACTTGTTAATCCAGTTGTGCAAACTTTTGGGAGTAACGCCTAATCTCTCTGCCACATCGGCGATCTGGTGACCACGTTCTGTAACTTGTTTAACGGCTTCGATTTTAAATTCGTCGGGATATCGTTTTCCGCGCATGTAACACCTCATATTTTTGGTTCATTATAACTCTATGAAGTGTCTACTGTTCTAGGGGCTTACCAATATGAAAAGTTACTCAAAAGGACGCAAAACGCTTGACTTGCGCTCCTTCGTCGCAAATTTTAGCCAAAAATTTATGCGCCCATTAGTAATGGCATCAGGTTTTCTCTTTGTATCTAAGTATGAGTATTCGAAATGAAAAAATACGGATTTAATATCGCAAGAGGATTAATTGCCCTTGTTTTGCTAGCTGGTGGATCTGCCAAATTATCAGGAGTTCCTGAACTTCACGAAAGTTTTTATATTCTGGGGCTACCTGAGTGGTTCGGCTACTTCATTGGTGCTTGCGAAATCGCTGGCGCCATAGGGTTGTTCATCAGACCTCTCTGCGCTATTTCAGCTGCTGGTATCGCTATGATCATGGCCGGAGGAGTGTATTTTCACGTCATGCATACACCTGTCGCCGAAGGAATTCCTGCATTTGTCATATTGGCCCTCAGTGTTTTTGTGTTTTTAAAAACAAAATCGCAAATACTCAAACTACGTAAAACCTAACGAGTTGCTTAAACGGAAAATTAACAGTTGGCTAGTCCTATTTAAGCAGCTCAATGTGGCCCATCAAGTCTACCAATTGCCTTATATCATCATCTAATATCTAGCGGGTGCATTGCCTAACGAGATCGGCACAAAGTAGACTCTTGTCTAACGTGATAAGGAGATCATCGACAGTGATATCGTTTCAACCTACTGCAGACTTGTTAGCTTCAGCTCAAATCACTTTTGATAACATGCGTAGCTACTATGAACATTACTCGGTTGAATGGCAGCTGCCACAAATCCATACGCAAATAGCCGATTTAGAAAACTGGGATATTATTTACAACGGAGAGATTGTCGGTGCGATTCGCTTAGCCTATGGCAGCCAAGGTTGTTACCTGCGTGATTTACAAGTGGCGCAGCAGTTTCAAAATAAAGGCATAGGTCGTGATGCGATAGCTGAAGTCAAACGCTTGGCAATAAAAGCTGGAGCCAATCAACTTAGGCTACGGGTGTTTAAAATTAGCCCTGCAGTCAGTTTGTACCAAACCATTGGTTTCACAATCGACACTCAGAAAGAGCGGTTTTATTACATGTCCTTGAAAATAGTTGAATAAGTCGCTTTAACCGATAAAAGAAAGGAGTCATTAAGTGAAAGGTAGTTGTTTGTGTGGTCACGTCTCGTTTGAAATAACAGCTGAATTACCCCCGGTTTATCAATGCCATTGCTCTTTATGTCGCCGGGTATCTGGTTCATCATCTAACTCAGCGCTAATTATTGCAGCGCCTAATTTTAAATGGCTATCGGGTCAAAGCAGTATTCGCTCATTCTCTACAGAGTCTGGTTTTAAATCAGAGTTTTGCCAGATATGCGGCAGCCCAGTGCCAAATATTAATGCCAGCGGCAATGCATACTGGGTGCCTGCTGGGCTGCTATCAGAGCCAGTAGATACCTCGGTGATCGCTCATGTTTACAGTGATTCCCATGCAAGTTGGGATGTCGGGTTTCTTAGCGATAGCCTAGCAAAATTTGCCGAAATGCCAAGTGAGCAACAATGGAGTGAGCTTTGTCGCCAGCACATGCACGACAAGTTGGCTAACAAAGCGTAAAGCGCACTATATTGCACTTTCAGATCAATTAAACTGGCTTGTGTTGTGGGTGTACCATTTAGGGCTACTTTTTTATCTCGCGTTTGTAGTAAGCTACCTGTCGAGTAAGCAATAACTATTAATATAAAAACCAAAGGATTGGCAATGAATATCGACAAATGGGCGGTCATTAGAGCGAAAGGTAAAACACGTTTTGTGATGCAACATGGCGTATTGTATTGGGGTATCTCTACCGCGCTGATGTGGTCAGTTATCATGCACCTAATTGAGCCAACTGAACCTCTGTGGGTTAGACCCGCCGTTGCCTTGGTGTTGTTTCCCCTAGGCGGCATATTTTTTGGTCATTTTGTCTGGCGATCATCAGAAGCTAAGTTTGCTAGCCAAGCTAAATAGTCAAACGCATCCCATAAGCTTGCCGTTTAACGATCAAAAAAGGCCTCAACTGAGGCCTTTTTAAGTCAAACTGATTAGCTTAATTAAAGACGGATACCGGCTTTAGCTAAGTCTTTTGCAGTCACAGTGCTAGGAAGTGGTACATAACCATCTTTCTCAACAATTTGCTGACCTTGCTTAGACAGTACAAAGCGTAGGAACTCACGCTCTAGTGGAGCTAAGTCTTTGTTTGGGTGCTTGTTCACGTATACATATAGGTAACGTGAAAGTGGGTAAGTACCGTTAGCTGCGTTTGCCGCTGTCGCGTCTACAAACTTGTCGCCCTTCTTAGATACAGCTACCGCTTTAACACCTGCAGTTTTGTAGCCAATACCTGAGTAACCAATCGCATTCAATGATTGTGATACAGACTGTACTACTGATGCAGAACCAGGTTGCTCGTTGACGTTCGCTTTAAAGTCACCTTTACAAAGTGCTTTCTTTTTGAAGTAACCGTAAGTACCTGATACAGAGTTACGACCATATAGCTGTACGTCGCGTGCTGTCCAACCGCCTTCTAGGCCAACATCACCCCAACGCTTAACATCGTCACCACCACACTTGTGTGTTGCAGAGAAGATACCGTCGATCTCATCAATGCTTAAGCCTTTGATTGGGTTATCTTTGTGAACGAATACAGCCAATGCATCAATCGCAACACGAATGGCAGTTGGCTGGTAGCCATAATGCTTTTCAAATGCTTCAACTTCGTTTGGCTTCATTTGACGGCTCATTGGGCCGAACTGTGAAGTACCTTCAGTCAAAGCTGGTGGCGCAGTAGAAGAACCTGCAGCCTGAATCTGGATATTTACGTTAGGATAAAGCTCTTTATACTCTTCGGCCCACAAAGTCATCATGTTTGCCAAGGTATCTGAACCTACAGAAGATAGGTTACCTGAAACACCACTGGTTTTTTCATATACTGGTAGAGTCTGATCAATGGCAGCCATAGATGCTGCAGAAAAGACACTAGCGGCTGTAAGACTAACTGCACCGACAAGCTGTTTAAGTTTCATTCTTTGCTCCAATGTTAAGCGAAGTTGCTTAGTAACTTTATTAAGTTGCAGCTAGTATCAATCGCAACAGTGACAAGTCTATGACTAAGATATGACACTTAAATGACAACGCGACAAATAAACAGCAAAAATCGGCCATATTTGCGCCATTCAGATCCCGTTTGACCAAATATTACGTTGAGTCGTCAAAATTCTGCAATCAATTCGACTTCTCAGTTTGTTATAAACAGTAAATAGCACCATTTTTCTGTTAACAAGCTGCCACAGCTCAGTAACGAAAAACGGCCTGTTAACAACAGACCGTTTTAAATTTATACGCTAAATGACAATAATCTTACGATGAGCTTGGATTCTCGTCGCCTTCGTTGACCAATAAACGGTTAGGGATAATAAAGCTAAAGCAGCTGCCTTTACCCACTTGGCTATTGATCTGCAATTCACTTTGGTGATGACTCAAAGCATGCTTGGTGATCGCCAAACCTAAACCCGTACCGCCATTTTGACGTGAACGCGCACTATCTACCCGATAAAAACGTTCTGTGAGTCGACTTAAATGTTGCGCCGCAATACCTTCACCGGTATCGGTGACACTAAACTTAGCCCCTAGCGGTACACGTTGCCATGCAATCGTAATGGTGCCGCCAGGTTCGGTATAGCGAATAGCATTAGACACTAAGTTAGTGCAAGCACTGCGCAGTTGCAGTTCATTACCATAAATGTCTAAATCTGGTTCAAAGTTAACAATGATTTGGTAGCGCTCAAGTGAAAGCGCATTGGCTTCCTCTTTAAGGGTTTCCATCATCAAGGTCATATTGACCTTGTGCTCAAGGTTAACCCCTTGTGCATCTTCAATCCGCGACAGGACTAATAATTGCTCTACCATAGAGCGCATACGATTAGTTTGCTGCTGCATTTGATCCATGGCTTTTACATTGGGCGAATTTGGCTCGGCCATGCCTTGCATCATTTCTAGGTAACCCTGCAGCACGGTCAAGGGTGTTTTAAGTTCGTGGGAAACATTAGCCACAAACTCTTTGCGCATTCCTTCTAATTGCCGCACTCGAGTGATATCGCGCGCCATCAACAGTAACTGCCCTGCCCCATAACCCATAATTCGGATCTCTAACACCCGACCATCGGCTTGCGAGCGGGCCAATTCAAATGGCTCATCGTAATCATTTTTTTTGAGGTACTTAGAAAAGTCAGGGTAACGAATCAAGTTGTCGATACGCTGGCCATTATCTTGCGGCCAAACTAAGCCAAGCATCAGCTGTGCAAGTTTGTTACACCAAATAATGTTGTGCTCGGCATCAAGTACCACCGCCGCATCGGGCAAGGCTTCGGCACCTTGACGAAATCGACCAAGCAAGAAGGCTAATTGTGATACACGCTTACGGTTCTTACCTTGCAAGCGATAGATACCATTGAAGATGCCTTCCCAGCTACCACTGCCATTAGGCGGGGTTAGGCGTCGGTCACGCCAGAGCCAATAATTAAGACGGGAGATTTGACGATAATGCCAAACAAGCAAGGTAATACAGGCTAACAACATCACCCATAGCACTTCACCAACCATGAGGCCAATCAATAGCGATATGGCTAGAATAGAAAATAGCCGCGATAGCAGTCGATAACCAGAATATGAATCAAACATAGGGTAACCAATATGAGTAACAGGCACAGATTAAACTAAAAGCGATTCTGTGCCTACTCATTTACTATAGGCGGGTAGAGAAACGGTAACCTGCACCGCGAACAGTTTGAATCAAACGATCATGCTCTGAAGGTTCAATCGCTTTTCTCAAGCGACGAATATGCACATCAACAGTGCGGTCTTCAACATAAACGTTAGTACCCCAAACGTTGTCTAATAGCTGCTCACGGCTATATACACGTTCTGGGTGGGTCATAAAGAAATGCAGTAAACGAAACTCGGTCGGCCCCATATCAAGCACCTGCTCACCCACAGTCACGCGGTGGCTTACAGGGTCAAGAACTAAACCTTGTACATCTATCGGCTCTTCAAGCGCGGTAGGTGCACTGCGACGCATTACGGCTTTAATACGTGCAACTAATTCCTTTGGCGAAAACGGCTTAGTGATATAGTCATCAGCGCCGACTTCAAGTCCTTTTACTTTGTCTTCCTCTTCACCACGTGCTGTTAGCATGATGATGGGAATGTGACGGGTAAATTCATCTTGGCGCAATTTCTTCGCCAATTGGATACCACTGCCACCTGGAAACATCCAATCCAGTAACACTAAGTCTGGATACGGCTCAGACAACATATCTAGGGCTGAATCGAAATCCTCTGCCGCAGTTGTCGTAAAGCCGTGCTGTTCCAACACAAATGTTAGCATCTCCCTGATGGCTAACTCGTCTTCAACTATCAATATCCTAGCAGTCATATGCGATCTTCTATCAGTGAATTTTATCAGTGAATATGTTCAACGCTATTATTGGTCAGATTTATTACAAAATTATGATCGACTGTGCGCATATTGTCATAAAGCGCGAATAAATGTCATAAAAACGCCGTGTAAGATCGCAAAAAGGAGGCCTAAGGCCTCCTTTTAAACATTTGATTGTTTTTAAATCAAAACAATTTAGAACTTGTGCTCAAGGCCTAAACCGATGAAGTTGTCATCTTTGGCTGCGCCTTCGTAGCTAGTCGCAGTGTAGAAAGCAAACAGTTTAGTTGGCTTACCTAGTTTGTAGTCTGCGCCCACTGACCAAGAATCACCTTTGTCTTCCATATCTTGGAACTGCGCTTTAAGTACCACTGAGTCGATAGTGTAAGCAGCGCTCAATAGGTAGCCAGAGTAGCTGTCGCCATCAAATGGGTTGACTTCATCATTGTCGTCAACGTCATAGACTTTTTCTTCTTGCTGGTACATTGCACCTAGTTTGAAACCTGCAATTTTACCTTGTACGGTTGCACGCGCAACTTGGTAACCTTTTACATCTGAATCATAAGCAATAGATGCATAGATTGGTGAGCTCTTAAGGCCTGAATCACCGTACATTGCCGCTAAGCTGTAGCCATCTTGCTCAAGCTGATCACTGTCACCACTTGCAGCGTAAGTGACACCTAGCTGGAAACCGCTCATTGAAGGCGTTACGTAAGTTGCAGTTTGTGCTAGACGGTTCTCACCTTTGAACAAGCTCTTAAGATCACCTGATAGGTCGTTGAATTGGTCCACTTTTCCTTGTGACTTTTTCAACATAGTATCGTTACGACCAACAGAAACGGCACCAAAGTTGCCACGTAGGCCAACAAACTGGTTTCTGGCTTTGAAGTTCTCTTTCGCATCATCACCCGTATCAACTTCATACTCGATAGTATAAAAAGCTTCTAGTGAGCTGCTAAGTTCAAATGCGCCTTTAACACCTAAGCGTGACGCGTTGCTTTGGATAGTCGTTTCAGAGTCGCCTTGTACATCATTAGATTGCGCTGTAACGTTTAATTTGCCGTAAACTGTAAGAGGATCTGCAGCATGCGCTGAGGCAAGAGTCGCAGTAGCAAGGGCAGAGGCTAGTAAAGTTTTACAAAAAGCGTTCATCATTTAATCCTTTCGACGTTTACTTCGTCTGGTTATTGGTTTGGACGGCCGAAAGTGTGCATTTGTTATATTGCAGTTTTATTTCAATTGATTGCTAAATTAGTCACGTCTGTTGCAAAAATGTTAGCAATACAGGCCGAAAAGCGCGCCACGACGGGCTTTTCTAACTGTCACAAAAAATATGACAGTTTGATGAATTATCACTTTGATAACATTTAAATCGGTTTATCTAATGGTTTACCGCGCGCCTGCAATGGCATACACTGCCGTTTTATTTTTGATTGAGCGCCTGTTATGTGGTTTAAAAATCTCACCGTTTATCGTTTTAATAAACCTTTCTCTGTCGATACAGAAGCGCTAGAGAAATCGCTAGAAGACTTCACTTTCTCTCCTTGTTCTAGCCAAGATATCAGCAAGTTCGGCTTCTCCAAGGCCCTAGGCAAGCATGGCGATGCTCTGGTGCACAGTGCCAATGACCGTCATCTTATCTGTGCAACTAAAGAAGAAAAGATTCTTCCCGCACAGGTAATTAAAGAAGCGCTTGAAGAAAAAGTGGCGCAACTTGAAGCCGAAGAAGACCGAAAGCTCGCCAAAAAAGAGAAAGATGCACTAAAAGAAGAGATCACCACCACGCTTTTACTGCGTGCTTTTTCACGTAGAAGCCAAATTCACGCGCTGATTTTGCCTGAAATCGATATGATTTTAGTCGACAGTTCAAGTGCCGCTAAGTCAGAAGAGTTATTAGCGCTATTGCGAAAAGCACTCGGCTCTTTACCTGTGATTCCACTGAGCTTTAAAACCCCATTGGAAACCCAGATGACCCAATGGCTGCAAGAAAACCACGCGCCAGCACCTTTTGAAATGCAAGATGAAGCCGAATTAAAATCTGACTCAGATGAAGGCGGCATCGTTAAGTTTAAGCAGCAAAGCCTAGTAGAAGCTGAAGTACTGGCGCATCTTGAAGTGGGCAAGCAAGTGCACAAGTTAGCACTGCACTTTGGCCAATCCATTGCTTTTGTGCTGCAATCTGATGCTGGGATCAAGCGCTTGAAATTCTCTGAAGAGTTTAGAGCTGGCAATGATGATGTGGGTAATGATGACCCCATCGCACGATTAGATGCTGACTTTGCCTTAATGGGCAGCGAGCTCATCGCCTTGATGAACTCATTAGTTGAAGTGCTTGGCGGCTTGGAAGACAGTTTATAATTAGTCAGCACGGCACCAATAATAAAAAAACCACCTTACGGTGGTTTTTTATTCTCTACGCCATCAACACGCTATTATTGCAGCTCGCCCGCGTCGTCAAATGGCCAATCGATACCTAGCCAGGCGCTAAAAAAGGCTTTCTGTGCTGCAGAAGGTTTATCAACACTCACCAATGACAAATCACCGCTCGGCTTCTCTCCTAAGGTTAATGTCACTTGTTTAAGTTTGTCATCACTAAACAGCAGCAGCTCAATACTGTCATTAGGCGCAAAATCTTTTAAGCGTTGCGACAATCCTTTTGCCGTCACTCGCAGGCCATTGATGGCAATAATCTCATCGCCATTGACAATACCAGCCTGCCACGCGGGACCATTTAAAGCCACATGTTGCAGGACTAAACTGCCTTTTTTGGCCTCAAAGCCACTATCAACTTGCACGCTATTATCGCTAGCGTAACGCATGGCTAAGCCCGCTTGCTGCAGTAACTCCGGATAATCAAGCACTAAAGGCTGATTAATATGTTGCTGCCACCAAGCTTGATAATCTTTGCCGCTAACTTGTTGCAAAATCCCTTGTACATCTTTCACGGTATAGCCTAAAGGAATGCGATGGTTTGCATAGAGTGCCTGATGCACATCTCGGTATGATTTCGCCATCTTGGTGTCTTGTAGTAGAGCAAAATCCAGCGCCCAAGAGGCAATAAAGCCTTCTGAGTAGATATTAGCACTGTGGTTTTTGGCATAGTCACCACCGCTTGATACCCACTTATTGGCACTGCCTTGGGCAATAGATTGCACCGCGCGACCTGGGGTATTGATACTGCTATCAACGCGTCTTGCTAAGTCAGCTAAAAACTCTTTGGCAGTTATCACGCCTGCTCGCAGCAATAATTGGCTTTGAAAGTAACTGGTAGAGCCTTCTGCAATCCATAACAACTCAGTGATGCCTTCCTGCTGATAGTTATAAGGCACTAGCCCTTGCGGGCGATAGGCTTTCACATTCCAAGTATGGATAAACTCGTGTGAGGCCGTTTTAATAAAGCCCAAGTAGTCTTTGCGCTCTCTAAAGCTAAATCTTGGTCGCTGGATCACCGTCGAATTAAGATGCTCTGTCGCGCCGCTGGCACCACTGGTGGCATGCACCATATACACATACCGCTCAAAGGGATAGTCAGACCAAATCGCCTTAGCTTGGCCACTTAACTTAGTTAAGTCTGTCACCATCTCATCTAAGTTGTAATTGCCCTCACCCCACACTACCAGTTCATAGTCGCGGCCATCAGCGCTAAATTGACGATGCTGACTAATGCCGGTTTCTATCGGGGAGTCAACCAACACGTCATAGTTCAATGCCATAAAACGGTGAGTTTTATCGCCACTCACCATACCGGAATAACTGCGCCAGTCCTGCGGTACACTCAAATCAACTTGCTGTGGTTCATTGCGAAAGCTCGGACTATAAACAAATACTCCACTGGCATCGAGATAAGCATGGCTGTCATTAATATGCGACACACGTTGGCCAAGTTTATTGGCATAAACCTGATAGCTAACCGTGACAGCGCTAGGTTGGGTTGATTTCACCGTCCACTCACCACTAGCGGTGCGCTGCCAAGGCAAGCGATTGCCATGAGCGTCTATCGCCGTAAAGTAGCGAATTACATCGCCTAAGGGCAGCACTTCGTACTTACCGGTGCGCCAAACCGGTAAATTAACCTTTAATTGGCTTTGCTCTGTTGTGGGGAAAGTGACGCTGACCTTGGCCAAGTGATGATGTGGCTCGGTAAGGTCGATATGATAATTGACCTGCGCATATGTGTTTACACTAAAAAGCCCTGCAAGAAATAAAATCAAGGATACTGCTAGTTTCACTCTGGCTTCCTTCTGTTATTATTGTTAGGAAATAGTGCCAGAAGTATATCGCGTATTGGCGATAATAGCCTTTATAAGCAACAATAATTTAAAAACCCAGTTTACATGGGTAGGTAACTCTATATAAATGCGCCCTATATTTACCTTGATTTTTCTCAGCTTAATATTGCTGTCAAATGTAGCCTATGCTGTTGATAATATTGCCATAGAAGTTAAAGTTCGTGAGTCTGCGGCTGACTTATATAAAGATGTTACCAGTACGATTACACTGCCAATCACCTTTAGCGATGAAGCTGAATTTAACGCGGTGGCTCAATCGCAGGGCTTCACACCCCAGGAGCTTAAACAGCAGCTGCAGCTGACGTTACGTTTACTGCTCGCAACCGGTGTAAAGGTTGAAAACAACTTCCCCCAAGCCCAGCAACTCATAGAACAGCTCAGTATCATCTCCCACAGCGAGTATGACTTAGCTTTTTTATATGCCATGCAAGGCCGCTTTGCGGGTCGCAGTCGCCAAGACTTCCCTACCGCTATCACCGAGTACAATCGCGCACTAGACAAAGTGCAATCGCTTAGTGGTGTACAGGCATTATTGTTAAAACATACGATTCATCAGCACTTGGGCGATTTGAATCGTATTGTGCGTCAAAATGAACAAGGGCTTTATCATTTAGGCCAATATCGACAGCTGGCTTACCAACTGAAAAACGGTTACCTGATAGCTAAAGCCGAAGCGGCTATGGGTCACTATTATAATAAAACCGAGCAATTGACCCGCTCTCTACAGCACTACGCTGAAGCGATTCGATTATCAGAACAGCTCAACAAACCTTACTTAAAAGCACAGTTACAACTTAGTTTAGCGCGGGTATATCGTGATTTACGTTCGTGGGACGAAGCCCTGACTTATGCCCATAGATCAGCTGAAGAATTTACCCGGCTTGAACATGACAGCTATGTGTCAGCTTCAATGACCGTGATCGCTATGGTGTATGGCGAACAAGGGATGTGGAACCAGGCTATTGATTACTATCTAAATGCTCATCAATTAGATGTTAAACGAAAAAACTATACTGCCCAAGCTTTGAACTACCATAACCTTGGTGAAGCTTATTACAATAATGGCCAAACTCAACTGGCACTCGATGTATTAAAAGAGTCCAATGGCATATTTGTACAACGCAAGAGTAATCATTACTTAGTCTACAGCGATCTGTTGATTGCCGAGGTCGCCAATAGCGCAGCGCAGTGGCAACTGGTCGATACCCATGCCACTAGAGCTTACGAGCTCGCAACCAGCCAAACCTTGTTAGATGAGCAAATTGAAGCACTACAATATCACGCCAATGCCCTGAAAAACACAGGTCAACTGGATGAAACGCTGCAAGTTATCGAACAACTTATCGTCCATGCCAATGCACGCAGTCAGCAAACCAGTAGTGAAGAGAGTGGCCAAACAAGCTCACTGACAGAACAGAAGTTAAAACCAGAACTCAACCAATTAAGCAGCAAACAAAAAGACAGCCAAGCAGCGCTGGAACAATCAAAAATTGCCTTAGTGGTTATCTGCATCATATTGGCATTTAGCTTGCTCACTTTATTTAATGTGCGCCAAGGTCGAAAGAAATTACAGTTACGAGAACAACAACTCAGTCAGCAAGTTTTGCAAGACCCGCTTAGCCAACTGCCGGGCTATCGGGCGCTAATCGCCCACCTGAGTGATACTGACAAGCCAAAAACTATTGCCAGCTTTTCACTTACCGCTCAGCTTAATAGTGATATTAATCAGGGCTTAGCGTGTAATAGCGACATGATTGCAGAGCAATTTAATGCCATAGTTGAGCGCACGGGTGCGCAAGTATTTGTAATACGCCCAGGGCTATTTAGCTTGTGTTTACACGAGCAAGTGGAGCCGCAACACTTGTTAGAACAAATTCGCTTGGCAATCAATGAGCACCACGGCGATACCGCCATACATTTAGGGCTACTGCAATTGCCACTACTGGATAACCCAAATGCTAAATTGTCGGCGCAAACCTACTACACGAGTTTGCAAATGGTGCTCGCCGGTGCCCAAAGCTTAGGTGAATCGCAAGATTACTACGTCACCTTTAAGCCTCTTAATTTTACGCCAGTGGCAATTTTTACATCTCCACTATACTTACACTTAGAAAAAGCCATCGCCCGTGGCCTGTTAAAAGTGACAACGAACGGTAATAAAGACACGATTTTGTGGCCAAGATGGAAAAGTCATCAAGATATTGATGTGGATAGTCTAAATTGATTAAAGTTAGCGTATAATTGTGCCGATAAAATACTGATTTTCAGTAAACAATTAATCGGCTAACATGACGAGAGTCAAACTTTGTTAAACTATCCAAATCGAACATTAAACAAGGACGCTGAATCAAAGGTAAACATGAAGGATACGACGGCTAATATTTCGCAAATAACTCTGCTCAAACAAAAGTTGCACTCAGCTCGTGCAGCGTTAGAGGAGATGAACGAAGATCATAATCAAAAGCTGGCGTCATTACTGCAGTTTATCGGCCATTTAAGCCTGGCCTGTAAAGGACAAAACCTTGAACTCGATAATAAATTAGCCAAATTACGCCACAAACTCGGTGGTTTTGATCGGGTAGAAGAAGCCTTACCTGAGCTGGTTGAAGTTGAGCAAATCCTCAAACAACAATACAACCATGTGATGGTGCAACTAGAAGACGGTCGCACCAGCCTGTCTAAAGTCATCCGCCAATTACAACGGGTAGACTCAGCCCCTGCGCAACTGAAAAAAGAGATCAGCTACTTTAAACAAGAGCTAGCCAAACCTTTCCATACCTTTTGGGACTATATTCCTAAAGTCGAACGCTTGGTTGGCTTTTACGACGCAATTTTACAAGAGCAACTGACTCAAGGTGACAAGCTAGAAGTCCTGCCTAAGCATCGACAGTTAGCCCATGAACTGGCGCAAATGATCTCAGAAATTGAGTTTCGCAAAGATCAGCGCGACCAAGTTTTAGTCGTTAAAGACACCCTAACCGATGACATTGAAGTTGAAAGCTTAATTGATGCCTACCAGACCATCTTAAGCTTATTGTTAGAGAACATTGCGCTTGAGAAGTCAGCGTCGCAAGAGTTCTTATATGCGCTTAACGATGCACTGTCAGCGGTGCGCGAAGTCGTTAGCGATTCATACAACAATAATCAACGTAGCTTCCAATTAAAAAAACAGCTCAACCGCGAGATTAACAGCCGCGTTGATAATGTTGGCGATGCAATAATCGATATTGATGACATTCACAGCTTGAAGTCGCAAGTTACAGAGCAGCTGGCTTCACTGCGCACAGCGCTGGGACGCAAAGAAGCTTTAGAGCAGCGAGAGCAAGCCCTGCTGCGTAAGTCGATGGAAACCATGCGCACAGAGCTCAACGAACTGAGCCGCGAAGCCAATACCTATAAAGAGCGCTTATTTGAACAGCAAAAGCTCAACTTGTTAGATACCCTCACCCAGCTACCAAACCGCGCGGCATTGGAAGAGCGCATGGAGCAAGAGTATCGCAATCATCAGCGCCATAAACAGCCATTGTGGGTTGCGGTGGCTGATATCGATCACTTCAAATCAATCAACGATACCTTTGGCCATAGTACCGGTGACAAGACCTTACAAGTTATCTCTATGGCACTTAAAAACTCGCTACGTGAAACCGAATTTGTTGCCCGTTATGGCGGTGAAGAGTTTGTCATGCTAATACCTGACGTATCGGCTACCGACATAGACCAACTGCTTAATCGGGTAAGGGAGAAAGTGAAAAATATTCCCTTTAAGTTTAAAAATCAGCGGATTACGGTTACAGTATCTATAGGTGCCGCACAAATCATGAATAATGAGCTCATCAACGAGACATTTGAAAGAGCAGATGCAGCCCTATACAAAGCAAAACACGAAAGCAGAGATAGAGTGGTTATTGACGTATAAGCGCAGACAATTTTTAGTTTATTTATCAAGTTCCTGGGTCTGCACGCCGCTCTACTAAGGAGTTGCCATGTTAGTCAACATCAGTCCCCGAGGCAGTATGGATCAACTTTCACAACTGGAAGTCGATCGCCTCAAGCAAAACGCCAAAAGTGATTTATGCCAACTGTATCGCAACTGCTCATTGGCCGTACTCGCCTCTGGGCTCAATAGCGATAATGCCGAAAACCTATTCTCACAATACCAAGACTTTAATATTCGGGTGCTCAGGCGCGAACGCGGCATCAAAATAGAGCTCACCAATCCACCCGAAGCCGCATTCGTTGACGGTAAAATCATCACCGGAATTCAAGAGCATCTATTTGCCGTACTACGCGACATTGTTTATATCAGTGATCGCTATGAAAATCTTAAGCACATTAACTTAACCAACTCGAACCACATCACCAATGTGGTATTCGATATCCTGCGCAACGCTAAAGTGATGCCGCGCCAAGAACCCAATATCGTTGTGTGCTGGGGCGGCCACAGTATCAATGACAATGAGTTTCTCTATACCCGAGAAGTCGGCTACGAACTGGGATTACGCGGCCATGATATCTGCACTGGTTGCGGCCCGGGCGCAATGGAAGGCCCAATGAAAGGCGCAGCGATTGGTCATGCTAAGCAACGGATCACCACCGCACGTTATATAGGCCTTACAGAGCCCAGCATTATCGCTGCCGAGCCACCTAATCAAATTGTCAACGAGCTGGTAATTTTACCGGATATTGAAAAGCGCCTAGAAGCCTTTGTGCGCATGGGTCACGGCATTGTGATCTTCCCTGGCGGCGCTGGTACCGCAGAAGAACTACTGTATCTACTGGGCATTTTGCTCAATAGCGACAACCAAGATAGACCCTTTCCGCTGATATTAACTGGTCCTGCAGCCAGTGCAGAGTATTTCAATAAAATCGACAAATTTATTGGCGCTACGCTTGGTCAACAAGCACAAGATAAATATGAAATCGTCATCGATGATCTGGTCCGCGTGGCCAGAATCATGAGCCACGGCTTGGACGAAGTGCAATCAGACCGTAAAGACAGCGGCGATTCCTATCAATACAACTGGTCTTTGAAAATCGAGCCAGAATTTCAACTTCCGTTTGAGCCCACCCACGAGGCCATGCATAGCCTAGATTTACACTTTCAGGATAATAAAGCCGAACTGGCGGCTAACCTACGTAAAGCCTTTTCTGGTATCGTAGCGGGCAATGTAAAAATGGACACCATAAAGGCGATTCAAGCCGAAGGGCCGTTTGAAATTAAGGGTGATAAAGCCTTGATGGCCATGATGGATGAGCTGCTACAAGCATTTGTTGAGCAGCAACGTATGAAACTGCCTGGCAGTGATTATGTGCCCTGTTATCGCATCATCACTTAACATCGGTGATGCGCAATTTATTATTAAGCAAAAGGACAACTGCTTGACCCCATGAACACCCTGTTAATAATTGATGGTTTAAATTTAGTGCGGCGCATGCACGCCGCACAAAAAGACGACACCCATATCGACGGTTTAGCGCCGCGATTGACGTCAGCCTGCCAAAAGCTCATCCAATATCATCAACCCAGCCATGCCGTTATTGTATGGGATGGTAAACAACAGTCATGGCGTAAACGCCTGTATGAAGATTATAAAAAAGATCGAAAACCTATGCCCGCGGCATTAGAGGCAGGCTTAGGTGACATTAAACAAGCTCTGGCAGCTGCTGGCGTGCAATCGATAGATGCCGATAGCGAAGCCGATGATGTTATCGCCACACTCGCCACCAAAATGGTCAAGGCTAAGGGCGCAGCAATAATCGTCTCAACGGACAAAGGCTTTACCCAATTAACCCATCCACAAATTAGCCAATGGGATCATTTTGCCCAAGCAGCAATCACCGTTGAGGAGCGAGAAGCGAAGCTAGGTGTCGATCATGGACAATTTATCGATTACCTCGCATTAGCAGGTGACAGTGGCAATAAAGTCCCAGGCGTGCCCGGTATTGGCCCTAAATCTGCGATGGAATTGTTACGCACCTACCGCACACTGGCTAATATTTATGCGTCAATTGAAAATATTGGGGCTAAACAAGCAAAAAAGCTCGAGTCGGGCAAACAACTCGCCAGAATGAGCTACAAACTTGTGCAATTACAAATAGATATGCCGTTAGAGGTCAATCTAAGCCAGTTCAGATTAGCCAAATGATTGCCAGAATGTAAACATTAAGTTACTTATCTCACATTTACCCGACGGTCGAATGTCGCTATCTTATCCAAGTAAAGATAACAGACAGTGTAATATCACTGCACAGATTTATAGATTACACGTCCCGTACGTGTAGCAAGTTCAAGGATTGTTCGACGATATGAAATCAAAAGCACCCGTCATTATTGGATCTATTTTTGCCGCTTATTTAGCTTTTGTGGCTGTAGTGGTATTAGTTTATGAACCTACGCCTGATGAAATGGATTGGGAAGATAGACAAGCCTATAACGCAGCTAAACTGACTGAGATTAATCTAGGCCAAAGCATAGAAGAAGTGAGACTACTATTAGGCAATGCGGATTTCAGCGAAGCAAAAATGAGCCAAGGCGTCAGCTTACAAGTGCTTTTTTATCGTACCCACCATACCAAATCAGATGGTGAGACCACTCGAGATGAATGCACGCCGTTACTCTTTCAAGACAATAAGCTCATTGCCTGGGGCGATGACACTTATAATCAATATGTCACCGCCTCTATTCCTGCGGGCGAAACCTCTCAATAAACTTCAGCTCATGCACTGCTATGTCTTTAGCAGTGCTAAACCCTAAAACCACAATAACCAGCGTGGTACTTTGCGGCAATAGTCTTGATAGTCGTCACCAAACTTTTGGGTCAAATAGCGCTCTTCGGGTGCAATGGCAAACTGGTACACCAACACCAGTGATGGCAAGGTACTTAAAATGACCCAACCTTTACCTACAAACAGTCCGATACCTAAGGGGTAACTGCAAAATAGCAGGTAAATGGGATTGCGACTGTAAGCATAAATACCGTCAACAATCACTGTTGAAGTAGGTTTCCAAGGTTCGATATTGGTTGATTTCTGGCGAAAGTTAATCGCTATTTTTAACAACGCAAGCGAGCCTACTAGCGGCAGCAGTAGCCCCATATAATGCACAGGCTCAGGCAACTTAAAGCCCATAGGTACAGCCAATTCCAATGCCATGGCAACTAAAATCATACTGATAAACATCATAGGTGGGGGAAACTTAACCTGCGGGCCACGGCGATCATCCATAAAATCATTACGCTCCTTGTTTGCGATTAGCCTTCTAAACTGCCGTGCTATAGCCTGCAAGTCAAGTATTAAAAAGCCGAGCATTATCGCTCGGCTTTGTTAGACATTATGTTGATTAGTCAGCTTTTTTATACTCTTGGTAAGCTTCGCCTTGTTGCAACCACTGCGGTGCAGGTTTGCCCTTAAGGTAATGGTCGAAGTACTCCATCATGCGAATGCTGTAATCGAGCTTATTTGGATATTTTTTCAAGTGATGTGGTTCATCTTGATACTGCAAGAACACCACATCTTTACCCGCCCTACGCATCGCTAGATACATTTCAACGCCTTGCTCCCAAGGCACCGCATCATCTTTATCACCAAACATGATCATCATCGGTGTTTTAATGCGCTCGGCATAAAATACCGGCGAGTTCTCAATGTATTTGTGCGGCGACTTAAATAAGCTCTCACCGATACGACTTTGACCGGTCTCATACTGGAACTGACGCGCTAAACCACTGCCATGGCGAATGCCACTGTATGCACTTGTCATGTTTGAAACTGGCGCTCCGGTTACCGCAGCCTTAAAGATGTGCGTTTGTGTAACGGCAAAAGCGGTTTGATACCCACCCCATGAATGCCCCTGTATACCAATAGCATCTGGGTCGGCAATGCCCATATCGATTAGTTTTTGCACCCCTGAATTCAGCGCCTGCACCGAACTTGGCCCAGGGTAACCTACTTCAAAACGGATATCGGGTAAGAATACCGCATAGCCATTATCGCTAAACCAAGCAAAATTTGGACGATGATTAATTTTCATCTGCGGGAAGGCGTGCAAACGGTCACTCATAATGCGATAAAAATATACTAATACCGGATAACGCTGACCTTCTTGGTAGTTAGTCGGCTTAATCAGTACGCCATCAAGTGGCTTACCATCGGCATTTGCCCACGTCACTAGTTCAGAGTGGCTCCAATTTAAGCCCTCTTTTTGGGCGTCTAAATTAGTTTGTTGTACCGCCTTTTGTGGTTGACTAACATCACCCACATACAGATCGGGGAACAGATCATAACGTTGTTTTGAAAACACAAACTCGCTGCTGTTCTCCGCTCGCGCTAGTGGGGTAAGCTTGTATTCACCCGCCATCAGTTTACTGACACCACTGACGCCAAGGTTAACTTGATAAAAACCGTCAGCCTTTGTGCGCTCATTATAACCATGTAATAACACTGCCTGCTCAGGCGCTAGTCGGGTAGGCTGTTCTTTATCTTCATACAGTCCCGCCACGCGGTACTGAATTTGCTGCTTACGGCCCTGTTTGGCAGTAAGACTAAATGCTTGCAGCGACTCAGTATTAAACTGCCACACATCATACTTGTCGTAAGCAATAAAACCTGAACCATCTGCTATCCAAGGACCAAAACCATAGCTAGGTGGCATTGACGGATAGTCATGATCTTCATCACTAAACTGGGTCTTTAACGATTTAGTCAGGTTCACCCGTCTATCTTGGGCTATTTGATACAAGAACAGATCGCCCTGCTGATAATAAGCCACCGAGCGCTCATCAGGTGACAATGTAGGCCTTTCAGACGAAGGTTGCTGAGTTAAGAAAGCAATTTTTCGCCCTGTATTAATATCAATCAGGTAGAAATCTCGATAAAAACCCGCCCAGGTGATCATTTTGCGATAAGGGATATCTGAGCTAGCCAGTAGATAGCGTGATTGTTGCTCTAGCTGCACATCAGGCACCTGCTGGTCTGCCAACTGAACAATATTATTGCTGGCTAAATGCATTACCGCCAAATAAGTGCGTTTGAGTTCTTTGTCATACTGCTCTATCTCATTGGGTTTAATGCGCGGATCGTCACCATGCCAAATACGTAAATTACGTTGACCGGTTATCACCTGGCTATCTGTTAAATCTTGCGCTTGTTTAACTTCAGGCAGGCTTAACTGTTGGCTAACTTGCGGGACGCGACCAAAGAACAGTCGCTTATTGTCATCGGAAAAACTGACTTCACTGTAACGATTCAGAGTCCACTCTGCACTATTCACCACAGTGAACCAGCGATTATCACTGACATAAAAAATCGCTAGTTGGTATTCACGTCCGTAGGGGTTAGCCTCAACCGCACCAAAGGTATGGGCGACTCGCAGGCCATCTTCGCTGACGGCAATATGGCCAATTTGTTGGTCAGTGTATGCCTTGACTAGCGCGGTGCTGCCGGCTTTTAAATCACTCAAGTGCAACTGGTGCAGCTGATTAGCAATGTCATTGGTTGCCAACGCCAAATGGCTACCGCTGCGGTTAAAAGCAAACGCGGTAACATGCTCAAAGGCTTGCTGTTGCATGTTAGCCAAATCTATCAAGACAAAACGACTGCCTTTATCGAACTTATCGATTTTAGGCGCTTTGTCTTTATTCTCTGCGTTATCGTCTTCGCTACCTTTGGCAGTTTTTTTCTCTTGGTCAGCTTCAAACCAGATAGCTAAATGGGTGCCTGTGTCATTAAATTGAAAAGACTTTACCTGCTCATAGCTGGTTTCTTTGCCGGTCTTGGTATCAAGCAACACCATGCCCGCTTTAAGCTTTTTCTTTTCCTTTGCCGACGCCGTTTCCTTGGTTAACAAGGGCGTATCACGTTCAAATGCAACAAAATGTCCATCTCGGCTCACTTTCGGCTTAGATGCATTTTCAACACTAAATTGTTGCGAAGATGTTAGCGTTTTCACCAGGCCATGACTGTCACCACGATCGGGCGCGACTTCAACAGCCAGGGTGTTACCTTCAGCTGATATAACAGGCTTTTTGAGTGACTCAAACTGCATCACAGTTTGTGGCGTGATATTGCTAGCAAGCAAGTGAGGACTGAATATGCTGGCACTGACAACGGCCAGCGTAGCGAAAGATAGTGGCTTCAAAGTCTTCCCCGTTTTCTTATTATGGTTAATCTTCATAGGTTCACTTTATTAGACTAAAGTCGTCTTTTTTAACCTTTAACGAACAATCATGGTGATAAGCGCCGTTTATTGCAAGTTACCCTACAGAAAAAAACGTGAGATTGCTCACCTTTTTCTGTGAAAAGTGTTTAAAAGTGTTTAAAATGTATGAGACGACAAATAATAATTTTCACAGTCATTAATACCGTGTCTTCCGACATGGTCAGACAATAGCAGTAACGACCAACCGTGGAAGGACTCTCCATGTCAAAAAGAACTATAACCGTGATTCCTGGTGATGGGATTGGACCTAGTATTATCGATTCAGCAATCAAGATCCTCGATAAAGCCGGATGCGACTTCGACTATGAATTTGCAGATGCTGGTCTAACTGCACTAGAGAAACAAGGTGAACTACTCCCGCAAAGCACCTTAGATTTGATTGAAAAAAATCGTATCACTTTGAAGGGCCCCCTCACCACACCAGTGGGTGAAGGCTTTACCTCTATCAATGTGACTTTGCGTAAAATTTTCAGCCTTTACGCTAACGTTAGACCGGTACTGTCTTTTAAAGGTACCCAAGCACGTTACGACAACATTGATATCATTACCGTACGTGAAAATACTGAAGGTATGTATTCAGGCCTAGGTCAAACCGTTTCTGATGACGGTGCAACTGCTGAAGCGACCAGTATTATTACTCGCCAAGGTGCAGAGCAAATTACAACTTTTGCTTATGAATTAGCACGTAAAGAAGGCCGTAAAAAGGTCACTATCGTTCATAAAGCCAACATCATGAAGTCGACTTCAGGCTTGTTCCTGAAAGTGGCCCGCGAAGTGAGCGAGCGCTATCCAGATATTACCACTGAAGAGATGATTGTTGATGCAACTTGCATGAAGCTAGTCATGAACCCAGAAAACTTTGATGTGATTGTGACCACCAACCTGTTTGGTGACATCCTGTCAGATTTATGTGCTGGTCTAGTAGGCGGCTTAGGTATGGCACCAGGTGCTAATATCGGTAAAGATGCGGCAATTTTCGAAGCGGTACATGGGAGCGCACCTGATATTGCAGGTAAAAACCTCGCTAACCCAACTTCAGTGATTTTAGCTTCTATCCAAATGCTTGAGTATTTAGGCATGGCTGATAAAGCCGAAGCTATCCGCAGTGCAGTATCAGCGGTTATTGAAGAAGGCGACCGTACCACTCGCGATCTTGGCGGTACACACGGCACTACTGACTTCACACAAGCTGTCATTGACCGCCTGTAAGCAATAAGCAGTGTTTACAAAAAAGCCCTGACATGGTCAGGGCTTTTTTATGTTTATTGGCTGCTAAATAGCAGTTATACCAATCAGTATAAGAATTTGATCTACTCAGCGTGCTTTTGGCAAACTAATTCAAGGCGAATAACTGAAACAATGGTTGCTCCCTTGTGAGGTTATTCAACGCAGAAGTAGGTAGCCAAAAACGCGCCAGAATGGCGAGTTTTAGCGATTCTGATGCTGTGTTAACGAGCTTAACCGTAGAATAACTATGCTCTTCACTCGTTGCAAACCACATGGATGTGGTGAATGTCATTAATGCAGGAGCATTTAAAGACCTTGCCTCAGAACCGCTAAACTCTCGCTGAGTGACTAAATGTTTATACTGATTGGTATTAGAAGCCTGTTTGTGGGCGCAACCATAAATGCACCGTCACTTCATCACGATCATGATAAAGGTG
>NZ_JAEH01000064.1 GCF_000518805.1 Shewanella waksmanii ATCC BAA-643
GCCAGTTGGTTTTAATTGGTCATTTGTTTTAGGTTCGAACCGCAAGTTTTGGAATTTCATTACTATTAATCTTGCAGGTGTTGTCAGTGAAGTTCGCTGCTCACCATAGCAAAAACTTTAGATTAAACTGTTATACCTTTGTCTCATAGACGTTTTGCTAATGTTGTTTGCTTGTTAACTCGGTCATATTAATTTCGATAATAAAATAAATGACGAGGGAGAGGTTAATGAACAACTACAAGGCAAGTGCTATAGCAATGGCAACGCTGATGGGTTTGGGAACAAGCGCCCAAGCTGCAGAAACAGATTTTACCTTTGGCGGGTATGTCAAAACAGACGTGATGTTTAGTGATTATTCCAATGGTGCACCGGACTCTGGTTCACTGTCTCGCCAATTCTATGTGCCAGGCACAATATACGGGACTCCAGGAAATGGCGAGCAGGTAGTTGATTTTCAAGCTCGTGAGTCACGCTTTAATTTTAAAACCGTATCAGATTTTGATGGTCACAAATTAACGGGTTTTATTGAACTCGATTTTATGACCCATACCGACGGTAATGAGCGGGTTTCGAACAGCTATTCACCGCGTATTCGCCACGCTTTTGTGAGTTATGATAACTGGACTGTGGGTCAAACTTGGACCACTTTCCAAAATCCAGGTGCACTGCCTGAAAACTTAGATTTTGTTGGTGCTGCTGAAGGTACACCTTTTGTCCGCCAAGCAATGATCCGATATACCAATGGTGGTTTTCAGTTTGCGATAGAAAATCCAGAAACAACGGTTAATACGCCGCTTGATGAAGACGGTGGCACAGGTCGCTTGGTCAGCGGAGCAGGTATGGTACCTGACTTTGTCGCCCGCTATAACTTCAAGACCGAGGGCGGCGCTAAGTTTACGGTTGCGGGCCTAGCTCGTCAGCTTAATGTTGAGAAGAGCGGCTATGACTCACAAACCATGGGGTACGGTGTGAGCTTCACAGGTGTTATTCCTGTGGGAGATGATGACATTAAGTTATCAGCGACTGCGGGTGATGGTATGGGGCGTTATATGGCGCTTAACTACGCCAATGCGGGTGTGCTTGATGCCGATGGTGACATTAAAACCATTAGCTCTTACGGCGGCTTTGTCTCTTATCGCCATTGGTGGAACGATAAGTGGCGCTCAAGCTTCACATTATCAGCGTTTACAGCTGACAATGACGAAAGTTTAACTGGTGGTAGTGTCAACAAAGAGTCTTATTCTGGTTATATCAACTTACTCTATTCACCCATTAAACCAATGACCATTGGTGCAGAATATATGTATGCGGAAAACACCAAGCAAGACGGATATAAAGGCGAGCTAAATCGTCTAATGTTTTCAGTAAAGTATGTACTGTAGATAGTAGCGATAAAAAAAGGAGGCATATTGCCTCCTTTTTTGTTGTTTAAGCGTGGGGATTACAACAAGTTGTTGTCACGTACGTATTGTTCAAACTCAGTGCAACCGCCAACATGTTCTTTATCAACAAAGATTTGCGGCACAGTTTCAACTGGCTTGCCGACAGTCTTTTCTAGATCTGCTTTACTGATCCCTTCGGCATGAATATCAACATACTTAAACTTAAAGTCGTCGCGTGCCTCAACAAGCTGTTCTGATAATTGCACTGCTCTAACACAGTATGGGCAGCCTGGACGGCCAAAGATCACAACAAACATTATGTAACTCCTGAAAAAAGTGTTCGAGTCTTTATACCATAGGGATAGCTAGAATGCATATTCCGTTTTAAAGAAACTTATGCTCGGTTTGAAAACGGCCTTTATAGTCGAAAAATCGCTCAACTAAATCCCAGCCTTTGGTGGTTTTTTTTAATAGCAGCATGTCGGGTTTTCGAAAATTGTTAGCACAATTCACAGCATCTGTTGCGGTGTTAATGGGGGGATGTTTAACACCGGGAGTTTTGGTGTGTGACATGACAAATACCGCATAAAAAGCCCGTCGCTGCGCGGCGGTTTCAAATCGATAGCGATCAGTGAAATCGTTACCATCAAAATCGATGTATTTTACCGTCAAACGTTCATTCTCAACCTGCAAGAGCATATCTTGGCATTTAAACAGATGATGGTGGCGTTGCTGTAATACCTCTTTTAAACGTTTGTCAGCGTCAATAATAGTGGCATCACATGCATGACAGACTTTAGCGGCAATATCGTTAAGTTCACCGCAGCTTGGGCAGGGTTTTGCACGAAAGCGAAAGTCACATTGTATCGATGTGCCTTGCGTTTCAATCAGCCCCTGACAGCGCCTACCGTAATGCTCAACAATATCCCCGTCATCATCAACAATGCCCCAGAAGATATTGGCGAATTGACAGCTAGGACAGGGCACTTGTACCGGTACGCTTTTACTATTGGGCTTGAGTTGGCCAACTTCAGGGTAGAAAAGATCAAAACCGTTGGCGGCATAGTCGATCACCAAACAGTCGTGTTTATCGGTATCAACCCTCAGCCCTCGGCCCACCATTTGCTGAAACAGGCTGACCGATGCCGTTGGTCTTAAAATCGCGATAAGATCAACGTGGGGGGCATCAAACCCGGTGGTAAGCACTGCAACGTTAACTAAATACTTGAGCTGTTTAGCTTTAAACTGATTGATGATGGCGTCTCTATCATCGTGACTTGTCGTTGCCGTAATCAGTCCCGCTTGTGGGCTATCAAGTACAGACATGACTTCTTGTGCATGACGTACAGTGGCGGCAAAAATGATGATGCCCTGTTTTTGCTGGCCAAGTTCGATGATTTGCTCAACAATCGCCACGGTTGCTCGGCCACTATGACTGAGTAGATCATTGATTTGCTTTTCGGGGTAGTGGCCTGAATCCGAGACCGGAATTTGACTAAAGTCATACTGGGCTGACAAACCATCGTACATTTTCGGTTGGCTAAGAAAGCCACGCTTTATCAGTGGCCGCATGGGCAACTCATAGATGCATTTTTCAAATACAGGGGAATCAGTATTCCCCACTTTACCGTGATAATGATGCCGAAAAATCCAGCCTGTTTCTAAACGATAGGGGGTAGCAGTTAGGCCAAGTAATCGTATTTTCGGGTTGACCTGTTTAAGATGTTGGAGCAATTGTTGATACTGACTGTCCTTATCTTGGGAGACCCGATGACATTCATCGATGATAACCAGCGAATAAGGTTGATCAAACCGCTGTGGTTGTTTCACTGCAGACTGAATGCTGGCAACAATAGTCTTTTCTTGGGTTGATTTTTGCTTTAAGCCTGCAGAGTAGATACCCGCTTTATCTGTTAATAAGCCGATTTTGTCTGCGTTTTGCTCAACGAGTTCTTTGACATGGGTCAGGACTAGCACTCTGCCTTTGGCTATACGCGCAAGTTCGGCAATCACAATACTTTTGCCTGCTCCCGTGGGGAGAACCAAGACCGCAGAATCCGTTGATTGTTTGAAATGTGCGATGGCGGCGTCAACCGCATGTTGTTGATAATCTCTTAACTGCAAAAGGGAATTAACTACCTGCTTAATGTTGCATGGCAGAATATCAAGGCTAGCACTGCAGTGCTACGGTTTAGGTAAATAAACTCCGTATTAACAACACAAAAAAGCCCCTCTAAAAAGAGGGGCGTTGGGCGGGAGAGTCCAAAAGTGTTATTCAGTACGGTTTAGACGAGTCTCAATCAAGGTGTCAATCACCGCTGGATCTGCCAATGTTGAAGAATCACCTAAGTTCGTCACTTCATTTGCAGCAATCTTACGCAGGAAGCGGCGCATAATCTTGCCTGAGCGAGTCTTAGGTAGTCCGCCAGCCCACTGGATAAGATCCGGTGTTGCTAGTGCGCCAATTTCTTTTCTCACCCACTGTCTGAGTGATTGGCGTAGCTCTTCTGATTCCGCGGTGCCTTTGGTTAACGTGACATAGGCGTAGATACCTTGGCCCTTAATGTCATGTGGATAGCCTACTACAGCAGCCTCTGCTACTAGTTCATGAGAAACCAGTGCGCTTTCAACTTCTGCTGTACCTAGGCGGTGTCCTGATACGTTGATGACATCATCAACACGGCCTGTGATCCAGTAGTAACCATCTTCGTCACGTTTGGCTCCGTCACCGGTAAAGTACATACCGCGGAAGGTTTTAAAGTAGGTTAATGCAAAGCGTTCGTGGTCGCCATAAACGGTACGCATTTGACCTGGCCATGAATCTAGCATGACTAAGTTACCTTCAGCAGCGCCGTCAATGATGTTGCCCATATTATCGACCAATGCTGGTTGGACACCAAAGAAAGGTCGCGTAGCTGAACCTGGTTTAGTATCAGTCGCGCCTGGCAGAGGACTAATTAAGATACCGCCAGTTTCGGTCTGCCACCAAGTATCAACAATGGGACATTGCTCATGACCAATAACGTCATTGTACCAACGCCATGCTTCTGGGTTAATTGGCTCACCAACCGATCCCATAATGCGTAACGAGCTACCATCAAAATCAGCAAATTGCTCTTTACCTTCTGCCATTAGGGCACGGATTAGTGTTGGTGCCGTATAGAGAATATTGACATTGTGTCGGTCAATCATCTCGCCTAAACGAGATGGAGTCGGATAGTTAGGTACCCCTTCATGGATCAAGATTGTGGCGCCATTGGCTAACGGGCCGTAAACCATGTAGGAGTGACCAGTGATCCAACCCACATCGGCGGTACACCAATACACTTCACCATCTTTGTAATCAAAAACATATTCGTGCGTCATTGAGGCGTAAACCATGTAACCACCAGTGGTGTGCAACACACCTTTAGGGTTACCGGTTGAACCTGAGGTATAAAGTAAAAACAGTGGATCTTCAGCGCCCATCTCTTCTGGGGTGCAGTGCTCTGATGCTGTGCTCATCAGCGCGTCCCACTTGATGTCGCGTCCTTCAACCCAATTGACATCACCGCCAGTGCGTTCAAATACAATCACTTTCTCAACACAGGTCACATCAGGGTGAGAAAGCGCCTCATCGATATTGGCTTTTAGCGGAATGATACGGCCACCACGGACACCTTCATCAGCGGTGATCACCACTTTAGAGTTACCGTCAATCACACGAGACGCAATAGAATCTGGCGAGAATCCACCAAACACCACTGAATGAACTGCACCAATGCGCGCACAGGCCAACATAACAACGGCAGCCTCTGGCACCATTGGCATATAAACTGTCACTACGTCACCGCGACGAACACCTTGGCTTCGCAGGGCGTTGGCAAATTTACAGACGTCAGCATGTAGCTCACCATAAGTGAGGGTGCGTTGGTCAGCGGCGTCGTCACCTTCCCAGATAATGGCAGGCTTATCGGCTTTCTCGGCTAGATGGCGATCAAGGCAGTTGGCTGAAGCATTGAGGGTGCCATCATAAAACCAGTTGATAGAAAGATTGTGGTCATCGAAAGAAGTTTTCTTTACTTTGGTAAATGGCTTAATCCAATCAATGCGCTGGCCATGTTCTCTCCAAAATCCATCAGGGTTTACTATCGACTCCTGATACATCTTTTTATACTGTTCTTCATTAATATGTGCATTTGCTGCGATGTCGCTTGGTACTTTATAGAGAGACTGCGTGCTCATCGGGGCTTCCCTTTGTTGCTAAATGTGCGTAGGACGAGTATGGCTGTGATGGGGTATTAAGCTCTATTAGACCTTGGTCTATAAATAAAATGTCCTTTATTTTTAGCTGGTTGTGAAATAATGGCAACTAGATTTAGGGCTTAAATTAGCGCAAAATAGAATAAAAAAGAGCTTGAGTGATGAATTTGACAATATTTGTGGGCGTAATTGCCATTTTGTACGTGTCGTTGCTGTTCCTGATTGCATGGGGAGCAGAGCGCTGGTTTGGCAAAATTTCCAAAAAAATTCAAGTTGCTGTGTATGGTTTAAGTCTGGCGGTTTACTGTTCATCATGGAGTTTCTTAGGCACTGTTGGTCAATCGGCTCAAGATTTGTGGTCTTTTTTACCGATTTTTATTGGTCCTATTCTGATTTTTGTTTTTGGATTTGGGCTGCTGCGCAAAATGGTGCTGGTGTCTAAAGCACAAAATATCACCTCTGTGGCCGATTTTATTGCGGCGCGTTATGGTAAATCACAACTGATTGCCGCAATTGTTACCCTTATTGCCTTGTTTGGCATCATGCCCTATATCGCACTGCAGCTAAAAGCGATGGTGTTTAGCCTCAATTTATTTCAACCGGAAGATGCCCCTTACGACGGTGCGCGGGTGTCGTTGATTATTACCGCACTGCTGGCTATGTTTGCCATTTTATTTGGCACTCGAAAGCTTGATGCCACTGAGCACAATCCTGGCATGATGCTGGCGATTGCGTTTGAATCATTGGTTAAGTTAGCCGCATTCTTGCTTGTGGGTATCGTGATCAGTTTTGGCTTTTTTGATGGTTTTGGCGATATTTGGGATAAGGCTGCCGCACGGGATCTTATCGTTAACCCTGAGATCCGTATCGAATCATTAATGCCACAACTGTTAGTCGGTATTGCGGCATTTCTTTGTATGCCACGGCAATTCCACGTGATGATGGTGGAGTGTAATGAAGAAAAAACGCTATTAAAGGCCCGTTGGCTATTTCCATTATATTTATTGTTATTTGGGCTGTTTGTTGCGCCGCTCGCGTTAGCTGGCAAGATAGTGCTCGGTGATAGTGTTGCTGCAGACACCTATGTGATTAATCTCCCCTTAGCGTTAGATCAACCCTTGCTCGCCGTGATTGCGCTACTAGGGACACTTTCAGCAGCCACCGGGATGGTGATTGTGGCGGTGGTGACAATCAGTGTCATGGTAAGTAACGAGTGGTTTGTGCCGCTAATGTTGCGTTCGGGCAAAATTCGTCAAAAGAACTTTAGCCAGTTTTCCCAGTTTTTGCTTAATGCGCGGCGATTATCAATTGTGGTGATTTTAGGCTTTGGCTATTTCAGTTACCTCACTTTCATTGACAGTGACTCTTTATCCGCACTCGGTATGTTGTCTTTTGGTGCCTTTGCCCAGTTAGCGCCTGCACTCATTGGCGGTATGTATTGGAAACATGGTAACCGAGGCGGTGTTTACCTTGGGCTGATTGTTGGCTTTGGATTGTGGTGCTATATCTTGATGCAAGGTGCCAATGGCGGTGCCGGTTTGCTTGGACAAGATATTCCATTGCTTGAGTCTATCAACCCCAATACCCGTGATATTTTAACGGCGCTGATAGCTAACTTAGGTTGTTATATTCTGGGCTCTATGTGGTATCGCGCCGGCGTTTCAGAGCGTATTCAAGCCAGTGCCTTTGTCACTCCAGGCGATTTGAAAACCGGTTCAGTGCGCAAGGCATCGCCAGTGTCGCAACAAGACTTACTCATTCTAGCTAGCCGCTTTGTTAGTCCAACTCGTGCCTATGAGAGTTTTTCTCGTTTTTCAGATGAAGCGGTCCGCAGTGATAGCTGGCATAAAGTTGCATCCCCAGAGCTTATTGCCCATACAGAGCATATGCTGGCCGGGGTATTAGGCGGGTCGAGTGCGTCGCTGGTAATGGACTCGGTACTGCAGGGGCAGGATCTAGCCCTTGATGAAGTGTTTAGCTTGGTTGATGAAGCCTCCTCGAAAATCATTTTAAGCCAAGATATGCTTCGTGGGGCGATTGAGCACGCCTATGAAGGTATGAGTGTAGTTGATAAAGATCTCAATCTTGTCGCATGGAATTACAAGTACGCTGAGCTCTACGCTTATCCGGAAGATTTTTTACAAGCAGGCATGCCGATTGCGGATGTGGTTCGCTTTAACGCTGAGCGTGGCTATTGCGGTGAGGGGGAAGTTGATGAGCAGGTAGCCAAGCGAGTACAGCACATGAGAAATGGTACCGCCCATGTGTCTGAGCGGGAACGTCGTGACGGCAAGGTGATTAAAATTCAGGGAAACCCGATGCCCAGTGGTGGCTTTGTGATGACCTTTACCGATATTACCCAATACCGAGAACAAGCTAAGGCGTTGCAGGAAGTCAATGAAACACTGGAAGCACGGGTTAAAGAGCGTACCTACGAGCTGGCAATGCTTAACAGTCAGTTGCTAGAAGCTAAAGCCCAAGAAGAGATGGCTAATGCATCAAAAAGTAAGTTCTTGGCTGCGGTCGGCCATGATCTGATGCAACCACTTAATGCTGCGCGATTGTTCACCGCGTCGTTGGCTCAGTATCCCAATTTAGACCAAGAGGGTAAAACGACCCTCTCTCATGTGAATAGCTCACTTAAAATTGCCGGCGAGTTACTTACCGATCTGTTGGATATTTCTAAACTCGACTCAGGCATGGTAGAGGTTAATCGTCGCGATTTTCGAGTGAGTGAATTACTCAATGGTCTTGCCGTGGAATTTGAGGCTATGGCCAAAGACTATAAAATCGATTTTTCGATGGTCGCCTGCCATGCGACCATCAATTCCGATATGAGTCTGCTACGCCGCGTATTACAAAACTTCCTTACTAATGCTTACCGATATGCAAAAGGCAATCGGGTGCTGTTGGGGTGTCGTCACCGCCAGGGTGCTATTGAAATTCAGGTTCTTGATACTGGTTGTGGTATTGATGACAATGAAGTGGCTGATATTTTTCGAGAATTTAAACGCTTAGATAATCCAGAAAGTAAAAATGTCAGTGGTTTGGGGCTCGGGCTTGCGATTGCAGACAGAATAGGGCGCGTCCTTGAACATCCTATACAAGTACGCTCGGTATTAGGCCGCGGCTCAGTATTTTCAATCACGGTGCCAATTGGCGATAAAGTTCAAGAAAGCACACCTCAACCTTCTGCTAAAGCTATACAGCCATTGGCAGGAGTGAAGGTGCTGTGTATCGACAACGAAGAAGCTATTCTAGCCGGGTTAGAGAGCCTATTGAGCCGCTGGCAATGCGATGTTATTTGCGCCAGTGATTTGGCTGATGCTCGAATCAAATTAGGCTTAAAAGGTGTCGCGCCGGATATCGTCTTAGCAGATTATCACCTTGATGATGGCCAAAACGGCTTAGATGCAATGGAAAATATCCGCGCACTATATGGTGGCCATTTACCGGGAATTTTAATCACTGCCAACACCCGCAAAGATTTGATTGATGATGTGCAAAGCAAGGGTTATCACTACATGGCAAAAATGGTCAAACCGGCCGCACTGCGGGCACTGATATCAAGCTTGGTAAGTAATAAAACTAATTAGATAGGATATACCGTTGAAGACTGTATTGTGGCAAGGGGAGCAAATTGCGCCCAGTAAAATAGTGTGTGTTGGCCGAAATTATGTAGAACATATTCATGAGCTTAATAATGAAGTGCCTGAAGAGATGGTGCTGTTTTGCAAACCCAATTCGGCCATTTGCAATGACTTAATTGCTCACCGCGGCGAGGCTATTCACTATGAGCTAGAGCTTTGTTTACTATTTGATGGTGAGCGATTTTGCGCTGTAGGTGTTGGATTCGATTTAACCAAAAGAGCGCAGCAAAGCCGATTAAAACAGCAAGGTTTACCATGGGAAAGAGCAAAGGCTTTCGACGGCTCAGCGGTTTTTAGTGAGTTTGTTAGTGTTGATGCGATAGACGATACCTTAATGTTTGCGCTAGAAGTTGACGGTCAAGCGCGGCAACGTGGCAATATTGAGTTAATGATCTCAGCGCCTGAAAAGATTCTCACCGAGATACAGTCTTTTATGACGCTGCAAGCGGGTGATATTGTGATGACAGGTACACCCAAAGGTGTGGGAGCCTTGGTTGCCGGTAGTCGTTATCTGGCTTGCTTATATCAACACCATACACTGCTGTGTGAACTAGACTTAACTGCCCAATAGTGAGTCGTAATAGGTTTGCATTTTATCTGAGTTTACGGCAGTTGCTCTGCTAAAAAGCCGATAAGCGTTTTCACTTTAGGCGACAAGTGACGGTTTTCAGGGTACATGGCCCACACGCCCTCCAATGGTTCTTGATACTGAGAGAGTATTGGAACTAAATCGCCTGTCGCTATGTCATGTTCAATATAGTAATTAGGTAACTGCGCAATACCCAAGCCTTTGATGGCTGCATCACGCAGGCCGTGACCAGTGTTGCAACGCAGATTACCGTTGACCTTAATATGTCTAATTTGCTTGTTTTCGATAAAGCGCCAGTAATCATGGTTGCCTATGAGGCAGTTATGGTTACTCAGCTCTGATAGGGTATGTGGTTGTCCATATCGGGTTAAGTAAGCCGGTGATGCACACACGTAGTTAGTTCTTTGGCTTATGCGCTTAGCAATGAATGACGAGTCAGCTAGCTTACCTATTCGTATCGCGAGATCCATACCTTCTTCAATTAAATTTATCTGGGTATTAGTCAGCTGAATATTGACCTCTACATTGGGATAGCGCAGTAAAAAGTCGTTGACCAATGGCAGGATGTATTTCTCGCCATAGGCAACAGGTGCCGTGAGTTTGATTAATCCTTGTGGTGAATGTTTTAAGCTACTCAGCGCGCGTTCTGCGTCTTCAAGGCCGTTAAGTACTTGGCGGCAATGGCGATAGTAAATAGCGCCTTCTTCTGTTAACGACACCCGCCGTGTGGTGCGGTAGAACAGTTGGGTATCTAATCGCTGCTCTAAGCGACTTATCTGCCGACTGATCTGCGCAGTTGATAACAACAAACGTTGGCCGGCTTTAGTAAAGCTTTCAGTTTCTGCGACCGCCACGAACTCGCTGACTCCATCCCAAATCATGATTGTTACCATACAGTAAAAATGAATTTCAATAATGCTAGATTATCATTGCTGAAGAAACAAATACAATGATGGCATCTGAGCTAGCCGATGAGCATTAGCATGGCTATGCTAAATAACACACGCAAAAATGACACTATATGGAGTGACAGGAAATGTCTGACAAGTTTATCAAGTCAAAAGCGGCAATTGCATGGGGACCAGGGCAGAAGTTATCGGTTGAAGAAGTCGATGTTATGTTGCCTCGTGCCGGTGAAGTCTTAGTCAAGGTTGTGGCTTCTGGTGTATGTCATACCGACGCGTTTACGCTATCGGGTGATGATCCTGAAGGAGTATTTCCAGCGATTTTAGGCCATGAAGGTGGCGGGATTGTCGAAATGGTCGGCGAGGGTGTGACGAGTGTGAGTGTTGGTGATCATGTCATTCCACTGTATACCCCTGAATGTGGTGAATGTAAGTTCTGTAAGTCTGGTAAAACAAATTTATGCCAGAAAATCCGTGAGACTCAAGGTAAAGGTTTAATGCCTGATGGCACGACTCGCTTTTACAAAGATGGTGAGCCAATTTTCCATTATATGGGCTGCTCGACGTTCTCTGAGTACACCGTCCTGCCTGAAATCTCGCTTGCTAAAGTCAACCCTAAGGCACCGTTGGAAGAAGTCTGTTTGTTAGGTTGTGGGGTGACCACTGGTATGGGCGCGGTCCTCAATACAGCAAAAGTTGAACAAGGTGCTAGTGTCGCCATATTTGGCTTAGGTGGTATTGGACTGTCAGCGATTATTGGTGCCACTATGGCAGGTGCGGGCCGTATTATCGCTATTGATATCAACGAAAGTAAGTTTGAACTTGCCCGTAAACTAGGTGCCACCGATTGCATTAACCCTAAAGACTATGACAAGCCGATTCAGGAAGTCATTGTCGAGTTGACCGATGGCGGCGTAGATTACTCGTTTGAGTGTATTGGTAACGTCGACATTATGCGCTCTGCACTTGAATGCTGCCATAAGGGGTGGGGTGAGTCAGTTGTTATTGGTGTGGCGGGAGCTGGACAAGAAATCTCTACCAGACCGTTTCAATTAGTTACAGGGCGTGTGTGGCGTGGTTCTGCATTTGGTGGCGTAAAAGGGCGTTCTGAGTTACCTGAAATTGTCGAAAGATACTTAGGTGGCGAGTTTAAACTGGATGACTTTATCACTCACACTATGTCGCTGGAAAAGATTAACGAAGCCTTTGATTTAATGCATGAAGGTAAGAGTATTCGCTCTGTCATTCACTTTTAATGATTAACGGGTTGGGCCATGGCCCAACCCGTGAGGAACAATCATGAGTTTAGAAAATATCAGTGCGAATAAAGTGTTTGCTGGTTGGCATAAGCAGTACTCCCATGAGGCGGTATCGACGCAATGCTCGATGCGCTTCGCAATTTATTTGCCGCCACAGGCTGCTGATAGCAAAGTGCCAGTGCTATATTGGTTATCGGGTTTAACCTGTAGCGATGAGAACTTCATGCAAAAAGCAGGGGCTCATCGCATTGCTGCAGAGCTCGGTATCGCCATTGTTGCACCAGATACTTCGCCGCGAGGTGAAGGGGTTGCAGACGACCCTAACGGTCAATATGATCTTGGCTTAGGGGCAGGATTTTATGTTAATGCGACTCAAACTCCTTGGGCGCCGCATTATCAGATGTACGACTATATTGTTGATGAGCTGCCAAAGTTAATTGAAGCCAATTTTCCAGTGACTAGTCAAAAAGCGATTGCCGGTCATTCAATGGGCGGCCATGGTGCGTTGATGATAGCCTTGAGAAATGCGGACAAGTACAGTTCTGCTTCGGCTTTTAGCCCAATAGTGAATCCAAGCCAAGTGCCTTGGGGTGAAAAAGCGTTTAGTCATTATTTGGGTAAGAACCGTGATGATTGGGCTCGATACGATAGCTGTGAATTAATGAAATCTAGCAAACAGCCAGTACCTATGTTAGTCGACCAAGGTGAGGCTGATAGCTTTCTAGAGCAGCAACTGACGCCACAGCGCTTAACCCAAGTTGCTGAGGAAGTGGGCTATCCACTGACTTTGCGGATGCAGCCTGGATATGACCATAGTTATTATTTTATTGCCAGCTTTATAGAGTCTCATTTACGCTTCCATCATCAACACTTTTAAACAAAAAAACCGAGCTAAGCTCGGTTTTTTTTGATTAGTTGACTTCAAAGCTATATATCGACTTTTTCCATTTCTAGCTGCTGCAGGGCAATCACAGCTTGGGTGCGATTGCGCACGCCCAACTTTCTAAATATTGCGGTAGCGTGGGCTTTAATGGTTGCCTCTGATACCCCTAAATCGTAGGCGATCTGCTTATTAAGCAAGCCTTCTGCAAACATCTGTAAAACGCGATATTGTTGCGGGGTTAAGTCAGCCAATTTACTGGCCATTTGGTCGGTACCGTCTTCCACAATTTCTTGCAGCTCAATATTCTCAGGTAGCCATACATCGCCATATAGGACAGCGGTTAATGCCGAAGCTAAGGTTTCCATCGACGCAGATTTAGGTATAAAGCCAGCGCTGCCATAATGGACTGCACGGCTAATCGTCATCGCGTCTTCATGGGCTGAAATAACAATAACTGGCAAATCAGGGTAGTGAGTACGCAAATGAATCAGCGTTGAGTACCCGTGTGAGCCCGGCATTTGCAGATCGAGCAATACCAAATCAAAGGGAATTTCTTTGTCTAATAGCGACTGCAATGCCTCAGCGCTATCAGCTTCATACCATTGCGTACTTGCAAAAGTAGAAGTGAGGGCTTGTCTGAGAGCATTTCTAAACAGTGGGTGATCATCTGCGATCAGGATATTTAAATTTTCTAGCTTCATGGCTTTTTTTGATTATGTTCGTTGCACGTGAAGGTTACCTCAATGTAGCAGAGATTAGCCCACGAATCCTATTGCTTTGTCGTTATAAATGACAAAAACATGAACATTAACCCGCTTTATTAGACTTATGTCTAATGATAAATGTCTGTCTTGAGTGGCAAAGATTCGCTAGGCAGACAGCTTAGTGTTGTGGGGCGCTAATTCTGTACATCCGTGTGTGCAACCTTTGACTGAAAACAACGATATAAATCAGTGTAAAAGAGCAGAACGATACCGCAGGTATAATGGTTATTATTACTGTGACTACTTGAATGCTATCTAAATCATTTTTAGAACAGAATAATTTCAATGCAATAACTGTTATTTTATAAAAGATTAAACCTTAAAGTGTTGAGCAAGCCTCTAAATCTTAGCGTGATGTTTTTATATGGGTTATTATATGGGGCGTTATATAGCTTTCACAAGGTTAGAGTTTGCAGGTATCTATTTTCTTATTGTGTTTTTATATTTTTAGAGTGTCACCTTAAGCTTGAGGAGAGACCGTTGGTTAATTTTTTATGCAGTAAGATATAATTTAATACTTAGGGTTTTATAAGCTCATATAGCTAATATTATCCACTTGGTTGTGTTAGTTTTTGTATTAATTGTCTTTTTATATTTTTCATTGTTAGATTTTTCATTGTTAGTTGTAATGTTTGGTTTTTATCGCTTAGTTGCCTTGCCTCCTAGTTAGAACATGATGTCACTTGGTGTGCTTATTATGTGTTAGTTTCTACTTTTAGGTTTATTGTAATTGCGTATGGCATTTGATATTTAAAGATTTTATATATTTTAAATGACATTTCAGAGTGCTTGCTGTTGGGTTGGTTTTATCGTTTGATGTTGTTTTGTTATAAATTTAAAATATTTGGTTATAATAAAAAACTAAACAAAAGTGATTAAGTTGTGTAGATTTATCTAACCGATGAGGTAGCCTTTGTAGTTAAATTATAGAGTTTTGTTGTCTCCGTATTTAGGTTTTCGGTAATCTAAAACTATAATAGGAATAACAAAATGAGTAACGATAGTAATAGGTTTATAACCCAACGGCGAACGCTTAGTTGGATGCTTAGTTCAGCTTTTATTTCCCTCGGATTTAGCTCTCATGCGCAAGCGGTTACTTGCGAAAGTATTGACGCTTGGGATGCCGATGCTGTTTATGCCACACCAACACAAGTTGTTCAGCAACAGATGTTGTACCAAAACAAGTGGTGGACTACCAATGAGTCGCCAGCGACTTCGGGGCAATGGGGGGCGTGGGAGTATCTTGGAGATTGCGATTTAACGGGCAACTTGCCTCCCGACGTGGTGGTTAATTCACCGGTTGCAGGTAGTGTTTACAGTTTTGGTGATACGGTCAATCTTGATGCCACGGTATCTGATAGCGATGGAAGCGTGGTCAGTGAGCAATGGTCAGTTAATGATACGGTGGTACAAACTCCGTGGGTTGCTGACATTCAAGGTAGCGTGACTGTCAGCATATTAGCAACAGACAATGAAGGCGCCACTACGCAGCAAACAGTGCAGATTGAGGTACAAAACAGCAATAATTTACCACCAGAAACCGTCATTATTTCACCCACAAATGACAGCGCTGTCAATTTGGCTGAAATCGTGACCGTCATCGCGACTGCTAGCGACCCAGATCAAGGTGATACGGTGCAATCGGTGGAGTTGTTAGTTGATAATGTTGTTGTGGCGACCGATCTCAGCGCACCTTACGAGTTTGATTGGCAGGCGAGCACCGTTGGCGCTCACTCCCTGCGTACACGTGCTTATGATAGTGCTGGGGCCAGCGCTGATTCTGCCGCAATCAATATTTTGGTTAATGCAGCAAACAGTGCACCGGCGGTAAATTTAACTTCGCCAGTCAGCGGTTTTAATGTCACGACTAACGCTGTCGTCCCGCTCAGCGCTAGCGCGAGCGACAGTGATGGCGAGATAGTTTCGGTGAGCTTCTATGCTAATGGTGCCTTGGTCGGTACAGATACGAGTACACCTTTTACTTACGATTACGTCGCTGCGACAGAAGGTGATTTAGTGATCACAGCCGAAGCAACCGATGATGTTGGCGCAAGCACACTATCGAGTGCGGTTATCGGCTATGTCGGTGAAATGCCGACTGATCACGAACAATGTCGCCCCGAAGGTTTACTTGGTCAGTCTGTTTATTGTGATATTTACGATGAGCAGGGCCGAGAAAAAATGGGCGCAGATCATGCCCGCAGGGTCATTGGGTATTTCACTTCATGGCGAACCGGTACTAACGGCCAACCAAGCTATTTGGTAGACGATATCCCTTGGGACAAGATCACCCATATTAACTACGCTTTTGCCCACGTTGATGCCAGCAATAAGGTTTCAGTAGGTAACCCTAATAGTGCCAGCAATCCGGCTACAGGCATGACTTGGGATGACATTGCTGGTGCAGAAATGGACCCTGAGTTTGCCTATCAAGGTCATTTCAATTTGTTGAGTAAATATAAAAAACTTCATCCGCAGGTGAAAACCCTTATCTCGATTGGTGGCTGGGCTGAAACCGGTGGTTACTTTGATGAAAATGGTCAGCGTGTTGCTAGCGGTGGCTTCTACGAGATGACTAAAACTCAAGCCGGTATTGATACATTCGCTGACTCTGTTGTGGAGTTTCTTCGTACCTATGGGTTTGACGGTGCCGACATCGACTACGAGTATGCTACGTCCATGGCAAAGTCGGGTAACCCTGATGACTTTGCCATTGCAGATCCGCTCCGAGCTACGCTATTTAAGCAATACGATGTGTTGATGCAGACCTTGCGTAACAAGCTAGATGCAGCGGGTATTGAAGATGGTAAGCACTACATGTTAACTGTCGCGGCGCCAGCGTCGGGATATTTACTTCGTGGTATGGAAGCCTACCAAATGACGCGTTTTCTCGATTACGTCAACATCATGACCTATGACTTACACGGTGCGTGGAACGATTTTGTCGGACACAATTCACCTTTGTATGACACTGGTGAAGATGCCGAACTGGCGTTCTGGGATGTGTATTCTACGCCGCAATACGGCGGAATAGGCTACCTCAATACCGATTGGGCCTATCACTATTTCAGAGGCGCGCTGCCTGCTGGGCGAATCAACATTGGTATTCCGTACTACACTCGCGGCTGGCAGGGGGTGACTGGTGGAACTAATGGCTTGTGGGGTAAAGCGGCGTTACCAGATCAAACAACTTGCCCTGATGGTACCGGCGAGGGTGACAACAACTGCGGTTATGGGGCCCAAGGGATTGATAATCTTTGGCATGACAAAGATAAACTGGGTAATGAAATGTTCGCAGGCTCTAACCCTATGTGGCATGCGAAAAACCTAGAGCAGGGCATTTTAGCCAGCTATCTGGCTGACTATGGTCTGGACCCTGCCACTAATCCAAATCACCAGTTAACCGGAACCTATCAGCGACACTATGATGCGATTGCTGAAGCAGCTTGGCTGTGGAACCCCAGTAAGTCTGTTTACTTGTCTACCGAAGATGAGCAAGCCATGAATGCCAAAGTGCAATATGTGGTTGAGCAAGGGCTAGGTGGGGTGATGTTTTGGGAGTTGGCAGGGGATTTTGACTGGCATCCACAGCGAAAAAATGGCCAAGGTGAGTACTTTATCGGCACCACGATGACCAGCATTGCATACAATGCGTTCGCCTCAGCGAGTCCGTATGGGAATAGTGTCAGTGAACAAGCAATGCCAGCTCAGAGCCTTGACATGGCAGTGTCACTTAGTGGGTTTAAGGTGGGTGACAGTAATTATCCAATCACGCCCACTTTGACTATCACCAATAATAGTCAAACAACTATCCCCGGAGGCGCAGTTTTCGAGTTTGATATCGCAACGTCAACTTCCGCCGAGATAAGTGACCAATCTGGGTTAAATCTCACTGTGATAAGTGATGGCTCTAATGTGGCGGGCGGCAATGTTGGCGGTTTAGAGAAAAACTATCACCGTGTGCAAATGACATTACCAAGCTATCAGACTTTAGCACCAGGACAAAGCTTTGGTGGTGTCATCAAGTATTACCTTCCGGTAAGTATGCCCGCCAACTTCACCGTCAGTTTTAACGGTACCAGCTATGGCTTTGGTCAAAGTGATAACTCAGTGCCCGGTGAATGTGAACTCGACCCGAGCCTGCCCCAATGCCAGCCGCCACTAACCGATCCTTGTTCGGCTGTGGGCATAGACGCTAGCACTATCCCAGCTTATCCCAACTTCCCACAAACTGACTGGCAAGGTAACCCGAGCCATGCCAATGGAGGCGATTGGATGAAAGATGACACTTCAGTGTTTGAAGCGCTGTGGTGGACCAGCAGCGTGCCGGGAGGTAGTGACTGGAAGTTCGTTTGTAATATCGACTAACTGTCTAGCACACAAAGGGCGCGCAGGCCAGTTTGCGCGCCATTACCTATACGCAGTTTGAACGCGTAATGGAGAGAATAGTATGTCAACTCGAAACATGTATACCTTAGGTCTGGTTTCTGCTGCACTAGTGAGCCAAACACTATTGGCAACCCTGGCCTATGGCCATGGTTTTATGCAATCGCCGCAAGCGCGGCAGCAGTTTTGTGTAGAAGATGGTGGTTATTGGTGGCCAGATGACGGCAGCGCAATACCCAATCTAGCCTGTCGTCAGGCATTTTTAAAGTCAGGAACTAAGCAGTTTGTACAAAACCATGAGTTTTCAACGAACGTGGTTGATTATCACAATCAAGCGTCAGTTGAAGCTGCAGTACCCAACGGTCTGTTATGCGCTGGTGGTGATAGCGCCAAACAAGGAATGGATGAACCTTCATCTTTTTGGCAGCGCAGTCAGGTTACACCTGCTGCAAACGGTGATGTTGAAGTGGTGTTTGCCGCGCACACTCCCCATAACCCAAGTTACTGGGAGTTTTATTTGTCTAACCAAGGTTATGATGCCGCCACTCAGTCGCTGACTTGGGAGCAACTCACGTTAATTAGTGAATTGGGCAATGTAGCAGCTGAAACTGTCAATGGCATGAAAGTCTACAAAATGACCATAAATATACCGGCTCATCGCAGTGGTGATGCGACGCTGTATACGCGCTGGCAACGAATCGATGAAGCTGGAGAAGGCTTTTATAACTGTAGTGATATCAATATTAATCAAGATGGCTTGCCGCCACAATGGACAGATGTAGGTCAATACTTAGCTAATGGCATTGATGCGAATATTGGTGATGAAGTGTGGTTTAGGCTATTTGATGGTGCCGGCCAGGAATTGGTATTTGAAACTTTAGTTGTCGATACAACAAATAGTGCCAATCAATTGTGGGCAGAACAATTGGCAGCACAAGTGGTACAAGGCCATAGTAGCAGTGTCCAGGTGGGCGTGTTCCAAGCAGATGGCACTATTTCTTATGCGGCGGATCGCAGTTTAAATCGTGTTTGGAGTTCAATTGCCAATGTAAGCTATCAAATGGATATTAAGTCCAGTGCTAATGCGCCTCAGGTGTCTTTTCTCAGTCCGGCCAGTGGCGGTGTTTACACGGTAGGCGATACTGCATTGTTATCAGCACAAGCAACAGATAGCGATGGGCAAATCGTATCAGTGGATTTTAGTGTTGCCGGTAATATAGTCGCGCAGTTAAGTCAGCCGCCGTTCACAACGGAGGTCATACTGCAACAAGCTGGTACGGTAATTGTAAGCGCGTCTGCGACTGATAACAGTGGCCTGACATCTAACACAAGTGTCAGTATTGAGGTTCATGCGGCTCAAGGTGGATGCACTGCAGCGCCTTGGCAGACGGATACCATCTATGTTGCTGGCGATAGTGTGTCCTACCAAGGGCAAGTGTTCAGTGCTAAATGGTGGACGCGATCTGAAGTGCCAGATGCCGCAAATGAGTGGGGTGTGTGGCAGTTAGATGGAACGTGCGAGTAACGCGATATAGTTAACAATGACTGTAAAAAAGGGCTTCATTAATGAAGCCCTTTTTTTTGGGTTAAGAGTCTAACTTATCGTCGGCCACTTTATAGTGCGGATCTTCAATAAGATTAACTTCAACAAGATCGCCTGCTTTATGCAGTAGCTGTTTACAATCATGGCTTAAGTGACGTAAATGCAGCTTCTTGCCGGCACTCACATAACGCTCTGCCAATGTATCGATAGCATCAAGTGCTGAATGGTCGCAGACCCGTGAGTTTTGGAAATCGACAATGACATCTTCTGGGTCGGTTTTTGCGTGGAACAACTCTAGGAATTCTGCCGCTGAGCCAAAGAATAATGGGCCATTGAGTTTGTAGATCTTCCAGCCGTTGGCATCTTCGCTCACTTCAACATTGATGTGTTTTGCGTGCTCCCAAGCAAACACCAACGCCGATACGATTACGCCAACAAACACAGCGAAAGCAAGATCGGTAAAGACAGTAACAACGGTCACCAATACAATCACGAACGCATCATGTTTTGGTACTTTGCGCATCACTTTAAAGCTAGCCCACTCGAAGGTACCAAGCACTACCATGAACATCACACCCACGAGAGCCGCAAGCGGGATCATTTCAATTAATGATGAACCAAATAAGATGAAGGCAAGCAGTGCAACTGCGGCTGTGATACCCGATAAGCGGCCACGTCCACCAGAATTAATGTTGATCATTGACTGACCAATCATCGCGCAACCACCCATGGCGCCGAAGAAACCACTCGTAATGTTACCTACACCTTGGCCAATACACTCTTTGTTGCCTTTACCCCGTGTGCCAGTCATTTCGTCGACAACTGTTAGGGTTAACAAAGACTCAATGAGACCCACCGCGGCTAAAATCATTGAATAGGGCAGGATGATGTAAAGAGTCTCTAAATTATACTCGACCGAAGGTATAGAGAAGCTCGGCAGTGAGCCTGCAATAGTTGCATTAGGATCGCCACTCATCGATTTAAGAAAATCGAGTACGGTGCGGGTATCGAGATCTAAAAACACCACCATTAAGGTGACGGTCAAAATGGCCGCTAATGAAGAAGGAATTGCGTTGGTCAGCTTAGGCAAGAACTGAATAATCGCCATCGTTAGCGCAACTAAGCCTAACATCAGCAGCAATTGATTCTGAGGTAACCATGTCAGCACGCCATTGGCATCGGGCGCTTTAAACTGCCCAAGTTGAGCTAAGAAGATAACAATAGCCAGACCGTTTACAAATCCTATCATTACTGGATATGGAACGATTCGAATAAACTTACCCAGTTTCAACAGGCCAAAGCTAACCTGAATTAAACCGGCTAATACCACAGCGGCAAACAAGTATTGCACCCCGTGCTCTGCCACCAAGGCTACCATCACCACGGCCATGGCACCTGTTGCACCAGAAATCATGCCCGGTCTGCCACCGATGACGGCGGTCACTAGTCCCATGATGAAAGCCGCGTATAGGCCAACCATAGGCTCGACGCCTGCAACGAATGCAAATGCAACCGCTTCAGGAACCAGCGCGAGCGCAACAGTTAAACCTGATAATACATCAGCTTTACTACTGGCTGTTTTGTGACGAATGAGATCGAACATTTTGCCTCTGTTATAAATATGTTGATAGATTAAAGTGCGGCCGCGAATACTACCAAAATTTTGGCTACAAGAAAATAAAAAAGCCATGCATTACTGCATGGCTTTTAGTCACAAACGTTTGTCCCGTCCTGAGATAAGTTGACACTTTGGAGACTTATCTATGAAACCTTCGAGCACAATTAGCATTAAACGTACACAACGTGATTACACATTAGGCTTTAAATTAGCCGTTGTCAGTCAAGTAGAAAAAGGCGAGCTAACCTATAAGCAAGCTCAACAGCACTACGGTATTCAAGGTCGAAGTAC
>NZ_JAEH01000065.1 GCF_000518805.1 Shewanella waksmanii ATCC BAA-643
TGGCCGTACAGTTGGTGCTGGTGTTGTAGCTAAAATCATCGACTAATATGTCGTCGATTTAGTGATAAGAAAAGGCAGCTTAGGCTGCCTTTTTTATTGGCTGCGATTTTTCAGAGAGGCGATAAACAAGATACTAGCTATTTTGTAATTCCCCAGTATAATAGCGGCCACTTGATGCACTGCAGATGAAATTGTTGGTAATTCACACAATGGGGTTGATCTCTACTATTAGATCAGTATAATACTCCCTCGCCTTAACCATTAGGCGAAACATTGTCGGTTCTTGAAGCCGACGTAAAATAATACAGCGACTCCGATTTGGAGTCGAACGGTTAAATCATCTCGCTCTGCTTTTCCAATAAGGAAGAAGCTAGAGGGTGATTTTTTATGTGTCCATTTTAGGAGCTCTGGTCAATGCAGAACCAAAGAATCCGTATCCGCTTAAAAGGATTTGATCATCGTCTGATCGATCAGTCTACTGCGGAAATCGTTGAAACTGCTAAGCGTACAGGCGCACAGGTACGTGGTCCAATCCCACTACCAACGCGTAAAGAGCGTTATACCGTTTTGATCTCTCCACACGTTAATAAAGATGCGCGTGATCAGTACGAACTTCGTACTCATAAGCGTCTTGTTGACATCGTAGAGCCGACTGAAAAGACTGTAGACGCACTTATGCGTCTTGATCTTGCGGCTGGTGTTGACGTTCAGATTAGCTTAGGTTAATTGAGATCCTTAGAAGAGGTTTGAGAGATGGCTATCGGTCTTATCGGTCGTAAAGTAGGTATGACTCGTATCTTCACAGAAGATGGTGCGTCTATACCTGTAACAGTAATCGAAATCGCAGCTAACCGCGTTGCTCAAGTGAAAACTTTAGAGACAGACGGTTACCGTGCACTTCAGGTTACTACTGGCACCAAAAAAGCTAATCGCATCACTAAACCAGAAGCAGGTCACTTTGCTAAGGCTGGCGTAGAAGCTGGTCGTGGTTTGTGGGAACTGCGTTTGGCAGATGGTGAAGGCGAAGGCATTGAAGTAGGTGCTGAGCTAAATGTTGATATCTTCGCTGATGTAGCGAAAGTTGATGTTACTGGTCAATCTAAAGGTAAAGGTTTCCAAGGCGGTATTAAGCGTTGGAATTTCCGTACCCAAGATGCAACACATGGTAACTCATTGGCACATAGAGCCAACGGTTCTATCGGTCAAAACCAGACACCTGGTCGCGTTTTCAAAGGTAAGAAAATGTCAGGCCACATGGGTGCAGAGCGTGTAACGACTCAAAATCTAGACGTAGTACGTGTAGATGCAGAGCGTAACTTGCTTCTGGTTAAGGGTGCAGTTCCAGGCGCTACTAATGGCGACCTGATCATCAAGCCTGCCGTTAAAGCTTAGGTCTGAGGAGATAGTAATGGAATTGGTATTGAAAGACGCACAAAGTGCTCTGGAAGTTTCCGAAACTACCTTCGGCCGTGACTTTAATGAAGCACTGGTTCATCAGGTAGTTGTAGCATATGCTGCAAACGCGCGTCAGGGCACTCGTGCTCAAAAGACTCGCGCAGAAGTAACTGGCTCTGGCAAAAAGCCATGGCGTCAAAAAGGTACTGGCCGTGCACGTGCCGGTACTGTTAAAGGCCCAATCTGGCGTGGCGGTGGCGTAACTTTCGCTGCTAAAGCACAAGATCACAGCCAAAAAGTTAACAAGAAGATGTACCGCGGAGCGCTTAAGAGCATTCTGTCTGAGTTAGTACGTCAAGACCGTCTTGTTGTTGTTGAGTCATTTGGTGTTGAAGCTCCTAAAACTAAAGAGCTAAAAGCTAAATTGGCTGAAATGAAACTGGAAGACGTGTTGATTGTTACTCCAGAAATTGACGAGAACTTGTTCTTAGCTGCACGTAACCTATACAAAGTTGACGTTCGTGATGTAGCTGGTATCGATCCAGTAAGTCTAATCGCGTTCAACAAAGTACTAGTGACTGCTGATGCTGTTAAGCAAATCGAGGAGATGCTGGGATGATAAGCGAAGAACGTTTGCTAAAAGTTATTCTAGCGCCGCATATCTCTGAAAAGAGTACTGTTTGCGCAGAAAATAACAACACGGTAGTTTTCCGTGTAGCTATCGACGCGACTAAAGCTGAAATTAAAGCTGCAGTAGCTAAGTTGTTCGAAGTTGAAGTAGATTCAGTTCGCACTCTAGTTAACAAAGGTAAAACCAAGCGTCACGGTGCCCGTACTGGCCGTCGTAGCGACTGGAAAAAAGCCTATGTGACTTTAGCTGCTGGTGCTGACATCGATTTCGTCGGCGCTGAGTAAGCAAAGGAGAATTATCATGGCAGTTATTAAGTGTAAGCCAACCTCTGCTGGTCGTCGCCACGTAGTTAAAGTGGTAAACAGCGATCTGCACAAGGGTAAACCTTTTGCTGGCCTGTTGGCGAAAAAGTCTAAAAGTGGTGGCCGTAATAACACTGGTCGTATCACTGTTCGTCACGTAGGTGGTGGACACAAGCAGCATTACCGTATTGTTGACTTTAAGCGCAACAAAGACGGTATCCCTGCTAAAGTTGAGCGTTTGGAATATGATCCAAACCGTACAGCTCATATCGCATTGGTTCTGTATGCTGATGGTGAGCGTCGTTATATCCTTGCTGCTAAAGGCATGCAAGCTGGTGATCAAATCCAGTCTGGTATCGACGCTGAAATCAAGAGTGGTAACGCTCTTCCATTACGCAGCATCCCAGTGGGTAGCGTTGTACACGCAGTCGAAATGAAGCCTGGTAAAGGTGCTCAAATCGCGCGTTCAGCTGGTACTTATGTTCAAGTTGTTGCTCGTGATGGCGAATACGCTACTCTACGTCTTCGCTCAGGCGAAATGCGTAAAGTACCTGTAGATTGTCGCGCGACATTGGGTGAAGTTGGTAACGCCGAGCACATGCTACGCCAGTTAGGTAAAGCTGGTGCTAAGCGCTGGAGAGGCGTACGCCCTACAGTTCGTGGTGTTGCAATGAACCCAGTAGATCACCCACATGGTGGTGGTGAAGGCCGTACATCTGGTGGTCGTCACCCTGTATCTCCATGGGGTCAGCCTACTAAGGGTTATAAGACTCGTAGTAACAAACGCACCGACAAGTACATTGTACGTCGTCGCAATAAAAAGTAAGAGGATTCGCCATGCCACGTTCTCTCAAGAAAGGTCCATTCATTGACCTACACTTGCTGAAGAAGGTAGAGAAAGCGATGGAAGCGGGTGACAAAAAGCCTATTAAGACTTGGTCTCGCCGCTCTATGATCATCCCTAACATGATTGGGTTGACCATCGCTGTCCATAATGGTCGTCAGCACGTACCTGTGTTCGTAACTGACGAAATGATCGGCCACAAGCTTGGTGAATTTTCACCAACTCGCACTTATCGCGGCCATGCTGCTGATAAGAAAGCGAAGAAGCGTTAATACGGGAGACATAAGATGGAAGTTTTAGCTAAACATCGTTTTGCCCGTACGTCGCCTCAAAAGTGTCGTTTGGTTGCAGATCAAATTCGTGGACTGCCTGTTGATAAGGCTCTAGAAGTTTTAACTTTTAGCCCAAAGAAAGCAGCTGTACTTCTTAAGAAAGTACTAGACTCTGCTATCGCTAATGCTGAGCACAATGAAGGTGCCGACATTGATGAGCTGAAAGTTGGAAAAGTCTTTGTAGACGAAGGTCCAACAATGAAGCGTATCATGCCACGTGCTAAAGGCCGTGCTGATCGTATAATCAAGCGTACCAGCCACATTACTGTGGTTGTATCAGATCGCTAGGAGTTAGCAATGGGACAGAAAGTACATCCTAATGGTATCCGTCTGGGTATCACTAAGCCTTGGATCTCGACTTGGTACGCTGATAAATCAGATTATGCCAATAACTTGAGCAGTGACTGGGAAGTGCGTAAGTTTCTAGAAAAGAAACTTAAGCAAGCATCAGTCTCTAAGATTGTTATCGAGCGTCCAGCGAAGAGTGTTCGCGTTACTATTCACACTGCCCGTCCAGGTGTTGTGATTGGTAAGAAAGGCGAAGACGTTGAAAAGTTGCGCAACCAAGTTGCCAAGTTGACTGGTATTCCAGCTCAAATCAACATCGCTGAGATCCGTAAGCCAGAGCTAGATGCGAAGTTAGTTGCCGATGGCATCGCTTCACAGCTAGAGCGTCGTGTTATGTTCCGTCGTGCTATGAAGCGCGCAGTTCAAAACGCAATGCGTCTTGGTGCTAAAGGTATCAAAGTTGAAGTGAGCGGCCGTCTAGGCGGTGCTGAGATTGCGCGTTCGGAGTGGTATCGTGAAGGTCGTGTGCCTCTACATACACTGCGTGCTGATATCGACTATTCAACTGCAGAAAGTCACACTCAATACGGTGTGATCGGCGTTAAAGTTTGGGTCTTCAAAGGCGAAGTTCTAGACGGTATCGTACCTGCATTGGAAGAGCCGAAACAGCAGCCGAAGCGTAAGCCTCGCGGTAAATAGGAGAGCTGGCAATGCTGCAACCAAAACGAATGAAGTTTCGTAAAATGTTCAAAGGCCGTAACCGCGGTCTTGCGAACGGCACTGAAGTAAGCTTCGGTGATTTCGGTCTGAAAGCCGTTGGTCGTGGTCGTTTGACTGCGCGTCAGATCGAATCTGCGCGTCGTGCTATGACACGTCACATTAAACGTCAAGGTCAAATCTGGATTCGCGTTTTCCCAGACAAGCCAATTACCTCTAAGCCTCTTGAAGTGCGTATGGGTAAAGGTAAGGGTAACGTTGAATACTGGGTTTGCCAGATTCAACCTGGTAAGGTTCTTTATGAGATGAATGGCGTATCAGAAGAGCTAGCGCGTGAAGCGTTTACTCTTGCTGCTGCTAAGCTTCCTATTAAGACTACCTTCGTAACTAAGACGGTGATGTAATGAAAGCGAGCGAACTAACAGAAAAGAGCGTTGAAGAACTGAACGCTGAACTGCTTGGTCTGCTGCGTGAGCAGTTTAATCTGCGTATGCAACACGCCACTGGTCAGTTGTCACAGACTCATCAGCTTAAAATCGTGCGTCGTAACATTGCGCGCGTAAAGACTATTATTACTTCTAAGGCGGGTGCATAATGTCTGATAAAATCCGTACTTTGCAAGGTCGAGTACTTAGCAACAAGATGGACAAGTCTATCACTGTAGCTATTGAGCGTAAGGTAAAACACCCTTTATACGGTAAGTTCCTTAAGCGTACTACTAAGATCCATGCACATGACGAAACAAATCAGTGTAATGCTGGCGATGTCGTGACTATTCGCGAATGCCGTCCGCTATCTAAGACTAAGTCTTGGACTCTGGTTGAAGTAGTAACAAAAGCCTAATTTATTAGGTATTTAGCTAAACGGCTCCAAATATAGGGGCCGTTTTTATTTTTAATACTATCTATTCCTTTTTTTGGGTGTTATACTTGCGCGCCATTTTTGACTAAATTAAGGTCAAAAATCGGTGTAAATATGCCCAATTGTGGGATTTGTGAAGTAACGATAGCGGAGCACTTAAAATGATCCAAATGCAATCGACTCTAGAAGTCGCCTGTAACAGTGGCGCTCGTAGAGTTCAGTGTATTAAGGTCTTGGGTGGCTCTCATCGTCGTTATGCCGGTATCGGCGACGTCATCAAGGTTTCTGTAAAAGAAGCAATTCCTCGCGGTAAAGCGAAGAAAGGTGACGTGTATAACGCGGTGGTAGTCCGTACTAAGAAAGGCGTACGTCGTTCAGACGGTTCTGTCATTCGCTTCGATCGGAATGCAGCGGTATTGCTTAATGCAAACCTTGCACCGATTGGTACTCGTATCTTTGGCCCAGTGACGCGTGAATTGCGTACCGAACAATTTATGAAAATTGTTTCACTGGCACCAGAAGTACTGTAAGGAGCTTCAAAATGGCAGCTAAAATACGTCGTGAAGACGAAGTAATTGTACTAGCAGGTAAAGACAAGGGTAAACGCGGTAAGGTTTCTCAAGTTTTGCCAACTGGTAAATTAATTGTAGAAGGCATCAATCTTGTCAAGAAACACCAGAAGCCTAACCCTCAACTGGGTGTGACTGGTGGTATTGTTGAGAAAGAAGCACCAATACAAGCATCAAATGTAGCGATTTTCAACTCTGCCTCTGGCAAAGCTGATCGCGTTGGTTTCCGATTTGAAGACGGCAAAAAAGTCCGTTTCTTTAAGTCGAACAGTGAACTCGTTAAGTAATTGGAGTAAACGATGGCGAAACTGCATGATAAATATAAAGAGACTGTTATCGCGGAACTTTCTAAGAAGTTCGGTTATACCAGTGTCATGCAAGTCCCTCGGATTGAGAAAATCACCCTTAATATGGGTGTTGGCGAAGCTGTAGCAGACAAAAAAGTTATGGAGCACGCGCTTCGTGACATGACTGCTATCGCTGGTCAAAAGCCAGTAGTAACTGTAGCTCGTAAATCAGTTGCTGGTTTTAAAATCCGTGATGGCTACCCGATCGGCTGTAAGGTAACACTACGTGGTGAGCGTATGTGGGAATTCCTTGAGCGTTTAGTTGATATCGCAATCCCGCGTATCCGCGATTTCCGTGGTTTGAGCGTTAAATCGTTCGACGGACGTGGTAACTACGCAATGGGTGTACGTGAGCAAATCATCTTCCCGGAAATCGATTACGATAAAATCGATAAGATCCGTGGTATGGATATTGTTATCACTACTACTGCGAAGAATGACGAAGAAGGCCGTGCTTTACTAGACGCCTTTAACTTCCCATTCAAGAAATAAGGGTAGCGAAATGGCAAAAAGTTCAATGAAAGCACGTGAAGCAAAACGTGCAAAGCTCGTGGCTAAGTACGCTGAAAAGCGTCTAGCACTTAAGGCTATCATTAGCAATCCAACTACTTCTGATGAAGATCGTTGGGATGCAGTTCTTAAGCTGCAGGCACTACCACGTGACTCAAGTTCTGCGCGTCAGCGCAATCGTTGTAGTCAAACTGGTCGCCCACATGGTTTCCTACGCAAGTTCGGCTTAAGCCGTATCAAATTGCGTGAAGCTACCATGCGTGGTGAAGTTCCTGGCCTGCGTAAGGCCAGCTGGTAATACTTGTCACGGAGTAAGCTATTATGAGCATGCAAGATCCTATTGCGGATATGTTAACTCGCATTCGTAACGGCCAAGCTGCTAACAAAGTATCAGTTACTATGCCTTCTGCTAAGCTAAAAGTTGCTATTGCACAGACGCTTAAAGAAGAAGGTTATATTACTGACTACGCCGTAGCAGGCGAAGCCAAACCGGTTCTAGAAATTACACTTAAGTATTTCCAGGGCCAACCAGTCGTTGAGACTATCCAGCGCGTAAGTCGTCCTGGTCTTCGTATTTACAAAGGTAAAAACGAGCTACCAAAGGTGATGGGCGGACTGGGTGTCGCAATCGTGTCCACTTCTAAAGGTTTGATGACTGATCGTGCTGCCCGCCAAAATGGTATGGGTGGGGAAGTTATCTGCTACGTAGCATAAGGAGCTAGCAATGTCTCGTGTCGCAAAAGCACCAGTCGCTATCCCTGCAGGCGTAGAAGTGACTTTAAACGAACAGACCATTACTGTTAAAGGCAGTAAAGGTACTCTAACTCGAGAAATTAACGCTGAAGTTTCTGTTGTTGTTGAAAACAACGAAGTTAAGTGTGCACCAGTTGAAACTGCAAACAATGCAGCACAAGCTGGTACTGCTCGAGCTCTAATCAACAACATGGTTGTTGGTGTAAGCGAAGGTTTTGAAAAGAAACTGACTCTTATCGGTGTTGGTTACCGGGCAAAAATTGCTGGTAAAGGCGTTGATTTGACTCTAGGTTTTTCACACCCTCTAGTTCACCAGCTTCCAGACGGCGTTACAGCAGAGTGTCCATCACAAACTGAAATCGTACTGAAAGGTGCTGATAAGCAGTTAGTTGGTCAAGTCGCTGCTGAGATTCGTGGCTACCGTCCACCAGAGCCTTATAAAGGTAAAGGTGTTCGCTATGCTGATGAACAAGTACGCCGTAAAGAGGCTAAGAAGAAGTAGGTAACGCGATATGGATAAGAAAACATCTCGCTTGCGCCGCGCGACTCGCGCCCGTAAGAAGATCCAAGAGCTGGGCGTTAACCGTCTGGTTGTACATCGTACACCACGCCACACTTATGCTCAGGTGATCAACGCCGAAGCACAGGTTGTGGTTGCAGCTTCTACTGCTGAAAAAGCGGTATCAGAGCAGCTTAAATACACGGGCAACGTAGATGCAGCGAAAGCAGTAGGTAAAGCTATTGCAGAACGCGCTATCGAAAAAGGCGTTACCGTAGTTGCATTCGATCGTTCCGGTTTCAAGTATCACGGACGTGTTGCTGCATTAGCAGACGCCGCTCGTGAAGCTGGCCTCCAGTTCTAAGGGGTATAAAAATGGCTAAATTTGAAGCTCAGCAAAAAGACGATCTGCAAGAAAAACTAGTTGCAGTAAATCGTGTTTCTAAAGTAGTTAAAGGCGGACGTATCTTTAGCTTCACTGCTCTTACAGTAGTGGGTGACGGTAACGGTAAAGTCGGCTATGGCTATGGTAAAGCGCGTGAAGTACCTGCAGCTATTCAGAAAGCAATGGAAAAGGCTCGCCGTAACATTGTTTCTGTTGAACTTGTAAATGGTACTTTGCACCACCCTGTTAAGGGTCGTCACACTGGTTCGCGTGTTTACATGCAGCCAGCGTCAGAAGGTACTGGTATTATTGCCGGTGGTGCGATGCGCGCCGTATTGGAAGTAGCAGGCGTTCATAACGTACTGTCGAAAGCATACGGTTCTACTAACCCGATCAACATCGTTCGCGCAACAGTAGATGCGTTGGTGCACATGAAGTCACCTTCTCAAATCGCTGCTAAGCGTGGCCTTAATGTTGATGAAATTCGAGGTTAATGCACCATGGCAACTAAAACTTTAAAAGTAACTCAGACTAAAAGCTCAATTGGACGTTTGCCTAAGCATCGTGCAACTTTGACTGGTCTAGGTCTACGCCGTATTAATCACACTGTTGAACTTGAAGATACTCCTTCAGTTCGCGGTATGATTAACAAGGTTTACTACATGGTTTCGGTGGAGGAAGTATAAGATGCGTCTAAATACTCTATCACCTGCTGCAGGTGCTAAATCAGCAGCTAAGCGTGTAGGTCGCGGTATCGGTTCAGGCACTGGTAAAACTTGTGGTCGCGGCCACAAAGGTCAGAAGTCTCGTTCAGGTGGCGGCGTTCGCGTCGGTTTCGAGGGTGGTCAAATGCCACTTAAGATCCGTTTGCCTAAGTTCGGTTTCACCTCGCGTCGTGCGATGGTAACTGCGGAAGTTCGCATTAGCGAGCTTGCAAAAGTTAACGGTGATGTTGTCGACTTAAATGCACTGAAAGATGCGAATCTAGTTACTCGCAACATACAGTTTGCTAAAGTCGTTCTTTCAGGTACCATTGACCGCCCAGTGACCGTAAAAGGTCTGAAGGTAACCAAAGGTGCACGTGCAGCTATTGAAGCTGCCGGCGGAAAGATCGAGGAATAATACGTCGATGGCAAAACCAGGACTTGATTTAAAAAGCGCGAAAGGCGGTTTATCAGAATTGAAAACCCGCCTCCTGTTCGTGATTGGTGCGATTATCGTCTTTAGGGCCGGTTCGTTCGTACCAATTCCTGGTATTGACGCAGCTGTATTAGCAGAGCTGTTCAATCAGCAAAGGGATACCATCTTAGGCATGTTTAACATGTTCTCTGGTGGTGCCCTTGAACGTGCTTCTATCTTTGCATTAGGTATCATGCCGTATATTTCGGCATCGATTATCATGCAATTGTTGACAGTTGTGCATCCTGCATTAGCCGAACTTAAAAAGGAAGGCGAATCAGGGCGTAAGAAGATCAGTCAATATACACGATACGGCACATTGGTACTGGGTACATTCCAGTCAATTGGTATCGCAACAGGACTACCAAACTTGGTACCAGGTTTAGTTGTAAACCTTGGTTTCAGTTTCTATTTCGTTGCGGTTGTGAGCTTAGTGACAGGAACAATGTTCCTTATGTGGCTAGGTGAGCAAATTACCGAGCGGGGCATTGGTAATGGTATCTCGATATTAATTTTCGCAGGTATTGTTGCTGGTCTACCATCTGCTATCGGTCAAACGGCCGAGCAGGCGCGTCAAGGCGACTTGAACCCACTCGTATTGTTGTTGATTGCTGTAATTGTATTTGCTGTAACTTATTTTGTAGTGTTTGTGGAACGTGGTCAGCGACGTATCGTTGTTAACTACGCTAAGCGTCAACAGGGCCGTAAGGTTTTTGCTGCGCAAAGCACCCACTTACCACTTAAAGTGAATATGGCAGGTGTAATTCCACCAATTTTTGCGTCAAGCATCATTTTGTTCCCAGGCACACTGGCTCAGTGGTTTGGTCAAAATGAGTCCTTGTCATGGTTAAGTGATTTTTCACTTGCTGTGTCTCCAGGACAACCGCTTTACTCATTATTGTATTCAGCAGCGATCATATTCTTCTGTTTCTTCTATACTGCGTTGGTGTTTAACCCACGCGAAACAGCAGACAATTTAAAGAAGAGTGGTGCGTTCATTCCCGGGATTCGTCCTGGCGAACAGACTTCGCGATACATAGATAAAGTGATGACACGTTTAACCCTAGCGGGTGCGTTGTATATTACCTTTATCTGTTTAATTCCGGAGTTCATGTTAATTACTTGGAAGGTACAGTTCTACTTTGGCGGTACCTCACTACTAATTATGGTAGTTGTAATCATGGACTTCATGGCTCAGGTTCAGACCCATATGATGTCACATCAGTATGAGTCTGTGATGAAGAAAGCTAACCTAGTAAACAAAGCGAATTTAGATCGCTTTGGTCGCTAAGTAGCTTTACGGAGTGATGAAATGAAAGTTCGAGCTTCCGTGAAGAAGATCTGCCGTAACTGCAAGATCGTAAAGCGTAGTGGCGTTGTACGCGTTATCTGTGTTGAACCAAAACACAAACAGCGTCAAGGCTAAAAGCATTTAGCCAGCTCAAATGTTGAGCTGGCTAAAATTTAATTTGCAAAATTGTCATCTGTCGAGTATCCTACCGGGCTTTTCACAGATGGCCTTTAACTTATGAGGAGTGCATAGTGGCCCGTATCGCTGGCATTAACATTCCTGATCAAAAGCATACAGTCATTGCATTGACTGCTATCTATGGTATTGGACTAACTCGCGCACAACAAATCTGCGCGGCTACTTCAATTGCTGAAGATGCTAAGATCAAGGAATTGAGCGAAGCTCAAATTGATACCCTACGCGAAGAAGTTGCCAAATACATTGTAGAAGGTGACTTGCGTCGTGAGATCTCTATGAACATCAAGCGTCTTATGGACCTTGGTTGTTATCGTGGTCTCCGCCACCGTCGTAGCCTGCCCCTTCGTGGGCAACGTACTAAGACCAATGCGCGTACGCGTAAAGGTCCACGTAAGCCAATTAGAAAGTAACGGGAAGGTAAACCAATATGGCTAAAGTTCCGTCACGTTCAACGCGCAAGCGCGTACGTAAACAGGTTGCTGATGGCATGGCTCATATCCATGCTTCTTTCAACAACACAATCATCACCATTACAGATCGTCAAGGTAATGCTCTATCTTGGGCAACATCTGGTGGTTCAGGTTTCCGTGGTTCACGTAAATCTACCCCATTTGCTGCACAGGTTGCCGCTGAGCGCGCAGGTACTGCTGCTCAGGATTACGGTGTTAAGAACCTTGAAGTTTTTGTGAAGGGTCCAGGTCCAGGACGTGAGTCAGCTATTCGAGCGCTGAACGCGGTTGGTTATAAAATAACCAACATTACCGATGTGACGCCGATCCCTCATAATGGTTGTCGTCCTCCTAAGAAACGTCGCGTTTAATCGCCCCGTTTATATAGGATAGTTGGAGAAAGAACATGGCAAGATACTTGGGTCCCAAGCTCAAGCTTACCCGCCGAGAAGGTACAGACCTTTTCCTAAAGAGCGGTGTCAGAGCAATCGATTCGAAGTGTAAGCTAGAAGCTGCACCAGGACAGCACGGCGCTCGTAAGACCCGTCTTTCTGAGTATGGCGTACAGCTACGCGAGAAACAAAAAGTTCGTCGTACTTATGGAGTGCTAGAAAAGCAGTTCCGTAACTACTACAAAGAAGCAGCACGTCTAAAAGGTAACACTGGTGAAAACCTACTGTCACTTTTAGAAACTCGTCTAGATAACGTTGTTTATCGTATGGGTTTTGGTGCTACACGTGCAGAAGCACGTCAGCTAGTTAGCCACAAGTCAATTTTGGTTAACGGCCGCGTTGTTAACATTCCATCATTCAAAGTGTCTGCGAATGATGTAATTAGCGTTCGTGAGAAGTCTCAAAAGCAAGCTCGTATTAAGGCTGCTTTAGAAGTTGCTACTCAGCGCGAAAAGCCAACATGGGTTGAAGTAGATAACGCTAAAATGGAAGGTGCTTTCAAGCGTCTACCAGAACGTAGTGATTTATCTGCGGAAATTAACGAACAGCTGATCGTCGAGCTTTACTCTAAGTAAAGCTAATAAACAAGAGAGGACACAATGCAGGGTTCTGTTACAGAATTTCTTAAACCGCGTCTCGTTGATATCGAGCAGGTTAACCCAACACGTGCCAAGGTTACACTGGAACCGCTTGAGCGTGGTTTTGGTCACACTTTAGGTAACGCGTTGCGTCGTATCCTATTGTCGTCTATGCCCGGCTGCGCGGTCACCGAAGTTGAGATCGATGGTGTACTGCACGAGTATAGCAGCAAGGAAGGCGTACAAGAGGATATCCTAGAAATCTTGTTAAACCTTAAAGGTTTAGCAGTGGTTGTCGAGGGTAAAGACGAGGCTATGCTTACATTAAGCAAGTCAGGCGCAGGCCCTGTTACCGCAGCAGATATCACGCACGATGGTGATGTTACTATTATGAATCCTGATCACGTTATCTGTCACTTGACCGGTAACAACGACATAAGCATGCGTATTCGTGTTGAGCGTGGTCGTGGTTATGTACCAGCTTCGGCTCGTGCACAAACTGAAGACGACGATCGCCCAATCGGACGCTTGTTAGTGGATTCATCTTTCTCACCTGTTGCGCGTATTGCTTATAATGTTGAAGCGGCACGTGTTGAACAGCGTACTGACTTAGACAAACTCGTTATCGATATGACCACTAACGGTACTATCGATCCTGAGGAAGCAATTCGTCGTTCTGCAACCATCTTAGCTGAACAGCTAGATGCGTTTGTTGAATTACGTGATGTCACTGAGCCAGAGCAGAAAGAAGAGAAACCAGAGTTCGACCCAATTCTGTTGCGTCCTGTCGACGATCTAGAGCTAACTGTACGTTCGGCTAACTGTTTGAAAGCCGAAGCGATTCATTACATCGGAGATCTGGTACAGCGTACTGAGGTCGAGCTGCTTAAGACACCTAACTTAGGTAAGAAATCTCTTACCGAAATTAAGGATGTGTTAGCTTCTCGTGGACTTTCTTTAGGTATGCGTCTAGAAAACTGGCCACCGGCTAGTTTAGCAGACGACCTTTAAGTCCAAGTTTGTACAGATTTAGGTAATAAGGATTAGGTCATGCGCCATCGTAAGAGTGGTCGTCAACTAAACCGCAACAGCAGTCACCGTCAAGCTATGTTTCGCAACATGGCAGGTTCTTTAGTCCGTCACGAAGTGATCAAGACTACTGTAGCTAAGGCGAAAGAACTGCGTCGCGTAGTTGAGCCTCTGATAACACTTGCTAAAAGTGATAGCGTTGCAAATCGTCGTTTGGCGTTTGCTCGTACTCGCGACCAAGAAGTTGTCGGTAAGTTATTCAATGAATTGGGTCCACGCTACCAGGAACGTCCTGGCGGCTACACCCGTATCCTTAAGTGCGGTCTACGTACTGGTGATAAAGCGCCTATGGCGTATATTGAACTAGTAGGTCGCCCAGAAGCTGCTGAAGCTGTTGAAGAAGAAGCTGCTTCTGAGTAATTAGGTAATTCATTTAAAAAAGCCAGGCATTGCCTGGCTTTTTTATTGCCTGCTATTTAAGGCGAGGTCCAGCGAGTTTGTTGTTTTACCGTTTCTGGTAATGAAATTTTCCAGTGTTTTAGTTTACTGCTATTAAAGTAATAGCTACCCTGTCTATCATTGATGAATGTACGCTGCTTAACACCGTTATTGAGTCGACTCAGCGCCATCTTCGCTGCTTGTACACCATGAAGGTATCCATCCAATACAAACCCACCTAAAGCGATGTTATCGGTAACTGCAAAGTCCCAGAAGCCGAATATCGGGGTTGGACTGTTGGTGTCGGCCCATGCTGCGGCGTCGCTTGACGGCACATGTGTCCCATCATTCGAAAGCGTATGGTAAAGGCCAACAAAGACCGCACTAAAGCCGTTTTGTTGACTGGTTTTAATGTGGTTTTGCCATTGCTTATAGTCATTTGTCGCGACAAAATCGATGCGAATATTACTTAAGGTTATTGGACTAAGATCAGCACTTAGTTCAGTCAGTGCGATTCGTGAGGTAGCGCTATTGTCAAACAACATCATGAATCGCTGAGGTTGCGTTAGGTTAAGCAGCTCACTCGCCATCATGATTGAGCGCCTGAAGATAGGTCGCTCAAGTAATGCGCCAACGTCATCATAGTCATTAAGATGATACTTGCGTGGATTGGCATTTAGGCCCATAACAATAAGTGGGTAACTTAGCTCCATTATCTCTGCTGCGAGGAGCGAGACGGCATTGTCATCGGCTAATATGACGAGATCTGGGTTGAGCTGCGTAATCGCGTCTATTGTGGCTGCAGCTATAGCTGCATGGTCATGCTTTGGAGTGCGCTTGGTGTCGAGTTCAAATATAGACAGGCTATGTTTAACACCCAGCACACTGTCGATGCCTTGGCGATAACTGGCGGACCATTGATAGCTTTCATGATAGCTATCGACCAAAGCGATTGTTGCGGTGAGTGCCTGAGATGAATACAGGCACAGCAAAAGCGTGAGAGCACGTAACAATTTAGAAAGCCCATTCGTCAAGAACACTACATTAGTTATAGCGTAATTCTAGTTGAACATGGGGTTTCACTGGCTATAGGTACAAAAAAGGCCTCATAAGAGGCCTTTTTGGTAAGCTCAACTAAAAATTAATAGCTGCCAGCTTTCTGTTCTTCTGAGTAATCCATCTGCTGATGACTTTGACCCATAGCTTCTGCCACTTCAGGTGGCATGTAGTTTTCGTCATGACGGGCAAGTACTTCAGTTGCTTCCAGCTTACCATCATCTGTTAAGGTGCCTTGTGCAACGATACCTTGGCCTTCTCTGAATAGATCTGGTAGAAGATCATCATATGTCACGATAACTTCTCCGCCAGCTGCATCATGTACAGCAAACTCAATATGCAGGCTGTTAGGATCTCGGACTACAGAGCCTTCAGTGACCATACCACCAATACGGATACGTTGGCCTGCTTCAGGTTTTACGCCGGTATCTGTTTTGCCATGGACAATTTCAGTTGGGGTGTAAAACAAGTTTAGGTTTGAGTTCAGTGCATACAACAATAGCGACGCTATCGCGGCGACACCACCAATTAACGCTGAAGCTAATGCTAGTCTTTTCTTTCGTCTGTTGTTCACTGTTTGTTACCTCGATTCTCTTTTAAACGCTCTTCGCGTTGAATTTTCTTGGCGATTTCTGCTAATACTTTCTTTTTCTGGCGAGCACTGACAACAATCAAAGTACCTAGAGAGAAGAAAGTGATGCCATACGCTAGCCATACATAGAAAGCATAGCCGCCCATATCAATAAATTCTGCAAATGATTCAAACTGCATTATTTGACTCCTTCAGCCTTCGCAAGTTCACGTACCCAAGGTCTCATGCCATTTCTGGCTAGAATTTCTGCTCTGAATCGTACCAGTGTAATGGCACCAATCATGACACCAAAGCCTAAAATATTAATAAGCAGTGGTGCGAGCATCTCCATTGGCATAGAAGACTCTTCTGTGATTTTAATCGTCGCAGGCTGATGTAACGAGTTCCACCATTCTACAGAGTACTTAATAATTGGAATATTAATGACACCAACAATCGCTAATATGCCAGCTGCGCGAGCGGCCAGTACTTTGTCTTCAAAGGCGGCATAGAGTGAAATTACACCCAAGTATAGGAATAATAATACCAGTTCTGAAGTTAAGCGAGCATCCCATACCCACCAAGTACCCCACATTGGCTTACCCCAAGTTGCGCCGGTAATCAGTGCGATAAAGGTCAATACTGCGCCAACAGGTGCGATAGCTGCAGCGGCCCAATCGGCAGCTTTAATTTGCCAGACCAAACCAATAAATGCAGAGCTCGCCATGGCCATGTAGGCAGACATAGACATCGAGGCCGCAGGTACATGGATGAAGATAATTCGGTAGCTGTCACCTTGTTGGTAATCAACAGGAGCAAACATCAAGCCCCAGATTGAACCTACACCAATCATCCCTAAGGCGATTGCTGAGAACCAAGGTAGTAGTTTGCCAGCCAGTTTATACGCGCGTTCCGGGTCAGCGTAAGAATGTAGCCATTTCCACATATTAGTTTGTACTCACTCTTAATGATGCACCAATTGCAAAAGGTGCTAACGTTAATGAACCGACCAACATTGCAGCAATAATTGCTAGCTGGCCATCATAAGGTAAATTCAGACCAGCAGCATCAATCGCGCTAGTCGCAAAAATTAGTACTGGGATATATAAAGGTAGAATGAGTAGACTTAACAATACTCCACCTTTACGTAACCCTACGGTTAATGCAACCCCAATAGCACCTAATAGACTTAATACTGGTGTTCCCAGCGCCAAAGTTGCCATTAATGCGCCGTAACTATTGGTCTCTAAGTGCAGCAATACTGCAAGTAGTGGCGCTACTAAAATAAGTGGCACCCCGGTTAACAACCAATGCGCTAACACCTTGGCGAGCACCATCAGTGGCAATGGCTGCGGGCTCAACAACATTTGCTCGAGACTGCCGTCAACAAAGTCAGCCTTAAAGAGGCGTTCAAGCGACAGCATTGACGCAAGTAACGCAGCTACCCAAATAATTCCTGGCGCAACGCGAGATAACACCTGTGGTTCAGGGCCAATACCTAGCGGAAATAGCGTAACAACCAATACAAAAAACAGTAGTGGATTAAAAATATCCCCTTTATGGCGTACCGCTATCTGCAAGTCACGCTTTAGTAGGGTAAAAAAAGCTTGTCTGAAGCTGAGACCTTTTTTCATCTATGCAACCTTATACAAAGCGGTAGTCGAGTTTGATTTTACGTAAAATATCATCACCGATAATACTCATATCCTGGTGGGTGGTCATGATGACGCATCCGCCATTGTTGGCATGAGACAAAAATAGGTGTTCTAGTTCCTCGACGCCCTTTTTATCGATTGCTGTAAAGGGTTCATCTAACAGCCATAGCTTACAGTTGGTATTCCATAGTCTTGCTAATGCTGTGCGTCGGTGCTGACCCGCCGAAAGGTGGCCTGCTAACGCCTCTTCAAAACCTGATAAATTGACTTTCTCTAGAATGCCGCGTGTATCGAAATCATCATACCCGCTAATTCTTAAATTGAAGTTAAGATTTTCTTCAGCTGTTAACTCACTCTTAACACCTGCTAGATGTCCGAGGTAGAGTAAATCGTCGTTGAATTCATCCCGGCAACGGGTAATGTCTTCGTCTTTGAAATTGACTCGACCTGCATAAGGGCGAGATAACCCAGCGAGGATGCGCAGTAAACTGGTTTTCCCTGCGCCATTGGGGCCTTCAATCTGAACGATTTCGCCGGCTTGGATGTCGAAGCTGAGCTCATCAAACAAAATTCGCTCTTCTCGGATACATGTCAAGTTGTCGGCCGATAACAGTGTCTCTGCTTTTTTTTCTACCACTGAACCCTCTATCTCAAGCCATTATTAAACGCAAGTGATCTTAACATAATCCCCATATAGGGTTTAGCATTGGTTAAGGATTAGTGTCAGCAATTTGATGTGCTTCCAAAAATGAGAACCTTTTGCCACTTTCTATTGAACTTTTTCAACTTTTTCTAATGTAGCATTTTCAACCAGCTAGTGAAGTCACAGCTATAGAAAAATACCGATATTAGTCACAAAAAGATGAGATTAGTTGAAGTTTGTTGTATCCTAGGGCGGCTAGTAATTAGTCTACCTATAAATTTCAAAGGTAGCGTTGAGCTTTGTTAGTATTTGCATTAGGAACATCAAACATGAAAAAACTGTTAGCAATGACAGCAGTTGCTGCTCTAACCTTGTCAGCAAACGTAGCTGCTCAAGATGGTGAAGCTGTATATACCAAGGCTTGCCAAGTATGTCACAGCATGGGTGTCGCTGGTGCACCAAAATCTCATGATGTAGCTGCATGGGAGCCACGTCTAGCGCAAGGTATGGACACTCTTGTCGCGACTGTTAAATCTGGTAAAGGTGCTATGCCTCCAGGTGGTATGTGTACTGATTGTAGTGATGAAGACTACAAAAACGCTATCGAGTTTATGTCTAAGTAATAACTCGTTTGCCTACAGAAAAACCGGCCATAGTGCCGGTTTTTTGTTGTCTAGAAAAAGTTATTGAGCCATAGACACAAAAAAGCCGACATTAAAGTCGGCTTTTCACTGTAAAGCTTTGTCCCGTCCTGAGATAAGTTGACACTTTGGAGACTTATCTATGAAACCTTCAAGCACAATCAGCATTAAACGTACACAACGTGATTACACATTAGGCTTTAAATTAGCCGTTGTCAGTCAAGTAGAAAAAGGCGAGCTAACCTATAAGCAAGCTCAACAGCACTACGGTATTCAAGGTCGAAGTACGGTCCTTACATGGTTAAGAAAGCATGGTAGATTAGACTGGACGCAACCCATGGAGCACTCT
>NZ_JAEH01000066.1 GCF_000518805.1 Shewanella waksmanii ATCC BAA-643
CAATCAAACTAAAGCTGCCCCTAAACATTCTGCCATGCATATTGCGGTTGGCTTGTTAGCCCGCCGCGATTATTCCCGCCAACAAATTCAACTCAAATTACAACAAAAGCAATACGATGCTGACGAGATTGAAACCACGCTAGAACAGTGCCAGCAAAGTGGTTATCTTGATGACGCGCGTTTTGCCGCATTATTACTAAAGTCCCATATTAGTAAGGGCCATGGTGTTAACAAAATACGCCAGTCTATGCAGCAAAAAGGTCTGCACAAAGATTTGATAGCCCAAGTGCTGTTAGAATCTGAGTGTGACTGGTTTGCCGTTGCTCGACAAAAGGCTGAAAAAAAATATGGCTTAGCGACCGAGCTTGATCACCCAACCCGTGCTAAGCGATTACGCTTCCTTTTGGGTCAAGGCTTTGACTACGAACAAGCTAGTTACGCACTGTCTGTAGAAGACTAGATAGCCTCATCTTCCCCTACGATAAAGGGCAATATTTCTCCATTGCGTTTAGCCAGATTTAAGTCGGCTTAGCAGCGAGGTAATGCGAGACTATAAAGTGGTATTTTATTTTGCCACAATGGCATTAAATCTCTGGTTGTTCGCTTAGACTCTGCTTATAATGCTCGGTTAAAACGTGCAGACTGTAGGGCTAAAGTGCCTCCTCAGCTTCGATAGGTGGCTAGATTTTAGTTGAGTGTGAAGAACATTTTTCCTTACATCTTCTTGGTCGAAAAGAATAACAGCCCAACCTATAACTCTGCCTAATGAATTAAAGTATTGAGCAATTAGCTCAGTATATTTTAGCTGTTTATTGTGAGCTTAATCTAAATCAGGGTGATTTCATGTATCAAACCACCGCAGCGCTAAGAAGTGCGTTCTTGGAGTTTTTCCGTAATAACGGTCATCAGGTCGTGGACAGCAGTTCATTAGTGCCAGGTAATGACCCCACCTTGTTGTTTACCAACGCAGGTATGAACCAGTTTAAAGAACTGTTTTTGGGTGAAGATAAGCGCGATTATAGCCGTGCGACTACCTCACAGCGCTGTGTGCGAGCCGGTGGTAAACATAACGACTTAGACAATGTCGGCTACACCGCTAGACATCACACCTTCTTTGAAATGTTAGGTAACTTTAGCTTTGGCGATTACTTCAAACAAGATGCGATTCAGTTCGCATGGCGTTTTCTGACAGAAGAGTTGAAACTACCGAAAGAACGTCTATGTGTCACCATCTATGAAACCGATGATGAAGCCTATGACATTTGGACCAAAGAGATTGGTGTTCCAGCTGAGAATCTTATCCGTATTGGCGACAATAAAGGCGCGCCGTATGCGTCTGATAACTTCTGGCAAATGGGCGATACCGGTCCTTGTGGTCCGTGTACAGAGATATTCTATGATCATGGCGACCATATCTGGGGTGGCCGTCCAGGTACGCCAGAAGAAGATGGCGATCGTTTCATCGAAATCTGGAATATTGTTTTCATGCAGTACAACCGTCAGTCTGACGGCACCATGGAGCCACTGCCTAAACCGTCAGTGGATACCGGCATGGGGATTGAGCGTATTGCAGCAATTATGCAGGGCGTTCATTCAAACTATGAAATCGATATCTTCCAAGCCCTAATTAAGAAAACCGCTGAAATCCTATCTGTTAGCGATCTTGAAGAAAAGTCATTGCGAGTGATTGCGGACCATATTCGTTCTTGCGCTTTCTTAATTGCCGATGGCGTGATGCCATCAAATGAAGGCCGGGGTTATGTGTTGCGTCGTATTATTCGTCGTGCGGTTCGCCATGGTAACAAGCTAGGCGCTACCGAATCATTTTTCTACAAATTGGTGCCAACACTGATAGAAGTGATGGGTGATGCTGCCAAAGGCCTAGTTGCCACGCAAGCGATTGTGGAAAAATCACTTAAAGCTGAAGAAGAGCAATTTGCCCGTACACTCGAGCGTGGTCTAGGTATATTAGATGCCGCACTGACGGGCCTAAAGGGTGATGTACTCGATGGTGAAACCGCATTTAAGTTATACGACACTTATGGCTTCCCGGTTGATTTAACCGCAGATGTTTGCCGCGAGCGCAATATCACCGTTGATGAAGCAGGATTTGAAGCTGCGATGGCTGAGCAGCGTAGCCGAGCGCAAGCTGCAGGTCAGTTTGATACTGACTACAATGACAGTTTAAAAATCGAAGGTGAGACTGAGTTTTGTGGTTACACCGGTTTAACGGGTGAGAGCGCTGTTAACGCTATTTACGTAGATGGCCAAGCAGTCGATAGCATCGGCTCAGGCGAGAAAGCAGTTATTGCGCTAGAGACAACACCATTTTATGGTGAATCTGGCGGTCAATGTGGTGACAAAGGCAGCTTAAGTGCAGATGCGGTTAGCTTTAATGTTATCGATACCCAAAAGTATGGTACTGCAGTAGGGCATATTGGTGAGCTAGCGCAAGGCGAGATTCGCGTGGGACAACAACTTGCAGCACAAGTTGATAAGAAGCTGCGTCATCGTACTGAGTTAAACCACTCTGTAACGCATTTATTGCATGCCGCATTGCGTCAGGTCTTAGGTAGCCATGTGACCCAAAAAGGTTCATTGGTTGACCCTGAGCGTCTCCGTTTTGACTTTTCACATTTTGAAGCGGTTAAGGCAGAAGAGCTAAAAGCAGTTGAAGATTTAGTTAATACCCAAATTCGTCGTAACCACGAATTGAAAGCTGAAGTGATGGATATTGAATCAGCCAAAGAAAAAGGTGCGATGGCGCTATTTGGTGAGAAGTATGATTCACAAGTACGCGTCGTAACCATGGGTGATTTTTCGATTGAGCTGTGTGGTGGTACCCATGTTGGTCGTACGGGTGACATCGGCGTATTCAAAATTACTTCAGAAGGTGGCATCGCTGCTGGTGTTCGTCGTATTGAAGCGGTCACCGGCGCAGCTGCAATGGCATACATTGCTAATCAGCAAGCAGATTTAGAGCAAGCCGCTTCATTGCTAAAATCTGATTCAGCCTCTGTGGTCACTAAGCTAAAAGCACAATTAGACAAAACTAAGCAACTGGAAAAAGAGTTGGCGCAACTTAAAGATAAGTTAGCGGCTGCTACCAGTGCCGACCTTGCTGGTGAAGCGCAAGAGGTAGCGGGTGTTAAGGTGTTGGTTAAAAAGCTTGAGGGTGTGGAGCCAGGAGCACTACGCGGCTTGCAAGACGAGCTCAAGCAGAAGCTGCAATCGGGGATTGTAGTACTTGGCATAGCAGGTGATGCCAAAGTTAACTTGATTGTTGGTGTGACTAAAGATCTTACTGCTAAGGTTAAAGCAGGGGAGTTGGTCGCTACTGTTGCTGCCCAAGTGGGTGGTAAAGGCGGTGGGCGTCCGGATATGGCACAAGCTGGTGGTAGTCAACCAGAGAACTTAGATGCCGCATTAGCGAGCGTGTTACCTTGGTTGACTGATCGATTGAGTTAATCGTTAAAAAAGCGCCTACGGCGCTTTTTTTATGACTAAGATTAAGGCATGGTAATTCAAGGATGTTTAGGTAATGGCATTAGCGTCAAAAATTGCCGCAATAATGATCATTACCTAATAATAATCTAAAGAAGTGTAATTAATGCTGGTTTAATCTCGTAAAGTGATAATATAACCTAACAAAAGAGCGAAAATAACGCGTTATGGTTAGATGTCAGACAGATATCTCACGTTTTTGACGTTTAAAGGTGCAATTAAATCACGCTTTTCGAATAGACTACTGTTAATTTGTACTATGCTGACCTTATAATAAGCATATTAACGGAATAGTGCCGTAGAGAGCAGACTAGGAACTAAGGAGCAAAAGAATGCTGATATTAACTCGTCGTGTTGGTGAAACACTGATGATTGGTGACGAAGTAACTGTCACTGTGTTAGGCGTAAAAGGTAATCAGGTACGCATCGGTGTGAATGCACCTAAAGAAGTCTCTGTACATCGTGAAGAGATTTATCAACGTATTCAGTCTGAGAAGGCCGGAAATGCACCTGAGGGTGGCAACTTTTAAGTCAAACTCTTGGACCGGAGTAAGACTTATAGAGAGTCAGCGATTTCGCTGGCTTTTTTGTTTTTGGGCTTTTAAAAATGTACTTTTCCTGCGTATTTGGTGCATTAGAGTACAATCTGCTTAAAAACGACTCAAACAGTAATTGTTTATCAGAAATGGTTTGACTTATTTTCATCAAACAGTAATATGTGCGCCAAGAAAACGGAGAGGTGGCCGAGTGGCCGAAGGCGCTCCCCTGCTAAGGGAGTATGGGCTTTAACTCCCATCGAGGGTTCGAATCCCTCCTTCTCCGCCATTTCTTAACTAGAAAACGATATGCGCGTGTAGCTCAGCTGGATAGAGTACCTGGCTACGAACCAGGCGGTCAGAGGTTCGAATCCTCTCACGCGTACCATTTTTTGTTTTTTAGTGTAAAGTAGTTTATAGATAGTAAGATGCGCGTGTAGCTCAGCTGGATAGAGTACCTGGCTACGAACCAGGCGGTCAGAGGTTCGAATCCTCTCACGCGTACCATATTCTAAATCGACGGTTTATACCGTCGTTTTGTTTGTTAGACCATAAAATTTGCGCTTGTAGCTCAGCTGGATAGAGTACCTGGCTACGAACCAGGCGGTCGGAGGTTCGAATCCTCCCAAGCGCGCCATTTTATGCGGAGAGGTGGCCGAGTGGCCGAAGGCGCTCCCCTGCTAAGGGAGTATGGGCTTTAAATCCCATCGAGGGTTCGAATCCCTCCTTCTCCGCCATTATTAAAGCCCGTTGAATATTCAACGGGCTTTTTTAATGCCCGCTTTTTAAAGGCAGCTGTTGCTGCTATTCAATGACCTTTATTTCTACCATTATTACTACTCGCCTTGAACTAGCTTGCCAAGACTCGCGCTGAGTAGATCAAATTCTTATACTGATTGATATAACAACACCTAACGCGACTGTTGCTTGCAGCAACTTCTTCGCAGACAAGCCAAGCGGTTTTTTGTCGTAATGGGCTTGTTCGATGAATACCGCACCGCTGAACGGGCAGTTTTGCTGCTTATTTAGCGACAATAGGCTAACTTAACCATTATCAACAGCTATTCCTAGTGGCTTAGGCTGCTCGAATGAATTTTTGCCTTTCAAAATTGCATAAAATGCGTGATGGCGATTAATGTTCTGTGTTGTGGAATCAATTTTTATCGTTGGCTGTGGCATTTTATTAAGAAAATGATTGGTAAGCGCAAATTGTTGTCATATCTGCATTTTTAGTGTCATATTTTTATCATATTTTCACTTTGACCGATTTGGATACGGCTATTTTGGTAAGACCAATTTACAAAAGGCTCGCGTTTTTGTTATAGATTAGTTATGGTTTTCAACCTTGATAGCGAATATTCGCGCTAAATTAAGCAAGTTGTCCCTGACTAACAGGAGTTTGCTACTGCCTAAAAATGCATTAAGTTGAATTTTAGGTGCATAAAAGAAGTACTAGAACAGAAAGAGGAAAGTATGAACGCAATTTCACAACAGATAGTGGATGCCCTCGGTATCATGCTGCTTGGTATGGGCTTAGTTTTCCTATTCCTTTCTATGTTGATCTTGGCGATTAAATTGGTGGCGTGGAAGTTCGCCCCTGAAACCCAGGTTAGTAGTCAGCCGCAACCGGCCGCTACTGATAGTCAGAATAATAATATCGATCCTAAAATAGTTGCTGCGATTACTGCGGCAATTCATCAGTATCGAGCAAAAGCATAAAATTAGGGAGTTTATATGAGCAAGCCTTTAGCATTAACTGATGTCGCTTTAAGAGATGCCCATCAGTCCATTCTTGCCACTCGTCTTAGAATCGAGGATATGCTTCCCATAGCAGCAAAATTAGACCAAGTTGGCTATTGGTCACTTGAATCTTGGGGCGGCGCCACTTTTGATGCCTGTATTCGTTACCTTGGTGAAGATCCGTGGGAGCGTATCCGTGAGCTGAAAAAAGCCATGCCCAATACCCCGCAGCAAATGTTATTGCGTGGACAGAATCTTTTAGGTTATCGCCATTACGCCGATGACCTCGTGCACCGTTTTGTTGAACGTGCACACGATAATGGTGTTGATGTATTCCGTATTTTTGATGCGATGAATGATGTACGTAACCTGCAACAGGCAGTAAAGTCTGTTGTTGAGGTTGGCGGGCACGCGCAAGGCACCATTTCTTACACCACAAGCCCAGTACATACATTAGATACTTGGGTCGATATGGCCAAACGCCTTGAAGATATGGGTTGTCACTCTCTATGTATTAAAGATATGGCAGGCTTGCTTAAGCCGTATGAAGCTTACGATCTAATTAGCCAGCTTAAAAATCAGACTGATCTCACTGTTGCCCTGCATTGTCATGCAACCACAGGTTTAAGTACGGCCACCTACCAAAAAGCCATTGAGGCGGGTATCGATGTCCTTGATACTGCTATTTCCTCAATGAGCCAAACATACGGCCACAGCGCAACAGAGACCTTAGTTGCTATGGTAGAAGGCACTGACCGTGCGACGAGCTATGATATGGTGCTGTTAGAAGAGATCGCCGCTTACTTTAGAGACGTGCGTAAGAAGTACGCCAGTTTTGAAGGTGAGCTTAAAGGGATTGATTCGCGCATTTTACGTGCTCAAGTGCCAGGCGGCATGTTGACCAACATGGAAAATCAGTTACGCGAGCAAGGCGCATCAGATAAGCTCGACTTGGTTCTGGAAGAGATCCCTAAAGTCCGTGAAGACCTCGGCTTCTTACCGTTAGTGACACCTACTTCTCAAATAGTGGGTACTCAAGCGGTGATTAACGTATTGACGGGTGAGCGATACAAGTCAATGACAAAAGAAACTGAAGGCGTACTTAAAGGCGAGTATGGCGCAACTCCGGCCCCAGTAAATAAAAGCCTTCAAGACAAAGTACTTGATGGTGGTGAAGCCATCACTTGTCGCCCAGCGGACCAGTTAACGGCAGAGCTAGATAACCTACGCGGCGAGCTAAAAGATAAAGCCGCCCAGGACGATGTGCGTCTCGCCTCTGAGTTCGACGATGACGTATTGACCTATGCACTGTTCCCGCAAATTGGTTATAAATTCTTGCAAAACCGCGACAATGCCGATGCCTTCGAGCCTAAGCCTGAAGCCGCGTCAGCCACTGTAGCTGCTGCGGCTTCAGCATCAGCATTAGGGGAGCCAGAAACGTATACGGTTAACGTACAAGGGCAAAACTTTGTTGTTGAGGTATCACCTGGTGGCGACATTAATCAAATTGTGGCGACAGACAATGTGGTGTCCTTTACGCCACCGGCCTCTTCGCCCGCAGCAGCGGCTGCGCCAGCAAGCACTGAAACTAAGTTAGAGATGAGTGCACCGCTGTCCGGCAACATCTTCAAAGTTAACGTAGCTCAAGGCGATACCGTTAAACAGGGCGATGTGGTGATTATTCTAGAAGCCATGAAAATGGAAACCGAAGTTCGGGCTGAAGCCGATGGTGTGATCAGTAAAATTTGGGTGAAAGAGGGCGATTCTGTCGCTGTAGGCAACCAATTACTGGGCATAGCATAGGAGTCGTCATGGAAGGTTTATTAGCTTTTTGGGCTGAATCAGGTATCGCCAACTTTACTGGCGGCCAAATGTTAATGATGGCGGTGGGTGCCACGCTATTATATTTAGCCATAGCCCGTGGGTTTGAACCCTTGTTGCTATTGCCAATTGGGTTTGGTGCCATTCTGGCCAACATTCCCAATGGTGGCTTTACCGATGAAGGCGGACTGTTGTATTTCGCCTACTATGTGGGTATCGAAACCGGTATTTTCCCATTATTGATTTTTATGGGCGTTGGGGCGTTGACTGACTTTGGCGCCTTAATTGCTAACCCACGCATGTTGTTACTGGGCGCCGCTGCACAATTTGGTATTTTTGCGACACTGATAGGCGCAATAGCGCTCAATGCGGTCCCGGGTTTTGAGTTTACTATGGCAGATGCGGGGGCGATTGCGATTATTGGCGGGGCCGATGGTCCAACGGCAATTTTCTTAGCGTCCAAACTGGCACCTGAATTATTAGGGGCGATTGCGGTAGCGGCTTATTCTTATATGGCATTGGTACCGATTATCCAGCCGCCTATTATGAAGGCGCTGACCACTGAATCTGAACGCCAGATCAAAATGGAGCAACTGCGTGAGGTGAGCAAGAAAGAAAAAATCATCTTCCCGCTAATGGTGCTTGGGTTAACGATTTTGTTTTTACCAGCGGCAACACCGTTAGTCGGTATGTTCTGCTTGGGTAACTTAATGCGCGAATCGGGTGTGGTGGATAGATTATCTAGCACAGCGCAGAACGAGCTGATTAACATTGTCACCATCTTCCTTGGATTGGCAGTAGGTTCAAAACTGTCTGCTGAGCAGTTCTTGCAAATCGAGACTTTAGGTATTTTGGTATTAGGTGCGGTCGCGTTTGCAATCGGTACAGCATCAGGGGTACTTATGGCTAAATTGATGTGCAAGTTATCGGGTGGGAAGATTAACCCGCTTATCGGCGCAGCGGGCGTGTCAGCGGTACCTATGGCAGCACGGGTAGTGAATAAGGTGGGATTAGAAGCTAACCAGCAAAACTTCCTATTGATGCATGCAATGGGCCCCAACGTTGCTGGGGTGTTAGGCTCAGCAGTGGCTGCGGGTGTGTTGATTGCCGTACTGGGATAGCCCAATAGCTTGAAATGTTAAATGCCGCGAGTCATCTCGCGGCATTTTTTTATGCGCTTAAAAAGCCAATTTTGGCGATTTATGCTTATCAATATGGCTAAATTGCCAAAAAATGTTGTCCGCATTGACATAGATCATGGTTCCCCTACGTCATTTGGGTTTTTATAAAGGTGATGTATATCCCATATTGCAACTCAAAGTTAACAAAAAGTTGCTAGAAACAGTTATGACAATGAGGTGCTAACATGGAATTATTACCCAACTGCTATACCGACCTGTGTATTAACGGTAAATGGTTTCATTATGACCACGGTGAGCTATCGGTGTTTATGCTTAATGGCGGCAGCCCATTAACCTTTGAATTAGAGCGCGCACCACAAACAGAAGATGAGCTAGAAGCTCATCTAGAAGTGTTTTCCCAAAGCGTTTTATAAAAGGGTAAGTGGCTAGCCACAGCAACGCTTGAATTTCTGGCCACTGCCGCAGCTACATGGGTCGTTACGTCCAGGGACTTTAGTGACAGTTGCTGTCGTGGGCCGATTAAGGTAGCCATCTAGCTCTGCAATATTTTCCACCGCGCTTGCATCAACAGTAATGTTGCCATGCAACTTTTGGCTTTGTAGCAGCGCTGCTATTTCTGCTTGGCGTTCGCTACTGGTGACAGTGAGCTCAAAAGGGCGTTCTAGCGTCCCAGGTTTAGCGCTACGCTTTGTGTTGTAACCAAAACTCTCATGCTTAGGCTTAGGAGTTTTGCGCCCTTTAAAGAAGAACTTGTCTGACATGGTATTTCCTGAATCTCACTGCGCACATATTGCGGGGGCGCAATCTTACCAGACCATTGAGCGCTCGCCTAGTGACCGATTAGCTGTTAGCTACGTAAGTTTTGTCCTGCGGTTAGCCAAAGTAAGAACAACAATGACAAGATCAGGGTCATGCTGATGGCGATAATATAAATAAAGCCCTTTTTGCCCTGCTTAAGCGGCACACCATTGAGGTGTAAAAAAAGCGTCCAAAACAGACAAAGTATGATGGGTAGGAAGAAGAGTTTGGTCATAAATGGCCTTAATTATCTTTCAGTTAAGCTATTTTATACCAATCAGTATAAGAATTTGATCTACTCAGCGCGCTTTTGGCAAACTAATTCAAGACGAATAACAGAGGCAATGGTTGCTCCCTTGCGAGGTTATTCAACGCAGAAGTAGGTAGCCAAAAACGCGCCAGAACGGCGAGTTTTAGCAGTCCTGATGCTATGTTAACGAGCTTAACCGTAGAACAACTATGCTCTTCACTCGTTGCCTTGCCTCAGAACCTCTAAACTCTCGCTGAGTGACTAAATGTTTATACTGATTGGTATTACCTATTCAGTATAACGCGTTTGATTTTATTGCATAGTTTGGGTATTAAAAAGGCCACATTCAGTGGCCTTTTTGTTGCGAGTTAACTAAATCTGTAGCTAGCTGGTTGCGGTTTTTAGTGGCTCGTCGTTAGTATAAAACTGGTCTACGTCGACTTGTCCCTCAGATTTACCAACCACAACGGCCGTCATCATATCGCCGGTGACGTTGGTACTGGTGCGGATCATGTCGATAACGCGGTCAATGGCTGCAATAAAGGCGATGCCTTCAAGCGGCAGACCAACCACACCTAACGTGACCGATAGCATCACCATAGCGCTACCCGGTACGCCAGCGGTGCCTACAGAGGCGACCGTTGCGGTAACCGCAATCAGCAAGTAGTCACTCATCTCTAGTGGAATACCATAAATTTGCGCAATAAAGATAGCGGCAATAGCAGGGTAGATACCGCCACAGCCGTCCATGTTCATGGTTGCCCCCATTGGCAGTACAAAGGCGCCGTATTTCTTAGATACGCCCATAGACTCAGTACAGCGCGTACTTGCGGGCAGAGTGCCAAAGCTCGATGCGGTGGTAAATGCAACTAGCTGAGCTGGCATGGCTTTACGGAAAAACTGCACTGGGCTCAGTTTAGCTGCAAACTTTATTAAGCCACCATAAACCACAATAATGTGGATTAATGCGGCAATATAAATGGCGCCAATAAATTTACCCAGTGGCAATAGAGTCGATAAACCATACTCACCAACAACCCATGCCATTAAGCCAAATACGCCGATTGGAGTCAGTTGTAGTACCATGCGAGTTAATTGGAACATCACTTCAGCGCCCGCTTCGATGGTGCGCTTTAATGCGTCGGCTTTTTCGCCCACTTTATTAATGGCAATCCCCACCAGTGCGGCAAATACGATGATTTGCAGTACTTTGCCTTCAGCAAGTGAGGCGAAAGGATTGACTGGGATCATATCAAGCAGCACTTGTGCAAAGCCGGGGACATGGCGCTCGCGAACTTCTGAGGTGGCTAGCTCCATGGTGCCACCCATATCGATCATCGAACCAACTGTCAGGCCGATAATTGAAGCGATGGTGCCGGTGAACATAAACATCGCCAGGGTTTTAAAGCTCAGGCGCTTTAAACTGACATCATTGCCCAGTGCCGTAATACTGACCACAATCGCACAGAAAATCAGTGGTGCCACTAACATCTTAATCGCTGCAATGAACAGGTCGCCCAGCGGTTTTAATACGGTTGCTTGCTCACCAAAAATGACACCGACGGTAGCGCCTAAAATAAAGCCCGCTACCACCTTTTGCCAAAAAGGGATTTGTTTAATCGTTTGCCACATGTCTGTTATTCCAAATATTGATTGCCACACTGAGCGAGTACAATTTGAGTGTTAGGGTTATTTATTTTGGTTATAAAAAACAACTTAACTTGCACGACTGCGTGTGTGTGAAAATTATGTGCGAAACGTCATAGTTTGCCTGCTATATACTTGCTTAGCAAAAATAATTGGTTTCACGGTAATTTCGCCATTTTATAGATAGACCGTGTTGCGCAACAAACCATTTTTGTTATAACTTATTGTGATAATAAAGTTTGTTTTAATATCTTTAAATTTTAACGGTTGTGCAACACTGCAGAAGTGATGGGCAATGATTAACAAAACATTACGAAATATCATTAGGTAAGAGAATATGACAACGTTATGGTTGATGTTTAGTGCCGCATTTCTTGCTGCGACATTGTTACCGGGTGGATCGGAAGTTTTACTTGCCGCACTGATTAACGATGATGCATCGATATGGTTAACACTGGTCATCGTCGCCACTGTGGGTAATACACTTGGCTCGATCACCAGTTATTACCTTGGATCTTTAGGGCGCTTTGCTAAGTCGCCGGAAGATATGGCGTCGGGTAAGTACCAGCGTAGTTTGGCGTTGATCCAGCGCTATGGTTACTGGTCTTTGCTGCTTGCCTGGGCACCAGTAGTGGGCGACCTATTGTGTTTGCTAGCGGGCTGGATGAAGTTGCCTTTGATTCGTTCAACCGTGATGATTTTTATCGGAAAGAGTATTCGCTACCTGTTGGTTGCTGCGGCAGCCTTGCATTGGTTATAGTGACAAACAGACAGTTTGATGTCATTGGTATTTTAAAGGTATTGGACCACCAAGCCTGAAGGAGTTTACGTTGAAAAAATGGATATTAGCAGCCGCGGTGTCAGCGGCGTTGTTAGGTTGTGCCAACCAACAAACCCAAACTAACTTACCCGCAGGCGTATCACTACTAGAATCGGTGAGTTTTGCCGAGTCAGAAGTCGGTATCCCCTATAAAAAATACCAATTGGCAAATGGCTTGACTGTGGTGTTGCACCAAGATAGCTCTGACCCACTAGTGCACGTAGATGTGACCTACCATGTGGGCTCTGCGCGGGAAATGTCTGGGCGTTCAGGTTTTGCTCACCTGTTTGAACATATGATGTTCCAGGGATCTGAAAACGTGGGCGACGAGCAGCACTTTAAAACGGTCACTGAAGCCGGTGGTACCTTAAATGGCACCACAAATAGTGATCGCACCAACTATTTTGAAACCGTCCCCAGCAATCAGCTGGAAAAGATGTTGTGGTTAGAGTCGGACCGCATGGGATTTTTCCTGCCTGCACTAACAGAAAAGAAATTTGAAGTGCAGCGAGAAACCGTCAAAAACGAGCGAGCGCAACGGATTGATAATCAACCCTACGGCCGCATGAGCGAACGCTTTAATCAAGCCTTCTACCCACAAGGGCATCAATATTCTTGGCCTGTTATCGGTTGGCCGGAAGATTTAGAACGCGCCGACCTTAACGATGTGAAACACTTTTTCCAGCGTTGGTATGGCCCGAACAACGCGACCTTAACCATAGGTGGCGACTTTGACGAACTGCAAACCTTAGCTTGGGTAAACAAGTATTTTGGCGAAATACCTGCCGGGCCAGCAGTACAGGCCGATGAAAAGCAGTTGGTTACACTGCCTGAGACGCGTTACATCTCAATGGAAGATCGCGTGCACTTGCCTTTATTACGAGTGGCGTTCCCAACCGTTTATGGTCGCCATGACGATGAAGCTGCGCTGGACTTGCTGTCCAATATTCTTGGTGGCGGTCAAACATCAATATTTTATAAAAACTTAGTCAAAGATGGATTAGCGGTACAAGCCGGTGTGAGTCACCCTTGTCAGGAACTGGCTTGTCAGTTCTCTATGTATGCATTAGCTAACCCCGCAGCTGGTGTGAATTTAGCTGATATCGAAAAAACCATGCTGGCGTCTATCGCCGAATTTGAACAGCGTGGTGTCACTGACGATGACTTGCAAAAAGTGAAGGTTCAGTTTGAGGCAAACACCATTTTTGGTTTGCAAAGTGTCAAGGGTAAAGTCTCTACCTTGGCCTATAACCAAACCTTCTCAGACAACCCCAACATGATAGGTTACGATCTTAATCGCTATGCCAATGTGACCAAAGCCGATGTCATGCGGGTATTTAATACTTACATTAAAGATAAGCCCATGGTGGTGATGAGCGTGGTACCCGAAGGGCAAGGGCAACTGATTGCCCACGAAGATACCTTTGTGGCACCCGCACCTTTAGTGGCTGCTGATGCGGTGACTGGGCTTGATAATATTGCCGTGGCTAAGTCATCATTTGATCGCAGCGTGATGCCTGCAGCCGGTCCAGCTCCAGTGCTTAAGGTTCCCACCTTATGGACCAGTGATTTAAGCAATGGTATTGAAGTGATGGGGACTGAATCAGAAGAAACCCCCACCGTTGAGCTATTGATATACCTTAATGGCGGTCACCGCATGGTGGCGCTAGAGCAAGCAGGCCTTGCCAGCCTTACCGCGTCAATGCTTAACGAATCGAGTACCAAGCGCAGTACCGAAGAGTTGGCCCAAGCCCTTGAGATGATTGGTAGTACCATCAGTTTTGGCTCTAATGTTTACCAAAGCTATGTCAAAGTGTCTGCACTGACATCTAAGCTTGATGAAACCTTGGCCATCGTTCAAGAGCGTTTATTTGAGCCCGCCTTTAAGCAAGCCGATTTTGATCGCGTTAAACAGCAGCAGCTACAAGGGCTGCAGCATATGATGTCAGATCCTAACTTTTTAGCTTCTACCGGGTTTGATGCGCTGCTTTACGGCAAAGACTCACCATTAGGTGTGAGCAGTCAGGGCACACTGGCCAGCGTGTCTGCAATAACGCTTGACGATGTTAAGCAGTTTTATGCCAAACAATACCGTGCTGGCAACGCGCAAATGGTGGCGGTCAGTAACCTCAGTCAATCTGAGCTAATGGCTAAATTACAAGTGTTTAGCCAGTGGCAAGGCGACGCAGTAGCGCTGCCTGCACTTGCTGATTTGCCGAAAGTAAAAGGCGGTAAAATCTATATTCTTGATAAGCCGGGCGCGGCGCAGTCGGTAATTAAGCTGGGTAAGCGTGCCATGCCTTATGATGCGACAGGTGATTACTTTAAAGCTTATTTGATGAACTACCCATTAGGTGGCGCATTTAATAGCCGCATTAATTTGAACCTGCGTGAAGATAAAGGTTATACCTACGGCGCGCGTAGTTATTTTGCCGGTGGTAAAGAGCTGGGTGTGTTTGAAGCGTCAGCAAGTGTACGTAGCGATGTGACAGCACCTGCGTTAGTCGAGTTTGCGAAAGAGATTAATCAGTATCGCAAACAGGGCATGACAGACAAAGAGCTGGCATTTATGCGTAACTCGATTACGCAATCTCAAGCACTGGATTATGAAACACCGTATCAAAAAGCTGGCTTCATGCGCCGTATTCAACGCTTTGGTTTGCCCTATGACTACACCCAAAAGCAAACTGACATGATCAACACCATTAGCCTTGAAACGCTAAACCAAGTGGCTAAAAAGCAACTGGATTTACACAAGATGGTGGTATTGATTGTAGGTGATAAGGCGGCCATTGAGGCGGATATTAAAGCGCTTGGCTATCCAGTTAGAGATTTTGAGTTGTAATCTGGTTATTTGACCCTATATTAGACAGCATAAGCGGTATTCACTGTGTGAGTGCCGCTTTAGCGTTAAATAGGCGCCAATAAAATCAATGCCAATGTGCTTTAATTAGGCCAAGGCATGAAATATCTAATGTGATTGGCGGGTCTGACTAGGGGCAGTGAATCTTTGAAGAGGCATGTTGCTAAGCAGCAAACCTCTCGCCGTGACTAAAACGCTTTTATCTCGAACAACATTTAACCGCAAAAGGTCAACAGACCCTAGCTACCGTGACCATGACATATAAGAGACAAAGAGATTGAAATCTTTCAATGAAGTGATAGAGCAACTCTCCGATACTGACAGCCAACGTGCCTTGGGTGATTTACACCGTGGCATTGAGCGCGAAGCCTTACGGATTGACGCTGCTGGACACTTATCTATGCAGCCTCATCCCAAAGCCTTAGGGTCTGCTTTAACCCACTCTCGTATTACCACTGATTACAGTGAGTCTCTATTGGAGTTTATTACTCCCGTTCATGGTGACATAGAGTCGTTGTTTACCGATCTCACCTACACCCATGCTTACACGGTGCAAAACCTAAATGGTGAGCAATTGTGGCCAGTAAGTATGCCGTGTTATGTAGGCAATATTGAAGACATCCCCATTGCCGATTACGGCAGTTCTAACAGCGGCCAGATGAAACGTTTGTACCGTAAAGGACTCACGTATCGTTACGGCGCGCAAATGCAGATTATCTCTGGGGTGCATTTTAACTTTTCAGTGTCTAAATCGCTTTGGCAGCGACTCTATGAAGTGCAAGGCGCCGAGGGCGGCCGATGCAATTTCATTTCTGAATCTTATTTTGGTCTTATTCGTAACTATCGCCGTTTGGTTTGGGTGCTGCCGTATCTATTTGGCGCATCACCTGCGTTGTGTGGATCGTTTATTAAAGATCAGCAGACCGATATCCCATTTGAAAAAATGGGCAAAGGAACGCTGTATTTACCTTACGCCACCTCTTTGCGTATGAGCGACCTTGGCTACACCAACAAAGAGCAAGAAAGATTAAGTATTAGCTACAACTCCCTTGATGAATACCTAAAGGGCGTTGATGCAGCAATCAATATGTCATCAGACAAATTTGCAGAAATTGGTGTGAAGGTCGATGGTGAGTTTCGCCAACTGAATGCCAACGTGCTACAAATTGAAAACGAGTTTTACTCACCTATTCGTGCCAAGCGAGTCAGCTTACCCGGTGAAAAGCCATCTGAGGCACTAGCAAGGGCAGGGGTTGAGTACATCGAAGTGCGCGCATTAGATGTCAATCCGTTTAGCAGCGTGGGCATCACCGCATCGCAAGTGCGTTTTCTTGATATGTTTATTCTATATTGTTTGCTTCAGCCCTCACCGCCAAGTGATGCATCTGAGGAACAAGCATTATCAGGTAACCTCAATCAAGTGATTCTTCAGGGGCGCGACCCGCAACTGCAGCTAAACCGCGATGGTGAAATGGTCAGTAAAACGGTCTGGTTGCATGACATTTTTGCTGACTTACAAAAAATTGCTAAACAGCTAGATGGTGAGCAGGGTGAGGCATATCAACAAGCGTTAGCGCACTGGCATCAAGCAGTTGATAATCCAGATTTAACCCTGTCAGGGCAATTAATGCAGCAACTGTTTGACCAACAACTTGACCACGGTGAGTGGGTGATGAGGCTAGCCAAACAGTACCACCAAGAACTGCAGCAACTACCGCTACCAAGTGATGTACAAGCGAGTTATCAGCAGGCCGCTGAGGAGTCCTTAGTTCAGCAGACTGAAATAGAGCAAAGCGATACCGTGACATTTGAGCAGTTTTTAGATGACTACTTTAAACCGCAAGTGGATGACGCTAAGGTAAGCTGATGCGCAAGCTGATATTGATGATTGCGGCTTTAACGCTTGTCGGGTGCGCTTCAGCACCCGATGATGAAAACCTCTGCGGTACCGTTTCAGGCTACCTAGAGCCAGCAAAAGACCAAGGCCTATACCGGGCTGTCGTTACCCATTTAGATGGCAAGCCTGTTATCTCAAAGCCTAATTATCAATTGGCTCCTGGCGAGTATCAATTTACGGTGGCTGAGCTTATTAGCGACCCGGCTGTTAAGGTTAAATTGGCGGCGCGCACGCCGAAACAGTTTGTCATTAACGTTGAAGCTAACGAGCGTTACCACATAGGCGCGCAGTTCAATGCCGGAAAAATTTATCGCGGCATGGACGACAGCTATTGGCAGCCTGTGGTTTGGCAGCAAGAGTCTTATGATTGTGAGCGGGTGAAGTTACCAGCCAGTAACCAATAGCCCTTTGAGTCTGCGTTAAAAATTCCTCCTACTAACGTCAATAAACCCACCTGAATCAATTGCCTAATAATTCAAACAATGTGAAACTACTGGCTAACTGACGTTTAATTTGGCTAAAGGTTTTATGAAGCAATTGTCTTGGTTGTGGGTGGTGATTGCCACCCAACTGCTGTTAGGTTGTGCCACCCCTCCACCTAAAGACCCAGAAAATTTGTGTGCTATTTATCAAGAGAATCGCTCTTGGTATAAAGCGGCTAAAAACACCCGAGATAAGTGGGGCGTCCCTGTACATGTGCCATTGGCCATGATGTACCAAGAAAGCTCGTTTAAGCACAATGCAGCGCCACCAATGGAGTACTTTTTAGGCTTCATTCCCATCGGCCGTGCCAGTGATGCCTACGGCTATGCCCAAGCGAAAACCATGACTTGGGATGATTACGTCAGAGAAACCGGCAATTCCTGGTCTAGTCGTAGTAACTTTGACGATGCAATGGATTTTATGGGCTGGTTCATCTATAAATCGCATCAAATCAATGGTGTATCTAAATGGGACGCTCGTAATCAATATCTTAATTACCACGAAGGGTGGGGTGGGTATAAGCGCAAAACCTATAACCAAAAAGCATGGTTGATTAAGGTGGCCGATCGCGTTGATGCCCGCTCGAAACGATATGCAGCTCAGTATCGTACTTGTCAGGAGAACTTGGATTCTTCTTGGTTATGGCGGTTGTTCTTTGGATGATTAGCCTGAGGGCTTAATCATTTGAAATGAAGGCTAGCGACATTTGATCACCTGCGGTGGGGTTAGCTGGCTTTCGCCTCCAGCGGGGGATAATGGAATGGACCCATCCACTTTAAATCGGCCTCGCAATGGGCCACGATGTAGTTGCTACAACTCATCAGAAAGAGGACGGGTCCACTATGAAGATTACTACAGTTGGTTTAGATATCGCAAAGTCTGTTTTTCATTTTGTTGGCGTGAATCAGGCTGGAAAGTTAGTCAGAAAAAAGGTGATTAAGCGTAAAGACTTAGTACATTTTTTTGCCAAGATAGAGCCCTGTCTAGTCGTCATGGAGGCCTGTGGTGGGGCGAATTATTGGGCCAGAGAGTTTCAAAAGGTAGGACACCAAGTTAAGTTGATTGCGCCACAGCA
>NZ_JAEH01000067.1 GCF_000518805.1 Shewanella waksmanii ATCC BAA-643
TGGCCGTACAGTTGGTGCTGGTGTTGTAGCTAAAATCATCGACTAATATGTCGTCGATTTAGTGATAAGAAAAGGCAGCTTAGGCTGCCTTTTTTGTTTTAGGTTATATTTAATGATAACCAGACTGCGCGCCTTGCCAATTGGTCTGAATAAGCATACAATCTATGGCCGATTTTTGACCCTCTGGGATTATGTCAATCTATGATGTAGGCTCGGGGTGAGGTATCAAGAAATCAATTCTTGATATCGTTTTGCCTATAAAGTTTGGCCTGTTAGGCTCAGGTCGCAGTAAGTAACGGAATTAACCGATGACAACAAATACAGAAAACCAAGGCAACTCCTTGGATATCGTAAAATGGGGCCTAGTGGTCATTTTGTTGGCTGCCGCTATTGTTGGTAACCAAATGTATAGCGAAGCGAGTGTGTTGGTTCGCGCTATTAGTGTGGTGGTTGCTTTTGCTATTGCTGGTTTCATTGCACTACAAACCGAGAAAGGCAAGCAGGCGCTTGTTTTTGCCCGTGAATCACATATTGAAGTTCGTAAAGTTGTCTGGCCTACTCGCCAAGAAGCACTTAACACGACTTTCATCGTACTAGCGGCGACAGGTGTACTAGCACTTATCCTTTGGGGTATGGACGCAGTACTACTAAGAATTGTTAATTTTATTACAGGCGTATAGGCATTTCGCATGACTGAAGCAACTGAAGCTAAAAAGAGATGGTATGTTGTTCAAGCTTTTTCAGGCTATGAAGGACGAGTATGTAAGTCTCTTCTAGAGCACATCAAAATGCATAGCATGGAACACCATTTCGGTGAGGTACTTGTACCGACCGAAGAAGTGGTAGAGATGCGTGCTGGTCAGCGTCGTAAGAGCGAACGTAAATTTTTCCCTGGCTACGTGTTAGTTCAGATGGATATGAATGACGAAAGCTGGCATCTAGTGAAAAGCATTCCACGTGTAATGGGCTTCATTGGTGGTACTTCTGATCGACCTGCGCCTATTTCTGACAAAGAAGCTAATGCTATCTTGCAGCGTCTACAAGAAACGACAGAGTCTCCAACTCATCGCGTTATGTTTGAGCCTGGTGAAATTGTTCGCGTTACTGACGGTCCTTTTGCCGACTTTAACGGTACAGTTGAAGAAGTGGATTACGAGAAGAACCGCGTTAAGGTTTCTGTGATGATCTTCGGTCGCTCTACACCAGTAGAACTCGACTTTAGTCAGATCGAAAAAAGCTGATTAATTAAAGTACAAAATTTATTTGGAATGGGTGCGGATTTTTTATATAATCCGCACCCATTGTTTTCGGGGAGCTATAAGACATGTCGTCTTTAGCGTTTGTACCCATACTTGAGGAAAATGTCTCATGGCTAAAAAAGTTGATGGTTACATCAAACTACAAGTAGCAGCCGGTGCTGCAAATCCGTCGCCACCAGTTGGTCCTGCATTGGGTCAAAAAGGTGTTAACATCATGGAATTCTGTAAAGCATTCAACGCTCGTACTGAAAAGTTCGACAAAGGTATGCCAATTCCTGTTGTTATTACGGTATACACCGACCGTTCTTTCACTTTCGAAACTAAGACGCCACCTGCTTCTTTCCTACTGCTTAAAGCAGCAGGTCTGAAATCTGGTTCTGGCCGTCCTAACACTGAGAAAGTGGGCACTATCAAGCGTAGCGCTGTTCAAGAGATTGCTGAAGTTAAGCAAGCTGATATGACTGGTGCTGATATGGAAGCGATGATGCGTTCTATTGAAGGTACTGCGCGTTCAATGGGTTTGGTAGTAGAGGACTAATATAATGGCAAAGCTAACTAAACGCGCTCGTTTGATCCGCGAAAAAGTCGAAGTGACTAAAAACTACGAAATCAATGAAGCTGTTGCACTGCTTAAAGAGCTTGCTACTGCTAAGTTCGTAGAAAGTGTTGATGTAGCGGTTAACCTAGGTGTTGACCCACGTAAATCTGACCAAAACGTTCGTGGTGCTACTGTACTACCACACGGTACTGGTCGTGAAGTTCGTGTTGCTGTGTTCACTCAAGGTGCAAACGCAGAAGCAGCTACAGAAGCTGGCGCTGAGCTAGTCGGTATGGACGAGCTTGCTGCACAAGTTAAAGCTGGTGAAATGAACTTCGACGTTGTTATCGCATCTCCAGATGCTATGCGCGTTGTTGGTCAGTTAGGTCAAATCTTAGGCCCACGTGGTCTTATGCCTAACCCTAAAACTGGCACTGTAACTCCAAACGTTGCAGAGGCAGTTAAGAACGCTAAAGCGGGTCAAGTACGCTACCGTAACGATAAGAATGGTATCATCCATTCTACAATCGGTAAGGTTGACTTTGAACCTGCACAGTTGAAAGAAAACTTAGAAGCACTTCTAGTTGCTCTAGTTAAGGCTAAGCCTGCTTCAGCTAAAGGTGTTTTCCTTAAGAAAGTTAGCATCTCTACCACTATGGGTGCAGGTGTTGCAGTAGATCAGGCTAGCCTAACTACTTCAAGCTAATTTCTTAAGCTTGTTTTACAAAGTGGGTGAATTCATTTATAATTCGCGCACTTTGTGGGTTGAGGTCTAATTTTTAATCACTAAGTGGTTGATTTTTAGACTTCCGTCCAAGACCGTAGGTGTTTTTCATTCGATTAACTTAATTTCCTACGTAGACGGTGTCGGACCCCAGATAGATTTTTTCTGCCTGGAAATTCGCGCCGTAAGTAACTAAGCAATTGATTGCTTAGTATGGTAATTGCTAGGGGAAATCCCTAGATAGAATCCAGGAGTAAAGCCAATGGCATTAAGACTCGAAGACAAAAAAGCGATTGTTGCTGAAGTCAGCGAAGCTGCCAAGGGTGCTTTATCTGCAGTAGTTGCCGATTCACGCGGTGTGACTGTAGGTGATATGACTGGTCTTCGTAAAGCTGCTCGTGAAGCTGGTGTATACGTTAAAGTTGTACGTAACACTCTAGCTAAGCGCGCTGTTGAAGGTACTGATTTTGAGTGCCTAGCTGACACGTTTACTGGTCCTACTTTGATTGCATTCTCTAACGAGCACCCAGGTGCTGCAGCGCGTCTTCTTAAAGACTTCGCTAAAGAGCAAGAGAAGTTTGAAATCAAAGCAGCAGCCTTTGAAGGGGAACTAATCCCTGCAGCGGATATTGATCGTTTAGCGAAACTACCAACATACGAAGAAGCACTAGCTCAGTTCATGATGACTCTAAAAGAAGCATCTGCTGGCAAGTTGGTTCGTACATTGGCCGCTCTTCGCGATCAGAAAGAAGCAGCTTAATCACACGATTAGCCGCTTAATTAAATTGAATTCAGTACAATTAGGAATTTTTTGTTATGTCTATCACTAAAGACCAAATCTTAGAAGCCCTTGCAGAAATGTCTGTAATGGAAGTTGTTGAACTAATCGAAGCAATGGAAGAGAAGTTCGGCGTATCTGCCGCTGCTGCTGTTGTTTCTGGTGGTGCTGGCGATGCTGGCGCTGCTGAAGAGAAAACAGAATTCGACGTAATTCTTACTTCTCACGGCGACAACAAAGTTGCAGTAATTAAAGCTCTTCGTGGCGCTACAGGTCTAGGCCTGAAAGAAGCTAAAGGCATGGCTGAATCTGCTCCAGTAGCAGTTAAAGAAGCTATCTCTAAAGAAGAAGCTGAAGCTCTTAAGACTGATCTAGAAGCGGCTGGTGCTGCTGTTGAGATCAAGTAAGTTATAATTTAACTTACTACCCCCGAGCAATCGGGCGGAGGCTGGCGGTTTTTTAACCGTCGGCCTTTTTTGCGCTGTAAGCGTTGGCGATTTTTTATTCACCGTTTGTCGCCAAATGTTGCAGTTCCTGGCAGAGATTACTGGCTAGGTTCTTGCTTTCAACGGTGATGGGCAAACGTGCTGTTACAACATTAGGTTGTTTCAGTCTTGGTCACATCTCGCAATCAGAGGAAACCCATGGTTTACTCCTATTCTGAAAAGAAGCGTATTCGCAAAGACTTTGGTAAGCGTCCACAAGTGCTGGATATCCCTTACCTGTTGTCAATTCAGTTGGACTCTTTTAAGAAGTTCACCGATCAAGATCCTACGGGTGAGCGCGGCTTAGAAGCTGCATTCCGTAGCGTTTTTCCCATCAAGAGCTTTTCTGGTAACTCAGAGCTACAGTACGTTAGCTACAAGCTAGGTGAGCCAGTTTTTGATGTGAAAGAGTGTCAAATCCGCGGTGTTACATACTCTGCACCATTACGCGTTAAATTGCGTATGGTTCTGTATGACCGTGAAGCTGCACCTGGTACAGTCAAAGACATTAAAGAACAAGAAGTCTATATGGGGGATATCCCTCTTATGACTGATAACGGTACTTTTGTTATCAATGGTACTGAGCGTGTAATCGTATCTCAGTTACACCGTAGTCCTGGTGTATTCTTCGATCACGACCGTGGTAAGACCCACTCTTCTGGTAAGGTGCTTTATAACGCACGTATTATTCCTTACCGTGGCTCATGGTTAGATTTTGAGTTTGATCCAAAAGATGCACTGTTCGTTCGTATTGACCGTCGTCGTAAATTGGCCGCGTCAATCATCTTACGTGCACTAGACTACTCAACCCAAGATATCCTAGATCTGTTCTTCGATCGTGTTCAGTACAAGATCAAGAAAGATTCACTAGTGATGAACTTGGTTGCTGATCGCCTACGTGGTGAAACAGCAAGCTATGACATTAAAGATGCTGAAGGTACCGTTCTTGTAGAGAAGGGCCGTCGCATTACTGCACGTCATATTCGTCAGCTAGAAAAGACCAACACCACTGAGTTAGAAGTACCAGTAGAATACATCGCTGGTAAGATTTCTGCTCAAGACTACATCGATCCTGATACAGGCGAAGTGTTGGTATCTGCTAACGGTGAGATTAGCTTAGAAGATCTTGCTAAGCTGTCTATGGCAGGCATTAAAGAAATTGACACGCTATATATCAACGATCTTGATAATGGCGCTTACATTTCTGACACGCTGCGCATCGATTCAACCACTAACCGCTTAGAAGCGTTGGTTGAAATTTATCGTATGATGCGTCCAGGCGAGCCACCAACCAAAGATGCGGCAGAAGCATTGTTCCAGAACTTGTTCTTCAGTGAAGAGCGTTATGACCTATCTAAAGTAGGTCGTATGAAGTTCAATCGTCGTCTAAGCATCGACGATGATGAAGGTACTGGTATCCTAACTAAAGAAGATATCGTTGCAGTTATGCAAAACATCATCAAGATCCGTAACGGTCTAGATGAAGTTGATGATATCGATCACTTGGGTAACCGTCGTATCCGTAGTGTTGGCGAAATGGCTGAAAACCAATTCCGCGTTGGCCTAGTTCGTGTAGAACGTGCCGTACGTGAGCGTTTAAGCCTAGGCGATCTGAATGAGCTTATGCCTCAGGACTTGATCAACGCTAAGCCAATTTCTGCTGCTGTTAAAGAATTTTTCGGTTCTTCTCAGCTGTCTCAATTCATGGACCAAAACAACCCATTGTCAGAAGTGACGCATAAGCGTCGTATTTCTGCTTTAGGTCCTGGTGGTTTGACACGTGAACGTGCGGGCTTCGAAGTTCGAGATGTTCACCCAACTCACTATGGTCGTCTATGTCCAATTGAGACCCCTGAAGGTCCAAACATTGGTCTAATTAACTCGCTAGCAAGTTTTGCACGTACCAACTCGTACGGCTTCTTAGAAACACCTTACCGTAAGGTTGTAGATGGTGTGATTACTGATCAGGTAGATTACCTATCAGCAATCGAAGAAGGTCGTTATGTGATTGCACAGGCAAACATCGAAGTTGATAACGACGGTCGCATGATTGAAGAGCAAATTGCATGTCGTCACAAAGGTGAAGCGACCTTTATGCGCGCTGCAGATGTTCAATACATGGACGTTTCACCACAACAGATTATTTCTGTTGCTGCGTCGTTGATTCCGTTCCTAGAACACGATGATGCTAACCGTGCATTGATGGGTGCGAACATGCAACGTCAAGCAGTACCAACACTGAAGGCTGACAAGCCATTAGTTGGTACCGGTATTGAGCGTACACTTGCTGTTGACTCTGGCGTTGTTGTTGCTGCTAAACGCGGTGGTTACATCGACTACGTTGATGCCAGCCGTATCGTTGTTAAAGTCAACGAAGCTGAACTAACACCAGGCGAAGCGGGTATCGACATCTACAACTTGACCAAATACACGCGTTCTAACCAGAACACTTGTATTAACCAGCGTCCTTGTTGTTCAGTTGGCGATCCAGTGGTTCGTGGCGACGTACTTGCCGATGGTCCATCTACCGATTTAGGTGATTTGGCTCTTGGTCAGAACATGCGTATCGCGTTCATGCCTTGGAACGGTTACAACTTTGAGGATTCAATCCTTATCTCTGAGCGTGTTGCTCAGGAAGACCGCTTCACAACTATCCACATTCAAGAGCTTTCTTGTATTGCTCGTGATACTAAGTTGGGTAGCGAAGAGATCACAGCTGATATTCCAAACGTAGGTGAGTCTGCGCTTTCTAAGCTAGATGAGTCTGGTATCGTTTATATCGGTGCAGAAGTTAAGGGTGGCGACATCCTAGTTGGTAAAGTAACACCTAAAGGTGAAACTCAGCTGACTCCAGAAGAAAAGCTACTGCGTGCTATCTTCGGTGAAAAAGCATCTGATGTTAAAGACAGTTCACTACGTGTACCTAACTCTGTTAAAGGTACTATCATCGACGTACAAGTATTTACTCGTGACGGCGTTGAGAAAGATAAGCGTGCTGTAGAAATTGAAGAGATGCATATCGGTCAAGCTAAGAAAGATTTGACTGAAGAGTTCAAGATCCTTGAAGAAGGTGTCTTTGGCCGTGCACGTAACCTGCTATTAACCGCTGGTTTCAGTGAAGCACAACTTGATGCGATTGCTCGCCCTCAGTTGCTAGTTCAATCTATTGATGATGAAGCTAAGCAAACTGAACTTGAGCAGTTAGCCGAGCAGCATGAAGAGCTGAAAGCTGATTTCGACAAGAAGTTTGAAATCAAGCGTCGCAAGATTACTCAAGGCGATGACTTAGCACCTGGCGTATTGAAGATCGTTAAGGTTTACCTTGCGGTTAAGCGTACTATCCAGCCTGGTGATAAGATGGCGGGTCGTCACGGTAACAAGGGTGTTATCTCTAAGATTAACCCTGTTGAAGACATGCCTTACGATGAAAACGGTAACCCTGTAGACATCGTATTGAACCCACTAGGTGTACCATCTCGTATGAACATCGGTCAGGTTCTTGAAGTGCATTTAGGTGCAGCCGCTAAGGGTATCGGTGATCAAATCACTGCTATGCTTGAAGAGCAGCGCGAATTAGCAGAGCTTCGTAATTACATCAAACAAGTATATGAGTTAGGTGAAGACGTGCAGCAGCAGGTCGATATCGATTCATTTACTGATGAAGAGGTTTTACGTCTTGCTAAGAACCTAAAAGGTGGTGTGCCAACAGCGACTCCAGCATTTGATGGTGCGAAAGAGAAAGAGATTAAGGACATGCTAGCGCTTGCTGGTCTGCCTACCTCTGGTCAGCGTACCCTTTATGATGGTCGTACTGGTAATGAGTTTGAGCGTCAAGTAACTGTAGGTTACATGTACATGCTGAAACTGAACCACTTGGTAGACGATAAGATGCATGCTCGTTCAACGGGTTCTTATAGTCTTGTTACTCAGCAACCACTGGGCGGTAAAGCACAGTTTGGTGGTCAGCGTTTCGGTGAGATGGAAGTTTGGGCACTAGAAGCATACGGTGCCGCTTACACGCTTCAAGAAATGCTTACTGTTAAGTCTGATGATGTTAACGGTCGTACTCAGATGTATAAGAACATCGTCGACGGTAACCACCAGATGCAACCAGGTATGCCTGAGTCCTTCAACGTATTGCTGAAGGAGATCCGTTCACTCGGTATTAATATCGAGTTGGATCAAGAGTAACACTTGGCGACTGCCGATTTATCGGCGATAAATTGGTGCTCTGCGCGAGCGGGGCACCCGGTTTAACTCCTTCAGGAGAGAAACGTGAAAGACTTATTAAAGTTTCTGAAACAGCAAAGTAAGACTGAAGAATTTGAAGGTATCAAGATTGGCCTAGCGTCGCCAGACTTGATCCGCTCTTGGTCATTTGGTGAAGTTAAGAAGCCAGAAACTATCAACTACCGTACTTTCAAGCCTGAGCGTGAAGGTTTGTTCTGTGCGCGTATTTTTGGCCCAGTTAAAGATTATGAGTGTTTATGCGGTAAGTATAAGCGCCTTAAGCACCGTGGTGTGATCTGTGAAAAGTGTGGCGTTGAAGTTACACAGACTAAAGTACGTCGTGAGCGTATGGGTCACATTGATCTCGCTAGCCCGGTTGCGCATATTTGGTTCTTGAAGTCTCTGCCATCTCGTATCGGCCTAATGCTAGATATGACATTGCGTGACATCGAGCGCGTACTTTACTTCGAATCATTTGTTGTGATTGAGCCTGGCATGACCAGCCTTGAGCGCGGTCAAATGCTAACTGAAGAAAACTACTTAGACGCGCTAGAAGAATATGGCGATGAGTTTGAAGCTAAGATGGGTGCCGAAGCGGTTCTTGAATTGCTACGTGCTATCGATCTAGAGAAAGAAATTGAAATGATGCGCGAAGAGTTGCCATCAATCAATTCTGAGACTCGTCGTAAGAAGATCACTAAGCGTCTTAAGCTTATTGAAGCCTTCTTCAACTCAGGTAATAAGCCAGAGTGGATGATCCTTAAGGTTCTTCCGGTTCTGCCACCTGATCTTCGTCCATTAGTTCCACTAGATGGTGGCCGTTTTGCTACGTCTGATCTGAACGACCTTTACCGTCGTGTGATTAACCGTAACAACCGTCTAAAACGTCTATTGGACCTTGCTGCTCCAGACATCATCGTACGTAACGAAAAGCGTATGTTACAAGAGTCTGTTGATGCACTATTAGATAATGGTCGTCGTGGTCGTGCAATTACCGGTTCTAATAAGCGCCCGCTTAAATCTTTGGCTGATATGATCAAAGGTAAGCAAGGTCGTTTCCGTCAGAACCTGCTAGGTAAGCGTGTTGATTACTCTGGTCGTTCGGTAATTACCGTAGGCCCAACTTTGCGTCTGCATCAGTGTGGTCTTCCTAAGAAGATGGCGCTTGAGCTATTTAAGCCGTTTATTTATGGCAAGCTTGAAGGTCGTGGTTTAGCGACAACGATTAAAGCTGCTAAGAAAATGGTAGAGCGCGAAGTGGCTGAAGTATGGGATGTACTAGACGAAGTGATTCGTGAACATCCAGTCATGCTTAACCGTGCACCAACACTTCACCGTCTTGGTATCCAGGCGTTTGAGCCAGTACTCATTGAAGGTAAAGCGATTCAGCTACATCCACTCGTTTGTGCGGCGTACAACGCTGACTTCGATGGTGACCAAATGGCTGTTCACGTGCCGCTAACGCTTGAAGCGCAGTTAGAAGCACGCTCGCTAATGATGTCTACCAACAACATCTTGTCTCCAACGAATGGTGAGCCAATCATCGTTCCTTCTCAAGACGTTGTATTGGGTCTTTACTATACCAGCCGCGAATGCGTGAATGGTAAAGGTGAAGCGATGGCATTTGAATCAGTAGATGAAGTTGAAAAAGCTTATCGTACTGGTGTTGCTGAGATTCATGCACGCGTTAAAGTTCGTATTACTGAAACTCAGTTTACTGACAATGGTGAGCCAGTCGAAACACGCCGTATCGTTGATACGACTGTGGGTCGTGCACTGCTTTCACAAATTCTGCCTAAAGGCTTATCGTATGATTTGGTTAACCAAAACATGGGTAAGAAGCAGATCTCTAAACTGTTGAACACCTGTTATCGCCAATTGGGTCTAAAAGATACTGTTATCTTTGCTGACCAATTGATGTACACCGGTTTCCACTTTGCAACCGTATCGGGCGCATCTGTGGGTATCAACGACATGGTGATTCCAGATGAGAAATACACTTTGGTATCAGATGCGGAAGCTGAAGTTCTTGAAATTCAAGAGCAGTTCCAATCTGGTCTAGTAACTGCCGGTGAGCGTTACAACAAAGTCATTGATATCTGGGCAAGTGCTAACGAGAAAGTATCTAAAGCGATGATGGATAACCTGTCTACTGAGACAGTGCTTAACCGTGAAGGCGAAGAGGAAATTCAAGATTCTTTCAACAGCATCTACATGATGGCCGACTCAGGCGCTCGTGGTAGTGCAGCACAGATTCGTCAGCTAGCGGGTATGCGTGGTCTGATGGCTAAGCCAGATGGCTCAATCATCGAAACCCCAATTGTGGCTAACTTCCGTGAAGGTCTAAACGTACTACAGTACTTTATTTCTACTCACGGTGCGCGTAAAGGTCTTGCCGATACTGCATTGAAGACAGCTAACTCGGGTTACCTAACTCGTCGTCTAGTTGACGTAGCACAAGATTTGGTTGTTATCGAAGAAGATTGTGGTACCCACGAAGGTCTAACTATGAAGCCGCTTATTGAAGGTGGTGATGTAGTTGAGCCGTTACGTGAACGTGTACTAGGTCGTGTTGTTGCTGAAGATGTTTACTATCCAGGTACTGAAGACGTACTTGCACCACGTAACACGCTGCTAGATGAAGCATGGTGTGACAAGTTAGAAGAAAACTCAGTTGACGAAGTGATTGTTCGCTCTGTGATCAGCTGTGATACTGACTTTGGTGTGTGTGCCGCTTGTTATGGTCGTGACCTTGCACGTGGTCATATCATCAACCAAGGTGAAGCCATTGGTGTTGTTGCAGCACAATCAATTGGTGAGCCAGGTACACAGCTTACGATGCGTACTTTCCACATTGGTGGTGCGGCATCTCGAGCTTCAGCTGAAAACAACGTTCAAGTTAAGAACGTTGGTACACTGAAACTACACAATGCTAAGCATGTAACTAACAGTGACGGCAAGCTAGTGATTGTTTCTCGTTCTTCTGAACTAGCCATTATTGATGAGCTAGGTCGTGAGAAAGAGCGTTATAAAGTGCCTTACGGTACTGTGCTTGAGAAGCTAGAAGATGCGAGCGTAGAAGCTGGTGAAATCATTGCTAACTGGGATCCACATACTCACCCAATCGTTTCTGAGGTTGCCGGTAGTATTAAGTTCGTTGATATGATTGAAGGTGTCACCATGAACCGTCAAACAGACGAACTAACGGGTCTATCGTCAATCGTAGTACTAGAAGTGGGTCAACGTCCTACTGCTGGTAAAGAGATGCGTCCTGCGATTCGTCTTGTTGGCGCCGATGGTAATGACTTAATGATTCCAGGTACTGAAGTACCTGCTCAATACTTCTTACCAGGTAACGCGATCGTTAACCAAGACGATAACGCACCAATTAACGTTGGTGACGCCTTGGCACGTATCCCTCAGGAGTCTTCGAAGACTCGTGATATTACCGGTGGTCTACCACGTGTTGCTGATTTGTTCGAAGCACGTAAGCCTAAAGAGCCTGCAATTCTTGCTGAGCACTCAGGTACTATCTCGTTTGGTAAAGAAACCAAAGGTAAGCGTCGTCTAGTGATCACGCCTGCAGATGGTGGTAAGCCATACGAAGAGATGATTCCGAAGTGGCGTAACCTAAACGTGTTCGAAGGTGAAAAAGTTGAACGCGGTGAGGTTATTGCAGACGGTCCAGAAGCAGCACACGATATCCTGCGTCTACGCGGTATTCATAAGGTGGCTAACTATATCGTTAACGAAGTCCAAGACGTATACCGTCTACAGGGCGTAAAAATTAACGATAAGCACATTGAAGTGATTATTCGTCAGATGCTACGTAAGTGTGAGATCACTGAAGCGGGTGATAGCGAATTCTTAGCGGGTGAACAAGTTGAAGTTTCTCGCGTTAAGATTGCTAACCGTGAGTTGGAAGCACAAGGTAAGCTGCCTGCTAAGTTCGAGCGTGAACTATTGGGTATTACCAAAGCATCGCTTGCAACTGAGTCGTTTATCTCTGCAGCATCGTTCCAGGAGACCACACGTGTTCTTACTGAAGCGGCTGTTGGTGGTAAGAGTGATAAGCTACGCGGCTTGAAAGAGAACGTAATCGTGGGTCGTTTGATCCCTGCTGGTACAGGTTATGCCTATCACCAGAACCGTTCTCAAGCGGCACCGAATGCAGCTGTCGAAGAAGCACCAACTATCAGCGCAAGTGAAGCTGAACAGAACCTAGCAGATCTATTAAATCTTGCTGGTAGTTCAGATTAATTCACCTAGTTTGGTAAATAGAATGTAAAAAAGGCGCCTTTGGCGCCTTTTTTTTACATTAAATCGCTTAAAAGTTGGCTATTTCTTGACAGGCGGGCATTACCTTTCTAAAATTTCGCCTCCCACATTTGTGGGACATAGATTTTTCACACCTTACTGTTGAGTTAATTCAACTGATTCGGAGCTATACATGGCAACTGTAAACCAGTTGGTACGTAAGCCTCGCGCGCCTAAAGTCGAAAAGACTAATGTGCCAGCGCTGGCTGCGTGTCCACAAAAACGTGGTGTTTGTACTCGCGTATACACAACCACACCAAAAAAACCTAACTCTGCACTACGTAAAGTAGCTCGTGTGCGTCTAACTAACGGTTTCGAAGTAACTTCGTATATCGGCGGTGAAGGCCACAACCTGCAGGAACACAGCGTGATTCTAATCCGTGGTGGTCGTGTTAAAGACTTACCTGGTGTTCGTTATCACACTGTTCGTGGCGCATTAGACTGTGCTGGTGTAAGTGAGCGTCGTCAAGGTCGTTCTAAGTACGGAGCTAAGCGTCCTAAGTCTTAACGTTTTCCGTTAAGTAAGGCCAAGCTAATATTTTGATTCCAGTTTTGGGGTCCCTGAAGCATACGGAGAAATTGTTATGCCAAGACGTCGCGTTGTAGGACAACGTAAAATCCTACCAGATCCAAAGTTCAATAGTGAGTTGCTGGCTAAGTTCATCAACGTCATTATGCAGGATGGCAAAAAGTCTACTGCAGAAAAAATTATCTATAAGGCACTAGATGTTGTCGCTGAGAAAAAAGGCGAAGACCACCTAGTGATCCTTGAAGCAGCCCTGGAAAACGTTCGCCCATCAGTCGAGGTTAAATCTCGTCGTGTTGGTGGTTCTACTTACCAGGTACCATGTGAAGTACGCCCAGTTCGTCGTAACGCGTTGGGTATGCGTTGGTTAGTTGAAGCTGCTCGTAAGCGTGGTGAAAAATCTATGGCTCTACGTCTAGCCGGTGAAATGCTAGACGCTGCTGAAAACAAAGGTACTGCTGTTAAGAAGCGCGAAGACGTGCATCGTATGGCAGAAGCGAACAAAGCGTTTGCACATTACCGCTGGTAATCTCTTGGTGCAGGCATTTGCCTGCACCATGTTTTACATCACTAGTGTGTTATCACTAGTAAAGAGGGTTTAATCGTGGCTCGTACAACTCCTATTGAGCGTTACCGTAATATCGGTATTTGTGCTCATGTTGACGCAGGAAAAACCACAACAACTGAACGAGTTTTGTTCTATACCGGTATGTCTCATAAAATCGGTGAAGTTCATGATGGCGCAGCCACTATGGATTGGATGGAACAAGAGCAGGAGCGTGGTATTACTATCACCTCAGCTGCAACAACTACGTTTTGGCGTGGTATGGATGCCCAGTATACTGAGCACCGTATCAATATCATCGACACTCCAGGTCACGTTGACTTCACTATTGAAGTTGAGCGTTCTTTGCGTGTACTCGATGGCGCTGTTGTTGTGTTCTGTGGTTCTTCGGGTGTTGAACCACAGTCAGAGACTGTTTGGCGTCAAGCCGATAAGTATCATGTACCTCGCATCGTATTCGTCAATAAGATGGATCGAGCCGGTGCAGACTTTGAAAGTGTGGTAGAGCAGATTCGTAACCGTTTGGGCGCAACTTGTGTACCTATTCATTTGAATATTGGTGCAGAAGAAGAGTTCAAAGGTGTCGTAGACTTAATCAAGATGAAGGCCATTAACTGGTCTGAAGCTGATCAAGGCACAACGTTCACCTATGAAGATATTCCCGCTGAGCTTGCTGATAAAGCAGCTGAAATGCGTGAATACCTTGTTGAGAGTGCAGCTGAAGCTTCAGAAGAACTGATGGACAAGTACCTCGAAGAGGGCGAGTTATCAGAAGCTGAAATTAAGCAAGCGCTACGTCAACGTACTCTAGCGAACGAGATAGTCTTAGCGACCTGTGGTTCTGCATTTAAGAACAAGGGTGTGCAGGCTGTATTGGATGCAGTGATTGACTACTTGCCATCACCTGTCGAAGTACCTGCTATTAAGGGTATTGATGACAATGAAAACGAAGTTGAGCGTCATTCAGATGACAATGAACCGTTTTCAGCGTTGGCATTTAAAATTGCTACTGACCCATTCGTTGGCACCTTAACCTTTATGCGCGTTTATTCGGGCGTATTAGAAACCGGTTCTGGTGTATACAACTCTGTTAAGCAAAAACGTGAGCGTATTGGTCGTATGGTGCAAATGCACGCTAACGACCGTCAAGAGATCAAAGAAGTGCGCGCTGGCGACATCGCCGCAGCTATTGGTCTTAAAGACGTCACCACTGGTGATACCTTATGTGATGCTAACCACAAAGTTATCCTGGAACGTATGGAGTTCCCTGAGCCAGTAATTACGATTGCTGTAGAGCCTCGCTCTCAAGCAGACCAAGAGAAAATGGCCATTGCGCTGCAAAAATTGGCAGCCGAAGATCCGTCTTTCCGTGTTGAAACAGATGAAGAGTCTGGTCAAACACTGATCTCTGGTATGGGTGAGCTACACTTAGACATCATCGTCGACCGTATGCGTCGCGAATTTAGTGTTGAGTGTAATGTGGGTAAACCACAAGTGGCCTACCGCGAGACAATTCGCTCAGCTGTAGAAGTAGAAGGCAAGTTTGTTCGTCAGTCAGGTGGACGTGGTCAATTTGGTCATGTTTGGCTGAAGCTAGAACCTCAAGAAGAAGGTTTTGGTTACGAATTTGTCAACGAGATTGTTGGTGGTGTGGTTCCAAGAGAATACATCCCTGCAGTTGATAAAGGTATCCAAGAGCAGATGAAGAATGGCGTATTAGCTGGCTTCCCTGTATTGGACGTTAAAGTCACCTTGTATGACGGCTCATATCATGATGTCGATTCAAATGAGATGGCGTTTAAAGTCGCGGGCTCTATGGGCTTTAAAAAGGGTGCGCTTGAAGCAGACCCTGCCTTGTTAGAACCTTGTATGAAAGTTGAGGTAACAACACCTGAAGATTATATGGGTGATGTGGTTGGCGACTTAAATAGACGACGCGGATTAATCGAAGGTATGGAAGACGGCATTGGTGGCGTCAAAATCGTTCGAGCCGTAGTACCTCTATCTGAAATGTTTGGTTATGCAACTGACTTGCGCAGTGCGACACAAGGTCGCGCTTCATACTCTATGGAGTTTTTGAAGTACTCTGACGCACCTCAAAATGTTGCTAAATCAGTTATGGAAGCGCGCGGTTAAGATTAATCGCGGCTAAGTGCCATAACTGCTATATTGATTGCTATTGCTCACTAAACAAAGTGGGCACTTCTGAAAAGAAAGGAATATATCGTGGCTAAAGAAAAATTTGAACGTAATAAACCCCATGTAAACGTTGGTACTATCGGACACGTTGACCATGGTAAAACAACTCTAACTGCTGCTATCTCTGCTGTATTGACTAAGACATACGGTGGTGAAGCACGTGATTTCGCACAAATCGATAACGCTCCAGAAGAGCGCGAGCGTGGTATTACAATTAATACTTCTCACATCGAATATGACACTCCAACTCGTCACTACGCACACGTAGACTGCCCAGGTCACGCGGATTATGTTAAAAACATGATCACTGGTGCTGCACAGATGGACGGCGCAATCCTAGTAGTTGCTTCTACAGATGGCCCAATGCCACAAACACGTGAGCACATCCTGCTTTCACGTCA
>NZ_JAEH01000068.1 GCF_000518805.1 Shewanella waksmanii ATCC BAA-643
ACAGAGGGATACAGTACTGCTCATCTGAATACCAAGCGGCACTAGCCGCCTATGGAATGACCCCATCAATGACAGATGGATATGACTGCTACCAAAATGCACAAGCAGAGCGTGTGAATGGTATTTTGAAGCAAGAGTTTTTGCTTAATCGCTGCAGAACGATGAAAGAGCTTGGCGTTTTAATCAAGGAATCGATAGAGATTTATAATCAATTACGGCCGCACCTTAGTTTAGGAATGAAAACCCCAAATGAGGTGCATGAAAAAGCCAGTTGGGAATACCAACTGGCTTAATAAAAACCGTCAACCTATTTTAGGACTAGACACTGAGAGTGAATTACTTGGCTTTTGGCACAGCAATTTTCATCTCTTCAGACTGGCGGAATAGTACGAGTACGTGACCAATTAGCTGTACTTTTTCAGCTTGGGTTTCACGGACAATGGCGTCAACGATTGCATTTTTTAACTCTCTGTCACCAGAGGCTACTTTCACTTTAATCAATTCATGATGAGAAAGTGCATTATCAATTTCAGCCAGTACTCCTTCAGTCAGGCCGTTGCCACCAAGCATCACTACAGGCTTGAGATTATGTGCTAAGCCTTTTAAGTGCTGTTTTTGTTTGGTTGTTAAGTTCATTTATACCAACTTTATGCTGAGTTACTGTTGAAAACCCGCTATTCTACCCTTATATAGGCTTTGTGTAACTCATATTTGTTGCGGAATTTAAATGTCAGGTAAAAAACGAACAGCGAGTTCTTCCCGCTGGATGCAGGAACATTTTGATGATCATTATGTTAAGTTGTCGCAAAAACGGGGACTTCGCTCACGCGCCGCGTTTAAATTAGAAGAAATTCAACAAAAAGATAAGTTAATCCGCCCAGGTATGACGGTGGTGGATTTGGGGGCAGCGCCGGGTGGTTGGTCGCAAATTGCGGTGAAGCTGGCCGGAGACAGTGGTAAAGTTATCGCTTGCGATATCTTGCCGATGGACCCTATCGTTGGCGTTGACTTTCTTCAAGGTGATTTTAGGGAAGATAAAGTGTTAGATGCCTTACTTGAACGGGTAGGGGATGCTAAAGTCGATGTTGTACTTTCTGATATGGCACCTAATATGAGTGGTACAGGAGGTGTTGACCAACCTCGCGCTATGTATTTAGTCGAGTTGGCGCTGGATATGTGTCATCAAGTATTAGCACCCAATGGGTGTTTTGCGGTAAAAGTCTTTCAGGGGGAGGGCTTCGATGAGTACATGAAAGCGGTTAAAGAGGCGTTTAAAACCGTAAAAACACGTAAGCCAGACTCTTCGCGACCTCGTTCGCGTGAAGTCTATCTTGTGGCTACTGGGTACAAGTTATAGTAATCTATCGTTAGTACTCTAACATCAGTTTTCGAAAGACTTTAAAAGAGGTCGAGTAATTTTGAGTGATATGGCAAAAAATTTAATTCTCTGGGTTGTCATCGCTGTAGTGTTGATGTCAGTTTTTCAGGGTTATTCCCCCTCATCATCGACTACGTCGAAGATGGACTATTCAACTTTCCTAGATGATGTGCGTTCTGGGCAAATCAACACGGTTGAAGTGTTGAGCGACCAACGTACTATTGAAGGTACAAAACGTACGGGTGAAAAGTTCACCACCATCATGCCTATGTATGATCAAGATTTAATTAATGATCTTGACCGTAAAGGCGTCACAATGAAAGGCCAAGAAGCTGAAGAGTCAGGCTTCCTGACCCAAATCTTTATTTCTTGGTTCCCGATGCTGTTGTTGATTGGTGTATGGATATTCTTCATGCGTCAGATGCAAGGCGGTGGCGGTAAAGGCGCAATGTCATTTGGTAAAAGTAAAGCCAAGTTGATGAGCGAAGACCAGATTAAAACCACTTTCGGTGACGTTGCTGGTTGTGATGAAGCCAAAGAAGATGTGAAAGAACTGGTCGATTATTTGAAAGAGCCGACTAAGTTCCAAAAATTAGGTGGCCGAATCCCAACGGGTGTGTTGTTGGTGGGTCCACCGGGTACAGGTAAAACTTTGCTGGCAAAAGCGATTGCGGGTGAAGCCAAAGTACCGTTCTTTACTATCTCAGGTTCTGATTTTGTTGAAATGTTTGTCGGTGTGGGTGCATCTCGTGTCCGTGATATGTTTGAACAAGCTAAAAAGTCAGCACCTTGTATCATCTTCATCGATGAAATCGATGCCGTAGGTCGCCAACGTGGTGCCGGCGTCGGTGGTGGTCACGATGAGCGCGAGCAAACCTTGAACCAAATGTTGGTTGAAATGGATGGTTTTGAGGGTAACGAAGGTATTATCGTTATTGCCGCAACTAACCGCCCAGATGTACTTGATGCGGCACTGCTCCGTCCTGGTCGTTTTGACCGTCAGGTTGTGGTTGGCTTACCCGATGTCCGTGGTCGTGAACAAATTCTTAAAGTACACATGCGCAAAGTTCCGTTGTCTGAAGATGTTAAAGCCAGCGTCATTGCGCGTGGTACACCAGGATTCTCTGGTGCAGACCTTGCTAACCTAGTAAACGAAGCCGCCTTGTTTGCTGCTCGTGGTAATCGCCGCGTAGTAGGCATGGAAGAGTTTGAAAGTGCGAAAGATAAAATCATGATGGGTGCAGAGCGCCGCACTATGGTGATGTCTGAAGACGAGAAAGAGATGACCGCTTATCACGAAGCAGGTCATGCCATTGTCGGTTGTTTAGTGCCTGAACACGACCCTGTGCATAAAGTAACGATTATTCCACGTGGGCGCGCACTTGGTGTCACCTTCTTCTTACCTGAAGCGGATGCGATTAGCCAAAGTCGCCGTAAGCTTGAAAGCCAAATCTCTGTAGCCTACGGTGGACGTATCGCCGAAGACCTGATTTATGGTAGCGAGAAGGTGTCTACGGGTGCGTCTCAAGATATTAAGTATGCAACGTCTATTGCACGCAACATGGTTACTCAGTGGGGCTTCTCTGAAAAACTTGGGCCGGTTCTATATGCTGAAGATGAAGGTGAAGTATTCTTAGGGCGTAGTATGGCTAAAGCCAAACATATGTCTGATGAAACTGCGACAATCATTGATTTGGAAGTGAAACATATTATCGATGAAAACTATTCTCGCGCCCATACCTTCTTAACCGAAAACATGGATATTCTACATGCCATGAAAGATGCGTTAATGAAGTATGAAACCATCGATGCCAATCAAATCGATGATTTGATGGAACGCCGTGAAGTCCGCGCTCCAGCTGATTGGAACATGGATGATAATGGTTCAGATTCGAGTAATGGCAGTGGTGGTAAGACTGAGAAAGTTGTTGCCAATGAAACGACAGCTGATACAGATAGCACTGATAATGAGACACAGGCCAAACCTGATCTTAACGATGCTGATGAGTCTACTGCTAAGTAACTCTGCTATGTGTTAGTTGTTAAATGAAAACCCCGTAAGGGGTTTTCTTGTTTTAGTTATAGACATATTTAATAAGGGCCTGTTCTTGAAGATCCGCAGTAAACAAAAGCAGCTCGACCTCACTGAGCCACAAGTGATGGGGATTTTAAATGTTACCCCTGATTCTTTTTCTGACGGCGGGCAATACTCTAGTTATGAGATTGCTTGTCGCCATGCAGATGAAATGGTTAGAGATGGCGCGACCATTATCGATATTGGCGGCGAATCAACGCGGCCAGGTGCCGCTTCCGTTTCGCTGCACGATGAACTTCTGAGGGTGATTCCACTGGTTGAGTATGTAGCGAAACACCATGATGTGTGGATTTCAATTGACACTAGTAAACCTGAAGTGATGCTACAAGCTGTTAATGCTGGTGCAGATTTGATTAACGATGTATGCGCGCTTAGTCAGCCAGGTGCTTTAGCCATGGCGGCTCAATTAGATGTGCCAGTTTGTCTCATGCATATGCAGGGTAAGCCCCAAACCATGCAGAATCAACCTGAATACCAAGATGTGGTAGATGACATTGTTGCGTTTTTTACTCAGCGTATTGATGATGCATTACAAGCGGGTATTAAGCGAGAAAATATCCTCATTGACCCAGGCTTCGGTTTTGGAAAGACACTGGCGCACAATTATCAGCTACTTGCCGAACTGCGCTGTTTTAAAACTTTATCGATTCCCTTACTGATAGGTCTGTCAAGAAAGAGTATGATTGGCAACTTATTAGGCTGTGACGTGCTAGAACGAGATAATGGTAGTGCAGTGGCTGCCATGTTAGCAGTGCAAAATGGTGCCGATATCGTAAGGGTACATAACGTCAAGTTAACGGTAGAGATGTTGCGTGTGTTAGACGCGACAAATAACTATGCCGCATTAAATACTTAGTAGTGATTAGTAAGATCAGCGTAACCCAATAGTTTGCTGATAGAAGAATATCTCAATGGATGAGAATATAAGAGGTAAAGGTTGTGAGAAAGTTTTTTGGAACAGATGGTATTCGCGGTAAAGTCGGTGCGGGCAAAATGACGCCGGAATTGGCATTAAAGCTTGGCTGGGCAGCTGGAAGAGTTCTTTCTCGCTCAGGTACAAGAAAAGTCATTATTGGTAAAGACACCCGTATTTCAGGCTATCTTTTCGAGTCAGCTATGGAGGCAGGTTTATCCGCTGCTGGTCTTAATGTAATGTTGATGGGGCCAATGCCTACCCCGGCAGTCGCTTATTTAACTCGTACTTTTCGAGCAGAAGCCGGTGTGGTAATCAGTGCCTCCCACAACCCTTATTATGATAACGGCATTAAGTTCTTTTTCACCGACGGAAGTAAGTTACCTGATAGTGTTGAGCTTGAAATTGAAGCGGAACTAGAGAAGCCGTTAGTGTGTGTCGAATCGCATCTGTTAGGGAAAGTTTCTCGTATTGATGATGCGCCTGGACGTTACATTGAATATTGTAAGGGTAACTTTCCTGCCGAGCACACTTTGCATGGACTAAAAATCGTGGTGGATTGTGCCCATGGTGCGACTTACCACATTGCCCCAAATGTTTTCAGAGAGCTTGGCGCTGAAGTGATTGCGATTGGTGATCAGCCTGACGGAATTAATATTAACCATGAGGTTGGTGCAACTTCAACGGGGAAAATTCGCGAAACCGTTATCAATAGCAATGCTGATTTAGGTATCGCATTAGATGGCGATGGCGATCGTATTATGATGGTCAATCGCCATGGTAAAGTCATCGACGGTGATGAGATTTTATATATTTTGGCCTGTGATGCTCAGAACCGTGGTGTGCTTAAGGGTGGAGTTGTTGGTACACAGATGTCTAACCTTGGTTTAGAGTTAGCCCTTGGTAGCCGTGATATTCCATTTTTGCGCTCCAAAGTGGGCGATCGTTATGTGATGGAGTTACTAAAAGAAAATGGCTGGCGCATAGGCGGTGAAAACTCGGGCCATATTCTGAATCTTGATCATGGTACAACCGGTGATGGGATTGTAGCCGGCATATTAGTGCTTGCCGCAATGCGCCGTCAAAATGCGACTTTAGAAGAGTTAACTGAAGGCTTAAAGATGTTGCCGCAAGTGTTAGTTAATGTACGCTTTGAAGGCAGCAATGATCCTCTTAGTTCTGACACCGTGATGGCTGCCAAAGCTGAAGTTGAAGCAGCGCTGGGTGAAAAAGGCCGGGTGTTATTGCGTAAATCAGGTACAGAGCCTTTATTGAGAGTGATGGTTGAAGGTGAGTCTGAGTCTGAAGTGATTAAGCATGCCAACGCCATTGCCGATGCAGTGCGCGATCTGGTGTAAAAATAATTAGTGTGTGACCGTGACTGTGGCTATGTCTAATCAGCAGTCATGTCACACTTAGAATGATTTTCACCGACGCGTATCGACAATTAAGAATAAAAAGTAGACGTTCCGACCCTTTATCGGAAAAATTCGCCCTTTGGGTATTGTAAGTTTTCAAGCGGTTCGCTATTATTCACGCCGCTTTCAGAGGAGACCGTGATGGCACTTAGACGTCCTATGGTGGCTGGTAACTGGAAAATGAATGGTAATGCGCCGCTAGCGCAGGAACTATTCACCAAGTTCGCTACTAAGCTACAGAATGATTCAGCAGAAGTTGTCTTGTGTCCGCCTAGTATTTATCTAGAAAGCGTGCGTCAACAGCTAGATGCTAACAAAGAAGCCTTAAATGGCTGCCTTGTTAGAATGGGGGCTCAAAATTTGAGTCAACATGATTTCGGTGCTTACACCGGAGAGATTTCTGGCCAAATGTTGAAAGACTCAGGCTGCCGATATGTGATTATTGGGCACTCTGAACGTCGTCGCATGTACGGTGAGACAAGTGATATTGTTGCAGAGAAATTTGCGGCAGCACAAAAACATGGTTTGACCCCTATCTTATGTGTAGGTGAGTCAGGTCCAGCTCGCGAGGCTCGACGCACTTTTGAAGTGATCGCCGAAGAGTTAGATGTGGTCATTGAGAAAAATGGCACCATGGCATTTGATAACGCAATTATCGCCTACGAACCTTTATGGGCTGTAGGAACCGGTAAGAGCGCTACGCCAGAGCAGGCTCAAGAAGTTCATGCGTTTATTCGCAAACGCCTCTCTGAAGTATCTCCATTTATTGGAGAAAATATCAGGATTTTGTACGGTGGTAGCGTAACACCGAGTAATGCAGCAGATCTATTTGCTCAACCTGATGTAGATGGTGGACTGATAGGCGGTGCTAGCTTAAACTCTACCGAGTTTTTAAGTTTATGTTCGATTGCAATGAGCGCATAATATGTACGAAATTCTAATGGTTATATACTTGTTGGTCGCGATTGGTCTAGTAGGACTGATTCTAATCCAGCAAGGTAAAGGAGCTGACATGGGTGCCTCATTTGGCGCTGGTGCATCAGCAACATTATTTGGGTCTTCGGGTTCAGGTAACTTTTTAACTCGTTCTACAGCTATTTTAGCTATCGCGTTTTTCGCATTAAGTTTAACCATTGGTAACTTAAGCGCAAACCACGCAAAAGGTGAAGATGCTTGGAATGATTTGGGTGCAGCAGAAGTGACTGAACAAGTGACCGATGCAGTTGAAAGCACTCCAGCTGAAGACAAGATTCCAGATTAATCTTGTTGTAAAGCAAACGGGGCTTCGGCTCCATTGTAAAAACTCCGTAGGGTCCTCTCTCCTACAAATAAAGTAGTTTTACATAAAGATTGATGCGGATGTGGTGGAATTGGTAGACACGCCATCTTGAGGGGGTGGTGAGCTATGCTCGTGAGGGTTCAAGTCCCTCCATCCGCACCAAATTTCAACTTTTGTATATATGAAAGTTGAGATAATAAAGCAGTGACCAAGTTGCTTTGTTATTGCAAGTAAAGGCAATAGTTCTTATACTTGCAGCAGTTGACGCGGGGTGGAGCAGTTTGGTAGCTCGTCGGGCTCATAACCCGAAGGTCGTCGGTTCAAATCCGGCCCCCGCAACCAGCTTCTCAATAGTGAATGACTTTTACTATTGATTCAGGTTTTAGATAGATAACCTCGTCATTACGGGGTTTTTTGTTATCTGGACTTTTGAAAATGTCGCTTTCGGGCGGCGATGTATAGGGGCTATAAGCCCTTTTTTGTTTTTCGGGAGATCACCTTTGGCAACGTTAGAAAGCAAACTGGAACAGATGCTTATCGCACCAGTTGAAGCATTTGGCCATACATTATGGGGCTTAGAGTATGTGCAAGCAGGCAAGCACTCAGTCCTAAGATTATATATCGATAACGAAAAAGGTATTTTCGTTGATGATTGTGCCGACGTTAGCCGTCAGGTCAGTGCGGTTCTAGATGTTGAGGACCCAATATCTACCGAATATACATTAGAAGTTTCATCACCAGGTGTTGACCGTCCGCTGTTTAAAGCTGAACAGTATGCGACATACATCGGTGAGACAGTAAAGACCCAATTGACTATGCCTGTAGCGGGCAGTCGTAATTTAAAAGGTACCGTTGTCGCAGTAGAGGGGCAAATGCTCACTATTAACGTCGATGGGAACGAACTGATGGTTGCTCTGGATAATATCCGTAAAGGCAACTTAATCGCTAAGTTTTGATGGATTCAAGGTGAACGAGGCAAGAGAATGAATAAAGAGATTCTGCTAGTCGCTGAGGCGGTTTCAAATGAGAAGGCTGTACCTCGCGAGAAGATTTTTGAAGCGTTGGAAATTGCGCTAGCCACCGCAACCAAGAAAAAGTACGAAGGCGATATTGAAGTTCGTGTCGCTATCGACCGTAAGACCGGTGCATACGAGACGTTTAGACGTTGGATGGTGATTGAAGACAATGGTGAAGCATTAGAAAACCCATTTCGCGAAATCACTTTAGAAGCGGCTAAATTCGAAGATCCAGAGATTGAAGTCGGTGGTTACATCGAAGATGAGATCGAATCAGTCGTATTTGACCGTATTACCACGCAAACTGCTAAACAAGTGATCGTACAAAAAGTACGTGAAGCTGAGCGTGCTCAGATTGTTGATCAGTTCCGTGATAAAGAAGGCGAGCTAATCACCGGTGTGGTGAAGAAGAGTAATCGTGAAAGTGTCGTGGTTGATTTGGGTAATAACGCGGACGCGGTATTGTTTAAAGAAGATCTGATTTCACGTGAAAGCTTCCGCCCAGGTGACCGTGTTCGTGCGTTGCTTTATGCAGTACGCCCAGAAGCACGTGGTGCACAGCTGTTTTTAACTCGTACTAAACCAGACATGCTTATCGAGCTGTTCCGTGTTGAAGTGCCAGAAATTCAGGATGAGATGATTGAAATCATGGGCGCAGCTCGTGATCCAGGTTCTCGTGCGAAAATAGCGGTTAAATCAAACGATCGTCGTATCGACCCTATCGGTGCTTGCGTTGGTATGCGTGGAGCACGTGTACAAGCCGTTTCAAATGAATTGGGCGGTGAGCGCGTTGATATCGTGATGTGGGATGATAACCCAGCACAGTTTGTGATTAACGCCATGGCACCTGCTGACGTAGCGTCAATCATTGTCGACGAAGATAACCACTCAATGGATATTGCTGTTGAGGCGGATAGCTTAGCGCAAGCGATTGGTCGTAACGGACAAAATGTACGTCTAGCCACTCAACTATCTGGTTGGGAACTGAACGTCATGACAGTTGATGACATGAAAGCTAAGCACCAAGCAGAAAGCGCGAAAGTGATTAACTTATTTGTTGAGTCACTGGACGTTGATGAAGATTTTGCACAGGTACTTGCTGATGAAGGTTTTACTTCATTAGAAGAGATCGCCTACGTGCCAGAGTCTGAGTTGCTAGACATTGATGGTTTTGATGAAGATATCGTTGAAGCATTACGTGAGCGTGCTAAAGCCGCTATTTCTACACGTGCGCTAGCAACCGAAGAAGCCTTAGATGGGGCAGAGCCTAGCGAAGACTTATTAGCGCTTGAAGGGCTTGAAAAACACCTTGCTTACGTATTAGCAAGCCAAGGTGTAGTGACATTAGAAGATTTAGCCGAACAAGGCATTGATGATTTGATCGAGATTGAAGAATTAACAGAAGAGAAGGCTGGTGAGCTCATTATGGCAGCCCGTAATATCTGTTGGTTTGGCGAAGAAGCATAAGTCGATCAGCAGAGGGGATTGAATAAATGGCAGATACTACAGTAGAAAAACTGGCCTCAGAAGTTGGAAAAAGTGCTGACCGCTTGGTTGAGCAGTTTGCTGATGCAGGTATTAAGAAAACAAAATCTGATACTGTATCCGAACAGGAAAAGCAGCAGCTTTTGGATTTTTTGAAAAAACAACATGGTGGTGAAACCACACCGACTAAGATGACACTGCAACGTAAATCAGTATCGACACTCAGTGTCGCTGGTAGCGGTGGACAATCTAAAGACGTTAAAGTGGAAGTGCGCAAAAAGCGTACTTTCGTGAAGCGCGATGCAGCAGCTGAAGCAGAAGCACAAGCCGCGGCAGAAGCTGAAGCGAAAGCAGCTGCAGAAGCCCAAGCTAAAGCTGAAGCAGAAGCGAAGGCAAAAGCCGAAGCTGATGCCAAAGCTAAAGCTAAAGCAGAAGCTGACGCAAAAGCTAAGGCTGAGAAGGAAGCCAAAGCTAAAGCCAAAGCGGAAGCTGAAAAAGAAGCTAAAGCAGCACCTGCGGTAGAAGAAACTGCAGAAGAAAAAGCGGCGCGAGCTGAAGAAGCACGTTTATTAGCAGCTCAAGAAGCGGCAGCGAAAGCTAAAGCTGATGAAGAAGCTAAAGCGGCTGCTGAAGAAGCGCGTCGTCTTGCTGAAGAGAACGAAAAGCGTTGGGCGGAAGAAGAGCGTCAACGTAAAGAATCAGAGAAAAGTGCTGATCACCATATCACTACGTCAACCGAAGCCCGTGCAGCAGAAGACACCGCTGACATGAACGCTGAAAAACGTGGTCGTCGTCAACGCAAACCTGCTAACAAAGCCGGTAATAAGAAGCGTGGTGGCAGAGACAATCGTGGTGGCCGCAATAGCCGTAATTCACGCAATGCGCCTGAATCTATGGACCATGGCTTTAACAAGCCAGCTGCAGCGGTAACCCGTGATGTTAGCATTGGCGAAACCGTGACTGTTGCTGAACTGGCACAGAAAATGGCAGTTAAAGCGACTGAAATCATTAAGCAAATGATGAAGATGGGTTCGATGGTTACCATCAACCAAGTACTTGACCAAGAAACTGCCCAAATGGTTGCAGAAGAGATGGGTCATAAAGTGGTGCTAACTCGTGAAAACGAGCTAGAGCATCAAGTACTATCTGATCGTGATGACAGTGTATCAGTAGAGCCGCGTGCGCCAGTAGTAACCATCATGGGTCACGTTGACCATGGTAAAACTTCACTACTTGATTATATTCGTGCTGCAAAAGTTGCCTCTGGCGAAGCCGGTGGTATTACCCAGCATATCGGTGCATACCATGTTGAAACTGACAATGGCATGATCACCTTCTTAGATACCCCTGGTCACGCCGCGTTTACCGCAATGCGTGCTCGTGGTGCTAAGGCAACCGATATTGTTATCTTGGTTGTTGCTGCAGACGATGGCGTAATGCCACAGACTATCGAAGCGATTCAACACGCAAAAGCCGGTGGTGTACCACTGATTGTTGCAGTGAACAAGATTGATAAGCCAGAAGCGGATCCGGATCGTGTTAAGACTGAGCTGTCACAACATGGCGTGATGTCAGAAGAGTGGGGCGGCGAGAACATGTTTGTTCACGTTTCTGCGAAATCTGGCGAAGGTATCGATGAGCTACTAGAAGGTATCTTACTAGAAGCTGAAGTACTTGAGCTTAAAGCAGTACGTGAAGGTATGGCTGCTGGTGTTGTTGTTGAGTCTAAGCTTGATAAAGGCCGCGGCCCTGTAGCAACAGTATTGGTTCAAGAAGGTACGCTTAAGCAAGGCGACATCGTGTTATGTGGTCTTGAGTACGGTAAAGTTCGTGCAATGAAAGATGAGAATGGCCGCGCGATTACCGAAGCGGGTCCATCTATTCCTGTTGAGATTTTAGGTCTATCAGGTGTGCCATCTGCAGGTGATGAAGCAACGGTTGTACGTGATGAGCGTAAAGCCCGTGAAGTAGCACTTTATCGTCAAGGCAAGTTCCGTGATGTTAAGCTGGCGCGCCAGCAGAAGTCTAAGCTTGAAAACATGTTTGCTAACATGGTTGAAGGCGAAGTTCAGGAACTAAACTTAGTACTGAAAGCTGACGTTCAAGGTTCACTTGAAGCAATTGCTGATTCGCTCAACAAGCTGTCTACTGACGAAGTGAAAGTTAACATCATCGCTCGCGGTGTGGGTGGACTGACTGAAACAGATGCAACACTTGCTGCAGCATCGAACGCAATCATGGTTGGCTTTAACGTTCGTGCCGATGCACAAGCACGTAAGACCATTGAAGCGGAAAGTGTCGACCTACGTTACTACAGCGTCATTTATGACCTGATTGACGAAGTTAAGTCTGCAATGGGCGGCATGCTGTCACCAGAATTTAAGCAAGAAATTATCGGTCTTGCTGAAGTTCGTGACGTGTTTAAGTCGCCTAAGATTGGTGCAATTGCTGGTTGTATGGTTACCGAAGGTACCATTAAACGTAGCGCGCCAATCCGTGTACTACGTGAAAACGTAGTTATCTACGAAGGTGAGCTAGAATCACTACGTCGCTTTAAAGACGATGTTACCGAAGTGCGTAACGGCATGGAGTGTGGTATCGGCGTTAAGAACTATAATGACGTTAAAGTTGGCGACCAGATTGAGGTCTTCGAAACGATAGAAATCGCTCGAACCTTATAATCGAATAAAAGGGGCGGCATTAGCCGCCTTTTTTGTCTGTAAGATAAAATGGCAAAAGATAATGGCAAAAGAATTTAGTCGAACTCGACGCATCGCTCAGCAGTTGCAGCAAGAACTTGCGCAAGTGCTACAACGCGATATTAAAGACCCCCGTGTGGGCATGGTCACGGTCAACGATGTTGACGTATCTCGTGACTTAAATTACGCAAAAGTATATGTCACCTTCTTCGAAGAAGATCCAGAAGTCGTACAGCAGAAGCTTGAAGCACTAGAAAGTGCGGCGGGATATGTGCGCTCTTTGGTTGCAGGGCGCATGAAGCTGCGCGTAATGCCTGAAATTCGTTTTATTTATGACTCGTCATTGGTAGAAGGGATGCGCATGTCAAACTTAGTGACTAAAGTCATTAACGACGACGAAGCGAAAGCCAATAAGCATGTTGATGATACGGACCAGGATAAACAGTAATGGCACGTAAACCTCGGGGGCGTTTTGTTGATGGTATCGTCTTACTAGACAAAGATACCGGCATGAGTTCCAATTTTGCTTTGCAGCGAGTCAAGCGCATCTTCAATGCTGCCAAAGCAGGGCATACTGGTGCACTAGATCCATTAGCAACTGGGATGCTGCCTATCTGTCTAGGTGAAGCGACGAAGTTCTCTCAGCACCTGTTAGATGCGGATAAGCGCTATCTAGTCACGGCTAAACTGGGCGTTAGAACCGACACCAGTGACTCTGATGGTGAAGTCGTGCAAGAGCGGCCGCTAAACTTCACTCAGCAGCAGTTAGAGCAAGCATTAGAGCATTTTCGTGGTGAGAACATGCAAGTGCCTTCTATGTTTTCAGCGCTGAAATATCAAGGCCAGCCTTTATATAAGTACGCGCGCGAAGGAATAGAAGTACCGCGTGAGGCTCGGCCGATTAACGTCTTTGAGCTTAACTTTATTAAGCTTGAAGGCGATGAGCTGACTTTAGATATTCATTGCTCTAAGGGCACTTACATTCGGACCATCACTGACGATCTTGGCGAGATGTTAGGTTGTGGAGCGCACGTTATCATGCTTAGGCGCACACAGGTCGCTGGTTACCCTTATGACAAGATGGTGAATCTAGCGCAGTTAGAAGCAATGCTTGCCGATGCGCAAGAGCGTGAGGTCGCACCTAAAACTGTATTAGACCCATTGTTGCTACCTATGGATACCGCGGTAAGCGATCTAAAAGAGATCAATGTGTCTGACGAGCTAAGCCCGTATTTAATGAATGGTAATCCTGTTACCGTTGCCAATTTGCCAGTAGATGAACTTGTGCGTATTACCTTAGGTGAAGCACGTAAGTTTGTTGGCATTGGCGAGATGAACAATGATGGTTTGCTCGCACCTAAACGGCTGATTGTCGTTAGAGAAACCCCAGCGGAATAAAGCGCGCTGCAACGCCAGCTTAAGCTTGCGTATTAGCGTTATAATAGGTATTATACCGCGCTCTCTTTGGCTGAGTTAGTGATCGGCTAAAGCATATTTACTATTTTGGAGAAAAACATGTCACTAAGTACAGAAGCAAAAGCAAAAATCTTGGCTGAATTCGGTCGTGGTGAAAACGACACTGGTTCTACTGAGGTTCAGGTAGCTCTTTTAACTGCACAGATTAACCATCTGCAAGGTCACTTTAAAGAGCACATCCACGATCACCACTCACGTCGTGGTCTGCTTCGTATGGTTAGCTCTCGTCGTAAGCTTCTAGCTTACCTTAAGCGTACTGAAAACGTTCGCTACCAAGAGCTTATCAAAAAGCTAGGTCTACGTCGCTAATATTGCATTAGTGCTGTAGATACAAAGGGGAGGCTTAAGCCTCCTTTTTTGTGTCTGAAATTTGGTGTTTAGCTCATCAAAACAGCAGCTGTTGCATGATTTTATCATTGGAGGACAGCACTAGATGTTGCCATGATAACGGTTAATTGAGTTGCAAGTGGCGATTGTGGGTAGGGCACTGTTAAGTAGGTTACGCAGGTTACGTAGCTAGCCTTTTAAATCCTGCAGGCGTTCAAATCTCAAAACTCAAATCACTTGGCTTTAATACCAATCAGTATAAACATTTAGTCACTCAGCGAGAGTTTAGCGGTTCTGAGGTAAGGTCCTTAAATGCTCCTGCATTAATGACATTCACCACATCCATGTGGTTTGCAACGAGTGAAGAGCATAGTTATTCTACGGTTAAGCTCGTTAACACA
>NZ_JAEH01000069.1 GCF_000518805.1 Shewanella waksmanii ATCC BAA-643
CTCTGGCTCTGGCTCTGGCTCTGGCTCTGGCTCTGGCTCTGGCTCTGGCTCTGGCTCTGGCTCTGGCTCTGGCTCTGGCTCTGGCTCTGGCTCTGCAGCAGCTTGCTCAGTCTGAATATCATTGGCAACTTCGGTGGGCTGTTTGTCGAAACTTACCCCTTCATCCAGAGGAGTCGACACGTCTTCCTTGTTGGCATTCTCTTCAGCTGCAGTTGAGTCTGACTCAATCTGTGCAACTTCCTTCTCAGTTGGTTGCTCGGCTTGCTGTTGTTCTTCACGGGCCAGTCGCTGCGCTCTCAAATAGAGATAAACACCTACAGCAATGAGCAAAATAATGGCTATGCCTTTCATTGTTATCCACCGTTTATTAGGTTGCCTAAATTCAATGTTACTCACTTATGCCCATCAAATTTGGACAGATAGTAACCAATGTTATTATTCGGTTCTTACGCTCAAAATCAACTATTTATACCCATTTTTCGCATCTACATCAAAAACCTAGGTGAATTTCTAACACTGAATGTGTTTCAACCTGTGTAGCGAAGAGTATTTATGCTAATTAATACAATTGATTAGTGATAAATGTTGCCACTGTCCAACTGAGTAAAATCAAAACAACAATTGTGGTTAGATTAATCCCTAAAAATGAACCGCGACCAGCATCGACCACGCTAAAACACTATTTTGTGCGCATGTTCATAAAACACGGCGCTAGTTTTGTCATCGCTGCCAACTCGTCCTACTATAGCTATAACCCAGTGGTTCAGTCGGAATTAGAAGTAGGTGCGATATCATGAAAACGGATGAGATTTTAGGCGGCAAATTGCTGCGTGAATTCAATACAATTTCAGCGATGGTGCAAATCTACTGTCGATCGCACTGTGCCGCTAAGGGCAAAGTTGACCAATGTGAGCATTGCCAGAGCTTTTTAGAGTATGCCCATACTCGATTAGATAGATGCCCCTACGGTGAACAAAAACCCACCTGTAATAAATGTCCGGTGCACTGCTACAAACCACATATGAAAGCCAAGGCCAAAGAGATCATGGTGTATGCCGGCCCGCGTATGCTGCTGCCTCACCCCATAATGGCCATTAGACATTTGTGGTCTGAGCGCAGCCCAGTTCCTGGCAAACCGCCTGCAGCTAGTTCAAATCGTCATATTCGTTTGAACAAAGGCCAGTCACCTAAGGCATCCACTTAGCTAAGTGTTGAATTTTCATCCATATTGCTTGCAAGTCGGTCACAATTAAGTCGACAATAGAGCAATATGAATGATTACAGTGGTTTTTTAGCACAAGGTTATTGGTGGCTGTCATTATTAGGCGGGATTCACTGTATCGGCCTCGGCCTGTATATTCGCTATGCGTATCGTGAACAAAGCCATGATAATCAGCACAACAGTAACCACAAACTATTAGGCGGCATCTTCAGCTTAATGGGACTGTACTTCTTTACTGGCATGCTCAGCAAAGACAGCTCCCCTGTTCCAATGCACATCGTGTATACGCTTATTATCCCTATCTATTTTATTTTGATGCCCATGCTGTATTTGTATTGTTACCGCAGCTTGCACAACATCAAGGGCAGTATCAATTGGTCAGTACACCTATACCTTCCTATCGCGGTGGCCAGCATTGTCGCGGTGACTGCAATGCTCGACAGCCACTGGATCCAAGATATTGATATCGACTCCTTTAATCTTAGTGACGATATCAGTTACTTTACCGCTATTGGTATGGCCCTCCCTGCACTGCTAAGCGTGCAAACTTTGACCTATTTTGTACTAATTATTAAGTTGCTGCGACAGTTTAGAAGTCGAGCGCGCAGAGCCCATTTAGGCAACCTTAAAGATATAAAGTTTCGCTGGTTGATGGCGTTAACAATCGCGCTGATGAGCAATTGGCTAATACGCACCATATTCCTTATTTTGCCATTTTATTTTGGCGACCACATTGGCCAACTGGCTCAAGCTGTCACCCGGTTAGCTTTGCTGATAACTGTCTATGTACTGGCTATTTACGGTTTACAACAAATCACTAAGGCCGCCTTTTTACGCGGAAAACTGGCACCACAAAGTCCACCAAACACTCCTACTCGCAGCAGCACCCAACTGCTCAACTCTGAAGAACTCAATTACTTACAGAAATTAATTCAAGATGAGAAAAAAGAGTGATGCTGCGTATTTAAGCACCATTTGAATTACGGTAAGGTATCTGCGCAAGCAGATCTGCAAGTCAATAAATAATTCATTAGTAAAGGGAATACGATGGGGCGAGTTAATCAACTGTCAGCATTGGCGCTTATGTCAATGTCACTGATAGCCAGTAGTAGTCTGGCATCACAGCGGGATCACACCATTACCACTGACGACTTTTTCTCTGTAGCCGGGATGGGCGGTGTGCAGTTAAGCCCTGATGGAAGACAAGCCGTTTGGCTTGAATCTCGTTGGGACAAAGAGCTGGATAAAGCGCAACGCGACCTCTGGCTCGTTAACACCAAATCAAGCCAAAGCCAACGGCTGACTTTCACCAATGAAAGTGAATCGAGCCCCCAATGGAGCCCAGATAGCCAATACATCTATTACCTTGGACAACAAGGCGACAAAGAAGGTAAGGCACCATTTAACGCCAAACGCCAAGTTTTCCGCTTTAATGTCAGCACCTTGCAGTCAGTACCGGTTACCAAAGAAAAACGCGGCGTAAAATCCTATCAACTTAGCCAAGACGGCAAGCAGCTGTACTTTACTACCAGCAAAGAAAGCCAAGATGACGATACATGGGCCGGCATGCGTGCCAGCCATAGTGCACCCCAGTATGGCCATGGCAAGCAAGATACCAACCCACTATACAAACTGGATTTACAGCATTACACCCAAACGCTATTGCTTGATGATGACAAGGTAGTGTGGGAATTTAGCGTAAGTAATGATGGCGGCAAAATTGCGCGGATCACCACCACAGATACTGAACTGGTGTTCTTAGAAGGCTGGTCAAATATTGAAGTATTTAATACCTCTGATGCCAGCAATAAAGTGCTTGAGGACAGTGCTTGGCGCGAGCAAGCGCCTTCGCCTTATGGCTGGCTGCTAGGATTGAGCTGGCACGACGATAACCAGCAATTGGCTTTTCGTATCGACTACGATGGTCACCCAGGACAGCTATTTGTTAACCAAACCAATCAAGACAAACTACTTGAGATCAGTCGTCCTGGCGATGCCACTTTAAATGGCAGCAACATTAACTGGCGCCCAGACAGTGATGAAATTTGCTACCGTGGCAGTGATCATGGCCGAGTAAAACTGTTCTGTACCGAGGTCGATGACGGCAAACAAGGTGATACCCGTACGGTTGTAAACGGCGACTTGGTGATTGGCAGTTATAGCTTCAGCCACAATGGTAAAAAGCTCGCCTTTAGCCACAACGGCCTTGACCATTTTTATGACATGTTTATCGCCGATGCCAACAGCAAACGGGCTAAGTACAAACGTATCACCAATATTAACCCCCAGGTCGACACTTGGGTGTTACCGCAAATCTCAACCGTCAGTTGGCAAGCCCCCGATGGTAGCACTGTAGAAGGGATATTAGATTTACCTGCAAGTTACAAACCTGAAGATGGACCACTACCACTTATCGTACAAATTCATGGTGGCCCAACTTCCGCTACGCCCTATGCATTGCAACATCGCTCTTATGGTCGCTCAACATTTACCGCTAATGGCTGGGCACTGTTATCACCCAACTACCGTGGTTCAACCGGTTACGGTGACAAGTTCCTAACTGATTTGGTTGGCCACGAACATGAGATAGAAGTACAAGATATCTTAGCTGGGGTCGATTACCTGATTGCCGAAGGGATTGCAGACAAAGATAAAATGGCAGTTATGGGGTGGAGTAACGGTGGCTACCTGACCAACGCACTAATCGCTACCACTGAGCGCTTCAAAGCTGCCAGTTCTGGGGCCGGCGTGTTTGATCAACGTTTACAATGGATACTCGAAGATACCCCAGGTCACGTGATTAACTTTATGGATGGTAAGCAACCTTGGGAAGACCCGCAGCTGTATTCCCATGGCTCATCGCTGACCTACGCCGATAAGATTAAAACGCCGACCTTAATCCATATTGGAGAAAATGATGCTCGAGTCCCACTGGGCCACGCTCAAGGTCTATATCGTGCATTACGTCATTACCTCAATGTGCCAGTAGAACTGGTGGTCTATCCTGGTGAAGGCCATGGATTAAGCAAATACCAACATCGTAAAGCGAAAATGGAATGGGATCAGCGCTGGTTTAACTACTACGTGCTTGGAATCGAACCTAAGTAACAAAGCTGAATAACGACTGTCTTAAACAAAAAAAACGCCCATCATGGGCGTTTTTTATACATAGGCATTTGATTCCCATAGCCAGATCCGTATGCTGAAGGCTCAATTGTCCTTAGGGAGCGCACATGAAAAAGCTAATCACCCGGTTCACTGTTGTATTGACTATGATGGCGACATTGCTATTTAACCCCGCTGCGCTAGCAGATGAAAGCTACGGCGCCGCAATCGATAAATTTAAGCAGGCCCCTGCTACGCAAAAGTTCTTTGATAGTGCTTACGGTTTTGCCATTTTCCCAACCGTTGGTAAAGGTGGATTTGGTATTGGAGCCGCCTATGGCAAAGGCCGAGTTTATCGTGGCGGTGGACATACTGGCGACACCAGCTTATCGCAACTGTCTATCGGTTTTCAGGTGGGTGGCCAAGCATACAGTGAAATCATTTTCTTTAAAGATGCCAACGCCTATAACGAGTTTACCAGTGGTAGCTTTGAATTTGGTGCTCAAGCCTCTGCAGTAGCAATTAATGTCGGCGCCAATGCCCAAGCTGGTACCACAGGTAACTCAGCAGGTGCTGGACAAGGTGGGGCCAATAAGGCCGCATCTGCAGCATATATTAATGGTATGGCAGTATTTACGGCTGCAAAAGGTGGCCTAATGTTTGAAGCGGCGCTGGCCGGTCAGTCCTTTACGTTCGAAGAAAAGTAACCTAAACAAGCGGGCCAGCAAATCGTTCATTGGTGAGTTTGCTGGCCAGTTAACTTTGCGCGTGGGCGAGTTTTTGAAAGTAATGCACCAAAAAATCAACCAACAAGCGCACTTTCTTCGCCCCTGCAGACCCCGGCGGATAAACACCGTACACATCAATATCGGCAAGCTGATAGTCGGCCATAACCACTTCTAACAGACCTTGGTCCACTTTCGGTTTGGCATCGTAAGTGGGAATACGGGCAATGCCATAACCTCCTTCAACGAAAGCCGTACGAGCCGCCGCATTATTGGTGGTAATGTCACCTTTAACCTTCACCCTAAAAGAGCGGCTGCCCTGCGACAAATCGATGTAAGGCGCACCCAATTGATAAATAACCCATTGGTGTTGCTCAAGCTCACTGGGCGTAGTCGGCCTACCATGTTGCTTAAGGTAGCTTGGAGAAGCATAAAGTTGGGTACTTAAACGTGATAACTGCCGTGCATGCAGATTCGAGTCCACCAGCGGCGCACCGCGAATCGCTAAATCCACCCCAGACTGGATCAGATTAACCACTTCATCGCTAAGCATGATATCGAGTTCAATTTTAGGAAACTGGGCTTTAAATGCCTTCAGCGCTGGCACCACCAGTTGCAGCCCCATATTCACCGGACAAGTAATTGACAAACGCCCTTCTGGTTCACTGCGAAAGTGCTCCATTTTTTGTTGGGCAACAATCGCTTGCTCGACAATCAATCGACTGCTGTCGTAGAAAGCTTTACCTGCTTCGGTTAAAGACAAACTCCGTGTTGAGCGATGCAACAAGGTCACACCAAGGCTAGCCTCAAGCTTTTTCATATGATAGCTAACCACAGTACGGGTAAGCTTGAGCTGACGCGCCGCCGCACTAAAGCTGCCCTGTTCAACCACATGGCTGAATACGACCATGCTCTTTAGTTGTTCAAAAATATGACTCACAAAGCCAACCAATCCCAGTATTGATTCAAAAATTAGACTAATGTTATCAAAATAATCGCCATTGGCGAACCGCGCTGCAGCTTCTATAGTAAACCCACTTAAAAGAGCCTATTGGCATTTGATGCCCAGCCAAGGAAATAACATGACCTCAGCAACAAAACATATTTTGATGGTACTGACCTCACATGACGCCCTCGGTGATACCGGCAAAAAAACCGGATTTTGGGTTGAGGAGTTCGCAGCGCCTTATTATGTGCTCGCTGATGCCGGGGTTAACATTACCCTCGCATCACCAGCAGGTGGGCAACCGCCTATCGACCCAAGCAGCGAATTACCAGACTTTCAAACTGCGGCCACCCGCCGCTTCGACCAAGACAGCGAACTGCAAACTAAACTGGCCAATACCACCAAGCTGAGTGACGTTGATCTCAGCGATATTGATGCCGTGTTTTACCCAGGTGGCCATGGACCACTGTGGGATCTAACTGAAAACACACAGTCGATTGATATCATTGAACAGCTATACGCTGCCGGTAAGCCCATTGCCGCCGTCTGTCATGCCAGTGCTGCTTTATTATTTGCCAAACACAATGGCCAAGCCCTAGTAAAAGGTAAGGCTGTTACCGGTTTTAGTAATTCTGAAGAAGATGCGGTGCAGCTCACTGATGTTGTGCCATTCTTATTAGAAGATGAGTTAATTCAGCTAGGCGCTGACTACCAAAAGGTCAGCGACTGGGCCCCCTTTGTCATTCAAGATGGCAATATTATTACCGGACAAAACCCAGCTAGCTCTCATGGTGTAGCCGAAAAGCTACTTCAAGCACTGTAATCATTTCGTTTTATTGAAGGTAAAAACCATGTTCAATTTCAGTTTTCAAAACCCAACGGCGATTCATTTTGGTGAAGGCCATATTGAAAAAATCGCAAGCGAGATCCCTGCCGATGCCAAAGTGCTAATGCTGTATGGCGGCGGCTCCATCAAAGCTAATGGCGTTTATGATCAAGTTGTTGCAGCGCTAAGCCAGCATAATTTTGTGGAGTTTTCAGGCATTGAGCCCAATCCTACCTATGACACCTTGATTAAAGCCTTAGCGGTGATTGAAGCCAATGACATCGATTATTTGCTTGCGGTAGGTGGTGGCTCTGTTGTTGATGGCAGTAAGTTTATTGCCGCCGCTGCTTGCTTTGAAGGCGATGAGCCTTGGGATATTTTAGCTAAACAAGCACCTGTCACCCAAGCCATGCCGCTGGCGGCAGTGCTGACCCTGCCCGCAACGGGTTCAGAAAGTAATGGCAACTCAGTTGTTACCCGTGATGGCAATAAACTGGCCTTTTCTAGCCCATTAGTGAGGCCCACCTTTGCAATTCTTGACCCTAGTGTCACCCTGTCGTTATCGGAGCGCCAAGTTGCCAATGGTGTTGTTGATGCTTATGTTCATGTGATGGAGCAATACCTCACCTACAGCGTTGATGCAAAGGTTCAGGATCGTTTTTGTGAGGGATTATTAATGACCCTCATCGAAGAAGGTCAGCGGGTTATGCAGGCAGAAAATCAGCAAGACCTTACATTGCGCGCCAACATCATGTGGTCAGCGACTATGGCACTCAATGGGTTAATCGGCGTAGGTGTTCCGCAAGACTGGTCAACTCACATGATTGGTCACGAGCTTACTGGTAGCCACGGTATTGATCATGCCCGAACTTTATCTATCGTACTGCCAGCAGTCATGAAAGTCTGCACCCCAGAAAAGCGCAGTAAACTGCTCCAATATGCTGAACGCGTATGGCATATCACTGAAGGCAGTGATGATGAAAAAATTGCCAGTGCCATTAGCCAAACAGAAGCATTTTTCAAACAGATGAAAGTCCCGACTCGCCTTAGTGATGTGGATTTAGGCGCTGCCGATATCGACAACTTAGTGCAGGGGTTAGAGCAGCACGGCATGCTAAAACTTGGCGAACACGGCAATATCGATTTAGCGAAAAGCCGACTGATTTTAGAAACCGCCCTGTAATTTGTCCTCACCTAAGGCTAAGCCAGCGCTTAGCCTTACTTTTTTGTTCTCACAGCTCACTAGTTGCTAGCTTTGTAGGTAATTTTCAACCTCCACCTCAGCGAGAAATGTAAAGATTGGCTTTAGCTATCCACTTAAAGTCGAGCTTCACTTCGATCTCAAGTCAAAACCAACTCCCTTTAAAACAATAACTTAAACAAAAAACCAAGCCAATCAAAGGCAGTATTCATTCCATTCAATTAACGCAAATAACAACTATTACTATTTTCATTCATTGACGTAACAAACTAAACTGGTAACATTTTTGCGCATCGATTTTGACTTCACGTGCACTCAGCAACTGACCAGGCGCCTGCAATTATGAGTAACAAAACCACCTTTACCGCCACCAAGTGGCGCAACCTCATGGCGATATTATTGGCACTTATCACGGCTACCGTGATGATCCCTGGCATGACGGTCTATTTACCTTTCTCGTTTGAAGAGCAAATTCTCCTACCTATCTTGCTGTTTCCGTTGATATGGTGCGGTCTGTTTATTTATAGCTACATGGCTAACAAAGCTTGGCAACCACTGGTACTGATGGCGTTATTGACCTTAAGCCATGGTGCCTTGAGTTATATCGCACTCACTCAAGGAGCAACCGCATGAAAAGCTTAACCATTAAAAAGCTGTTTCAAATGCACAGTTGGGTGGGGATTGTCACCGGCATATTGCTGTTTATCGTTGCATTTACTGGCGCAGTTGCGGTATTTGCTCGACCTGAACTGATCATTTGGTCTAATGCTACTGGCAGTGAATTACCTCGCGAAGTGGCGCCACAACAAGTGGAGCAGCTGGTCAATGAATATAGTCAGCATGTACCCAGCGAATTTACCGAAAATATCCATATATACATGCCAACGGGCTACAACTATACCGAGCTAACTTTGGTTTTTGAGTCACATCACGGTGACGAAAATTACGACCAACCTGTGGCCTACGCCTATGAAATTAACAGTAATACCTTTGCTCTTGAACGCCAATTCTACGGCCTAACCGGCGACTATTACGAAGGCAGAAAGTACACTGCGGGGGCTTTTATTGGTCATTTCCATGCTGACTTACACCTTGGCCGACCGGTGGGGCTAATATTAACTGGGTTTATGGGGCTCACCTTGATGATTTCGGTTATCACTGGCTTATACATTCACCGCGAGATGTTTAAGCAGCTCTTTACCTTTAGACGCGATAAAAGTATCAGCGTGGTCACCAGCGACGCCCATAAACTCTTTGGCTTATGGGGAAGTGTCTTTCATTTTGTAATTGGCTTTACCGGCGCATTCTTGGGGTTAGCCACGGTCATTTTATTGCCTGCTGCCGCGTATGTTAGCTTCAATGGCGATCAAGATAAGTTAGTTGAAACCTTTACCGCGATGCCAGAACCGGTGATTAGCGAGCAATACCAAGCCACTGAAATAGCCAGTATTATGACTCACATTAGCGCTCGAGATGAAAAAGCAACGCTGATGGATCTAACTGTGATGGCACTCAATGATAAAAACTCGACCGTTTATGCCCGCATGTTAGGTGGAGAAAACTTTGCCTCCGAGCTACTTGAATACCAAGGTAATGGCGACTTCAGTAAAGCCATGAGTAGTTTTGGCGATATTGGCGGTTGGGCCATTACGATTATTGAGTGGTTGTTCCCGCTGCATTTTGGCAACTTTTCAGGTGTATTTGTTAAAATCCTATGGGGATTTTTGGGACTCACTACCGCGCTCATTCCACTTTCAGGAGTGATGATGTGGCTATCAAAGCGTAGTCGCGGTAACAACAGCGACCTCTCTGCCGTTGCCTATCAACGTTGGAATAGACTCATCATTGGCAGTTGCGGCGGTATCGTACTGGCTTGCGCCGTGATGTTTCCCGCGCAAGTGATACTAAACACCACGGTACATGGCGTGGCGCAAAACAGCTGGTTTGCTCCAATATTTTTTGGCAGTTGGTTAGCTTGGCTACTGTTATCTGTGTTGCCTATCGATTATCGTCGTTTATTACGGATTAACTTAATCATTGTTGCCGCCGCCTTATTACTTATCGTGCCACTTAAAATTATTACTATTGATGGCTATTTGGGATTTGTATTAGCAAGCGATTATCGATTAGTGGCAGGCATTGATTTGAGCTTTGTAATTATCGGCAGCTTATTTAGCTATATCGTCTTTCAACTAAAGGGCAGCCATGCTGCCCTGAGTCGCAAACCTCTGCAACAGGAGGTCGCATGATCTACCTTAGCTTTATTTTAGTCATACTGAGTATCTATCTGACTAAACACACCCAACTGCATAGCGGGGTTAAATGGCCAATCGCGGCAGGACTGTTGTTAACTGCACTCTGGCTGACTCAGCCGCTGTTGGGCACCGCGGCGGCGATTGTAGCCCTAGTAGCAAGCGTACTGTTATCCGGTATCTTGGTCGCGATGCTAATCAAGCGCAGCTAACCAGCAGCGGCTAAATGACTTATGCTTAGACATCAGTGGTCATTGATTGACAATTGCCACTGATAATCCATAGCTAAAACCTCCACAAAACATTGAAATTAAAGCCTAAAAATTCAACTAAACCCATATAGCCAACATGATACGACCTCCACAGGGATAGCAACCAATTAGGGTTTCTATACCGGTAGGGTTTTGCTATAGTTTTAGCGCTGAAACACGAGGATGCTATCATTTTTTCCTTTTATTTCAGCAAAATGGAATGTTGTATTGTACATGGAGGCTACAATGGTGGATTTTTTGTTCGCCCACGCTAATTTACCCTTTTCACTGGCACTCAGTTTTGTGCTGCTACTGGGACTATTCGAAGCGCTATCTTTAATTCTGGGATACAGCCTAGTTGGCGCCATGGATAATTGGAGTCCTATCGATGTAGATATCGACACCGATGGTTCTGCATCAGGCTTTACCGGCGTATCCGGCTGGTTGTGCCTCAATAGATTACCGCTGCTTATTTGGTTTGTGTTGGTGCTAGTTAGCTTTGCCATTGCCGGTTACAGCAGTAATTTTGTGTCGTTGTTGCTCATTGAGGCTCCGCTGCCTCAACTGTTTAGTCTGCCTATTGCCTTATTGTTCACCGCATTTTCTTGTCGATACACCGGCGCTGGCGTCGCACGCATATTGCCTAAGAATGAATCAACCGCCGTCTCTATCGACAGCCTATCTGGCAGCGTAGGTACTGTGACACTAGGTTGTGCGATACAAGGCAAGCCAAGCGAAGCCTTGGTAAGAGATCAGCACCAACAAAAACACTATGTGTTAGTGGAACCGGATACTTCAGATGCAGAGTTTCCAAGCGGGACCCAGGTGGTGCTGCTAGCGCGTGTTGGCCGAGTTTGGTCAGCCGCTAAGTTAGAAAAATAAATCAATAACTGTTTAATTTAAGGGAATAAAACATGGATGAGATTCAGGGTATTGGCTCAACGTTAGGTAATGGCTTTATATTTATTATTGCCGGTGCTGTCTTGTTGGGCATGTTAGTTATCGGTCTAATTTTTGCCAAACTGTACCGCCGCGCGTCTAAAGAGATGGCATATGTACGAACCGGGTTTGGCGGCGAGAAAATAGTTAAAGATGGCGGCGCCATTGTGCTGCCGGTTTTGCATGAGACCATTGCGGTCAATATGAATACTTTGCGCATCGAAGTAGAAAAGATGCAGAAAGATGCCTTAATCACCAAAGACAGAATGCGGGTAGATGTCAGAGCTGACTTTTATCTTCGGGTTGCCCCCAGCGCCGAAGGCATCTCCATGGCAGCACAAACACTGGGCTCGCGTACTACCCGCGTTGACGAAGTTAAAAAGTTAATGGAGTCAAAGTTTGTTGACGTACTGCGTGCCGTTGCCGCAGAAATGACCATGACCGAGATGCATGAACAACGTTCAGACTTCGTGCAACGAGTACAAAATAATGTTGCTAATGATCTAGAGAAAAATGGACTAGAGCTAGAATCTGTATCGTTAACCGGTTTTGACCAAACCGATTTGCAATTCTTTAATGAAAATAATGCTTTTGATGCCGAAGGTCGGGCTCGTTTAGCTAAAATCATTGAAGAAAAACGTAAAGAAACCAACGATATTGAACAAGAAAACCGCATTAAAATAGAGATGCGTAACCTCGAAGCTGAAAAAGAGTCATTGAGTATTGAACAAGCAGAACAGGAAGCTAGGCTTATTCAACAGCAAGCATTGGACTTTAAACGTGCCGAGCAAAAAGCGGAAATCTTGAAGCAGCAGGAGCAAAAAACCCGCGAAGAGCGTGAAGCCGAAATTGCCAAAGAGCGCGCTATCGAAAGTGCAGAAATTGAAAAAACCAAAGATATTGAAACTCGAGAAATTGAAAAACGTAAAGCCATTGAGCAATCACGTATTCAGCAGCAACGCGATATTGAAGTAGCAGAACAAGACAAGCAGATCGCCATTGCACAGAAGTCAGAAGAGGAATCAGCAGCACGGGCGAAAGCTGCGGAAGCCGAAAAAGTAAAAGTAGAAAAACTCGAAGCCGTTATCACCACTCGTCAAATTGCCGAAGCTAATCGTAGTAAAGAGATTGAGGTCATTGACGCCCGTAAAGAAGCAGAACGTGAAGCGGTAGGCATTACCGTACAAGCTGAAGCGGAAAAACGTGCCGCTGAAGATAAATCAAGTGCCATCTTAATCGAAGCCAAAGCCAGTGCAGATGCCAAAATGCTAAAAGCTGAAGCGGATGAAAAAGTTTATGCGGTTGAAGCGGCGGGTAAACAAGCGCTGCACGAAGCAGAGAATGTGCTCAGTGATGAGCAAATTGAACTGCAAAAATCACTCGCGGTACTGGAAGCACTACCTGAAGTGGTTAAACAATCGGTTAAACCGCTTGAGAATATTGAAGGCATTAAAATTTTACAAGGCTATGGTGCCACTGGTAGTGACGGGGCTCAATCGGGGGTCATCGCTCAAACAGGACAAGCAGGTATTGCTGAGCAAGTGACTAGTGCTGCCCTAAACTACCGTGCAAATGCGCCAGTTGTTGATGCCATGCTACGAGAATTAGGTCTTGTTGATGCGGATAAAGGCGGATTAAATGATCTGCTCAATGGTAATAATTCCTTAGCCGCCGATGCGTTATCAGCTATTGACCCTAACAAGCTCAATGGTAACGCCGCTGCGACACAAGATGCACTACCCGCCAAAAAAGACAATCCAAGCGTAAACTAGACGTTTGGACTAAGCCATTAAGCTTGGACTAAGCCATTAAGCTTGGACTAAGCCATTAAGCTTGGCCTAAGTCATCGCATTTAATGCCACCAACAAAAAGCACCTTTGGGTGCTTTTTGTTTTAGTCACTTAACCAGCTTGCCATTATCATCCAACACCTGTTGCCCACCTTCTTTAAACAGCGGGCCTGTGGGCCAAGCTTCTAGTACATCCAGCACACTTTCACTCGGGCGGCATAACTTGGTGCCTCTGCGTGTGCATACAATCGGGCGATTAACCAATATCGGATGGATCAGCATCGCCTCAAGAATAGTCTCATTGCTGACCCCATCAGCCATCAAGCCTAGTTCTTTTGCGGGAGATTTCGTGGTTCGCAGTGCTGTTTTTGGGGTTAAATCTGCAGCGGCAAACAGAGCCTGTAGTTGAGGCTTAGTCCAACCATGTTGTAAGTATTCAATCACAATAGGCTCAAAACCAGCCTGACGAATAAAATTGAGCACATTTCTTGAAGTACCACAGTCTGGGTTATGGTGAATAACAATCACAACACACTACCTCCATGAATTTCGTGAGTCAGGCCGCTGATATGAGAGCACTCCATTGCACTGTTAAGCGCATCTAGAATTTTTATTAGCCATTTACCTATTTTAGGTTGGCAGGTTCAATATTACCAAATCGCGATTTGCCGCTAAACTGCCATCGTAATCAACTCATATAAAAAATGGCCTTTATCATTCGATAAAGGCCATCTCATATATATTTAACGCTTGCCGCAAACCTAATCAGTTAAGCGTACAACGGTCTCAACATACCAGTGTTTGGGTTACTTGTCGCTGCAAGTTGATTAGTCTTGTTGCACTGTTGCTTCGGCAGAACTAGAGTAAATCGTACTTAGATCGTCACCCACAGCATAACTTTCGAAGTCCTCAGATAGCACTGCAGTATCGCTCTCATCAGCAATGACGATATCATCAGCGAGTAACTCTTTTGCTGATTCTTTCGATGAGCTACCAATACGAACTTGATACGTTTCTGTC
>NZ_JAEH01000070.1 GCF_000518805.1 Shewanella waksmanii ATCC BAA-643
CTGCTTATGTGTAATACTTATACCAGTCCTACTAGGGAAGTTGTAGTTTGTGTATGCGGACATTAATGACTCTGAGGGAAGATTGGTGCAGTCTAAGTTATTACCAACATCTATTGTATATGTAGGTAATAACTTTTTGAGTATGTCTGAATCATGGGACATGCTGAAGCTAAATGAGGAAATGTATTCATCTGTTTTCCAAATGACACAAGCGTTTCCACCATCGACTCCTAAACCTCCAGAAGCTCCAAAATAAACACTGCTTTTATTGGGGTACATGAAAATATACTCAGGATTAGTTACGGTTGCAGCTGATACTTCCACTTCCGCAGCAACTGCGTTAACATTAACTAATGTTGAGGTAAGCATTAAAAGTATAATATTTGTGACAGGTGTATTTATATTCATGGTACTAGACTCCATTATATATATCTAAATTTAGATTTTAAACTGGACTTTTTGTGAAAGCCCTTCCAACTTTATAAGCGCTTTAAAAAGTGATTGCTAAATGAATAAATATTAATATACCTTATGTTTTATAGTGGGGGGAATTTGTTGTATCTTTCAATTATTCTTTAAAATATCTGTCATAGTATGAACTCATTACTCCTTATTTTTGTATGGATTTCAGCCGGTTTTAGTGCGTTTTTATTACCACTAACGGTTAAACCCACACAAAAGTAGTGTTTGTTATCAATTGTTAGCTGGCGCTGATTATTTGTAAAAGGATTTTCTTATAAGAATAAATCTTGAGGTATATTGAATCAGTTGGTATCTGTAATGTTGGTAGTGAGGTTCGAATTAAATCACACATATTAAAAATATGTGTGAGTTCTATATAAGTGCTATTCACGATGATTTTTCAGGTTTTGATAGTATATAAATGAGTAAGCAATGTCATTATTTGGGTGTCATATTTATGCTAAATAAAAAGTTTTGATATCGGTATGCGCATAGTGCGGGCTGTATTCGATAAATCGTCATGCTATTGAGTATTGTTTCATCTAGGAAGTATTATAGTTGTTATTATGGTGACAACGTGCGGATTACTAATTTAAACGTTAAAGCCTCATCAGAGTCTGATGGATGACAATTGATTAAGGTGCGCTTGCTATCTAAACATGGGAATCAGCGTAGCAACTACCTTAAGCAGCGATATTGTCAATTTTATTAGTCATGCTAAGATCATAGTTTTAATGACGATGATGCCATCTTAATACACAGTGGTTTACATCCAAGATGTTAATATTATGCCAGAGCTAAATGCAATATCAACTGAGATTAAATTACCGTCCTTACTAAAGCTAGGACGGCAGGCTAAGGCTATATTATGGATTTAAACAGTCTTGAATAACCGAATTGTCACTAATTCGGATAGTTGGGTTACCATTGGCAGCGCTTAATGCAAAAGCAGACACCTGTTGCTGCATTTCAGTTGTAACCATTTGACTGTTTTCCGTGGATACTCCTTCTACACCGCGAGGATCTACAAAAGAACTATGGTGCCCCATAGAAAATCTAACCGCCCCCTTTCCTATTTTTGTTTTATCTATACAACCAAGCTGTAGTTGGTCGATGAGTGGTTCAGTCCCTGAAAGTGGAAAGTTAGTAGTTTGATTAGGAATGAATTGATCTGGTTTGTTTTGATTATTTCCCACTATTTCAATAAGGTGTATAGGTATGGTTGACTTTGCTAGTGTTGATGCAAAATTAATTGGATCTACACTATCTATTGCTGTTTGAGATACTTGAGCTAAGTTGTCAATAAATTCACTGTAGATTTGTTGTTGTAACTGCTTGTATTCCTCACTATTAACATCATAGTTGTTAGTATTACTCTTTTTTAGCAGTTGTTGAAACACTTCCGATTGAGTGACTTCTTCAACTATGAGGGGGCCATAGTAGGCGGATTCAAGAAAGCTACCGGTCAGGCCTCCTGCTGGAGCAATGATTGATAATGCACTTATTTCAAATGGGTTAGTATGTTGTTCTGTTGGATTAGCTATCGTATTTGAAGCTACTAAAGCTCCGATAATTCCGCCCAAACTAAATCCTTGTATTGATATGTTGTTAAAATCAATGTCTAACCGTTGTTGCTCATTAACTAATTTGGTTTCTAATTGGCTAAGTGCGTAGCGTAAACCTAGGTTATCTACTACACTTTGTTTTAAATTATCACGTGTGGTGAGGGGGCTTGCGATATTAATAAAAGTTGTAGGCGAACCATTTGCAAATTGAGTTGGCTGTCCTATAAGAGCACCAAAGTCCGCAGTTGTAGCAGATATATCGTAAATACCATCTTGGTCGATATCGATAGAACGAGAGCCATGTAGTGGCATATCTATTGATATAGTCGCAATTCCATTAAGAGTGTAGGCATGTGCATACGACAATACTAGCTCTTTACTTGTACTGATTCCATGCAACGTGATTGCTAATGGCCAACCTTTTGGTGGCATTACAAATGGACGTTGTTGTGCTGCATAAAATGCGCTAAGTTTTTCCATATTTGGAATCGTAAGTAGAACGTCAATATGCTCATGGCTTTTAATTTCCGGTAAAGGATTATATTTTGTTAGGTTTTTATTTATATCAGTGGGAGTCTTTCCATCATCCAAGAACCAAGTTTTATTTATCAACATCTGAGGGTTTTCTATACCGAGTTTTGGATCTATTCCATGAGATAAAGCTTGTGAACCATAATTTTCTAAACTAAGTTGACCTGAATCTAATGCATGTAACACAGATAGCGGGCTATCAAATTGAGCTGTCCAATGGCTAGTAAGCGCATCATTAAAATCACTACAAGAGTTAGTTGAGCAACCACTATATATAGGGATTGCTAACTTAGCTTTATATATGTCAGCCATACTTGCTATTTGATATATGTTGCCATCAGATTCAGACAACCCCATGGCTTCAGCTACAGTATACCCTGCGGCAACGGGCATTGAGGAAAAATAGCTACTGTAGGGGTTGTCTTGATTTTGATTGACCATACTATCTTTTAGGGCCTGAATTACATTCCCCATAGATTGGGTAGTGAATAACCCTGTTAAGTTGATTGACTTAGAGTGAATATTGTAAGATTCAAAAATCGACTTTTCAAAATTCTCAGTCATCTGTTTTAACAAAATCTCATCTGAAGTTAGCCCTTTTAATTCCTTATTTGAATATTTTAGTTTTTGGTAGAGCGATGACGCACCAACTTTTGCCCCATTGCTGGTTTGAATAGAGTCTGTCGTAGCGTATAAATAGGATTGTTCAGGTTTTAAAGGTTTGATTGGCTTAATGATTATCGTACCATTTTGCGTCTCTATTGTGTAATCTACGCCATACTCAAGTTGCTTATCTATTTTGCATAGTAAGCTAACTGCATTATGGTTACATTGTGGGTCTTCAGAAAACCTATCGTTTAGTGTAACCTCAAATAGCATGACAGCATTGGTATTTTCTAATGTATCCTTATCTATAGATATTGTTTTATTAATATCTACGTCATCACTTGATGACTGTGTAACAGTAAGAGTTATGCTTGATGTTGTAGACCAACCATCTAAATGATTATAGGGTAAATCGCCAAGTTGGTCGATGTTAAGTGTGCCGTCGTTACTTCCCCAAAAAAATAAATCATTGGGAATGGGAATTTGATTATCTGCTAAGGAGAACTCTATATACATAGTAGGTTCTTTAGTTTCACTTTCATCACTATTGTTGTTATCGTTGCAACCTGTGGCAAACAGTAGCGATAAGATCATTGTGGGTATGATTTTTATTGATGTGTTTTTCATTATTCTCTCCGTTATTATAGTGCTTCTGGTTTTGGAGAGTATTTGGTGGTAAGGATCCGGGTCAACATAATAACGCTTAATAATTTATTAAAAATATGCTGACTCGGATTTTAAAACTGCTAACTTAATAGCTATTCATGCATCTTATTATTTTGTATTTCACTGACTGATAACAGATAGTTTTTTCGTCATTACTTACTAAAAGCACCTTAAAGCCAAAGGTTTCAAATTTTTCACCTGAGAGATAAGCGCTAATTAATTCGTCAATCAACGGGGAATCAAGCTCCTTAAAAGTTGATATGGCAAAATCTTCGTCGTCGATCTTGATCTTGCCTACGCTGTAGGAAAAAGAATTATGAAATATATTACGCTTAATTTTTCCTGAATATGTTATTGAGCCATTTTTATCCCCATTGCTAAAGTCAACTTTAGAATAGTACTTGTTGTTCGTGACACTGATAGAGTGTTGCACTATTACGGATCTTTTACCTTGGAACTCGTATTTCACTTCTCTAAAGAAACGCTTGTTATCTGGAAATTGATGGCGTTCTAAGTTGCTAATGACTACAAGATAGTATGCAATGAACAAACATGTAATAACCAAACAGCCATAAAGAATATATAAAAGTAATTTTTTTGATTTTGTCACTTTCATTCTTCACAAGCTCCATCTTTAATATAAGGGTTTAAATATTCTTTTGCATTGTTGATGACTATGCTTTTAGTAACGTTATTATTAATGCATTGGATAACGTAACTGCTGTTTAACTTACTTATAAAAATAGTTTTATCTCTATTTTCTTTACTACTTAGGAGTGTCGATATATTAACGTCACTTTCACCGAATAGATTTCTTAATAAATCCTTATCAGAAGAAAAAACATTGTCGTTAATATTAGATTTGTATAATTCTATTTGGTTGGAGCTGTATAGATTGAATGCCAAGGCCATAGTTGGTATTAGCAATGGTATACCAGTTGCAATTATTGAAAAAAACATACGGCTGAGAGGGTTCGTGAATTTCTTGTTATCTTCAATACTATCATGACCATCCATTAACGATTTTTTATTGTCAATTTTTATATCAAAAAGATAACCCCCATCGCTAGTAATTATCGAGTTTTTAGGTAGTTGCTTGCGAATGTTAGCTATAGCGACTTGTACTGAATTAGGAGAAACTACCTTATTAGGCCACCCGACTTTCATTAGTTCTTCTTTTGCTATCCTTTTTTTTGAAGAGATAAGATGCTTAATAATAAGTATCTCTGACTTTCCCAGTTTTAACTCATTACTATCAACTGTAACTAGTCTTCTATCCTCATCAATATGTATCATCATATGTAAATCTTCCCCTGATTATTTTGTGAAATATGATATTAAGAAAAAAGCGTGTATCTAGAATTCTAATTGATCCATCTATTAAGCTAGTCCCTCTGATGCATAAGCATGGAAGAACAGGTTGGCAGAAGGTTCATTGTGGTCCGACCTCTAGCCTGTCTACTTAAGACCATCATAAGGTATAAATATCTAAAAAAAAACCCTTGAGTAGCTGCTTATTCGTTCAATTGCAATGAACAGGTGGTTTATAATTTATAATAATTGTTAATAATTGTTAATCACCCCCCCCTGAAGGGGGTTCGGGGGTAGAAAATTTACCTGGCTATCTCTGTTTTGCGGGTACTTTTAATTCTGAGTTGATTTATTATTGTATTTTGTTCTAGATGATTTTGTTGATGCGTATACCCATAATGAGGTGTTTATTAACCGAAATTAAATCTAATCTTCACTATTACCAATTTTAATTTATACGGGATAGGGTAGGGTAAATATATAATCTTGGCAGTGCTTGAAACTGATCTTTTTCGATAAATAAGGTTGAATACTCTGCGTGTTACCGATTGTGTGCTTTCCTGTTTATCTGGATTGATTTTGATTTTGATTTTGATTATTTCAATAGATTGTAATAATCAAAAAATCGATTATAGGGCAGGTTAATATAATGGTAACTGAAGCTAGAAGCATGTCTCGAATGCTTTAGTATTATTTGTTTTGGTGATGTTGGTGATGTTGATGATTTTACTTTTAACTCGACCATCAGCATCAATGCATTCAAATATGTAACTACTGTTATATTGACTTATAATGATGTGCCTCTCGTTGAGGCCGAATGAAAACTGGTTGTCTACGGATGTAAACAGCTCATCTTCGTTTTTGATTGAGAGCGATAGGTTATAGTTTCCAGTATACAAGTTTCTAGAGGTGGATTTGTAAAGTAGTGCATTTTTTGGAGCTGCTATATAAACGCTCACCGAGATAATGAATAAGATAACCAGGCTCGTACCGAATACTGTCGAAATTTCTTCATAATTATTTGGCTTTTTCGAGGGGGTTGTTGTTCCCTTGTTATCCTGTTCTTCAGTTTGGTACTTTTTGTTTAAATGGTAACCTTTATCTGTTGTAATGATGGCGTCTTTTGGCAGTTGTCTGCGTATATTAGCTATCGCCACTTGGACTGAGTTTGGGCTAACAACCTTGTGTGGCCACCCAATTGCAAGGAGTTCTTCTTTGGTTGCCTTTTCTTGTTTTTCAGATAGGTGATGTAAAATTGTTATCTCAGACCTTCCTAGCTTAAACCTTCTACCATTAAAGCTGAGCAGTCTGCTATCTAGTTCAATCTCGATTTTACTCTGCATATTACGCTGACCATCTACTGTCTATGTCTATTACTCTGCAAACCCTACCATGCGCCTACCTTCTTGTTCCACCTTGTTTGATTTTTTTAATTTTTAATAATCACCTTAATTATTATTAGTTTTAAATAAATAATAAGATGTTTTTGATTCCCTTTTATTTGTGTATTGACACTGCTATGTTCTACAACACTCAAGCAGGGACTTATTGATGTTTAATAGTTTGTTTTATGTTCCATATCTTGTTTGTTGTGGTTTGTAGACTATATTAGCTGTTTCAGTCTAATGAACCTCTGAAATGTTTTTAGCAGTTAATAACTAAATCTAGTAGTTAGTAGGAATAGGAGGTTAAAAAAGCGATGGTTGCCGGAATTGAAGCTTCTAATAAAGCTCGCGTAAATATTGTTACTTCTTTTTTTTATTCCAGAAATTAAGGGAGGTAATGCGGTTTGTTCTTTTAGTTCTATTGACTTTAATTTATTCACCAGTGCTGTTTGGTAGTGAAGATTTAATTGTTGTGAAAAATACAGTTTTTCAGGGTGTATTGGGTACCTCTCAATGTTCGGTAAAAGTTGTAAATGATAGTGGAGCTGAAAGTTCGTTAATAAATTTTGGTAATTACCACCTGGGAAGAGGCTCTGGTGAATTAGAAAAGGAATTTACCATTAAGGTGCTTCAATTTAATTCTGCACAGAAAGGGTGCGATGCTTTTTTGGTAGGAAATACCAATGTGAATGTAACTTTTGGTAATCAGGGACAGATGGATAACCTAGGTGTAATAACTACCGGAGCTGGGGGTAATATCCGTATTCAAATATTCCCGCTGGATAGTGAAGCTAGCAGTATAGATGCTATTACATCAAGTAATGATTCTATATATTATCCTGCTGAATTTGTAACTGACGGAGAGCTTAGGTTTAAGGCTAAAACTTTAGGTCTCCAAAATGCTCAAGCAGGCGAATATCGTGGCGCTGTTTCTGTGAATATAATTTATAACTAGTGGATAAGGATTTGCTGTGACTAAGCGAACTGTTAATAAACTTGTGTACATATTGTTTTTAACTATTTTTGGTGCCCCTATAGAATATAGCTTTGCGGTAGATAGTTCATATGGTAAAGAAATTAGTGATAACGAAAATGTTTCCGATGCAGATTATGAAAATGATGTCTTAACAGAGCAAGATATAGAATTGGATTATACCTTCATGTCGGGTGGAGGTGGGCTTAGTAAAGATTATTTAGACTCATTGTCCAAGAAATACCCTCCTGGTAGATATTTAGTTGAAGTTAGACTTAATAATGAAAAGCTTGGCAAGTCAATATTTTCAGTTGACAAATCTGAGAGCGAAACTAAATGCTTTGGCATACAGTGGTTACAGGACGTTGGTATTTTTATTGACGAAAATTATTACAAATCCTTATATAACTATGACCGAAGTTGTTATTCACTCTCTAAAAACGAAAACACTATCGTTAAGTTTGATTTTGAAAATCAAACCTTGGACTTTTCTATTCCTCAGGTTGGTATTAGAAAAAAATCTAAAGTAACGAAATTTTGGGACTTTGGGACAGATGCTTTAAGGCTTAATTATAACGTTAATGCTAACACTAATAGTTTTGACGAGCTTGTTACGTATGGAGCGTTTGATTTTCTTGCTAATATTGATAAGTGGCGTGCTAAAGCTTCACTGAGTGTTACGGATAATAAATCGAATCTTTCAAATGCATATATCACTAGAGCGTATAGAGAAATCCAATCTGATTTATCCTTAGGAAAGTTATATGTTAACAACGGGTTTGCTGGCGGTGCTAGTATGTTGGGCGCTAGTTTAGTCAGCAATAATAGTATGCGCCCAGAGGAAATTGGGTACACACCAGTTTTTTCTGGTGTGGCGTTAACTCTCGCTAGGGTGACACTAGTTCAAAATGGTTACACTGTTTATTCAGAAATGGTTCCTGCGGGACCATTTGAGATAACAAATGTGAACTTGTTAAATAGTGGTGATATCACAATGGTGGTAACAGAATCTGACGGTAGCCGCACTGTAAAGTTATTTCCATTGACAGTTGTTAGTAATATGTTGAGCCCTGGCAAGTCTGAGTATGGTGCATACTTAGGAATTCGAGATGACGAATGGGAGAAAGACCTTTCTGGATTATTTGCGGCTGCTAATTATGGATACGGTTTTAACCAGCTAACTTTTAGATCTAACCTTCTTGTTCATAATAAATATGCTAATGCATCGCTAGGGGTATCAAGTGCTCTTGGTAATTGGGGAACGTTGTCTTTGGACTCTGCTTATTCTTATGCAAAGTATGACTGGGGAAAGACAAAGAAAGGCAGCAAATTGTCGCTTACATATGCGAAAACATTTAATAAGAATACAAATATGCAACTCATTGGTGCGCAATATACTTCAAATGATTATGTTGACTTTTCTAATTTTATGCCCTAGCCAGAAGATCAGAATAATAGTAATGCACTTAGAAATATTAAGAACCAATACGATATAAATCTAAGACATAAATTTACCGGTAATTTTCATGTGGGAGTGTCAGGCTGGGTTAGAAATTATTGGCGCAACGATTACACAAATAGTGGAGTCAATTTGACTTCTTCTATGCGAATATATGATGTTAATTACAGCTTATCTGGTGGATATTCGAAAGTAAACGAAAGGGAAAGCTACAATGTATCATTATCGGTAAGTTTCCCTTTCGATTTGTTTTCTAGAAGATTCAATTCTTACTCAACAATTGGTACTAATAATCATGGAGATACCAGTTTAACTAGTGGTTTATCCTCATCTATTAATGAAAGGTGGGATTACTCAATGAGTGCGGGATTAAATCTTCCAAGTCACACAGATACGTATTCATTGCAGTCCAGTTATCGTGATGACCATGTTCTTACAAAAGCTTCTTTGTATCATGCTGAAAATACCTCTGGGTCTCTGTCGGCTTCTGGTTCAGTAATATTTATACCTGAACATAGCGATTTAATTTTTACGCGAGACATAAGTGAGACCATCGTTGTAGCAAAGATAGATGGTGTTAGTGGTGCGAAATTTAATTCTACAGTTAATGTAACGGATAGAGATGGCTTGATTGTTATTCCTGGTAGTAATTATAGGGCAAACGAAATAACAGTTAACACCTCTTCGTTACCGACAAATATTGAGTTGTATAAAGACTATAAGGAAGTTGTGCCAACTGAAGGGGCAGTGATTTATTTACCTTTCGACAAGGCAGTTTTAAAGCGCTACTTATTACAGGTTAAAGATACTAATGGAGATTATTTAAATACAGGTAGTTGGGCCAGAACCAGTGATGGCAAGCCGTTAGGATTTATAGTGCAAAATGGAGTTTTATTTGTGAGTGTAATCGATGATTTAGAGGATGTTCAAATTGGAAGCTGTAGCATTGGAAAAGAAAAAATTGTTGATACTAGAAAGTTACAGGAGGTTGTTTGTGAAAAATAAGCTATTTAAAATTATGGTAATAATCCTCACTTGTGGAATTAGTTATAGCGCTTCAGCTAATTTGGTATTGGATGCTACTAGGTACATTTATAACAGCGAAGACAACTCTATATCAATTAAGGTTAGTAATGATTCGGATAAGAAGTTGTATGGAGGGCAGGTTTGGGTCGAAAGTACTGATATAGCTGATTCAAGACCTATTCTCGTAGCTTCACCATCATTCTTTAAGGTAGAACCTGGTCGTAAACAAATTGTAAGAATAATAAATGTCGCTGATCATTTGCCAGATGATAGAGAGTCACTTTTTTGGATGAGTTTACAAGAAATACCTCCACAAATTAAGGGTACCGGCATTTCAATGGCAATTCGAACCAAGGTTAAAGTATTGTATAGGCCTGAAGGTATTGCTAAAGGGAGATTAAATGCAGAAAGTAAAATGATAATAGAGAGGCAAGGCGGTAGATTATATTTGAAGAATAGTACCCCTTATATTTTCGCTATTGGAGGGCTGATCGATCAGTCAGGTGACTATATTGATCTAGACACCAAGCAAATAAGAATTTTAAGTGTTTTTTCACCCGAAGACAAAATAGAGGTAACTGATTTTAATATAGTTGGCGGTATGGCTTTAGATGATTATGGAAATACTTATGAATTTAAACTGAGTTTCGATGGCGATTATTAATGATGTCGAGGATTGATTCAATGAAATTTTGTGAAAGGCTTCTCGTAATGTTAGTTAGTTTAGTTTTAAGTTTTAGTGTAAATGCTGAATTAGTTAAGAGTATTTCTAACACTGTTTCTCTTGGAGTTTTAACTGTATCCGATTCAGTCAGCTCTAGTGAGGTAGTTATCAAGAAAAGTGTTGATGACTCATCACTTTTATCAATAACGCGTGCTGATTCTTCGAAAATTGCAAGACGGATTAACATTAAGAACGCTAAGGTCATTGGTAGGGTAGGTAACGACCTTTTAATCGAATATCGTCAACTAGGGTCATCTAATATAAATAGTGTGATTGTTATGATATCCCTTTCGATTGATGGGAGAGATGTTGGAATAGATGCTATTGAGCAAGGTATTGATTTAGTTTTGTTTGTTCCTAAATACCAGCATCGGTTGGACTTGCTTACTAAGGGAGACTTGAAAATTAATTTTAAAAAGGGCTTTAAAGGACATTTTAAATTTGATTTTGCTCTTGAAGTAACGACTTAAATTATGATTTCAAATGTAAAGGCTTATAGCGATGAATTATTTTTTTAGATTTTATGTGCATGATCTTATTGTTATTATTTCATTGGTGGTCATTTTGATGGTTCAGGTGTTTCTGTCCTTTGATGTAGCGTCGAAAGAGTATAATGCTGACTCGATATTTTCTGAATTGGTAAATTTGGTCGGTAAGTGGGAAGCCGTGTCACCAAATGGTCATTACCATACAGTGACATACGAATTGATATCAAATGAGACCGCATTAGTGGAAAAATGGGAGTTAGGTGATAATAGAACTTCCATGACAGTGTATCATAAATCAGGAGGTAAGCTCTATGCTACGCATTTCTGTCCTCATGGCAATGTGATTAAGCTTGTTCTTAAAGATAAGAATGTGATAGGTAATAATATATTTGAATATTTGGATGGAAGCAACGTTATTGGTGTGAAAGGCGAACATCAGCACTATTTCACAGTTAATTTGTCGTTGCCAGATATGTTTTCTAGAAGTGAGGTATATGTAAACAATATTCTGGTAAACTCGAACTCAATTAATAATGATGCCGATTTCGTTATATATAGTCGAGTTAAAGAAAGTCAATAGTTTCCCTGCAAAAAATTCTTCTTGGTCCTAATTTTTTAAAAGGAGTTAAGCTTGTGACACTCTATGAACGTCATAGTTTTTATGGTTGGTTATGTACATTGTTTATTTGTGTTTTGATAATTGCTGGCTGTGATGGTGGTAATAATATAAAAATGATGGAGTCACCAATTGACGGCAGTGAAGAGGTTTCTGTACATATTATCACTGCAGTTAGTGATGGCGGGAGTATTTTGCCTACGGACTTAAGCTTATCTACAGGCGAGAGTGCTCAGTTTTACCTTTATGTAAATGAAGGGTTTTATGTCTCGAAAGTAGATGGATGTCCTGGTTTCTATAATGCTTCAGAAAAATATATACAGTTAAACAATTTAAAAGAATCTTGTGTGGTTGAAGTTGAGTTTAGTTTAAAAACTGGTGATTCAGAGGTTAGAACGATCCGAGCTGAAGTCATAGATAAAAACACTGGAGAGCATGTTACTACTAATCATACGTACGTATCACCCTTGTTTGTTGGGTTCGAGGAGGGGGATGAAGCTAATTTTCAGATACTTCCGAATACTGACAAAGTGATTGATGTTGACGGCTGTAACGGCATTCTGGATGGCGCGACCTTTAATGCACAATCAGTAATTGACTCTTGTATAATTTCTATAAAAACGTCAGAAGAGCGCCAGAAGAGTCATTACCAAGTGAATACTGAACTTTCTGGTAGCGGTAAGATTTCTCCGAGGGTAGTGCTGGCTAATACAGACGATTATATTAGTTTTAATATTGCAGCTGATGAAGGTTGGGAATTAGCATCAGTGAAGGGGTGCAATGGTACTTTAAGTGGCAGCATATATAGTACATCGGGATTAACGGCGGATTGTAACATTGTAGCGAGCTTCGCGCCTATCACTTATATCATCACAGCAGCATCCTTGACACCATCGGGCGGGCAGGTGACGCCGGCGAGCCAGAATGTGGCCGCGGGTGAGGCAGGTGTGGTTAAGCTCACACCAACTAGTGGATGGCACATAGCTTCAGTGAGCGGGTGTGGCGGGACATTAACCGGTGACAGCTATATCACAGCGCCAGTGACAGAAGCTTGTCACATAGATGCGCGTTTTACGCAAACGAGTTATACCATTACGGCTACATCGTTAACGCCAGAAGGCGGGCAGGTGACGCCGGCGAGCCAGAATGTGGCCGCGGGTGAGGCAGG
>NZ_JAEH01000071.1 GCF_000518805.1 Shewanella waksmanii ATCC BAA-643
GAAGGTTTCATAGATAAGTCTCCAAAGTGTCAACTTATCTCAGGACGGGACAGTTGTTAAATAATAAAAAGGCACTCATAAGAGTGCCTTTTTTAATGTTAAGCCAACAAAATCAGCTTAGAATGTTTGGGTAAATGACACCCAATATGAACGACCAATTGTGTCGTAGATTGAACGGTTGTAGTCACCGTTGGCTTGGAAGCGCGGCTCTTCGTCAGTCAGGTTGTTGATACCCGCTGAGATAATATTGTTCCAAGGCATGTTATAAGAATAACTTAAGGTGTGATAAACCACTGAATCAATTGAGTAGCTTGAACCATCTTCATTCTCATCCGTTGTAGACTGTGAATCAATGTAGTCCGCTTGATAGTAAAGGCTATGATCGCCGACCAAGTAATTGGCAGTAAAGTTAACGCGATCATCAGGGTAATCTTCAGTGCCCGCCCAGTTACGCGATACCGTTCTTACACCACCTTCTGGCATAGAGTCAGTGTACTTCAAGTAATGCGACCAAGCTAAACCAAGTTTGAAATCACCAATATCTGTTTCAAATGTCGCCGCAAATTTAGCATCAACACCTTCGCGCTCACTTAAACCAATATTTTGCATTACATTGGTCATAGCCGTCAGTTTGCCAATACCATTTTGGCTAATTGAAGTTCCAGGATATACCGCACTAATATCAGGACGAGGTTGACCCGCTGCATCTGCTGCTTCCCAAAGTTGCGCTTGGGTGTAGGTCAGCTCATTATTAACCAATGAACCAATCAAACCTTCAGTTTCCAATGACCAGTAATCAACTGTCATGTTGAAATTATCAGTAATATCCCACACAACACCAAAGTTATAACTTTCTGACTCTTCTGGACCAAGATCTTCATTACGACCAATTGACACAGGTACATTATCGTCAATTGAACAACCATCAATGCCTAGGCCATCTTCGTAACACTTCATGTAGTTGGTGACATCGTTATAACCAACACTGGTAGATTGATTCAACTGCTCAAGTGTTGGTGCACGGAAACCGGTACCCCAAGACGCACGCAGTAGTACTGGCTCCAATACGTTATAGCGAACAGACACTTGCGGGTTGAAGGTACCACCAAAATCGGAATATTCATCATAACGTGCAGCAAGGTTAACTTCTAAGTTATCCAGTACAGGGAATGCCATTTCCATGAACACAGCTGCGACATCACGATCACCGCTTCCGCCGGCTCCGCCACTACCACCAACAATTAAACCTGCTTCATCAAGGGCATCGACTGCCGAGTCAAGTTTCTCTTCACGGTAAGAAGCACCTAAATAGAGGCCTGTTGCACCACCAGCAAGTTCAAACAGTTCCATGCTGATACCGGCATCAACTTCAAAAGTGCTGCTGGTTAATTTAGCATCTGAGTTAGCTGTCGCGCCGCCAGGAAGTTCAGAATTAGGATCACGTGGATCCCAGCCTTCGAAACTATTGGTATCATCATTCCACGAACCAACTAAATCTGTCGTTGCACCTTTAAGTTGGTAGCCCGTACCCCACTTAAATACGTCATATTTGTTATATGATGCCGATGCATTCCAATCAAAATTATCTGTGGTGCCATCTAAACCAATTAAGAAGTCATAGATGTTATCGGTACTTTCACGTACACGATTACCGGCGGTATTGAAACGGAACAGCATTGCGCCGCCTTCTGGTACAGCGCGCAGGTTAAGACCATCGGCAGTGGTATAAGCTGGCATCGCCTCATCAAATGTAATGTAACCCGGCACTGGCGCAGATACATCAGTGGTGGTATTCGATGCCCAATATGCACGCGCGGTTAGCTCAATATCATCATTAATGTTGTAAGAGTAATTCAACAAGGTTGAGGTACGCTCTTGGTCCACATCGTTGTACGCCGCTTTGGTGTAATCAAATGAACAAGAGGTGTCACCAGGATACTTACTATCGTTCAGTGGGCCAACGAAGTTTGCCCCATAGACTTCACTACAATCTAAATCGTTAGTGTAAGGCGTGGTGTATAACCAACCGCCATTAGGTCCCATATCGATAGTACGACCAGTTTGGCTCAAACCAATCCAGCTACGGAAATCACTTGGATCTTGACCATCTTTTACGTGCGCTGCTGTATATGGACGCTCAGAAAATAGAATGCCACTCTTTTTGAAGTGCTCAGCGGTAAAGACAAAGCTCCCCATGTCAGAGCTTAGGCCACCAGTAAATGACGCTGAGTGATTGTCTCCGCCACCTTCTGCATCAGGCTCTTCTGCGCGAACTTTCACTTCAACACCCTCAAAATCTTTTTTGAGAATAATGTTAATAACACCGGCAATTGCATCAGTACCGTAAACCGCTGATGCGCCGTCAGAGAGGATTTCGATACGCTCTACAGCTGCTGTAGGAATGGTATTGATGTTAGTTGCGCCGCCACCTAAAACCGGAGACTTAGCCATACGCTTACCATCAAGTAGCGTTAATGTATGGCTTGGATCTGCCCCTTTAAGCTGAATCGTAGCTTGTGATGACCAGCTGTTGTTTGACGTTCCACCGTATGAGCCAAACGAGTTTAAGGTTGATGCGCGCAAAGCTTCACCCACAGTTGAAAAACCTGCGGTAGCCATATCGTCAGCGGTAATAGTAGTAACCGGTGAAGCGCCTTCCATATCCACACGCTTAATACGCGAACCAGTAATAGAAATACGCTCTACCGTATCAGCGCCGTCTTCGGCAGCTAATACAGCAGGTGCGGTAAAGGCCATAGCCCCACTACACGCTAAGCTCACTAGCTTAGCAATTTGATTAAATTTCATGGTGATCTCCCAAATATATGCTTTTTGTTATACCGGTGAATCTCATGAGCTACAGCAATGAAAAAACACATGGTCCACACAAGTTGGCAACGTTTATATCACATACTTTATTTTGTATGCAATATACATGTCTGAAGGTGTTTTGACTAAACCGGCGTCAATTAATAATAAATATTCACATGAGAAATTAGCGAAATAGAGACAAAAGTCTTTATAAACAATGAAGTTGTAAGGTGTAGAGCTGGAAGGGTATATCGAGATTATCGCTATAAAGTCATTTAAACCAATTTGTAATATCTGTTATCAAAATGTAATTAAATTTATTTACAACAGGAAAAGAGGCCGCTTATGCGGCCTCAAAAGTAGGTTTAGCAATGACCTATAAACTAGAACTCGTAGCGGGCAACAAGAGAGAAGTAACGCTCTTCTTGACGCTCGGTTGTCATCCCATAGTTTGGATTAAGCACTAAACCATCATCCCCGTAGGCTGCACGCTCTTCATTGATATTAGTGGCGCTATCAGAATTCAGTACGTTATAAACCGTACCCTTAACGCTGAAATTGCCATCGAATAGCTCTGTCATATACATCAATGATAGATCGACCTTAGCAACCCAAGGTAAGTTACCCGCTTCACCACGTGGCGCAGGATCACCATTTTCATCATAGTGACTTGCTTGGCCATAATAGCGGCTAATACAAGCATCCCATGGACTACCTTCAGCACAACTATCAACACCAGATGGATGCACTGAGAAGTAACTCTGAGGACGACCAGAACTTACGCTAGTTACGAAACCAAAAATCCACTCATCAGTAATGTTATAGCTGCCATTAAGTTTAAACACATGAGTATGATCATTAGGCAGATCACCGTATCCGTGGTCCATCAAATCACCGTAATCATACGATGTTGTCCAACCTGGATCGGCTTGGTTGTTATCGGTTTTAACTAAGCCTTCGGTGTTACCCCAGTTGCGAGATAAGGTGTACGATGAGTTAATACGAAAATCTTCTGTGACGTTGCCATCTAAAGTTAGTTCCAACGCTAAATAATGACGTTGCATTGAATCGAGTGCCAACTCCTCGGCCGACAAATTCACATTATCAACTTTACCATCACCATCAAAATCGTAGCTTAAGTTAACCGCATTACCAGGGTTGTGAAGCACATAGTAAGAACTCTGACCGACATTATCTTCAATGCCCATTTCAGCTAGCTTTTTGCTTAACACTGGCTCTACATCAGTATCTTCAATACCACGGCCCAGATCGCGCCATATTACTCGCGCACCTGCTGACATGGTATCAAACACTTCTTGCTGATAACCCAGAGTAAACTCGTCTGAGAACATAGATTCTAGTGACGATGAAGCAATCAAACCCGGCTCAGTAATACCTTGCTGACGAACCCAAGTATCGCGAATCGCGGCACCACGACTCGGTGAACCATCTGCAGTGATGACTGGGTGGCCATTGGCATCAACTTGGTCCAATTCGAAATAGTCAAATACTTCACGCTGTGAGCCACCCTGCTTGATGTTCATGTTGACTGAAACAGGCTGGAAATAGCGGCCATAGGTCACATAGATTTTAGAGCTACCATCGCCTGCAAGGTCATAAATGGCCTGTAATCTGGGGGCGATTTGGTTGCTTAGGTCTACAAATGGGCGGCCATCTGATACCGTGTTTTCATAGTTATTAATCCGCACACCGGCGTTAATCACTAAATTATCCGTCGCCTGCCAAGAATCATTGACATAGAAAGACAGAGAATTCACTTCTGAATCGTTACTGGCAAATGTTGAACGGCGACGACGCTCAATATAGTCACTACCTTCAGGTGCGCCAGAAATATCATCAGCGCCCGCCGTTGCAATCGTCCACCAGCCACGCGCTTCACCCAGACCGTTTTGGTCTTCAGAATAATCGACCGACACGCTGCTATAATCGACACCAAAACTAATCGAGTGGTCTTCTAAATCCCAGTTAAAATCAATACGAGCTTGGTCGCGCACATAGTGCTGCTCAACTACCGTTGAGTTGGTATGCTGACTTAGCGTTACAAAGCTACCATTACGCTCATCCCATACACCTGGATTACTGGACGCAACTCGGTTTTCAACATCTTCTTCAACTCGTCCCACAACCGCAGAAACAGAGAAGTCATCAGTCAAATATCCGGTGTAGTTAAAGCTATATAAACTACCACCATCCTCACCCGGTGCAGCAACGCCCTGCTGCTCACCCACTTCATTGGTTTCCCAGTCATAGGCATAGCTGGATGTTTCCCAAGTACGCTTATTGTTCATCGCCATAAAGCCAAACGAGTGATTTTCGGTAGCAAACCAATCTAGCTTAGCGAACCAACGGTTGGATTCCCTCTCACGCTCATGGTATACGGTTTGCTCTGCCCAATTTTGATCATGCTGGCTTGGTTCATACAGACCGTAATAAAACAACTTGTCTTCAATGATGGCACCGCTTGCCCAGATTTTTAGCTGCTTGAAATCATCACTATTGCGCTGAGTATTGGTATCAATAGTGCCATCGGCTTGATAGATAGAGTCATGGCTAGAGCGCATTGATGCAGGATCATAGCGACCTTCGACACCAAAATGGAATTCATTGTCACCTGATTTGGAAACTGCATTGACGATACCCCCAATGGCGCTGCCAAATTCAGGCGAAATTGCGCCAGTTTTAACTTGGGTCTGAGCAATCGCTTCCCAAGGTAAACGCAATGAACCTAAACCGGTACGAATATTAGTAATGTTTAGACCGTTCAGGTAGTAGGCATTTTCGGCTGATGATGATCCGCCGAAGCTCGTCGCACCATTAAAATTACTACCACCGGGTACTGCGGTTCCTGGCGCCAGCAACGCAATGTTCTCAAAGCCTGAATCAACCGGCATGGTATTGAGTTCATCTTGGCTAAACGTCACACCCGATGTTGATGAGGCCATATCAACACGACGGATCATACTGCCCGTTACAGATATACGCTCCACATCGTTGCTGCCTACAGCGAATAGCTGTCCATCTAGAATGACCGGCTGGCCAATACTCACACGCACGCCGTTTTCTTGGGTAGTCTCAAAGCCATCTTTAGCGATGGAGACATCGTAGTCACCCACGGGTACGTTACGTAAAAAGTAAGCACCTTTGTCGTTGGTTTCGACAGTGTAAGTTAAACCTTTGGTTTTATGTTTAAGTGTAATAACGGCGTTGGCAACGGTCTCACCCTGTTGGCCAACAATATTACCTTTAACAATACTAGTATCCGCTGAATATGCAGCTGGTGCTGACAACATCAGCACTGAGCCTACGGCAATGGCCGCCAAACTGGGGGTAAACCGCTTTATTGCGTTACGCCCAGACATAGATCTATCTCTCCCGAAAATATGATTTTTTTAGGCATCTGGTCATAAATGTTTTTTGAATAAATAGGGTATAGAAAACCAGATGCGACAAAACCATAACACTAATTACATATTTTATACAATCTTCAATATGCAAAATATTTGAGAGTTTAGTCGCTACTGGATAAAGAACAGCCAAAGTAACGTGTTAACAATTGTTTAAAAAACAGGCTATTCAGGGCGAGTTAACTGGAATAGAGAAAGCAGATCTTGGCAAGAAAATGAGTAGAAAAAAAATGATTAATTTTTTAGCTACGTCTGGATGATAGTTGTTGCGAAGCTGATAACTAAGTTTGCAAGAGAAAATTTAAGTGGGAGCGCGATTACTGCGCGGCGACCTGATTGGCTAGCTGTTGTAAAACCCCTTCGCGGAGTGCGCCACCAGAAAGGTTGAGCTTATCAATCTCTAATAAGGTAAACAGTGCTTGGAGTATCGCTACCCCCGCTGCAAATGTTGGTGCACGCTCAGGGTGCAGCCCTTCAATGCCAAGCATAGATTGCTCGGGTTGGGACAAGATTTCTAGCTGTAACTGTTGCAATACCTGCGGCGTGATCGTTGCCGTCATACTGCGATGATTAAGCAGTTCGATCACCGATTGCACACTACCTGAGGCTCCAACAACCCCATGCCACCCCAAACGACGAAGCTCTTGGGCGTAGTCACCTAAGGTTTGCTGTACTTTGTCTGATGCGCTATTGAAGTCAAGCTCTTGGAAAGGGAAATCATTGAAAAACAAACTATTAAAAGTCACGCATCCGATAGGAAGGCTTTGCTTAAACAGCACGCTATCGCCATCACCAACAATGAATTCGGTACTGGCACCGCCAATGTCAATCACTAAACGGCGACCTTCACCAGCAGTGGTGGCAGCCATCCCTTGGTAGATCAGCTCAGCTTCTCGCAATCCGCTAATGATCTCTATCGGTTGCTGCAAAATAGGTAACGCAGTATCACTGAATGCCTGCGCATTTTTAATACTACGCAATGTTGCAGTGGCAATGACTGCAACATGCTGACGTGCGACACCTTCTTTATCGAGCATGTCTGCAAACATTTTCAGACAATCAATGCCGCGGTCAAATGCCTCATCACTGAGTACACCATCACTGCCAATACCTTGAGCTAAACGCACCTTGCGCTTGTATTTAGCAATAACATTCGGTTTGCCGGCAACGGTTTGCGCAACCAGCATATTGAAGCTATTAGAACCTAAGGTAATGGCCGCATAACGCGGCGCTGATTGAACGTCAGTCATTTAGCTGTGTCTGCGAGTCCTGTCATGACGTCTTGGACGCGCGTTGCGATTACCTTGAGGTGGGCGACCGCTACCTGAACGCCCTTGCGGACGGTTGTTATGCTTACGATGTACCCGAATTGGTGCCGGGATATCATCAAGCAAAGCTTCACTGTCATAATTACTGACAGGAATTGAATGCTGAATATAGCTCTCAATGGCAGGTAAGTTAAGGGCATACTCTTCACAAGCAAAGCTCACTGACACCCCTTTTTGACCAGCACGACCTGTACGACCAATACGGTGCACATAATCTTCGCAATCGTCCGGAAGATCATAGTTATACACATGCGATACATCTGAAATATGTAAACCACGTGCTGCCACATCCGTGGCCACCAAAATGTCTAACTGACCATTGGTAAATTGCTCAAGAATACGGATACGTTTCTTTTGCGGCACATCACCAGTCAGCAAGCCAACACGATGTCCATCACCCTCTAACCATGACCACAAATTCTCACAGCTATGTTTGGTGTTAGAGAAAACAATCGCTTTTTCAGGCCAATCTTCTTCAATCAGGCTCAACAACAAGCGCATTTTTTCATCCATCGATGGATAAAAAATCTCTTCCTTGATGTTTTTAGAGGTTTTCTCATCCGGCGCTATTTCGACTTTCTCTGGCTCGTTCATATGATCGTATGCCAGCTCTTGCACTTTCATCGACAAGGTTGCCGAAAAGAGCATATTCAAACGCGATTTAGCATCAGGCATGCGTCTAAACAAGAAACGAATATCTTTAATAAAGCCCAAATCGAACATGCGATCAGCTTCATCTAACACCACCGCTTGAATGGCGCTGAGATTAATCACACCTTGACGAACATAATCAATAATTCGCCCTGTGGTACCAATAAGAATATCGACACCTTGATCCAGCACTTTACGTTGCACATCGTAGCTTTCGCCACCATAGACGATACCCACCTTTAGACCGGTGTGTTTCGCCAACAACTTCGCATCCTTAGCGATCTGGATCGCCAATTCACGTGTTGGTGCCATTACAATTGCACGTGGCTGATTGAGCTCGCGCCCCTCAGGGATTGATGTACTAAGTAAATGGTTAAATGTGGCAACTAGAAAAGCCAGTGTCTTACCAGTACCGGTTTGGGCCTGGCCAGCAATGTCTTTCTTTTCTAGTAAAATAGGGAGGGAAAGCGCTTGAATTGGTGTACAAAATTCAAAACCGCTCTCATTAAGTGCTGTTTTTATCTCTGGATGTAGAGAAAAGTCGGCAAACTTCTGATTTGATAAATGTGTTTCGCTCATAGGCGCCAGCATACCAGTTAGGGTTGCAATAAGAAACTCAATCGTTTGAAATAACGATTATTAAAAACTGTACTGAAAACTGCTTAAAAAAGTCTTGAAAAGCGAATTTCAGACCCAATATACAGGTTAAGCCATTAACAAACCAGCAATGGCAACCTAACTGGAGAACATCATGAGCGATAAAATCATAACCTTGAGCGACGACAGCTTCGACACTGACGTAATTAAATCTGATATCCCTGTAGTAGTCGATTTTTGGGCAGAGTGGTGTGGCCCTTGTAAAATGATCGCGCCAATTTTAGATGACGTCGCTGAAGAATATGAAGGCAAAGTCAAAATTGGTAAGCTAAACGTTGACCACAACAATGCCTCTGCTGCTAAGTACGGTGTACGTGGTATTCCAACACTGCTTATCTTTAAAAATGGTGAGCTTGCCGGTACTAAAGTTGGCGCACTATCTAAAACTCAATTAAAAGAGTTTATTGACGCCCAGCTATAATGCGCCCAAAACTGCATTATAAAGTGATTCCCGACACAGCTTTATCAATAAATTGTGTCGGGGCTTGCTAAATTTCTAGACGCCCCGCGCTGTTAGTGCTACTTTAATAACCAAATTAATGTTATTAACCCACATCTCGCTATCCGACTAATATCCTAAACACACTTTATCCTATTATTCGGCGATAGCATTATCTCGCATATACAAGACCCACCACGATGAATTTATCAGAATTAAAAGACAAGTCGATTTCAGACCTCGTTACCCTAGCCCAAGAGATGAAAATCGATAATATGGCCCGCGCTCGTAAGCAGGACATTATTTTCGCCATCCTTAAAGCCCATGCCAAAAGCGGTGAAGACATTTTCGGCGGCGGCGTATTAGAAATTCTCCAAGACGGCTTCGGTTTCTTACGTAGTGCAGATGGTTCTTACCTTGCGGGCCCTGATGACATTTACGTTTCACCAAGTCAGATTCGCCGCTTCAATATGCGAACGGGTGATACCATTTTCGGTAAGATTCGCCCACCTAAAGATGGCGAACGCTATTTTGCTCTACTGAAAGTTAATGAAGTTAACTTTGACAAGCCTGAAAATTCTCGTACTAAAATCCTCTTTGAAAACTTAACCCCACTGCATGCTGAAGACCGTCTTCGTATGGAGCGTGGTAATGGTTCAACTGAAGATATTACTTCGCGTATTCTTGACCTGTGCTCACCCGTTGGTAAAGGTCAGCGTGGTTTGATTGTGGCGCCGCCAAAAGCCGGTAAAACTTTACTGCTACAGAACATGGCGCAAAGCATCACCTATAACAACCCAGAAGTGGTGTTAATGGTATTGCTAATTGATGAGCGCCCAGAAGAAGTGACCGAAATGCAGCGTATGGTAAAAGGTGAAGTTATTGCTTCTACTTTTGATGAGCCAGCAAGCCGTCACGTACAAGTTGCCGAAATGGTCATTGAAAAAGCTAAGCGTTTAGTTGAGCACAAAAAAGATGTGGTTATCCTGCTCGACTCTATCACTCGTCTAGCACGTGCCTACAACACGGTAATTCCATCATCGGGTAAAGTACTTACCGGTGGTGTTGATGCCAACGCTCTGCACCGTCCTAAGCGCTTCTTTGGTGCTGCACGTAATATTGAAAATGGCGGCAGTTTAACCATTATCGCGACCGCGCTTGTAGATACAGGTTCGAAAATGGACGAGGTTATTTACGAAGAATTTAAAGGTACTGGTAACCAAGAACTGCACCTATCTCGTAAAGCAGCAGAAAAACGTGTATTCCCTGCAATCGACTTCAACCGCTCAGGTACTCGTCGTGAAGAGAAACTGACTACGCCAGATGAGCTGCAAAAGATGTGGATTTTACGCAAAATCCTCAACCCTATGGATGAAGTCAGCGGCATGGAGTTCCTCATCGACAAACTGGCAATGACCAAAACCAATGATGAGTTCTTCACTGCGATGAAACGCGCTAAGAGCTAATCAACGCGATTGATGAAAAAGGCCACTGTTTTACAGTGGCCTTTTTGTTACCTCAAATACAAAGGTGTCTAGTCCTAAAATAGGTTGACGGTTTTTATTAAGCCAGTTGGTATTCCCAACTGGCTTTTTCATGCACCTCATTTGGGGTTTTCATTCCTAAACTAAGGTGCGGCCGTAATTGATTATAAATCTCTATCGATTCCTTGATTAAAACGCCAAGCTCTTTCATCGTTCTGCAGCGATTAAGCAAAAACTCTTGCTTCAAAATACCATTCACACGCTCTGCTTGTGCATTTTGGTAGCAGTCATATCCATCTGTCATTGATGGGGTCATTCCATAGGCGGCTAGTGCCGCT
>NZ_JAEH01000072.1 GCF_000518805.1 Shewanella waksmanii ATCC BAA-643
AACTCCGCCTTGAGCTTACGTATTTCGTCTTGTTGATTATCAATGGTGACGTGTTGCTTTTCTGGCTTATCAAACTTGTTAATCCAGTTGTGCAAACTTTTGGGAGTAACGCCTAATCTCTCTGCCACATCGGCGATCTGGTGACCACGTTCTGTAACTTGTTTAACGGCTTCGATTTTAAATTCGTCGGGATATCGTTTTCCGCGCATGTAACACCTCATATTTTTGGTTCATTATAACTCTATGAAGTGTCTACTGTTCTAGGGGCTTACCAGTGTTAATAAAGGGCGGCATGTTCCAAAAAAAGGCTGAGGCTAAAAGGAAATCAAACGCCGAATCCACCGCTGCAAAATCAACAGCCCCTAAAACAGCATCTGTGAAGGCCTGATATGAAGCGCTACTATTTTATGGTGCGATTTTTACCTGAACAAGCAAACTTGGCTTTGCTTACTGGGCGCTGTATTTCAGTTATGCATGGTTTTATATGTAAACGTGAAATTCAAGGGCTCGGGGTGAGCTTTCCTGCGTGGTCTGATGCATCAATCGGCAATATGATTGCTTTTGTGCATACAGACAAGGGGGTACTGAACGAGTTGAGGCTTCAGGGGTATTTTCGGGATATGCAGGAGTGTGGGTTCTTTAGTGTAGGCAATGTAGAAACTGTTCCTGATGACTGCGCTGAGGTGAGATTCAAGCGCAATCAAAACATAGCTAAAATATTTGTTGGTGAAACTCGAAGACGATTAAAGCGTCTAGAAAAGCGAGCTATAGCGAGAGGGGAAGTTTTTGAACCAAATAAAAACGGAGAGCAGAGAGAGTTAGATCGTTTTCATTGCATAGCAATAGCGAGCACAAGTACCGAACAGGATTTTCTTTTGCATGTTCAAAAAGAGAATGTACAACAGCGTGAAGCGGCTGAGTTTAGCCAATATGGATTAGCTACGAATCAGTTACTCAGAGGGACAGTTCCAGACTTTGGCTTGTTTAGACCTTATTTTTAGTCTGGCTTGTAACTAACTGTTTTACATCGAGTCTATAAATGGTTCTAGAAAATAGGATAAAAAATAGATTATCGGTTTAGTCATTGAAGAAAAAGAGTACATTGGCTATTGTTGGTAGTGAACTGCCGAATAGGCAGCTGAAGATTTGTCTTGTATTAATTTAACTGACACTATAAGGTGAACTGCCGAATAGGCAGCTGAAGATACGCTCAAGAAACTATTTGGGATCTTGAAGATGTGACCTGTCGAATAGGCAGCTGAAAAACGCGATAATCGTGACTTACGAGTCGACTTTGAAATACCTGCCGAAAAGGTAGTAAAGCCTCTTCTCATTTAATGGGAAGAGGTTTTTTATTGATATCTATATAGAAAGTAATCAATGTAAAAAACGCGTCCAGTTGTTTAGAGACTATAAAATTACTAAATGGAGCAACAAAAACGTAAGTTGAGTGATTTTATGGTTAGTCGTGCTTATTTACCTCGAATCAAGACAGATTAATAATTGAATCAAAGTAGAAATTTAAGTATTGTTCATTATTTAACCATAACGATATTAATGAGTAACTCTAAAGGCTCGTTATACCTAATAATGTGATGGCGTTAGTGAATGACCGATACCATACATTTCCTTATTCTGCGGCCCATTTTTATCTTCTTTTGTACGAGCGTATTTCTGTCCAATAATGAGTTAGTGATTGAGATCTTAAGCTCTGTAATAAAAGAACATGTAACACTTCACGTCTATCGACAAAAGTAATAATTTGTCAGTTTATGGTTATATTTTATGTCAGCTTATGGTTTTATTTTTGATGTAAGCGATTGAAAGTAGAACCATGCTTATGTCGACTTATGCTTTCAGCGACAAGTAATTGTCGCTGTAAGCATACATTGACATAAGATAACCATAGTCTGACAAAATCTCGATCGGCTGTGCACTAAATGTACTGGTGTTGCTCGAGATTTTTGTGCATGCATATACGGAATTTACGTAAGCCTTCGCCCAATAAAAACGTCTTTAAATTCGCGAGTGCAAAAGTGAGCGAAACAATAATGTGTGAAAGCACGTTGGAATTCGACGCATGTTTTCATCATGAATATAAGCCTTGTTGTTCTATTGGCCTTAGCGATCCCTTAGCTATGTCAGTCAATTAATTTATTATAAAATATCAACAACTTATCGCCTTATTATATTTCTATTACTTTGCATTCTCTGTGTTGGACTTGTCATCCTTCGGCTTAAACCGTGGCGTTAAGCCGCGTTTGATTTTACTTCATTAAGCTTGTCGGTCGCGTTAGCTTATCCCCATTACTTTGTTGCCAGCATCCCCTAAATGTCATCGGTTGTTGGCAGCAGGGGCAAGGTCGTACTGCCTGAGTCCTGGTGGCTTTTTCGTGTGGCTCAAATACCGTTTCAGCCACCGCTAACATCAAGCGTATGCGTTGCCGTAGCTTAGCAGCATAGCCTCGAAATAAGCACTAATGCGCCTGACAGCTTAGCTTCGTTCAACAAGAGCATTAATGACAAATCACAATCAATACGAATTATTGTACGGCTTATAGTCTGCATATTAGTTCTGAACTGTAATCTCATTACATCACCTATTGGTAATGCCTGCATTTCATTTGGTAATAATATTTATTGCCAATTGGTAATACAGCTGTATCACTGGCTAACTTTGTTCTGTGATTTGGTTATGTTGTCATATCCATTGGTAGTGAATATCAAAACTATTCAACAATAACAACTGGATTTTACATAAGTTGTTGTTTATTTGGTGTGTTTTTATGGAGTGAAAAATATGTCAAGCCAATGCGTTAGTCTTTTTCTATTTCATGGTTACTACCAATTCTGATTTTTGGTAATGCTTTCGGCACCATTTTGGTTGACAGGGATGTGTTGTGGTGGTTATATTTTGTTTAGCATAATGTTGTAGGTGTAAACAAATTGTTGAGTGTGCAGTTGTGTTAGGTAAGTACGCAGCTGTGTTAGGTAAGTTATCTATGATTCTATGCATAGCAATTAATCATAGCTCTTTGATCATATACAACAAAGAGTTCTGCTTCTTTTTACAACGAAATTAGATAATTTTTGGTGTTCATTAGAAGCAAAATCTTACCTATTTTTATGACGTTTTTAAGGGTTAGTTAAGTTCATGTGTAGGTGCGTCACTATATGCTGTGCATATAGGCATTCTAAGTAAGCTGTGAAAATAGGTAAGCCGAACAATACACGAACATATTCAACAAAGAGATCGTAAATTTTAATGGATTCCAATATCAACACATATAAATCTTACCGACCTTTTCAAAAGAAAATGTGTGACGTTTTCGCTGTACTAGCTTTTGCTTTAGCTGTTTTTAGCGCATCACTCAATGCTCAGGACATTGAGGAGAATACGCTTATTCCGAAGTCACATACTAGCCTTGCTGAAGGCGTTTTACTGGGGGATTTGTCAAAACTCGATCCGCTTAAAAAGCCAGGTGAAAATTTTGACTTACTCGATTGGTCGTTAACGTTGCCAACCGATCTCAACAAAGATAAAAAAGCTGATACCGTCTATGAGAAATCATTAGCTAAAGGATTCAAATTAAAGCCATTTTTTTATACAGCAGATGATGGTGGCTTGGTATTCGCTTGCCCAAACGTAGGAGCCAAGACCTCAAAAAATACAAAATATGCGAGAACCGAACTACGCGAAATGCTACGTAGGGGTAATAGTCGAATAAAAACGCGTGGCCTGACAAAGAATAACTGGGTTTTCAGTAACGCGCATGGTTCGGCGAAAGTTAAGTCTGGGGGAGTTGAAGGCAGTTTGGAAGGGACTTTGGCAATAAACCGAGTATCTACCACAGGTGATGAAAAAAAGGTTGGACGCGTGATCATCGGGCAAATTCACGCGACGGATGACGAACCCATCCGTTTATATTACCGAAAATTACCAGCCAACTCGAAAGGGGCTATTTATTTTGCCCATGAAATAAATGGCGGTGATGATATTTGGATAAATATGATTGGCTCACGTTCTCATACTTTGTCAGACCCTGAAGACGGCATCGCCTTAAACGAAAAATTCTCTTATAAAATTTCCGTCGAAGATGAAGTGTTGTTCGTCACGATAATCAGGGAAGGTAAGCCAAATATTACTAAGTACTACGATATGAAAGATAGTGGCTATAGTGCGAGTGACCAGTATATGTATTTTAAAGCGGGTGTTTATAATCAAAACAATGGCGGAGCCGAAGGTGATTATGTGCAAGCCACTTTCTATCATATCCATAATATACATAAAGGGTATAAATTTTAGCGCAGTCAACACATCAATTTAAAATTCGTAGCTCATAACTACAGTTATTGGTTATATTTTTATTAAAATTAATAGGTTAAAACTTTTGTTTGAGTTTCGTCTGTTGAAATTAATGTAACTCTAATTTCAATGTAAGAATTTAATGGCAGTAACCTGCTTGCAGTAACAAATATAAGGATTTAAGGCAGTAACCTACTGGTAATAATAAATATAAGAATTAAATGGCATTAACATGCTTATTAAAATACTAAGGGGAAGTACGGTATGTCGACGAAATTCAGTAAAAAAACAAAACCCATCCATAAAATAGGGAAGTTCAAGCTTTCACCTATAGCAAAATGGATGAAGCTTGCTGCATTTACTTCTGTAACCAGTTCTTTTGCATTTTCGGCAATAGCACAAGAAGCCGAAACTGAAAATCTAGATAAAGTTGATAATGATATAGAAGTTGTTGTAATTACTGGTACACGTAAAACAATTCAAGACCAAATATCAATAAAGCGTGAATCTACCACGGTTGTTGACGGTTTATCTGCTGCAGATATTGGTGATTTACCTGCACTTTCAATTGCTGAGGCGCTAGAATCATTAACCGGTGCATCATCTCATCGTGAAAATGGTGGTGCTACTGAAATCAGTATTCGTGGTTTAGGCCCATTCTTAAGTGCCACTAACATCAATGGCCGTGAAGCGACTAATGGTAGTGGTGACCGTTCAGTTAACTTTTCTCAGTTCCCATCAGAGCTGATGCAGAAAGTGGCTATTTATAAAACACAAGACGCTTCCATGATTGAAGGTGGAGTTGCCGGTGTTATTACTCTGGAGACACTTAAGCCTTTAGATTTTGGTAAGCAACGTTTTCAGGCTGAAGTAAAAGCTAATTACAACCCAGACCAAGCAAACGTTGACAGTTCACTTCAAGATGATTTGGGCTACCGTGGAACACTAAGTTATGTTGACCAATTTGAATTTGATAACGGCCAAGCATTGGGTTTGAGTGTAGGCTTTCAACGTCAAGATATTAGCCAGCCAGAAGCTGAATATAGAAGCTCAAGCCCAACAGGTTCATCTTTGTGGGCATGTTTGAATGATCCAACCGATACCAATACCGGTTTTTTCCGTAGCTCAGCGGGCGATTGTGAAGATGAAATTGTTGGCTCAAATAACCAAGGTTATAATAATGAGATTGATCCAGAAACAGGTCTTGCTGTAGATGATGGCAGAGAATACGCATGGACTGGCTCAAGCCGAAGCTTCCGTCAAAATGAAACATCTGATGAAAGAGATGCTTTATTCTTTGCTCTACAATACCAACCCTCAGAAAAATGGGATATCAATTTTGACGTGCAACTTTCAGATCGCACTCAAGCAGAAGCGCGCCATGATTTAATTTTCTTACAAAAGCGCGTTACACCGGGCGTAACGGGACAAAATCTGATCACAAACGATGTTGGCGGTATTCTACATTGGGAAGGTGAAGAACGCATCGAAGCTGCGGGCGAGCAATTTTCGCGTGAAGAAAACTATCGTGGATATGGCTTGAACGTTGAACATTTTTTCTCTGATGATCTAAAGATTAGTGTAGACCTTGGCTATTCTAAAACCAGCCGTGAAGAACTACAAATAACAAACCGAGGAAGAACGAGCTCTCGTCCTTTCTTATCTTGGGATTTAGGTGAATATATTCCTCATTTTACAGTGACTGATTTTGATGTGACTGATATTTCCAATTTTACTGATAGCCTTCGTACTCGCCTCGACAGAGAAAATGTCCGCGACAACGAAATTATGGGTGCACGCATTGATGCTCATTATTTTCTAGACGGTGATGTTTTTAGTAGCGTTCAAGCTGGCGTTCGCGTTTCTGAGCTAACATATGTTCAATTTGGTGGCTCGAACGGTAATGGCTCAAGAACGACATATAATTTAGATGAATCTGTAACATCGGCCATTGATGTACTTGAAGGATGCCAAATAGCCTTCCCTGAGAGTGATTTTTTATCGAGTGTTTCTGACGGTGATATTATCACCCATGTTGACAGTTCAGGTAATGTTGTAGAAAGCGGTACAGGCGCTTCGTGGGCAACTTATAATAACGAGTGTTTCTCTCAAGCCGTAGCAACATCACAAGGCGGCGAATTCGCATACCCAGAGGTTACATACGAGAATGCGGGTACTATTGACGTTACAGAAAAAACTACCTCTGCTTACGCAATGCTTAACTACGACACTGAAATGTTTGATAAATTTGTTCGTGGTAACTTTGGTGTGCGTGTGGTCAATACTGATGTTAATTCTATTGGTTTTAGAGAAGGTTTTGATGTTGTCACTGATCCGGCGACAGGTATCGTCGAATTAGTACCAAACGGAACTATTGAACAAATTGAAAGTGGCGGAGATTACACTGAAGTACTACCAAGCTTTAACTTAGTCGTTGACTACAATGAAGATATTCTCATAAGGGCCGGTATTTACCGAGGTATGTCACGTGCCGATCCATCTGATATGGGTTATAGCCGTACATTTGTAACCGATGACTCTGATGACCCTACATCAGTTGAAGACTTGTTAGTGGGTGCAAATGGCTCTGGTAATCCTGAGCTTAAACCACTCATGTCATGGAACTATGACCTTGCTGCAGAATGGTACCCAAGCGACGATGCTATTGTAGCTTTAGGTGTTTACTACAAGCAATTCAATGGCGGTTACCAACAGCAAACACAGTTAGAGACGTTTATCGTTGACGGTGTGGAAGTTTCTTTACCTATTACTAATTCAGTCACTACTGACGAAAAAAGTGACCTTTATGGTTTCGAAGCGACATTCTCGTATCGTTGGGATTTAGGCATTGGTGTGAAGCTTGGTTATAACTATGCAGACACAAACTATGAGTTTGAAGATAGTAACTACGGTGAGACCTATACGACTGATTTAGACGGTGTAACCACTCAGCTTACCGCAGGTATTGTACCACCTGCCTCAGTGCCCGGATTTTCTGAGCATGTATTCAATGGTCAGATTTACTACCAAATAGGTGATTTTGATACTGCGCTTATCTATAAGTATCGTAGCGAATACTTCCAACCTTACACTTCTAACGGCACAAGACTACGTTATGTTGATGAGGCAGGTACTTGGGAAGCTCGTGCTGCATACAAAATCAATAAACACGTTCGTGTCAAAGTTTCAGCAATTAACTTGTTCAGTGAGCACCGCAGTGATGACTTCTATACCCAAGGTAACTTGGGTCAAGTAAGTGATTACGGTCCTCGCCTGTTCGCAGGTGTCAGCTTTAAGTACTAGCCAAATCAAGTGCTTAAATGAAACAAGCTAAATTTGAAGAAAGAATCTTTTTGGAGTAATAAAAATGAATAATAAATTACTTATACCACTCATCATTGCGACAGGCCTCGTAGGGTGTGGCGGTGATGACGGTGCTGAACTTGATAGTAATACTCGCGGTAGTATAGAAATAATCGGAAGTGACTTTTTTGCAGGCGCATCGCTCTCAGCAATAGCTACTGATGCTGACGGAATTCAAGCAGACACCATTACCTACGTTTGGTCAACAGGTACTATCGGCACATCTTACACTATTACTGAAGCTGACGAAGGCACAGTCATTTCTGTTTCTGCTAATTATACCGATAATGCAGGCTTTACCGAAGGTGTAGGTGCATCTACACCTACTATCAACCCAACCCTAAATGTGTCTGCGAGCATTATTAAGGGCCCTATTGATGGTGCAACTTGTGACATATTTGAAGTTGATGAAAATGGTGCTGCGGTTCTTCCTGCGCAAGGCAATGCAACCTCTGACACTTCAGGTGGCGTTACTTTTATCGACATACACTTCGAAGGTACTGGTTTAATTGCATGTACTGGCGGCACTTATACGGACGAATCAACTGGTTTAACCTTAAATGCTCCTCAACTACGATCTGTAGTGAATGTAGTTGAAAATAGTGTTCAGACTAATGAAGGAGGGGAGGAAGTATTAGTATCTCCACCTACCTATGTTGTTTCTCCTTTAACTGAAATGGCTGTTCAAAACGCGGGGAGTGATTTAAACCAGTTTGCTGAAGCAGCTGAAATAATTAATGCTCGTTTTGGTATTCGTTTTGATACTACAGAAGTGCTTCCTACTTTAGTTGGTATTGTTGAACTTGGAGCTGAAGATGCTGATAGATATGGTTCTGTGCTAGCGCTACTATCACAAGTTGATGCAGACAACGCAGATGCAGATTTATCTACCGTTATGCAAGAACTTGCTAGTGACGTCGCTGATGGCTCTTTTTCGGAAGAGTCTTTAGTGACACTTGAGACAGCACAAATTAATTTGCAAACGACTTCACAAGTTGCCAGCTATGTTGATGAGGCATTACTTGACAGAATTGGAGCCGCTGTTGGTTATAACAATGACCCTGTTGCAGCAATCATCGAAGGTGAATTTGGCGGTACTGTTCAACATACTGCTATTAATCCATTAACTGGTTCACTAACCATTATCGATCCAAACTTTGAAGAAGATGCTTTTGTTGCTCAAACTGATGTGGCACTTGATTATGGTACATTTAGTATCAGCGCCAACGGTAGCTGGTCTTACACGGTAGACACTGCAAATGACACTTTAGCGAGCCTTGAACTAGGTGAATCTGTAAGAGATTCAATCACTATCGCTTCTATTGATGGTACCACTGCTGATATTGTTATTCGTGTTGCTTCACTTACTCAAGTTGTAAAAATAAGCGATACAGGCGGCGATACGGGTGAGATTAGATTTAGCGTTGATAACCTTCGTCAAGGTAAGCTGACTGCATCTATATCTAAAGAGGTTGCGCTTGGTAGTGATGGAAATATTAAAGATGCTTATATTACGCTTTATGGCTCATCGGGTAGTTCTAGTGAATCGCTTATAGATTTGCGTATACAAGGAACTCAAACTCAAGCCGACGGCACTGTAATTGAGCCTCGTTTCTTTGTTCGAAATACTGACAGTGACGCTTACCCTGGCAATATGATCACTGCACCATTTGTTGAAGAGCAATTTTATGATGTAGACATTACATGGGACTTAGATCAAGCAGATCAAATTACAGTGACTATTGACGGTGAAGTGATTGGTGGAGGTTCATTCTCTACTGCAGCAGTTGTTGACTCTGATTATACAGGCTTAGACCAGTGGTTCGCTGATGGTGTTAAAGCTATCCAATTTAGGTTCGGTGATAATGATAGAACGATTCCTTTCGGTTCTTTCTATGTTGATAACATTGAAGTATTTTCTGATATCGCTGGCACTGCAAGCGTCTTTTCAGAAGACTTTGAAAGCTATGATGCAGGTGAAACTTTAGATGGTTCAGACAGCAAGTATGGCTTAGCTATTTACTCAGAAGTTATTGTATTTGATGCAGGTGACGGCACAGAAGAACCTACACCAGCAGTATTCTTTGATTTAACAGGAAGAATTGCAGCTGATGAAGCAACGACTACAGGTTTAGTCAGTGTACTTGACCCAGATGATGGTGAAGCATTTATTGTTCAGACAACCTTAATGGGTACATACGGTTCATTAGCAATATTAGAAGATGGCTCTTGGACGTATACCCTTGATACTGCTGATCCCACTATTGCAGCACTTGTTGTTGGTGAAAGCGAAATCGATACCTATACTATTGAATCTTTTGATGGCACTACCGCTGAATTAACAATTACTATTACAGGCACAGTTGTTGTTGATACTGGAGCAAACAATGTTGCCCGAATGGCGGACACATCATTAGACGCTGACGCTGAGTTACGTTTAACTACGGATGGAATTGCTGAAGGCTCTATTTCTACAACCATTAAGATACAAGCCATTGCTGACTTCACTGCTACACCAGGTGTTTCTGAAGATAATACCGCTTATATTAGTATTTATGGTGGCTCTGCCTCTTCAAGTAACCTAACGGGCGAAATTATCTTTAGTAATGATGGTAGTGTTAAATATCGTGATTCATCTAAATCGCAGCAAGTCATTGATGGCTTAACGCATGCAAATGATACGGACATTGATGTAGTGCTTGAATGGACTGCTACAGGTTATTCTGTATCAATTGATGGCGGCACTACCTTCTACGGTCCTTATGAAGCAATCAATACAGGTACAGCGACAGAAACGTATCAAGTTCGTATTG
>NZ_JAEH01000073.1 GCF_000518805.1 Shewanella waksmanii ATCC BAA-643
GATAAGGATAAGGATAAGGATAAGGATAAGGATAAGGATAAGGATAAGGATAAGGATAAGGATAAGGATAAGGATAAGGATAAGGATAAGGATAACGATAAGGATAATCACAGCGTGGTGTGGTTTGATGCAAAACGCTTAGCCTTTAACGCCAGCGGCAGCACTGAACTTCAACGCTCAAAGCTAAACTTATCCAATACAAATCAAAATACTAAGCCAAGTAGCGATACCCAAAGTGCTTGGCAATGGCACGCAGACATTCAACCTAACTGGCAATTTAGCTTGTTAAAGCCAAGGTTGAGTAAGCAAAGCTCGGCTCTTGTGACGACTCACAGCCCTCTTACTGAACAAAGCCCACACTCTGTAGCGAGCCAACACCAAAAATCACCAAGTGAAACAAGTGTTCAGCGGGTCACATTAGCCAATGCGGCGTTTAGCAATCTGACACCTTTTTACTCAGCAGATAATATTAGTTTAACCAGCGAGCGCGTTAATCTAGACGGGCAAACACTCAATAAAACCTTAAACGCCAATGTACAAGGCCCTGTACTTAACGTTGTTGGCGCATCTTTTGATATCGCGCAGCTTAGTGACAATCTTGCCCAATCAGTGCCTTCAGTCAGCTTGCTGCGCAGTGAACAAAGCCAATTAAATGTCCAGCAGCTTAAGTGGCAAAGTGGTCCGCAAGCGTGGTCATTGTCGGTGAACAAGCCTCAGTTAACCACCAAAGCGATCCATTTCAGTCATGACACGGCTGATATTCGTAGTCAGCAAATTAGTTTGGCCTCGCAAGGCATAGAGATCGTACAACAAGCAGGCACAGCACTTGGCAGCCAAACCCAATTAACCGCCCCTGCCATGCCAGCTTCAACACAAAACACATCGCAACTGATATCGGTATGGCCGTTATCCACTCAATTGACGAATATAGAAGTGTTTGTGGCCCAACAATATCAGCACTACCAAGCGGTCATCGACACTATTCACATCGATTCATCTACCTCTAACACAAGCCAGGCACCGCATGATGAAACATCGATAAAGATTAATCTCACTGACTTTGCGCGCAGCCAAATTAGTCAGTTACTCAACTACCAGTTAGACGGCGTAAGCCTTACCAAAACAGACACACAAGCTAAAAGAAATGCCAGTCAGACACTGATTGATTTCAGCCAGATTTATTTGTCTCAACACCTAGATATTAAGCCGGCGACCCAAAGCAACCATAAAAATGCCAGTGAAAACAGCGCGGCAGCCCAAGAGCATAACCTCGCCGTAAACACCCACGAACAGTGGCAACTGGGGTTGCTGGCGTTGACGAGTCAACATAAGGCGAGTTTTGGCCGTGACATTACCGTCACAGGCCAACTTCAGCAACAAGGCGATATAGAACAATTACTCGCCCTCGCCCCCAGTGATGCGCTGCAGCAATGGCAAGTAGCACTTGCTGGCAGCAGTGACATTAGCAGTGATTATCAACTGATTAAAAGCCCACAACAGCTAACACTTAACGCGGATATTAATGCCCGTTTTAATGCGCTAAATGGCGGCTACCGTAATTTGCCTTTTGAAGATGGTTTACTCACCGTCAATTGCCACAGCAACCTTAGCAGCAATAAGACAATACAAGCCCGAGTTACCTGCCCTGCAATTGATTTTAATGTAGCCGCGTTCAACCCCGGCACGGTAATTTCAAACCTTAACATTAACGCCGATATTGACGCAGACCTGTCGCCATTAATGGCACAAGACTCAAAAATACAACCGCCACCCGCCAGTAATGTAACGCCATCAAAAATCGGTCCGGCAACGCTCAACCTCACAGCGTCAGGAGAACTGCTTGGCGGTGAGCTACTCATCCCTAGCTTTAGCCTTAATACCAACGCTGACTCCCATGCCTATCTAGTGTTGCAAGGGTTACAATTACAACAGCTACTCGACATTCAGCCAGTCACAGGCCTATATGCAGACGGTGTGTTTGACGGCGTATTACCCATGGATGTGATCAATCGTCAGCTAACCATTAGTGGTGGACAGCTGGCGGCGCGGGCACCAGGCGGGCTTATTATGCTCGACGGCAACCCTGCCATCGAGCAGATGCGGTTAACCCAACCTTATTTGGATTTTGTGTTTTCAACCCTAGAGCATTTGCAATATAGTGAACTGGCCAGCAGCTTTGATATGGCGGCCGGTGGTGATGCGGTAATGGCGGTATCAGTTAAAGGTAAAGCCGCTGATGTGACTCGGCCGATCCATTTAAATTATCATCACCAAGAGAACGTATTACAGCTTTTAAAGAGCTTACAGATTGGTGATAAACTTCAAAATCAAATTGAACAATCGATGCAACAATAACTGTTCAGCTTATCGTCATCTACATTGACTACAATAAAACTAACTCGCTAAATGAGCGCACACGCTTACAGAATAATAAGGACACCTCTGTGATTATGCTAAAAAAGACATCACTGTGCGGTATGGTAATCACCCTGTTAATAGCCAGTGGTTGTACGCCGACAGTCAAAATAGAGCCACCAGAGAAACCCATTGTCATCAATCTTAATGTCAAAATTGAACACGAAATTAAGATTAAAGTTGATAAAGAGTTAGACGACCTATTGTCTAATGACGAACTTTTTTAACCACCAAACCACAGGAGTATCATAATGAACCGTTCACTTTTATTACTCGTCGCTGGCCTGGTGTTTAGCGCGAATGTTTTCGCCATCTCACTACAAGATGCAAAATCCCAAGGATTTGTTGGTGAGCAAACCAACGGTTACTTAGGCATAGTAAAAGCCAGTCCCGAGGCACAAAGCCTAGTAAGTAGTGTTAACGCTAAACGTAAATCACACTATCAGAAAATTGCCACTAAAAATGGTATCAGTACCCAAGATGTCGCCAAACTCGCGGCTGAAAAAGCCATTCGTGGCACCAAAAAAGGTCACTATATACAAACCCAGTCGGGTAAGTGGATTAAAAAATAATGCCTTGCAGTTCACCCCAGTAGCACACTGGGGTGAATGTAATGTGTCGCGAAAACTTGACTTATTTTTAGCTAACAGCGTAGCACTGATACTCAACTCTTAGTTCAACAGTAAAACCCATTAACTACTTAAACGATCGAAAGGGCTTATCGTTCCGGCTCTTGTTTGACCAAGTACATGAGTATAAATCTCTGTTGTACGTAAATCTCTGTTGTACGTAAATCTCTGTTGTACGTAAATCCCTGTTGTACATAAATCCCTGTTGTACGTATATCACAGCGCCCCAATAACTCTTGCACTGTACGAATGTCGCTGCCTTGCGCTTGATTCAATAAAAACGGATGGCATCCCTTCCCCCTTTCTCACTATAATGCTGTATATATATACAGTTATAATGCAAAGTTTGGAATTTTGCGACATTTTTGGGCAACTCAGAAAGCAAACAAAAACACGCTCCCCTTTAACATTTAATTTTATTTGATCCGTTGCAGGATAATTGTGGCAGAAATGCAAGATAACTGGATTCTCAACTGTTTCAGATAACGGGAAGCCATAACCCCTTATTTGGAATGGTTTTACTCCAAAATATTTCTAGCTAACTCTGATTACCTCTAAATAAAACCCAAAACGAGCATGTAGGGTTCATTACGTGCTCGTGAAGGGGCAACTTAAATGTCTATGTTTGGTTTTTCTGCACAAGAAATGCTTCGGCTGACACTCCAGTTCGTTTGCATACTGCCAGTTCTTGTTCAGATAAACCTGTTTGAGAGAACGTACTATCAGACTGATTCTTCATTTTAAGAAAAGCGGTTTTACTCACGCCCATATTGCGTAGAATTGTGTTTTCTTGTTCTGTTAACATACCAACCTTTTATCGCTCTCTTAGGGGATAATTTAGATCGTCTTCAATGCCATCACAGGCTTCACTGACAAGCTTGTCATTTACTTTGAGTTTAGCCAGATTGAATACCTGGCCAAAGTCATATCCTGCGCTAAATCCACATTCCCTAGACAAAGCAAGCAACTTATAAATCTTGTTACTGTATTCTTTTGGGATTTCGGTAAGCTCAGCCTGATATTGCTCAACAAGCACAGCAGCCAAGGCTCCCCTTGTTCTTATAAACTCATTGTGAAGTTGATTTCGTTCATTCTGGTTCGTTGTGATTTTTCTTTCGGTGTTCTTTATTAATGTCTCTATATCTGAACACTGCTCTTTAAGGTTGCTTAATTTGGATTTTGCCGATTTAAGTTCATTGGTAGAGGTTGCTTGATTCAAAGCCAACTTAGCCATTTGTAGACTTCCTACCAATGGCTGTAAGTCTTCTTTTAGAGCTGGCAAGACACTGTTTTTAAGACGTTCTATTTCACTTTCATTATTTTCATAGGTTAATTTAGCATGCTTTGTTGTATCAACGAGTTGAGAGATTGATTCTTTCATCATGTTTCCTTTTTTAAGTTTCATTTTTGGCCCAACTGATACTGGACGTAAGGGACCAAAAGTCTTGCTATGAGTTAGGTATCATGGGTCATCGAGTTGATCTAATGTCCATTTCTATCTTGTGTACTGTTTGTCCAGGGGCGTCCCCCTTGAAACCTTGTTCGGCTTGAAAAGGATGTTCGCGACAAGCTTTTGTTTCTATTTTGATAAGCGGCCATTTTTTTACTTTGATATCGACGATATAGACACATAGGGGGCTCCTCACAAAGCTTGAGAGTTACTGATTTAAGAATAATTTAGTCATTTTTAATATTGATACTGGACTGACGATTTATCTCTCTCACCTGTTTAATAATATTATTAATTTGGCGGCAAGTTAGACCGTATTGCACTGCTAAATCATCACTATTGCGACCATTGAATGCTTGATAAATCCGTATGTTCCGCAAGAAATCAGAGAGTGGTTTACCTTTAGGTATGTAGATATCTCGACCACCTAAGTAAAACGAAATTTCGGCAATAATCTTTTCCGCCAACAACGGTTCATCAAGCTTTTCGTTGGCTAAGCTTTTATCAACAACACAAACTAGATCGACTAAGTTCTTGGGCCATTTCAGTTTTAATTGCCACAACTGCTTTGAACTAAGTGAGCTGAGATCAAGTTTTTCATTATTTAAGGACATTACATACTTCAACTAGGTGGTGTTTGTGAGTCCTTATTAAATAATACCAGGAAGGATTTCAGGGTAAGAAATATTTCAGGAAAGTACGATTAGTTTCGGGCAGAATTTAAGAATTATTGACCAGGGTTTTGAACATAAAGAGACGAAAAACCTTGCGGTTTGACACGTCGCTAAAGAGCAGCTGACATACCTATTGCCTGAATGAATATAACAAAAAATGACCACATGACTCATGGTAAGCCCCTAGAACAGTAGATACTTCATAGAGTTATATGGACTGCCTCGAGTCTTATGGACAAATTTCACTTAAGCTTGGAGATCTAACTCCGTGGGAATAATATTTGGCGAGCAAGAAGCAGGAGATCTCCAGTTTTAAGTGCTTCGAATAATGGTAGGAGGTCATGTTCACTAGGCAATTCGTATCCAATGCTATTTACATTTTAAGCGAGTTATTTTTATAAACTTGTTTTTTGGAGTACCCAACAAATGCGCCTCACTAACCATTGCATCAATAAGTCAAGTTTTAAACCTCCGAGAGTATGATACTTCAAAGCAGGTTGTAAAGCTGAAAGGAATTGATTCTAGATTTGGCTCTTGAAATAAATATATTTCTCATATAAGGTTTGTATGAATTTTAAACGACATGGAGTAAGTCAAAATGAAAAAAGCTATATTAGCTTTTTTACTATCGACAACATGCATTAGTGCTTTTGCAGGAACTATAGAATGTGTCTCATTAGTAAAAAATAATACAATAGAGTTAGAGTTAGATAAATCAGAAGGATTTGATAACTGTTTCTCGCTTAGTAATGTCTCACAAAACACACCAGTACAATTTGTAGCATTTTCAAAAGATAACGTACAAAACAAAATATCACTATTTGATTTTAATGCTGGAGGAGCATCTTCTTACATTGCCGAATATCACTCTGATGTAGGTGCTGCAAATGCGTTCAGTACTAATACTACAAATAGAAACCTATCATTTAGAATTACACCTACATCTCATTTAAGTACTGATAAAAATGCAAGCATCACCTATCTAGATGTTGATAATGTCACTCAGGTATTGATTGACTTTGACGATATTCCATCAGCTTCATCCACACCTCCACCTAACACTGGTGGTTGTAGATATACCGGCGGGGTGAGGATTTGCTATGATGAAAAATAAGAAAAAAGTTAGACAGCCATTATTAATTGTAAGAAAAAAGTTAGACAGCCATTATTAATTGCGTAAATGATAACCTCCGGCTATGCTTGATTTGCGCATATAACAAGGAGGTTGCATGCCAAGACCTAGACGAACCCTCATTAGTCTCGAAGACACTGCTTACTATCACTGCTGTAGTCGCGTTGTAAGACGCGCCTTCTTATGTGGTGATGATAAATACACTGGCAAAAATTATGACCACCGCCGTGGTTGGATTGAAGCTCAAATCTTAAAACTTACCGAAGTGTTTGCCATTGATGTTGCAGCCTATGCAGTGATGAGCAACCACCTGCATGTCGTGCTTTATATTGATGTTGAGCAAGTTAACACTTGGTCAGATAGGGACGTCGTATTGCAATGGCATAAACTGTTTAAAGGGACTGAGTTAACGCAGAAATTCGCTAAAGGTGAAGTGATAGAAGAATACGCAGTTGCTCAGCTTAAATACCTGATTGCGACGTATCGCTCGCGCCTTTGCGATATTAGCTGGTTTATGAGGTGTCTAAATGAGCCTGTTGCAAGACAAGCTAATCTAGAAGATAACTGCACAGGACACTTCTGGGAAGGACGATTTAAATCACAAGCGTTGCTTGATGAAGCTGCTGTATTGGCCTGTATGGCCTATGTCGAACTTAATCCGATACGGGCTAAAATGGCGACCACACCTGAGCAATCGGACTTCACAAGTATCAAACTCAGAGTCAAAGCAGCACTCACGGGAGAGCAACCTAAACGCCTTTTACCTTTCATTGGTAATGAACGTGCTAATCAACCCAAAGGCATCGCTTTCTCACTACAAGACTACCTCGTATTGGTGGATGAAACAGGCAGGGTGATTCGAGACGATAAACGTGGTGCTATTGATTCACAGGCTTGTGACATATTGAGCCGATTGAACATCTCCTCAGCTAATTGGCTTAAAATCGTATCTGAATTTGGCCAACTTTTCCATGGCCCAGTGGGGACATTGGAAGAGTTTAGTCATTATTGTGAACATCTACACAAGCGAAGGCGACATTTCTCAAGTAGTTGCCAGTTTATTGCTGCCAATTAAGTTTAGAGCCTCACATTACCTTAACCCTCAGCCTTTTCGGTTGAGTAAGCCTCCCTTTCGCTGAAAACAGCAATTTATACCTGATTTTGCCAATTTAGACTGATTTTCAATGCTTATTTGTATTAAGCACAATATTTGATGGTGTTTAATTGCTAGCCCCTTGAATAACTCTTATAAATCTTGCTACGCTGTTGATTTATAATGGCTGGCTTATATTTTACATAGATAAGCAATACACCGATGTATATTGGTTACATACAAGTGCAAACAGGGCCTATCGCTTTGCTTACATTACCAGCTCATTGATACTCGATATAGTAAACCCATCACTAGATTAATTCTGATATATCTCGGCATTTAGAGTCACAATAAATGCCAACTTAATACCGTTTAATCCACCCTCACCTATTTACATATAGCAATCCTAAACCAGTGCTATAAATCATCACAACGATTGATTAATAAATAACCAACTAAGAATAGTATAAGCAGTGACCTTAAATAGACCATACCGAAAGTCAATCAAAGAAATAATACACCGTTTAATGAGCAAGGATTAATAAAATTAACAAAGGAGAAAGTAGACATGAAGTTGATTAAGTTATTATCAAGACCTTTATTGATGTTATCGCTGGTATTTTTAACTGGCTGCGTCACCCAACTCGCGCCTAAATATGATCAAGCACTTTTTGAGGGAATAACAAGCACTAACGTGCAAGTTATGCAGCTATTTGCATCTGTATCATCTGGTACAGACCGCAAAACCTGTAGTGAAAGAGCCAATGCCTACAATTCAGTCATTGGCGCTATTGATGCGCTAGCACTGCAGTCAAAAGCCCGCCCAATGCCAGATAGCTCCACCATCGATAAAATTAATGATTACCTTAGTTCGAAAGGATTTGGTGCAATCGTAGGCAATGAACCGCCAAGCACAAATGCGCTTGAGGAGGTCTCAAAAAACCTCACTAAGATGAAACAGACCGATTGCAAAATCGGATTGCAAGAACCGGTGGTTGCTACGTTTAAAAACGCGGTTTCTATTTCAATGGATCAAGCTATTACTTATGAGTCTTTTCTAAATCGATAAAGGAATATTGAAATGTCTATAGATATAAACCAACTACTGTCTGATATGAAAAACGCCGCTTCTCAAGTCATTAATCAAGATGTGACTGTGTTAAGAGGCTTTTCAGAAAGACAATTAAAAGCATTAGCTAAACAGGCTGAACTGATTGCCAAAGGGGTTGCTTCGGGCGACATAGACGAAGATTTGCGCGATTTCTTTTTAGATTCACTTGAAGATATGACGTTAAATTTTGCCAAAACGCTTCGAGGGCTACTGATGGTCACCATAGAAAAGGTGTGGAATGCCCTTGTGGGTGTTTTGTGGGGCGCGATCAGTGCTGCCACAGGCATTGATATTGCCGCGCCGTCAGCCAATTAGTATCTAAACCACTGTACCTGTCCTTGGTTATACGACGGACAGGTACGGTTAACGGTTAGCTCAAAGCCTTGGCAGCGTTAAATCGACCACAAGATTTTTGGCATTCTCTTACCGCTTAGCTTTGCAACGTTCAATCAAAAAACACCGCCAGCCAGATAGTGGCTTGCTCAGGGTCGGTAAAACTCACTTTGTGTTTTTGTTGAGCGGGTATCAGTAAACTGTCGCCATTGCTTAAATCAAACTCGCGGCCATCATCATAGCTAACAATACCTCGCCCCTTTAGCACTACAACCCACTCTTGCTGCGCTTGTTCATACCAACCACTTTGCGGTGATTGTTGGCCAAAGGATACAATACGTTCAATACGCACGTTTGCTTGATTGACGATATCTTCAAAATGTTCCATTGAAGGATCCGCTGGCAGATTTTCATATAAATTCACTCTTTATCTCCAATAGACTTAACCACAAATATTAAAATTTCGAATACTAACTAACTTAATGAATTTGCATTTAGAATAGAAAATAGCCTTAGCCAAAACAACACTGACTTAACTAAGGACTTATCTATGAAATCAATTTTTGCCGTCTTACTCACTTCTATCATGCTATTTGGTTGTGCTTCAAATGAAGTTTCAATGCACCGCCAAGGTGAAGTGCTAGCAAATCAAATTACTAAAGCCGATAACACCGGCACCGGACAGGCCATTGGTAAACTCAGTGGCCTAGCGGGATCAGACTCTAGCTCTCGCCTGTCAGGTTGGATCATCGGCGGTCTAATTGGTGATGCCATAGAAGAAGGCACGCTATCGGTGACCTCAGAGTTGGTTATCCGTTTAGAAGATAATCGTGTTATCAACCTTAAATTGCCGGCAGTAAATGACACTATTGCCCAGGGAGATATTGTTGATGTCGTCTTTGATGGTTACGGTGATCCATTAGATGTAAGAGTGATCAAAAAAGCCGACACACAAGCTCACACGGGCGCTATCGCCGCAACGGGACTGACTCACTAGCAGCCACTGTCTAGTCCTAAAATAGGTTGACGGTTTTTATTAAGCCAGTTGGTATTCCCAACTGGCTTTTTCATGCACCTCATTTGGGGTTTTCATTCCTAAACTAAGGTGCGGCCGTAATTGATTATAAATCTCTATCGATTCCTTGATTAAAACGCCAAGCTCTTTCATCGTTCTGCAGCGATTAAGCAAAAACTCTTGCTTCAAAATACCATTCACACGCTCTGCTTGTGCATTTTGGTAGCAGTCATATCCATCTGTCATTGATGGGGTCATTCCATAGGCTGCTAGTGCCGCTTGGTATT
>NZ_JAEH01000074.1 GCF_000518805.1 Shewanella waksmanii ATCC BAA-643
ACGACCTTCGGGTTATGAGCCCGACGAGCTACCAAACTGCTCCATCCCGCGTCCGTTAAAGCGGGGCGAACTATAACGACATGATTCTGTGAATGCAAGCGACTTATGTGTTTATCTGTTTGAGCGTTCATAAATGCGACAACCACAAGGTTTTCTTGTTATAAGGGCCAATAAATTAACCGCTAGGGGAGATAACTTTTATCTTTTGCTGCTGTGACAGGTTATAATGGCGGATTGTTTAAATGAGTGTGTTTACCAATCAATGTTAAATTTTTTTGCTGCTGCCCCGAGAGGCTATGAATATGCGTTATCTCTAGAACTTGTAGAGTTAGGCGCCAAAGATGTGAAAGAGAGTGTTGCAGGGGTTTATTTTTCTGCGCCATTAGAATTAGCTTATCGCATCACTTTATGGTCTCGTTTAGCGAGTAGAATAGTCATGGTGATTTATAAAGGCCCGTGCGAAACGCCGGAGCAACTTTATAATGCGGCGTATTGCATTGACTGGCAAACACACTTCTCCAATAAAAGCACCTTTAGCATCGATTTTCATGGTGTCGGTGGTTTTATTAAAAACTCCCAATTTGGCGCGCTCAAAGTTAAAGATGCGGTTGTTGACCGGTTTAGAGATGACGGTTTAAATCGCCCCGATGTTGGCCGTTCTGAAGCCGATTTTCGTATCGACGCTCATTACCGTCGTGGCCAAATTACCTTAGGAATTAATTTTTCCGGCCCCGCGTTGCATCAACGTGGATATCGCGCGACCACAGGTGAAGCTCCGCTAAAAGAGAATTTAGCCGCCAATATGTTGGTGCGCAGTGGTTGGAAAGCAGAGCCTGTGACACTACTTGATCCATTTTGCGGTTCGGGTACGGTGCTGATTGAAGCGGCGATGATGGCCTGTGATGTTGCACCCGCATTATATCGTCAGCGTTTTGGTTTTTCTCACTGGCTTCGTCACCAGGATGGAGTTTGGAATGAGTTAAAATCTGAGGCCAAAGCAAGAGCTAGCCTAGGTATTAGCCGCTGTGAGACTAAGTTCTACGGCAGTGATATTGATTCTCGCCTTGTTGCCTTAGCGAAACGCAACGCCGAAAATGCCGGTGTGGCACAGTTAATCGAGTTATCTGTTGGTAATGCACTGGATGTCGAAGTCCCCGCTAAGAGCGGTGCCCTGATCACTAACCCGCCCTATGGTGAGCGATTAGGTAATGTGACCTCTTTATTGCAGCTCTATTATCAACTGGGTGATAAATTCAAATCACAATTTGGTGGTTGGCAGATTGCCGTACTCAATAGTGACGTTGAATTGTTGTCAGCACTTAAGTTAAAAGCTGATAAACAGATGAAAATGTACAACGGCCAGCTAGAGTGTGCATTTAATCTGTATACCGTTCATGCCCAAAGCACTCGAAGAATTGACCCTGTTGCGGTACAAAATCAAGGCGAAGTGAGTGAGGTCGCCAGCTCATTTGCAAACCGCATTAAGAAGAATTACAAGCAGTTATCAAAGTGGGCAAAACGTGAAGGTATCGATAGCTATCGCTTATATGATGCTGATATTCCCGAGTATAACGTGGCAGTCGACAAATACCTTGATTATGTCGTTATTCAAGAATATTCAGCGCCAAAAGATATTCCTGAAGCGGTCACTAAACGTCGATTGACCGATGTCTTGTTGGTTCTACCACAGGCTATTGGCATTGATCCTGAGCATATTGTCCTCAAAACCCGTGAGCGTCAAAAGGGCACCAATCAATATCAAAAGCTCGATGCGACTCATCAAGAACTGCACACCATGGAATATGGAGCAAAATTTAAGATAAACCTTAAAGACTATCTTGATACCGGCTTATTTTTAGACCACCGTTTAACGCGCAAAATGGTAGGTGAAAAATCGGCAGGTCGTGACGTGTTAAATTTATTTGCTTACACAGGTACCGCTTCTGTTCATGCTGCCATCGGTAAGGCTAAGTCGGTCACTACCGTCGATATGTCTAATACTTACCTGAATTGGGCAAAAGATAATTTTGCATTGAATGGTCTATCTGGCAGCCAGTATCATTTTGTTCAAAGTGATTGCTTGCAATGGATAGATAATTGCCAAGATAAATTTGATCTGATTTTTATCGATCCACCAACGTTCTCAAACTCGAAGCGCATGGAAGATTCGTTTGATGTTCAACGCGACCATCTGCCTTTATTAACCAGTCTGGTGAAGTTACTAAACCAAGGCGGTGAGATAATTTTCTCAAATAATAAACGCAAATTTAAGATGGACAGTGCTGGCCTAAACGCTTTGGGACTTAAGGTGACTAATCTTGATAAGCAAACGTTGCCTTTGGATTACAAACGTAACCCACAAATTCATAATACCTGGTCGATTACCCGTGGTTAAGTCAGCATGAGTCAGCCGCCATTAGTGTTGTTTCATACCGAACATTGTCACTTATGTGAGCAAGCCGCAGCGCTGCTTCAAGGGGCAGGTTTAAGCTATACACATGTAGACATTTGTGATGATCCACATTTAGCAGAACGTTATGGCATCTCAATTCCGGTACTGCAGCGTGTAGACAGTCAATTAGAATTATGTTGGCCGTTTGATTTGCCACAAATACAAGCTTTTTTAGGAGTATAAATTGAGTCTTGTACGTATAAATAATGGCTCGTTAGCATACGGATATACTCCGTTATTACAAAACGCCGATTTCACCATTGAAGCTGGAGAGCGGGTATGTATTGTTGGCCGTAACGGGGCGGGCAAGTCCAGCTTAATGAAAGTACTTTGTAAAGAAGTACTGCTAGACGACGGTGAGTTTAATATTGCTACCGACGTCAAAGTAAGCCGCCTCCAACAAGATCCACCTAAAGCAGAACAGGGTACTGTGTATGCCTACATTTCTGGTGGGCTTAAAGAAGTCGGTGAAAAGTTAGAACGTTACCATCAGTTATCTCACGATGTAGCCACTGCTGATGGCGAGCAGATGGAGAAAATGCTCAAACAGATGGAGCGTTTGCAATCTGACTTAGACCATTTAGATGGTTGGCAGCTCGATACCCGTATTACTCAAACATGTCAGATGTTAGGACTCGATGCTGAAGCCCAACTCAATACTTTGTCTGGCGGTTGGCAGCGTAAAGTAGCCCTCGCACGAGCACTAGTTAGCGAACCTGATTTACTGCTACTTGATGAGCCAACTAACCATTTGGATATTGATACCATTGAATGGTTAGAAGAGTTTTTGCTTAGCTATAAAGGCGCTATTGTCTTTATTAGTCATGACCGTGGGTTTATTCAACGCATGGCTACGCGTATCGTCGATTTAGATCGTGGCGTTGTGACATCATGGCCTGGCAACTATCAAACTTATCTTGAAGGAAAGGCTGAGTGGTTGCGAGTAGAAGCGGAGCAAAATGCCCACTTCGATAAGAAACTGGCAGAAGAAGAAGTTTGGATTAGGCAAGGTATTAAAGCTCGTCGTACGCGTAATGAAGGTCGAGTTCGTGCACTAAAAGCCTTGCGTGTCGAGCGCAGAGCTAGGCTTGAGCGTCAAGGTGGCGCGAAAATGGCAGTTGCCGATACAGAGCGCTCTGGCAAGTTAGTATTCGATGTTGATAGCTTGAATTTTAATTTACCCGATAAGAATTTGGTTAAAAACTTTACCACAAGCGTAATGCGCGGTGATCGTATTGCATTGATTGGACCCAATGGCTGTGGTAAATCAACGTTAATCAAATTGCTGATCGGTAAACTCGAAGCGCAATCAGGTAGTGTAAAAGTTGGTACTAAACTCGAGATTGCCTATTTTGACCAATACCGCGAAGCGCTGGACCCTGAAAAAACTGTTGAAGAGAACGTTGGTGAAGGCAAGAAGACGATTACCATTAATGGCCAAGATCGTCATATCTTAAGCTACCTGCAAGATTTTCTGTTTTCGCCGATGCGTGCTCGTACGCCAGTCAAAGCTTTATCCGGTGGCGAGAAGAACCGGTTACTGCTTGCTAGGCTGCTAATTAAGCCTGCAAACTTAATAATCTTAGATGAACCAACAAACGATCTTGATATTGAGACCCTAGAGTTGTTAGAGTCCTTGCTAACAGATTATGAAGGGACATTATTGTTGGTGAGCCACGATAGAGCGTTCATCGATAATACAGTGACAAGCTCATGGTGGTTTACCGGTAACGGTGGCTGGAGTGAGTACGTTGGCGGCTATGAAGATGCAGTTGCTCAAGGAGCAAAGTTTTATTCTGAGGAACCTGTGGCCTCAGCTGCTGTCCAAGCACAAGTTGCTGAAGTTAAACCTGTTAAAAAGCAGGCTGCTAAGGTAGAAAAAAAGCTCTCTTACAAATTACAAAGAGAGTTGGAACAGTTACCTGCAAAAATGGAAGCGCTTGAAACTGAAATAGAATCGCTACAGGCGGTTATCAGTGAAGCAGACTTTTATTCACAGGACCAAGATACGGTAAACCAACAGCTCAAGCTGTTGTCAGATAAAGAACAAGAGCTAGAAGTGTGTTTCGAGCGTTGGGAAGAGCTTGAGTCGCTTAAGTAAGCCACATAAATAATAGGAATATAATTAATGAAGTTGAAGTTGGATAAAACATTATCATTAGTGGCTATTGGCGTTGTCAGTGCATTGCAAGGCGTGCAAGCAGCGCCTGTATATGAAATCAAGAATATTGAAGACTTTGATCTAAATGGCACCATTGAAAGTACCCGTAACGGTTACGGTATGTTCGTTAATGGTAATAACGAGTCAGTTGGTGTATCAAAGGGTAAGAAGAAACTTAGTGTCTCAGATGATGACGATGACGGTGTCATCGATATCGAAGACGGTATTGCGCCAGAAGAACAAATAATTTATTCGATAGATCTGCCTATTGTAGCCAACAACTTTACGTTTACCTCAGATGAAAATGGCGCCTCTGGCGCATGGATACCCACATTTGAAAGCGTTTTTGGCACTACGCCGCCGAAAGATTCAGACCCTGATGTGCCAGAAACTATTAACTCAATTGATGCTTACTACTACGGTATTAGCACTGCAGGTGTAAAAGTGGGTGCGTATACAGCACCAGAGCAGACAGTCGAGTATACCGGTAGCAATGAAGACCAAGAGTATTGGTATTATCGAGAATTCGAAGAACGTGGATTTGTAAAGCTAGCTGATGGCACTGAAGTACCTTTGCTTCCGCCTATTACAGAATATTACAGTGAAGACGAGGATGTCACTGTGACGGTTGGTGGTATGTCGATTGCTGCTGCTATTAATGAGAATAATGTTGTTGCAGGCTACGCGAGCACAGAGCTGTCTTCGACCAGTATCGATCGTATTGAAAGCTGTATTACCGGTGAGACATATCCGATAGATATCTGTGTGCAGCGTGAACAGTATCCTAATTCTAGCGGTTATAGAAATATTGTTTATCAAACTCGAGCTTATGTGTGGGATGTGGATAACGCTCAGGGTATTGAGCTACCGCTTGGTTTAGAGTCTGAATCAGAGACTGTTTTTACTGCTCAGGGTCTTGGAATTAATGTTGACGGTATCGTTGCTGGCCGATCGCATGTTTATCGTAACGGTAATACTGATAAATTGGCTTATGATGCAGCTTATTGGAAGAAAGATAGCGATGGTGATTATCAGTATCATTGGATCCCGATGAAGGATGATCAACGATACTCTATCGCCTACGACATCAACGACAACGGTATTTTGGTCGGTAGCTACAATCAGTACTTAGATGGCTATCCGCGAGACAAGTTTTTCTACTTCGATACTAACAATCCTGATGAAGGTTTCGTTACACCGCATGACTTTTTTGAGACTATCTCTGACAGAGCCAGTCGACCAAAAGATATCAATAACTTAAACCAAGTTGTTGGGTATATTGAAGTCACCGCTGACAAAGAGAAACCGCGTGTGAAAGCGGGTTTCTTATTCGATAAAGATAAAGATGAGTTCAGTGATCTGAATACCTTGCTTACTTGTGGCTCAAAAGGCTATGAGCAAGATGCAGAAGGTGAGTGGGTACGTAATCGTGTTGAAGTTGAAGATGGCAGTGGTGACACGTTGTCTTATGAAAGTGAAATTCGCATCGTAGAGGCGAATAGTATCGGTGAAGATGGCACGATTGTCGGTACCGCGTTTATTCGTAAGCCTTCATATCAATTTGATTCAAGTGGTAATTTGATTATTGGTGATAACGGCTTACCGTTGTTTGAAATCGATGGTAATGGTGATCCGGTTACCGCGTTTATTCCACGTATGGTGGTATTACAGCCCACCAGTAATGGAGAAGCTTGTCCAGTTGAAGAGAACGACAATAGTGGCAATGGTAATTACGAGCGCAAAGGTGCGGCGTCGTTAGGTGCTTTATTGCTGTTGCCGTTACTGTGGTTAAGACGTCGCGTAAAACGCTAGTCTTTTCTTAGAATATTTTCTACTAAAAATCGAAGCAAATGCTTCGATTTTTTTTATTTTGATAACTCAGGCGCTTAAATTATAAACGGCAAATATGACAAAAATATTGTTTGATCTTGTTTAAAAAACGTTCTATTTGTATTGGGTGGAGTTTAGCTCCTAGGACAGTTCAATAGAGGATGCTTGCATGAAAAGACAGAAAAGAGACCGTTTAGATAGAGCTTTTTCAAAAGGATTTCAAGCTGGGATAGGGGGGCGCTCAAAAGAGAATTGCCCATATTCAACGTTGGATTCTAAATCTCAGTGGCTTGGGGGATGGCGAGAGGGAGTTGATGGCCGCCTAAGTGGCTTGTTTAATAAATAGCGCAGCAGTTCTAGTTTGTTAAAGTATTTATGCCCTAGTTGACTGCACAACTAGGGCATTTCACGTTAAAGCCCTAACAACCTTTCTCCCCATTGCTGATCATCATTATCAGCTGTACAGGTGAGGTAGAGTTAGAAGGTTGAAGTATCTTTAAAAATGCCGACTTTTAGGTCTTTAGCACTGTAGATTTCTCGGCCGTCGACTTCCATCACGGCATCAGCAATACCCATCACCAATTTGCGATATACTTTACGTTTTACAGTTAATTTGTAGGTAACTTTTTTAGCGTCCGGTAATACTTGCCCGGTGAACTTTACTTCTCCTACACCCAATGCACGGCCTTTACCTTCAGCGCCTTCCCAACCTAAGAAAAATCCTACGAGTTGCCACATTGCATCTAGCCCTAAGCAACCAGGCATCACGGGATCATTTTCAAAATGACAATCAAAAAACCAAAGTTTTGGATCAATATCGAGTTCAGCGACAATTTCACCTTTACCAAATTCACCGCCATCGGCATTGATGGCTGTGATACGGTCAATCATCAACATATTGTCGATGGGTAAACGCGGAGAATTAGCGCCAAACAGTTTGGCATGTCCACAGGCGACTAGTTCTTCTTTGTTGAAACTATTAGCTTTACTCATTATATACTTCACTCCAGCAATTAGTGGTGCCAAGATTAGCGAACACGTGTACGCTAAACAACTCCGATCAGCTGGATATCTTTAATTTATCGAGTAATCTCTCAAAAAAGCTGAGTTCTGGTTCTTGATAGCCTGCTAATGCTTCTAATCTTGACTGTACCAGCCCATATAATGTGTCCGTTGGAAATTGGTTATGCTCATTGGCTTCGCCAGCGGAAACATTAGTGAGTAGCTCAACGGCTTCATCTATGTGAGAAACTTGATAGAGGCTGAACTGCTTATCTTGCACTGCTTTGATGACATCTTGATTAAGATTGAGTTGCTGTACGTTAGCAGTAGGGATGATGACCCCTTGATTACCATTGAGGCCACGTTTTCGACAGAGCTCGAAGAATCCTTCTATCTTTTCATTGACGCCACCTATGGCTTGTACGTTGCCAAATTGGTCTATCGCGCCGGTAGCGGCTATGCCTTGCTGTATTGGTTTGTCGGTGATCGCTGAGATCAATGCACAGTATTCGGCCAGTGAGGCACTATCGCCGTCAATTTCTTGGTAAGATTGCTCAAACACAATATTGGCGTTCAGGTGTAGCGGGGCATCTTTACCAAAAATACGATATAAGCAAGATGATAAAATCATCATGCCTTTAGCATGAATATTGCCGCCAAGTTCTGACTTTCTTTCAATATCTGCGACTTCACCATCACCATAATGCACAGATGCGGTAATTCTCGCCGGTTCGCCATAACTGTATTCAGCCATATCCAATACGGTGAGACCATTGATCTGTCCGATGACTTCGCCGTCGGTTTGCAGACTAATAAACTTTTCATCAAAGTTTTGCGCTGACAATAGCTTTGATGCGTTGTGGCGAAACTCAATATGTTGCAATGCCAGTTTTATATCTTCACCATCAAGGTGCTTACGTTTAGAAATTGCAGCACTTTGGCATAATAGCTGGCTAATCGGTGTACTGAGCAGGCTTAAGTGCTGTTGATGCTCAGCCAACCTGGCACTGTAGCTAAATAGCGCGGTTAACGCACTTTGCGCTAAGGTGATGGCATGGGTATCTGCTAGGGTAACCAGCCATTGTGCGTACTCGCTCATTGAGCATTGATCTAGTGCCATGTGACTGTCACTAGCTTTTGTTAGTTCTGCTAAAGCAATTTCATTAACCATTTCGCCAAGAATCGCGAAATGTTGTAGAAAGCTGCGCTCTTCTAAATAAGCCAAACTATATAGCTGGCTTGGGCCAATTAATACAACCTTGCAGGTAAACGGATGTTGTTGATGGCCGATACTGAAATAACCGTCAGTTAGTGCTTGTAACAGCAATTCCCATAGTGGTTCTCTTTTCCATAAGGACTCTGCACAGATAAATACTGGTCCTGCTTGGCTAAATATACCGGGCGTTAGCGCGCCAGAGCGGGGATCTATCGTGCCGGTAAGTTGATGGCGTCTTATCGGGCCATGGAGATAGCTTGCGCCGTTAGCTCGTTGCTCAGTTTCACTCACATGGTGGTGATAGAGGCTTTCAACAATCAACTTTCGGTCAATGGCAACTTGATCTGCGATGAACATGTGTTGGTTATCGCTATCGAGCAACAGTTGAAAACCTCGCGATAGACGCGCTTGTCCGATAAGAAAACTTTGTTTACTGACACTAATTGATTCAACATTAGGTAGCGAGTATTGGGGAGCGAGTGACTGAGCTAGTAAAGGTTTAACGGTCATAGAGTTGTGTATTCATAGTCGATTAACCAGAATGTTAGCACACCTACTGGCTTGAGAACTATTTCTATGCAGTATTCGCTAACGTTGTAGGCTTTAAACTGAAAATCATTAAGTGTTGAAGGTTATTTCAGTCGAAGTTGCAGTTTAATCATGGTTATTGCGTTAAAGAGCTTTACAAGCCATCGCTATCGCTATATTATCTTGCGCGTTCGGAGAGATGGCAGAGTGGTCGAATGCACCGGTCTTGAAAACCGGCATGGGTTTATAGCCCATCTAGGGTTCAAATCCCTATCTCTCCGCCATATTAAGAAAAGCCCGCTATTTTATAGTGGGCTTTTTGCTTTTTAGCTTAAGCGAACCCTAGGGTTCCTAATGTTGAAGTCCGGCTATCTC
>NZ_JAEH01000075.1 GCF_000518805.1 Shewanella waksmanii ATCC BAA-643
ATAAAGGCGAGTTATAGCAATCAGTATAAGAATTTGATCTACTCAGCGCGCTTTGGGCAAACTAATTCAAGGCGAATGATTGAAACAATGGTTGTTCCCTTGTGAAATTATTCAACGCAGAAGTAGGCTGCCTAAAACGCGCCAGAATGGCGAGTTTTAGCGATTCTGATGTTGTGTTAACGAGCTTAACCGTAGAATAACTATGCTCTTCACTCGTTGCAAACCACATGGATGTGGTGAATGTCATTAATGCAGGAGCATTTAAGGACCTTACCTCAGAACCGCTAAATTCTCGCTGAGTGACTAAATGTTTATACTGATTGGTATTATTTTTTTACAGTTTAAAGCTGCTAATTTGTGAGCGCATACGCTCAGCTAACTCAGTTAAAGATGACACGGAGTGGCTAATCTCTTCTGCTGAGCGGCTTGATTCGGTGGCGATATCGCTGATAGTGATAATACTGCGATTGATACTTTCAGCTACGCTACTTTGCTCCTCTGCGGCTGTAGCGATATGGGTATTCATGGCGGTGATGTTGTCTACAGAGGTCACGATATCTTGCAGTGCTTGACCCGCGGTATTGGTTTGCTGGTTAGCATTGTCAACTTGGCCAATGCCGACTTCCATCGCTTCAACAGCCTGATTGACGCCTTTTTGCAGCGCTTCAATCATGGTTTCAATCTCTTGCGTGGCTTCTTGGGTGCGCTGTGCTAAGGTTCGCACCTCATCTGCCACCACTGCAAAACCTCGGCCTTGCTCACCGGCGCGCGCCGCTTCAATTGCTGCATTTAATGCCAGTAAGTTGGTTTGCTCAGCAATGCCCTTAATGACATCTAAAACACTACCAATGTTTTGGCTTTCTGCTGCCAGTTCAGTAATCACCTGTGCGGTACTTTGAATCTGGTCTGATAGCTCAACCATAGTCGTCATTGACCGCTGTACAATGGTATTGCCGTGTGATGCATGCTCATCAGCATCTTTTGCTGAATCCGCTGCTGCAGTGGTGCTTTGGGCTACTTCAGCAACCGTTGCGGCCATTTGGTTCATTGCGGTGGCCGTTTGCTCTGTTTCACTTTGCTGCATATGCATGCGCTCATTAGAGGCTTGGGTGAAACTACTGAGTTCATGCGCTGAGGTTGTTACTGTATTGGCGGCGTCTAAAATATCGCTAAGGATTTGTCGTAGGTGTTCAATGACACCATTAATATCGTCAGTAATATGGCCTAACTCATCATTATTGATGGGTTGCAGTGCGGTTGTGAGATCAGAGTGTTGTTTGATGTTACTGAGGTGAGTTTGTATTGCAGCAACCGGTCGCATTACGCTGCGATTGACCCATAAGCCTATTATGATTCCCGCAGCAGCCGCCAATAAGGTTAATGAGAGAAATAGTATAATTGAGGTTTCGTAGATGCGGCTGACCTTATTTTTTTCTTGCTCTGCGATATCAAGTTGCAGTGTAATGAGATCAGATATTTTGCCACTGATAGGGTCGATAACTTGATAAAGTGGCATGATGTCTTGCGATAACTGGCCACTGATATTGCCATTAAGGTTAGCTAGCTTGCCGAGCATCTGATCAATACTATTATTAGCTGGGATGAACAACGCTTTGGCTTGGTCGGCAAGCCTTGCTTCTTCCTGTGTTAGCGTAGTTTGCATGTACTTGCCCCACACTGAGGTAATATTCTGTTTTGCCTCTTGCAATGCGCTGCTTGCCTCTTGCGCCGTAAAGCCGCCAGCATTGGCTTTATTAATCGCATCTATTACCGATACAGCATAATCATCGGCAATAATCTTTAAATCTTCTAAGGGCACGACGCGGTCGTCATATATGGTATTCACCCCTTGTTCTATTTGATTCATCATATTCAGTGCTAGGGCGCAGATTAACACCAAGAGGGTTAACGGCAGCAAAATACCAAATGCCATTTTGTGTTTCAGTTGTAGGTTATTCATGAACAATGGCTCCTAGGTCCTAGCTCTTTCGATTTAATTAGTCAGGCGTTAGTCGTACTAATAGGTATAGCAAAGCTAAGCAAGAATGCATGATGAAATGAATAATTGACTGAGAGTGAGTGTGTAATTTGGGGGGAAGTGTTTTTGAAGCAAAAAAAACCTCGCAAGGCGAGGTTTTTAATTTAGATGCCGCAGCACCTAATAAGAATATGGTGCCCGAACCCGGAATCGAACCAGGGACACGAGGATTTTCAATCCTCTGCTCTACCGACTGAGCTATTCGGGCGACGGGGTGCATTAAAAAGCTTTTGCGGTTTTGAGTCAACTGTTTTCTTAATTTTATTAGTTCAAATAGCTTGTTTGCACATCTTTTACACCGTTTGCTGATATTGTGTACTAACAGCATGGTGATACTGTCATTAGCGCTGTGGTGAGTGGCAATTTATATACCTGCTAAAGAAAAGGCCCCTTGAGAAGGGGCCTTTAAGCATCTAGTTGCTAAGCATGCTGTTAGTTGGGAAATTCTCTTGCATCACCATGAGTGCATGCTCTTTAAGCTTATCCTGGCCTAACTCACCATAGGCTGATGCCATAATTTCAAGTGCTCGCTCATTTGATGGCGTACCAGGGAACCCTTCCATAACCGATTGAGCGCGAACTGCCGCCGCACTCCAAGCATTCATTTTCATGTAGTACTCAGCCACTGCAATGGAGTATTTAGCCAAACGGTTCTTCAAATATTGCATACGTTTTTGTGCATCAGCAGCATATTTACTGTTAGGATACTGCTTTATCAAACGGTCAAAATCTTTAAACGCATCTTGAGCGACCTTTGGGTCTCTATCGGTACGGTCAATATTGAGCATGTCATGGAACAGGTAACTGTCCGATTGCATGTTAACAAGACCACGCATGTAGTAAACGTAGTCGATATCTTTATGGGTTGGGTTTAATCGAATAAAGCGGTCGATGTTGGCAATACCAGAGGCTGGATCATCTAATTTGTAGTAGGCATAAATCAAGTCGAGTTGGACTTGAGTCTTGTGTGGCCCAAAAGGATATCTTGAGTCTAAAGCTTCTAATGAACGGACGGCTTTAGAGTAATTTCCTAGCTCCATAGAGTTACGCGCTTGTGAATAGAGCACTTCTGGCGAAGATTTGCTAAATTCAATGTCATCTTCTGGGCTGCTGCTACAGGCGGTTAAACCCAATGATAACAATGCGATGGAAGCAATTTTGGCAATTTTATGCATACTTGAATTCGATTCTTTTAAAGTTGTAGTTAAGAATTTTTCTATTTCACTATAAAATAGAAACAATCCGATTGTAACAGATAGCACATTTATTTGGACCCCAAAACGCGGGTACGGTTCCTATGACACAAGAGATTAATCTAAAAAGCGAGATAACAGCAACCCAAACAGGACAAAGATTGGATCAAACTTTGGCCGAATTGTTTCCTGATTATTCTCGTACACGTATCAAAGAGTGGATTCAGTCAGGTGCTGTATACATTGATGGCACAGTGGCGACTAAGCCGCGTGAGAAAGTGCTAGAAGGCCAAGAAGTCGCCATTGAAGCTCAGCTTGAAGAAGAGACTAAAGCTGAAGCGCAAGCCATCGATCTTGATATCGTCTATGAAGACGATCATATATTGGTGATTGACAAGCAAGCAGGGCTGGTGGTACATCCCGGTGCCGGTAACAGTGACGGCACCTTAATGAATGCTTTGTTGCATCATTGCCCTGGCATCGACTTAGTACCGCGTGCCGGTATCGTACATCGTCTCGATAAAGACACCACAGGTTTAATGGTGGTGGCTAAAACCGTTGAGGCACAAACTCATTTAGTGGCGGCATTGCAAGCCAGAGAGATTGTACGTGAGTATGAAGCCATTGCGACGGGAACCATGACGGCAGGCGGTACCGTTGATGCGCCAATTGATCGCCATGCGACAAAACGCACCCATATGACAGTGCATCATGCTGGTCGCCCATCAGTCACTCACTATCGAGTGGCAGAGAAGTTCCGTGCTCATACTCGATTACGTTTGCGGCTAGAAACGGGCCGTACTCACCAAATTCGTGTACACATGGAACATATTGGTCATGTCTTAGCAGGTGATCCGGTTTACTGTGGGCGTCCTCGTCCGCCTAAAGGCGCCACTCCAGAATTAATGGAAGTGCTAAATGGATTTAAACGTCAGGCATTACACGCTGTTCGTTTAGAGCTTGCTCATCCGTTTACTTGTGAAATCATGAGCTGGCAAGCACCTATCCCTGAGGATATGAAGCTGCTGACTCAAGCATTGCGTAAAGACACTCAAGAGCACCCGGCTGCTTATTAATGCTCCCCACTGACTGGGTCATTCCTAAAGGCGTTAAGCTAATGTTCACCACCCGAGCAGGTGGGGTTAGCCGCGCGCCTTTTGATAGCCTTAACTTAGGCGATCATGTTGGCGATAGTGCACTAGACGTGCAGCAAAATCGTAATCTATTGCGCCAACAGTTGGGATTAACCGCAGATATTGAATGGTTAGAGCAAGTGCACGGTACAGAAGTCGTCAACCTGGCTGAAGATAAACACCGAGTAGCCGACGGTAGTTATAGTTGTTTACGACAACAGGTTTGCGCTGTGATGACTGCCGATTGCTTGCCAGTATTGCTTTGTGACCGCAGTGGCCAAGAGGTGGCTGCGGTCCATGCAGGCTGGCGCGGTTTATGTGCAGGAGTGATTGAGTCTGCACTGACAAAGTTTAACGCTAAAGCTAGCGATACTATTGCCTATTTAGGTCCTGCTATCGGTCCGCGAGCGTTTGAAGTGGGGGCTGAGGTGCGTCAGGCATTCATCGATAAGCACCCAGATACCGCAAATTTTTTTAACGCTAGTGGCGACAAGTACCTCGCTGATATTCAAGGCATTGCCCAATGGCGGCTGCACCATGCTGGGGTTAGGCAAGTGTATGTGTTAGCTCATTGCACCTATGAAAACTGTCGCGATTATTTCTCCTATCGCCGCGAATCCACCACTGGACGAATGGCGTCGCTTATTTGGCTTGAGTGATTGCGATTTTTCGGCTACTTGCTGGTTTTATCACAGTATTTACTACTTGAAAAAAATACAGTCATCCCCATCTATATTAGTATCAAATTAGAGTGCTGTTTATTTGTAGATTAGGAGGCAGTATATGCGACTCGATCGTATGACCAACAAATTTCAAATCGCTATCTCCGATGCTCAATCATTAGCGTTGGGGCGCGATCATCAATTTATTGAACCGACCCATTTAATGATGGCGCTATTGAATCAAGATGGCGGCTCAATTCATCCACTATTAACTCAAGCTGGCATTCAAGTCAGTAGCCTACGCTCATTACTCAGCCAAGAGCTTGAGCGCTTGCCTAAAGTTGAAGGCACAGGCGGTGATGTGCAGTTAGCTCAGGGGTTGATTCGGTTGCTGAACCTGTGTGACAAGCTTGCGCAAAAACGAAAAGACAAGTTTATTTCAAGTGAGCTGTTTGTGCTGGCGGCACTTGAAGGCAATGATGTGCTAGCGCAAAGCTTGAAAAAGTCCGGTGCAACCAAAGAATTATTAGAGCAAACCATTCAAACAGTGCGTTCCGGCAAGAATATTGATGATCCCAATGCTGAAGATCAGCGCCAAGCATTGAAGAAGTTTACGATTGATCTCACTGAGCGGGCGGAACAGGGTAAATTAGATCCCGTGATCGGACGCGATGATGAGATTCGTCGTACCGTTCAGGTGCTACAGCGTCGCAGTAAAAACAATCCAGTATTGATTGGTGAGCCCGGTGTAGGTAAAACGGCAATCGTAGAAGGGTTAGCCCAGCGAATTATTAATGGCGAAGTCCCTGAAGGCATCAAAAACAAGCGGGTTTTGTCTTTGGATATGGGCGCGCTAGTTGCAGGGGCCAAATATCGCGGCGAGTTTGAAGAGCGCTTGAAAGCGGTGCTCAATGAGTTGTCCCAAGAAGAGGGGCAAGTGATTCTGTTTATTGATGAGTTGCACACCATGGTTGGCGCCGGTAAAGGTGATGGCGCAATGGATGCGGGCAATATGCTTAAGCCCGCGTTAGCCAGAGGTGATCTGCATTGTGTTGGTGCCACGACATTAGATGAATATCGACAATACATAGAAAAAGATGCGGCTCTAGAACGTCGTTTTCAAAAGGTCTTGGTCGAAGAGCCCAATGTGGAAGATACCATCGCCATTTTGCGTGGCTTGAAAGAGCGCTATGAGTTGCATCACCATGTGGAGATCACTGACCCTGCCATTGTCGCGGCAGCTAGCATGTCTCACCGTTATGTGTCTGATAGAAAACTGCCAGATAAAGCAATTGATTTGATTGATGAAGCGGCGTCGAGTATTCGTATTCAGATTGATTCTAAACCTGAGCCACTCGATAAACTGGAACGCCGTGCAATTCAGTTGAAGCTGGAAGAGCAAGCATTAAGCAAAGAAACGGATGAAGCCAGTTTAAGGCGTTTGAGTACATTACGTGCAGAGCTCAAGGATGTTGATGCAAGAGCGACTGAACTGAATGAAATATGGCATACCGAAAAAGCGGCCTTGGCGGGAACGCAGCATATTAAAGCTGATTTGGAACAAGCGCGCATGGATCTTGAGGTTGCGAGACGTGCAAGTGACTTAACTCGTATGTCTGAGCTGCAATACGGTCGTATTCCTGAACTTGAGAAACAACTTGATTTAGCCTCGCAAGCTGAAATGCAAGACATGACGTTGCTGCGCAATAAGGTCACCGATATCGAAATTGCCGAGGTGCTATCGAAAGCGGCCGGCATTCCTGTGGCGAAAATGCTTGAAGGTGAAAAAGAGAAGTTGCTCAAAATGGAAGATGCATTGCATGAGCGCGTGATAGGCCAAAGCGAAGCCGTTGATGCCGTTGCTAACGCCATTCGTCGTAGTCGTGCAGGGCTTGCCGATCCAAACAGACCTATTGGTTCGTTTCTATTTTTAGGCCCAACAGGGGTGGGTAAGACTGAGCTATGTAAGTCGCTGGCGAAATTCTTGTTTGATACCGAATCAGCTATGGTACGCATTGATATGTCGGAGTTTATGGAAAAGCACTCCGTATCTCGATTAGTTGGTGCTCCTCCAGGTTATGTTGGTTATGAAGAAGGTGGTTACCTAACTGAAGCGGTGAGACGCAAACCCTATTCAGTCATTTTGCTTGATGAAGTTGAAAAGGCACACCCTGATGTATTCAACATCTTGTTGCAGGTGCTTGATGATGGCCGCTTAACCGATGGTCAAGGTCGCACTGTCGACTTTAGAAATTCGGTGGTGATTATGACGTCTAATTTAGGCTCTGATGTGATTCAGGAACAATTTGGCAGCTTAAGCTATCCGGAGATGAAGTCTCAGGTGATGAATGTGGTGACACAAAGTTTTAGACCTGAGTTTCTGAATCGAGTTGATGAAAGCGTGGTCTTCCACCCATTAGAGGCTGAACACATTGCCCACATCGCCGAAATTCAGTTAAGCAACTTAAAAGCACGGCTGGCGGAGAAAGATTATCAACTTGAGGTAACGCAAGAAGCGTTAGCGCAGATCGCTAAAGTTGGTTTCGATCCCGTATACGGTGCGCGGCCACTGAAACGGGCGTTGCAGCAAGAGGTAGAAAACCCACTTGCGCAAAAGTTATTGAGCGGCCAGTTTGTTCCTGGCAAGACAATTAAAGTGTCATGCCATGGCGGCGAGTTGGCATTTGAGCAGTAGTGATTAATAGATACCTAATGAGTTAACCGATAAACATTGCTCCACAAGGCAACATAGGCTAGCTTGATAGGTATCTATACTGTTTGTAATGCAGACTGATTAAATAAGGATATCAATATGCTGAAAGTTAAAGTTGCTTTACTAGCGCTATGTGGGTTGACAGTCGTAGGCTGTAGTTCCTCGCCAACACCACAATCATCAGGTGTGATAGAAGTCGGCAATACTGATTATACTAGCTTATATCATTATGGTTATAACATCGGCTGCCGTAGTGCTGTAGCTAAGAGTAGTGGGGAAGCTACAGGCGATCTGGAAGCGATGAAAGATGAAGTACTAGATGGCTTAGATCAGTTTGATAGCGGCTGGGATGCCGGCGTGCAATCATGTAGCGATGGTCAGTCTCGCTCGATGTATACTGTTAAAGCAAAATAAACCCAATTAAGCGGGTTTATAACTGATAAAACTGATGGCCTGCCATCAGTTTTTTTATTGTGTATAGATCAAAGCTCTAGTAAATGATTGGCGATAAGTTACTTGGCTTTAGCATGCCGGCTACTTATATACATAAAGTTATTGCGAGCTTATTGACAGAATAGCTCGACTCGGCGCTGCTGATTGCCAATCTCTGCTTGCTTCTGCTCATCTGTCATCATCTCTATTTCACCCGTTTCAGGGTTTTCTTTTCGCAGCCTAGCGCTGGTTTGTAAAACATTAAGTTGATGTTTAGCATTGTCACAAATCACTTTCGCTTGTGCTTTATCTTGAGCGTTGATTTTCTCAGCCGCTGCCGCCATTTCATCTGGGACTTCTTCTTCGGCTCGTGCTTTAGGGGCTATAAAGCCGATTGGCTGCTGTTCAATATCTTCGCTATAAAGCTTTTCAGCTTCGGTTTGTTCTGGTTGTTCTTGGCTGTAATGAGTAACACCATTCTTATCTACCCACTTATATATGGTTGTGGCCTGCAATGATGTGCTGAGCATTATGGTCAAAATAAATAGTATATTAAGTCGGTATCTCATAATGGTGCCGTCCTAGACAAAACATTAGTGTAAAGGTGAGTAGAGCTGCGGTTGCCTCAACCACTTGCAGGCAAGAACCGCTCTTTACTTAATATACTTGGCTTTGTGCTGTTTGCAAAAACCTCACCGTGAAGCACCGCAATTGATGTTATGTCTTGTATATGAGCTTTGCTAAAAGATGTAGTTATATATTCTGCATTATCGTTGGCGATAAATTCGGCAAGGTAGCTAATCTTGTGCCACACTTATTGTCCGCGCGAAAAGTAGTGAGTGTGATAAAAAACGGCTTGTCAGCATTATAGATAACCGTCCAAGTTAGTTTGATGTCATTTGATGGCGTCTCCGGTAAGAGACCTAAAGCCCGCAATCATAGGCTTTGTGGGACTTCACCCTATCAAGTTGATTGTTTTTTGTGCTGTTGAGTGTTTTTCTTGAAAAAAGCGCTTGCGTAAAAAGTTCAGCTCCCTATAATGCGCTCCCACTGACACGGCAAACAGCGCTGCATAGCGATGTACAGACGAGTCAGGGCAGCAAGTGAGATGAGGTTTTTAGCTGTGACTTAACGCACTGATGTGCAGTAAGTAACCACTTAAAAAACTTTTTAAAAAATCACTTGACGCCAACCAAGGAAAGCGTAGAATACGCAGCCCTAGCCC
>NZ_JAEH01000076.1 GCF_000518805.1 Shewanella waksmanii ATCC BAA-643
GTTCAGATTGGCGTAGTTTTCTTAAAGAACACAACCTTGAAGCAAGTATGAGCCGCAGAGGGAACTGCCATGATAACGCTGTTGCAGAGAGTTTTTTCTCACTCCTAAAGAAGGATAGAGTTAAGCGAAAAGTCTATAAAACCAGAGATGAAGCACGCTCAGAAATATTTAACTATATCGAATATTTCTATAATCCAGTGCGCCATCATGGTAGTAATAACGGACTGTCACCAATGAAGTTCGAAAAGCAGTATTTTGAGAAACTAGAAAGTGTCTAGATAACTAGGGGCTTACCATACCGGTGCTCTAAATTAACTCTTTCGTTGCGGTCATTATTGTCACAAATAGGACTTTTTGCACCCTTTTAAAGATGAATCTTAATCAATGTGTGTTTACATTAGGGATAACAAGGTTAGCGGTTGGGTTCATGTTGGCAATATTGATAAATGGCTGGCTTGAGTATGCACAAGAGTAGGGGCAAAGCGAGGCTAATGGGGTTTTAGACTAGTTAGTGACGTCCTTATCACTAACTTAAGTTGCCCATGAAGTCATACTTACAATGGCTAGTTTAATCGAACATCAATAGTACATAGGCCATAAATAGTACCAAGTGAGTGGCGCCATTTAACGGGTGCGTACGTCCGCTACTAAAAGTCACCATTGAAACTAGTACAGTGGCTGTTAATAAAACCATTTCGGTGGTACCAAGGCCGAGTATAACGGTTTCACCCATGAAAAGGCCTATCAGTAACACAGCTGGAACCGTCAAGGATATTGTTGCTAGTACTGAACCATAAAACAAATTCATTGCACGCTGTAACTGATTGTCCAGTGCGGCTTTTATTGCGCCGACACCTTCAGGGGACAAGATAATTAGTGCGACAATCAGGCCGCCGAGCGCAGACGGAGCACCAAATGTAGCGATACTGGTATCGATAGGAATCGCCAGGCTTTTTGCCAGCCCTATGACCAATATAAGGTTTAATACCAATAGTATTGAGTGATAGGGGATTGAGTGAGTATTATGTTCGGCCTCTTCTTCTGTAGTATCGCTAATAAAGTAGTCTGTATGGCTTCTTGTTTGAATGAATAAGAATACCCCGTAAAGCAGTACTGAGGTGACTATCAGTGTGAATACCATAATACCCGACATACCACCAAACTCATCCTGCGACGAGAAGCTAGGTAATATTAGGCAGATGGTTACGACTGGTATTATCGCTGCAATATAGGCTTTTAAACCTTGGACATTATACTTTTGAGAATGGTATTTAACCCCGCCGATTAATAATGTGATCCCGACTAACCCGTTCATCACGCCCATTACCACTGCAAACATGGTATCGCGGGCCATGACAGGGTTTTCTGAGCCGGTGAGCATGACTGAGGAGATCATTGCCACCTCAAGTAGCACGACCGATAATGTGAGAATTAACGTACCGTATGGCTCTCCCAACTTATGTGCCAAGGCGTCAGCATGCCTCACAACGGCAAAAATCATCACTAGCGTTACGGCAAGTAGCAAGACCGTCGTTGCTATACCGGCAAAAGAGGTCAAAGAGTGTGAGAGTAACTCATTACCCTTAGCTATAAAGCCGGTAACGGTCGCGATGCCAAGCACTAAAGACAGCATTTCAGTTGAATTTTTCATATTCACTCTGTGGGTTAGATTTATATTTGAAAAATCTGGTGACAATGCCAATCATGGCAATGATCATTAAAACTAGACTAAAGCCAACCAATCCTTTTAGCAATGTTGCCTGATAACTTTCTAGTACTGGATTTAAGATGAGTACTTTTCCTAATACTAATAGAGCCGAAATCCAAAGCAGGCTGCTTGTTAAATTTGATATAAACACTTTCAGTGGATTAAGCCTACCCAATCCCATCATCATGGGAGTGAGTACCCGAACAAAAGGGATGAAACGCGACACAAATAACGATAGAAAGCCGTACTTAGTGAGTAACTGAGATGCACGTTCCATACTGTTTGCAGGTAGGATGGTAACTATTTTTTTGTGACAATGACTGCGATTTAACATTCTTCCTTGCCAGTAAGCTAGAAAACCACCAATACTGGCGGCAGCCGAGAGGTGCATGACGGTTTCAGACAGGGGTAAAACACCGAGTGCTATCATACCTCCGGCAAATATAACTAAGCTGTCTCCTGGTAGCGGTAAAAAAACAAATGCGGATTCGAGAAAAAGCACAACTGTCAAAATAAGTAGTAGGTATTGTGAGTTTTTAATTAAATCAAAATCGCCATTTATGAGTGTGTTAACAACTTCCATGGGCCTCCTATTCAAAAAAGGTAAAACTCTAAAGGAAAGGGCGCATGAGCCAGCGCCCTGTAGATTGTGTTTTCGCTAGGCTAAGTTATTGATAAATTGTTTTATCAACTTCTTTTCCTGAATCAGGCCTTGGCATAACTTCAAAGAATGGGTCGAATTCTACCGTAGCATTTTTGAGCGTTTTCAAAGGTTTTTTACTCCCTTCAAGTGTTGCGCTACCGGCTTTTATTAGTGACTCAATACTTGCTTCACCTAACATCATTTTAGTCACACTAGAGCGGTCAATGGTTAAGGTTGCGTCCGCATCTCTTAAAGTTTTTACTTTGATATTACTTAGGTTGCCATGACGCATATCAACACGATACTTTTCATTGATATCAGGTAGCACGATATTGATTGAGAAGTCGTTTCCATCAGCTTGATTAGCGACAACCCTTATAGCGGTGTAATCTAATATCTGACCTACGGTCATATTCGCTAACATATCAACAGATGCTGTTTTTGCGGAACCCGTTGTCACAGTACCTATTCGCACTTCCTGAGCACCTGTTAAAAAGGTATTGCGCCAACCTGCACCTTCAGCCTGATAACCTTGCTGTTCCCAATTGTCGGCTAACAGCATTCGTGCTGGTGAAAAGTCATTGCAAGCTCTCACGATATGGTCGAGCATCACACCAGCAAAACGATAGTTACCGTTATCAAAATGCTGTTTAGCTGTCTTATATCCAGCTTGACAGCCGCCATAGGCTTGGGTGAATAAATTGGCCTCTTCATTAACGGAAAGGCGGTTTAAGTTGGCAGGATTCATGTCAAAGTATCCTAAGTACATGTTATACACTGCTCGAGCATTGTGAGAATAGGTACCGTGATAGCCATTGGTGTGCCAAAGTTTACGCAGTGAGTCTGGCAATTCTGCATCAATCTTGGCGCCGATATCTTGGATACCCATCCCACTATTTGCGAGGCGAAGCGTTTGATTGTGTATGAAGCCGTAATTATCTCTTTGTGCTTCCAAATACGGCACAATATTGGTGTTGTCCCAAATAGGTGCAGAGTGAGAACCCATTAAGTACTCGACGTCTCCTCCCCAGGCATTGATCATTTCGTTTATATCTTTTGACCATTTCAAGGCATCTCTCACCTTCGCCCCCCGTAAGGTATAGATGTTATGCATACCCTGATACACCATCTCGCCAGTCCATAGCGTTTGGTGTTCTGGCAAGTAAGCGACATTACCACTTGGTGCTTCAGTACCAGCAGTGTCCATGAAAACGAATTGGACACCGTCAATGTGTCGTTCATGGAATTTTTCAATATCCCCCGCAGGGAAGGTTTCGTGCGGGGGAACTAGCGTTACCATGTGGCTTGGTCCTGCGGAGAATCCATTTGCCAATGCTGCATCTACAGCACCGGTTGCTGAAGCTTGACCTAATGTCGCACCGTATTGAATATTACCTCTGCGGGACATGGCATTACCGGCGAGTACATTTTCTGAAATGGCTTCAGATAGGAATTCATGTGGGGCATAAGCCTTAACATCCGGGAAGCGTTCTAACACTGCGCGAGAGCCGCCAAAGTGATCTACATGGGAATGTGAATAAAGCATGGCAATGATAGGCTTATCACCACCTTGTGGCACATGTTTAAAGAAAAAATCCATGGCATCGCTCATGGCTTTGTCATGCATCAACACATCGTAAACAATCCAGCCACTGTCTGAACGGATAAATGTGGTTGAGGCTAAGTCGATTCCCCGTACTTGGTATATATCTTGTTTTACTTCATATAGTCCATTGGCTGCAAAGTTTGCTTGTGCTTGTCGCCACAATGATGAATTAACTGTATCAGGGGCGAGATTATGGCTTTTTAAACCGGTATGAAGAGAGTCAAACCTATGATGTAAATGTCGCGATTGTTGCTCATCAAAGGTTTTAATTAGACCTCGTTCATTGTTTTTAAACACCTCAATATCATTAAAATTCAGTGTTTTAGTAAACTCGCTATTGGCTTTGATCGTATGCGGTGTAGCGGCTTTACCTTTGCCTTTCATCAATTGGCTGCTATTGACGTGTTCATGATCATGGTGGTGATGTTCGGCGTGTTCATGCTGTGCTGCCTGTGCGGAGATGGTTGTTGCTGAAACGAGGGTTGCGACCAGAATTCTATTCATAGTTATAACCTTAATAATGAATGATGAGTGGGCATTTTTCAGGAAGCTTTTAAGGTACTCTCGAGCTCAATGGTACAAAGCGAATTACAAGTCCTTTTTACCTAGTAACTATTAATGATGTAGCATCATTGGGTGATGAAATTATCAACTTGGCTCCCAGTAAGGTCTAATGAAAGTTATTTAGCTTTTTAATAACTGCAGGTTATAATTTTTTTAATTCAACAGTTTAAAACCATTGAGCGTGTTTTGTTGTCTGTTAACTAGCGCACATCTGCTATCTAGAAGTAATAAAATTTATTGACTATAATACTTTGTCCAAAATGGGTAGGGTTCTCATATCGTGTGAGGAAGATCTAGCCCGTTCTAATTCCAGTAAAGAGTAAAAACAATGAGCCAAATCCCACCTTGTCCGAAATGTGAATCAGCATATGTTTACGAAGATGGTTCGCAATTAGTGTGCCCAGAATGTGCTCATGAGTGGAACCCTAATGAAGAGATTATTGATCCTGACGCGATTATTCTTAAGGATGCAGTAGGTAACTTGTTGGCCGAAGGCGATAAGGTCACGCTAATTAAAGACCTTAAAGTTAAGGGCTCATCTTTGGTACTAAAAGTGGGTACTAAAGCGGTTATTCAACGCTTTGTGGATGCTGACCATGATATCGATTGTAAAGTCGATGGCCATGGCCAAATGATGCTTAAGTCTAAATTTGTTCGCAAGGCATAAGCGGTTTTTATCAAAGATAGCCTGCCTAGTGCAGGTTTTTTTACCTTAAACTAAATCGCTAATCTCTTTTTAGTTATACCAATCAGTATAAGAATTTGATCTACTCAGCGTGCTTTTGGCAAACTAATTCAAGGCCGGCTAATTCAAAGTGAGTACTGAAACAATGGTTGCTCCCTTGTGAGGTTATTCAACGCAGAAGTAGGTAGCCAAAAACGCGCCAGAATGGCGAGTTTTAGCAATCCTGATGCTGTGTTAACGAGCTTAACCGTAGAATAACTATGCTCTTCACTCGTTGCCTTGCCTCAGAACCGCTAAACTCTCACTGAGTGACTAAATGTGTATACTGATTGGTATTAGAAGCACTAAGAATAGTTGTTTATAGATTGGCGATAAAACATCACTTTTCGTCTACTATTTGCGCACGTGATTGGCGAATTATATTGTGATCAGTTAGTTAGCTAAGATAGGTTTTGTTTGCTTATTTTTTAGTGACTTAGCTATTACAGTTAGATCTTTCATAATCGTCGACTTTAGGATAAATTAGTATCAAGTCTCATATTTACCCACAATCATTTAGCCAGCATTAAGTAAGGTAACTAAGGTTGATATCTGTATATTTAGTTGATGATCACGAACTTGTCCGTACTGGGATAAGACGTATTCTAGAAGATGAAAGTGGGATCAGTGTCGTCGGCGAAGCGGGTGACGGCGAGACTGCCGTACAATGGGCGCGCAGTAATGAAGCGGATGTCATATTAATGGATATGAATATGCCGGGCATTGGTGGTTTAGAGGCAACACGGAAAATTTTACGCTATCAATCCCATGCCAAAATTATTGTATTAACCATCCATACCGAAGACCCATTTCCAACCAAAGTGATGCAGGCAGGCGCTTCTGGCTACCTAACCAAAGGCGCGACGCCACCGGAAGTGTTGCAAGCCATTAGACAGGTTGCACATGGTCAGCGTTATCTCTCCCCAGAAATAGCTCAACAGATGGCGTTGAGCCAATTTAATCAAAGTGAAGATAACCCGTTTAAGTCTTTGTCTGAACGTGAACTACAAATCATGATGATGATAACCAGTGGTGAGAAGGTCAACGAGATTTCAGAGCAGCTTAATCTTAGCCCCAAAACTGTGAATAGTTATCGCTATAGATTGTTTGCCAAATTAGGCATTAGTGGTGATGTAGAGCTCACTCGCTTAGCGATTCGTTATAAAATGCTTGATACTGGACAGTTTTAATTGTCTGTAGCGTATTAGATGACAGATACTTTTAACGCTAAAGCTTTTCTGCGAACGGTGACATCTTCTCCTGGGGTTTATCGCATGTACGATAAATCTCATACAGTAATATACGTGGGTAAGGCCAAAGACCTCAAAAAACGTTTAACAAGTTACTTCCGTAGCAATATACCTAATGTTAAAACCCAAGCCTTAGTTTCTCATATCGCCGATATCGATGTCACTGTGACACATAGTGAAACCGATGCGCTGATCCTAGAAAATGATTACATCAAGCAATACATGCCGAAATACAATGTATTGCTCAGAGATGATAAGTCGTACCCCTATATCTTATTGAGTGGTCACAAACACCCAAGGTTGGCTTATCATCGTGGTGTCAAACGAGAGAAAGGTCAGTATTTTGGGCCGTATCCAAATGGTGGCGCAGTACGAGAAAGTTTACATTTATTACAAAAGATATTTCCTATTCGCCAATGTGAAGATATTTATTATAAGGCGCGGTCTCGTCCGTGCTTACAATATCAAATAGGTCGTTGCAGTGCGCCATGCGTAGGTAAGGTCAGTGATGAAGATTATGCCGCGCAGGTTAAATTAGCGAGCTTGTTTCTTAAAGGCAAAGATCAACAAGTCATGGGTGAGCTAGTCTCTCAAATGGATTTGGCATCACAGGCATTAGAGTTTGAAAAGGCAGCACTATATCGAGACCAGGTCTCGGCGCTTCGCCGGGTAACTCAGCAGCAGGAAGTATCTAATCAAAGTGGTGATATGGATGTCATTGGCGTGCATTTCGCATCGGGAATTGCTTGCTTCCATCTATTGTTTGTCCGCAATGGCAAAATATTTGGTAGTCGAAGCTATTATCCTGACATACCAGCACAAACCAGCTTAGGTGAGATCTTGCGCGCATTTATGCTGCAGTTTTACCTCAATACCGAAAGCCAAAGAACCCTGCCAACAGAGATTATTCTAAGCCAGTCATTTGAAGAAATCGCTGAATGCGAAGCGGCTATCTCCCAAGCATTGTCAAAGAAAATAAGCATTAAAACCAATGTACGTAGTGAGCGTGCCAGCTTTTTACGTATCGCAGACACCAATGCGACTAATGCAGTAACGAGTCGCTTAAGTCATAAAAATACGGTAGAGCAACGCTTCGTACTGCTAGAAGAGGCCATTGAATACGGTGGGCTTATTCAACGTATGGAGTGTTTTGATATTAGCCATACAATGGGTGAAAGCACAGTCGCATCGTGCGTAGTGTTCAATCGAGAAGGGCCGAGTAAATCAGATTATCGGCGCTACAATATCAATGGAATCACACCTGGCGACGATTATGCTGCGATGAAGCAGGCGCTCAGTCGACGATTTGATAAACTGACAAGCAGCGCAAAAGTACCTGATATTCTGTTTATCGATGGCGGGATAGGGCAGCTGCGTATTGCACAAGAAGTGGTCGACCAAAAATTTGCTCATTTAGCCCACGCCCCCTTATTAATTGGTGTAGCAAAAGGCGAGGGCAGAAAGCCTGGCCTAGAGACGCTTATTTATGGAGAAAGCGAAATAGCGTTTAATTTGGCAGCAGACTCGCCTGCATTGCATTTAGTGCAGCACATAAGGGATGAGTCGCATCGATTTGCGATAACAGGGCACCGTAATAAAAGGCAGAAAACCCGCAATACGTCCACACTGGAATCTATCTCAGGGGTTGGACCTAAACGTCGTAAGGCCTTACTGCAATATTTAGGTGGCATACAGGAAGTGAAGGGAGCAAGTGTGGCAGAACTAGCAAAAGTTCCCGGAATTAGCATAGAAATGGCGCAAACAATACACGATGCATTGCGAGGGTAAGAAAATTAAGGCAAGATTGGCGCTGCTTTTGGAAAATTGGTTACCACATGCCGTTTAATGTACCTATTGCGTTAACTCTTTTCAGGTTGTTTTTATTGCCTGTTTTTGTAGTTGTTTTTTATTTGCCATACAGTTGGTCAGCGTTTGCTGCTGCCTTTATTTTCTGGTTAGCTGCTGTAACTGACGCCTTAGATGGTTATGCTGCGCGTAAATTAAAACAATCTACCCGCTTTGGTGCTTTTCTAGATCCTGTTGCAGACAAGATTATGGTGACCACCGCTTTAGTCTTGTTGGTTGCCCATTACAATAGTATTTGGTTGACCCTGCCGGCCTTGTTTATGATTGGTCGCGAGATTGTCATTTCTGCGTTAAGAGAGTGGATGGCTGAGCTCGGTAAACGTGGGGCTGTGGCGGTATCTTGGATAGGCAAGTATAAAACTGCTGCACAGATGGTGGCGATCGTTGGATTAATTTGGCAGCCCAATGAATGGCTTACTTATCTAGCTATCGCTCTGTTTTACGTTGCAGCGGTTCTGACATTTTGGTCTATGGTGAGTTATATTCGCGCAGCGTGGGGTGATTTAACTGCAGAATCGCATAATTAAAATGCAATGCGATCATTTAGTGTTCAAGCAGTAATTTATTCGTAAATATAGCGTTGACACTGGCATCTAAATCGGTAGAATGCCATTCCGCAGTCAGGGGAAAGCCTCTAGCAGAACATTGATTGCAAAGTTAGAAATGGTTTGCGACATTAGCTCAGTTGGTAGAGCGATACCTTGCCAAGGTATAGGTCATCGGTTCGAACCCGATATGTCGCTCCAATCTACTAAGGCGCGATGGCAGAATGGCTATGCTGCGGATTGCAAATCCGTCGATCTCGGTTCGACTCCGGGTCGCGCCTCCACTTTAATGTTTTAGTGCGTAAGCGGTAAAACACACTTTGCCCGAGTGGTGGAATTGGTAGACACAAGGGATTTAAAATCCCTCGCTGAATAAGCGTGCCGGTTCAAGTCCGGCCTCGGGTACCATCATTCGATGACAAAAA
>NZ_JAEH01000077.1 GCF_000518805.1 Shewanella waksmanii ATCC BAA-643
AGAGGGATACAGTACAGCTCATCTGAATACCAAGCGGCACTAGCAGCCTATGGAATGACCCCATCAATGACAGATGGATATGACTGCTACCAAAATGCACAAGCAGAGCGTGTGAATGGTATTTTGAAGCAAGAGTTTTTGCTTAATCGCTGCAGAACGATGAAAGAGCTTGGCGTTTTAATCAAGGAATCGATAGAGATTTATAATCAATTACGGCCGCACCTTAGTTTAGGAATGAAAACCCCAAATGAGGTGCATGAAAAAGCCAGTTGGGAATACCAACTGGCTTAATAAAAACCGTCAACCTATTTTAGGACTAGACACGTACAAAATGCTTGGGTTAAATTGACAAATTTCAGGCAAAAAAAAGCCCACTTAATCATTAAGTGGGCCGCAAAATAAAACATTGCAATCAACAAATTGAAGGAAGGAAGTCAAGCATAAGAACCAGGGATGTGACTCACGTGCTAGGCACATAAGTCGAAAGTTCTTGTTTTCATAATCTGCCTAAGCAGACACTTCCTGAAAACGAGATGAATTATAGTGTTATCCATCTGGACCGACAAGCTAGAAAAATTTCAGCTATACATTATTTTTTCTAATGAGTTGCGGGTGGGGCAATGTGAGCGAATGCACCAAAAAAAGTGGTTTTCGAGTCATTAAGCACATTCTGTGCATATTTCTACAGTTTAATTTATTTATGTTTGTTATGTTTTTATTAACAACAAAGATGCCAAAGAAGTGTCAGCAGATATTTTTATCTGATTGCCATGTTTTTTTTTGCTTGTATAGTACGGCTTGATAAGTAAATAAAATCATAACAAATCAACTCAGCGACGACCGCACGGTCTGCGTTGCGGTTAATATTCACCAGGATGGCAACTCATGGTTCTTGAATCCATATTTTCTAAAAAATCACTTTTGGTAGCGGGGCTAAGTATTGCCCTGTTTGGCTGCCAAAATAATCCCGATAACCCAGCAGAACAGGCAGTAACGCCAACAGGTGTGGTTGAAACGCTACATGGCGTTGAAGTGCACGATCCTTATCGCTATTTAGAAGAAGAGAGCGATGCGACGCACAAGTGGGTTAAAGAACAGCAACAGGCAGGTCACGCCTACCTTGCGCAAATCGACAACAAACAAGCTGTTGTAGACCGTATAACTCAGCTTTGGAACTACGAAAAGCAATCTGCGCCGTTTGATCACGGTGACAATACCTTTTATTACCGTAATGATGGTTTGCAAGCACAATCCGTACTGTATGTAAAAGGTCAGGATGGGGTGGAGCGTGTTGCACTCGATCCCAATAAGCTTTCAAGTGATGGTACGGTTGCGTTATCTGGCGTTTCAGTAAGTAATGATGGTAAAACCATTGCTTATGGTGTCTCTAAGTCAGGCTCTGACTGGCAGCAATGGCAGTTTATCGATGTGGCATCAGGCCGTGCCTTAGGTGATGAGCTTAAGTGGATTAAGTTCTCTCGCGCTGAATGGGCTGCAGACAACAGCGGGGTGTATTACTCGCGTTATGATGCGCCTGCCGGTGGCAACTTGCTGGCGGATGTAAACTTTAACCAAAAAGTTTATTTCCACAAATTAGGTGACGAGCAAGCTAATGACACTTTGGTTTATGAGCGCCCGCAAAACAAAGACTGGGGCTTTGGTGCTGGAGTGTCAGAGAAAGGCGACTACCTGCTAATCTCTATTTCTCAGGGTACCGATAGTCGCAACCGCTTTTTCTATAAATCACTTACCGAAGCTGACGCGGAAGTCGTTGAGCTCATCATTAACTTGGAAGCAGAATATCAGTTTTTAGGCAATGACAAGTCGGTGTTCTATTTTAAAACTGACCTCGATGCACCTAATGGCAAAGTGATTGCTGTTGATGTTAACCAACCAGCTAAAGATAACTGGAAGACGGTGATTGCTGAAAGTAGCGATCCTATTAGTAATGTTGAGATTGTTAATGATCACTTTGTTGTGAGCTATTTGCATGATGTGTTAGGTAAGCTGTCGATCTTTAGTATGAATGGCGATAAGCGCCAAGATGTCGATTTACCTGGCAAAGGTAAAGTGGCCGGTCCTTATGGTAAACGCAGTAAAGATTATTTTTACTACGTATTTAACAGTTACGTACAACCACAGACTACTTACCGTTTTGACTTTAAAACCGGTAAATCAACTTTGTTCGCTAAGCCCGATATCTCATTTGACCCGAATGACTATGTATCTGAGCAGGTGTTCTATACCAGTAAAGATGGTACTCGCGTGCCAATGATGGTGTCGTATAAAAAAGGCTTAGAAAAGAACGGCAACAATCCAACATTACTTTATGCTTATGGTGGTTTTGCTATTTCACTGACACCAAGATTTAGCCCTGCCAATATTGCATGGATGGATATGGGCGGCATTTATGCGGTACCAAATATTCGTGGTGGTGCAGAATACGGTGAAAGCTGGCATAAAGCCGGTATGTTCGATAAAAAGCAAAACGTGTTTGATGATTACTATGCTGCTGCTGAGTATTTGATTGAGCAGAAGTACACTAACTCAAGTAAGTTAGGCGCGTACGGGCGTAGTAATGGTGGCCTATTGATGGGCGCCGTGTTGACTCAACGCCCAGAGCTTTTTGCTGCCGTGCTGCCAGCGGTTGGGGTATTGGATATGTTGCGTTTCCATAAGTTCACCATCGGGTGGGCTTGGACCAGTGAGTACGGTAGTGCCGATGTTGCTGAGCAATTCCCAGCATTGTTAGCGTACTCGCCATACCACAACATTAGCCAGCGTGAGTACCCAGCGACAATGGTGATGACCGCTGATCATGATGATCGCGTCGTGCCACTTCACAGCTTCAAGTTTGGTGCTTTGCTGCAAGATAATCAAAAAGGCAAAGCCCCTGTGATTATGCGCATTGAGTCTAAAGCGGGTCATGGTGCGGGTAAGCCAACATCAATGAAAATTGATGAATTCGCCGATATCTACACCTTCTTATGGACTAACTTTGGATTGAGCGTTCCAGCCAAAATTGGTCAATAGTTGCATCGTGTTGATTAAAAATTAAAAAAGAGCAGCATTTGCTGCTCTTTTTTATTAACAAAATTTTATGAATATAGTGATCCTAAGGAGCTGAGAAGCATTCACAATTGCTAGCGGTCTAGGTATAGTAGGCCTCAATTTCTTCATTATTATTGGTATTCAACTCTATGTTTCAATGGCCCATCTCGGTCTACTACGAAGATACGGATGCTGGTGGTGTGGTCTATCACTCCAATTACCTCAAGTTTTTCGAACGTGCACGCACAGAATGGTTAAGAGATATCGGTGTTAAGCAGACAGCCTTATTAGCTGACGATATCGCCTTTGTGGTTAAGCATGCAGAGTTAGATTTTAAGGTGGCAGCCAAATTTGAGCAGAACCTTTTAGTCCGTACCGAGGTCATAGAGTTAAAGAAGGCATCATTAACCTTTAAGCAACAGCTAGTTGATGATCAAGGCCTTGTTTATTGTGAAGGAAAAATCTTAGTTGCGTGTATAGCTCTATCGCGAATGCGGCCTAGAGCCATTCCCCAAAATATAGTGCAGGAGTTTAATCGTGGAAGCTGACATTTCGTTTATCGGGCTTTTTTTACAGGCCAGTCTTTTAGTTAAGTTAGTGATGCTCACTTTACTTGGCTTGTCAGTGGTGTCATGGGCGGTCATTTTACAACGCAGAAAGCTAATTAAGACCGCAAGAGAGAATGCACTTAAGTTTGAAGACAAATTTTGGTCAGGGGTTGATCTAAATAAACTCTATAAAGAACTGTCGGCTAGACAGGACAGCAACACTGGCTTAGAAGCGATGTTTCACTCTGGCTTTAAAGAGTATGCGCGCTTAAGTAAGCTCAATGGCCGAGTGCCTGATGCCGTTATGGATGGCAGTTACCGTGCAATGCGGGTGTCATTGTCCCGTGAGATGGAAAAGTTAGAGACTCACTTACCGTTATTGGCCACCATAGGTTCTACCAGTCCTTATATTGGTCTATTTGGTACGGTATGGGGGATTATGAACTCTTTTATCGCTTTAGGCGCGGTGGAAAATGCCACTTTAGCCATGGTTGCGCCAGGTATCGCTGAGGCATTGATTGCGACTGCGATGGGGTTATTTGCTGCGATTCCAGCGGTGATTGCTTACAACCGTTTTTCAACTCAAGTTGAAAAGGTTGAAATGTCGTATGCCAATTTTATGGAAGAGTTCTCTAGTATTTTACATCGTCAGGCCTATAGCGAAAGGGAACAAGGCTAATGCAGCAAGGTTATCAGCGAAAACGCCGCCGGCCAGTTGCTGAGATCAACGTGGTACCGTATATCGATGTTATGCTGGTACTGTTGATTATCTTTATGGTAACCGCGCCGATTGTCACTCAAGGTGTAAAAGTTGACCTACCGCAAGGTGAGGCAGAGGCATTGCCTGCGGACAGTAAACCCCCTGTGGTGGCATCTATTGATGCCGAGGGTGATTACTATCTAGATGTCGGCAGCAGTAGTGCCCGTGAAACTCTGGATTTAGAAGAGATAGCCATTAGAGTCGGCGCCATTATCCAACTAGAGCCAGAGCGTCCGGTAGTCGTTAAAGCTGACCGCGCCATAGCCTACGAGCGAGTGATCCAATTGATGGTGACTTTGCAAGGTGCTGGGGTGCCTTCGGTTGGACTTATGACGGATTCGCCTGAGGAGTAACGGGTGTCGAGTAATTCAAGTTTTACTATTCCATTAGGTATTTCAGCAGGCGTACACATAGGTGCGATAGTGATCCTTGCCTTAGGTGTGGATTTTTCAAGCGAACCAATGCCCACGCCGCAAGCAAGCAGTGCGCCGGCGGTGCAGGCTGTCGTGGTTGATCAACAAAAAGTCGCGCAGCATGTTGAACGCTTAAAGCAGCAAAAGCTTGAGCAACAACGTAAAGAAAAAGCGCGTCAAGATGAGCTCGACCGACAAGCACGTGAAGCGACGCAGGCAAGAGAACGTGAACAGCAGCGGATTAAAAAGCTAGAGCAAGAACGCAAGCAAAAAGAGATTGAAACCAAAAACGCTGCAGCAGCGGCTAAAGCGGCCAAACTCAGAGAGCAAGAAGAGAAGCAAAAAGCCGCAGCAGCTGAAGCCGCCCGTAAACAAAAAGAAGCTGAAAAGAAAGCCGCAGAAGAGGCCGCAGCTAAAGCTGCCGAAAAGCGTAAACGTGAAGAGGAAGCCGCGAGAAAAGCGGAACAAGAACGTAAGCGTAAAGTGGAAGAAGAGCGAAAACGCAAAGCTGAAGAACAAGCTCGCCGTGAACAAGAGCAAATGATGCAAGATGCTTTAGCGGCAGAGCAAGCAGCGCTGTCTCAGACTCGCAATAAACAGGTGATGAGTGAGGTACAACGCTATACCAGCATGATTCGAGCGACTATTCAGCGTAATCTAGTCGTGGATGAGTCGATGCGCGGTAAAAGTTGCCGAGTCAATATTCGCCTAGCGCAAGATGGCTTTGTGACCGGTAGCCAAGTGATCTCTGGTGATAGTGTCGTGTGCCGAGCGACTAAGGCTGCGATAAACAAAGCCGGGCGCTTGCCAGTATCGAGCGAAGCGGACGTTTATAACAAACTCAAAGAAATCAATTTAACCGTTCAACCGGAATTTAATTAGAGGAGTCCCATGAAAACATTGGGTAAGTGGTTCATTGTTGCGCTAATGCTGGTTACAGCACCGGTTAAGGCTGCGTTAGATATTGTGATTACCGAAGGTGTAGACGCTGCAAGGCCTATCGCGGTGATTCCGTTTGTTTGGCAGGGTACTGGGCCCGTACCGTCACAAATTTCTGATGTGGTAATGTCAGATTTAACTCGCAGTGGCACGTTTAAGCCTGTTGAAGAACTCGGATTGCCACAGCGTGATATCAGCAGTGTTGATCAGTTTAGATCTAGTCAGTGGTCAAGCATTGCAGCTGAAGCTGTGGTGATGGGCTCGGTTAAGCCCTATGGTCCTGATCAGTATTTGGTTAACTTTGATTTGGTGGACCTAGTTAAAGCACAGATGCAATCAGGCTCTGGCCCTAGCAGTGCATCAGAGTATTTAATCGATAGCCGCGAAACCGTCATTACTGCTGCGCAGTTTAGACAATATGGTCATCGTATTAGTGATATTGTTTATGAAAAACTGACTGGTATTCGTGGCGCCTTTTTAACGCGAATCGCTTATGTGGTGGTTAATCACGGCGATAAATCTCCCTATAAGTTGATGATTGCTGATTACGATGGTTACAACGAGCAAATGTTACTGCGCTCGCCAGAGCCTTTAATGTCGCCATCTTGGTCACCTGATGGACGTAAACTGGCTTATGTGAGCTTTGAAAATAAAAAAGCGGAAATTTTTGTTCAAGATATCTATACCCAATCTCGAAGCAAAATTACCAGTTTCTCTGGCATTAATGGTGCACCGACTTTCTCGCCAGATGGTAAAAAGTTGGCGGTTACACTATCTAAAGATGGTCAACCGGAAGTTTATGTTGTCGATATTGCGACCAAAGCGCTTAAACGGGTGACAAACCATTACGCTATCGATACTGAGGCCTCGTGGGCACCGGATGGTCAATCACTTATTTTCACTTCTGAGCGCGGTGGTAGACCTCAGATATATCAGGTGGCATTGGCTTCAGGTAAGATTTCGCGATTAACCTTTGAGGGTGAGTGGAATTTAGGTGGCTCTATTGCCCCTGATGGTCGTAGTATGGTGTTTGTAAACCGTACCAACGGTAAGTTTAATATTGCACGTATGGATTTGGAAACCCGCTTTATGCAGGTACTGACATCCACGCGTTTAGATGAATCGCCAAGTATTGCGCCTAACGGTACCATGGTTATTTACGGCACGACGTACAACGGAAAGCAAGTATTAGCGGCAGTTTCTATGGACGGACGATTTAAAGCGCGACTGCCTGCAGGTCAAGGTGAGATCAAATCTCCAGCTTGGTCACCTTTTTTATAATTAAATAGATAACTTACAAAAATACTGAGGATTTTAACATGGATCTCAAAAAGCTGTTTAAAGCTATGGCTGTTGCACTACCTATCATGGCTATTAGTGCATGTAGCTCAACTTCTGATACCGAAACCGATGCGTCTAGCTCGACTTCAGGAAGTGGCAGTGAACAAACATCTGGTGGATCAGTTGGCACAGGTGTCGAAACCGGTGGTGTTGCACCTATTTTAACGCCAGCAGAGCAACAACGGATCAAGAACCAAGAATTACGTAAAGAACATATTATCTATTTCGATTTTGATCGTAGCTCAGTATCTGCCCAGTTCTCAGAAGTGCTTAATGCCCATGGTGAATACTTGGTCGAGCATCCGAATGTTCGCGTTATGATTGAAGGCCATGCCGATGAGCGTGGTACACCAGAATACAATATCGCCCTTGGCGAACGTCGTGCAAAAGCGGTATCTAAGTACTTGCAAGGCATGGGTGTATTACCAAGCCAGATGAGCATTGTTAGCTACGGTGAAGAGAAGCCACTTGATATTAGCCGCACAGATGATGGTTTTGCTAAAAACCGTCGTGCAGTTCTAGTTTACTAATTCTTTCTATTTAGGATTAATTATGAAGAAAGCCGTACTGACAGCGGTAATGATCTTTTGTTCGGGGTCTGTGTTTGCAGCTCCGGCTCCTGTTGAAGACATTGCTGGTGGATCTTATGATGATCGAGTTGAACGTTTAGAGCGTATGCTTAAGGCGCGTCAGCAAGTTGATTTTCAAACTCAGCAGCGATTAGACACCTTGCAACAAGAGGTGCTTGATTTACGCGGGTTGAATGAACAGCAAGCCTATCAAATTGAGCAAATGTTGCAGCGTCAACGTCAATTGTACGATGAGATAGCTAACTTATCGTCTAATCAAGGTTCAAGTGCTGTTGCTGCGGTAACTTCTACAACGACTACGAGTCAAGCTGCTACTAGTTCTAGTTTAGGTGAAACCGCAAGCTATGAGCAGGCGGTGAACTTAGTACTGAAAGAGCGCAAGTATGATGAAGCGATTCCTGCCTTCAGTAATTTCATTAAAAGCTACCCAGATTCGACTTATGCTGCTAATGCAAACTACTGGTTGGGTCAGTTGCTCTATAATAAGGGAGACTTCTCTGAAGCGACTACTGCATTTAGTACCGTTGTTGATCAATATAAAGATTCGAATAAACGCGGTGACAGTTTAGTCAAACTGGGGATGATCGCTGAAAAAACAGCTGATGTGCCAGGTGCTAAGGGCTTTTACCAGCGAGTGGTTAAAGAGTACCCAGCTAGCGCTGCTGCGCGAATCGCGAAGCAGCAGTTGGCTGCTCTGTAACCGCTATTCAACTAAAAAACATACTCTTAGATTGTTTTTCATGCAAATGACAAAAAATGGGGAATTTGGGGTTGCATGAGAAGATGAAAAAGGTATTATAGGCGCCCTCAGAGCGGCAGAGTCGCCTGAGGGACTAAATAGAGTCTATTTAGTGGCAGTAATGGGTCGTTAGCTCAGTCGGTAGAGCAGTTGGCTTTTAACCAATTGGTCGAAGGTTCGAATCCTTCACGACCCACCACTTTTTCTAGAGTGGCT
>NZ_JAEH01000078.1 GCF_000518805.1 Shewanella waksmanii ATCC BAA-643
GTGCTCCATGGGTTGCGTCCAGTCTAATCTACCATGCTTTCTTAACCATGTAAGGACCGTACTTCGACCTTGAATACCGTAGTGCTGTTGAGCTTGCTTATAGGTTAGCTCGCCTTTTTCTACTTGACTGACAACGGCTAATTTAAAGCCTAATGTGTAATCACGTTGTGTACGTTTAATGCTAATTGTGCTTGAAGGTTTCATAGATAAGTCTCCAAAGTGTCAACTTATCTCAGGACGGGACACAGATTAATACAGAAAAGCCACTGCCTAGACAGTGGCTTTTTTGTTGGCCCACCCGTGTCGATAACCCTGAAGGCTGCAGTAATAAAAAAGCCAGCTAGGATTAGCTGGCTTTCACAACCTAACATCGCTTTACACTAAATATATTCCACTTTAGTGATTTCAAAGTCATTGGTCCCACCAGGGGTCACAATCGAGATTTCATCATCTAAGTTTTTGCCGATTAACCCGCGAGCTATCGGTGAGCTAACTGACAACAAGTTTTCTTTGATGTTAGCTTCATCTTCACCGACAATGCGATAGGTCACTTCTTCATCGGTATCAATATTTAAAATAGTGACTGTTGCACCAAAAATAACTCGGCCATTGTTTTCCATCGTTGTGACATCGATGATTTGTGCGTGAGAGAGCTTACCTTCAATATCACGCACTCGTGCTTCAGCCAAGCCTTGCTCTTCACGAGCCGCATGGTATTCCGCATTCTCTTTTAAGTCACCAAGTTCACGAGCAATACCGATAGCCTCTGCAATCTGTGGTCGCTTCTCAAACTTTAAATGATCTAACTCTTTACGCAGTTGCTCTGCTCCGACAACTGTCATAGGGACTTTATTCATAGTGCTTTTTCGTCTCCGTTAAAACAAAAGCATCCTCCACCGGTAAATGTCACTTAACCAGTTGGGAACAAATAATTGGGATAACCCTATTCTATACACAGATCTTGCACTTGGCTATCTTATCACTGTGACAGCGATTGATTTTGTCGCTCAAACTAGCGCTTTGTCTTGTTTTCAATGTTAAACACGCAAAAATAGCCCATAAAAAAGGCCGCTCAACGCGGCCTTTTATCAAGACAGTTAACTTACTTAGCTACGCGTTCATGCAACTCTTGTACAGAGTTAACATTAGAACGGTCGTCTGCAGCATGCGCCATGCAAGTTGCAAATGCCGCATTTAGCGTAGTGGTGTAGTTCACTTTATAACGCAGCGCACCACGACGTAGTTGGCGTGAATCTTCAATTGCCTTACGTCCTTCAGTGGTGTTAACAATGTAGGTGTACTCACCATTCTTGATACGGTCAAGAATATGTGGGCGGCCTTCATGTACCTTGTTGACTAAACGAGGGTTAATGCCCGCTTCGCCTAGAATCACTGCAGTACCATGGGTAGCATCAATCTCATAACCTAGCTTGATTAACTTGGCAGCCAGTTCAGCTACGCGCGCTTTATCGCTATTACGCACCGATAACAGCGCTCGACCAGACTTAGGAACTTCTGAAGTCGCACCAAGCTGAGCTTTTGCATAAGCTTCAGCAAAGGTATCACCCACACCCATCACTTCACCTGTTGAACGCATTTCAGGGCCCAATAGTGGATCAACACCAGGGAACTTATTAAACGGCAACACCACCTCTTTTACAGAGTAGAAAGGCGGGATGACTTCCTGAGTAAAGTTCTGTGACTTCAAGCTTTGACCAGCCATAACTCGGGCTGCAATCTTAGCTAAAGGCACACCGGTAGCTTTTGATACGAATGGCACAGTACGCGCGGCACGCGGGTTAACTTCAATCATGTAGATTTCGTTATCTTTGACCGCAAACTGGACATTCATCAGACCAATAACACCTAGCTCCATCGCCAGCTTGCCCACTTGCTCACGCATGCGGTCTTGGATCTCTTGGCTCAAGCTGTACGGCGGTAATGAGCAACCAGAGTCACCTGAGTGAACACCTGCTTGTTCAATGTGCTCCATAATAGAGCCAACTACCACCGTTTCACCATCACAAACCGCATCGATATCGATTTCGATCGCGTTATCAAGGAAGTGGTCAAGTAGTACCGGTGATGCATTAGATACGCTAACAGCTTCATTGAAGTAGCGGCGTAGATCTTGTTCGTCGTAAACAATTTCCATCGCACGACCACCCAATACATAAGATGGACGAACCACTAATGGGTAACCAATACGCTCAGCAGAAATCACGGCACCTTCAACGGTCGTCACGGTATCGTTTTCAGGCTGTTTCATGCCTAAACGCTCAATCGCTTGCTGGAAACGCTCACGGTCTTCTGCACGGTCAATCGCATCTGGGCTAGTACCGATAATCGGTACACCAGCCGCTTCAAGGTCGCGTGCTAACTTAAGTGGAGTTTGACCACCATATTGCACGATAACGCCTTTAGGCTTCTCGATGTTAACAATCTCAAGTACATCTTCAAAGGTCACTGACTCGAAGTACAAGCGATCTGATGTGTCATAATCGGTAGAAACCGTTTCAGGGTTACAGTTAACCATGATGGTTTCAAAACCGTCTTCACGTAGTGCAAGCGCTGCATGAACACAGCAATAATCAAATTCGATACCTTGACCAATACGGTTTGGACCACCGCCCAATACCATAATTTTGTCATTGCTAGATGGGTTTGCTTCGCACTCTTCTTCATAAGTTGAGTACATATAGGCGGTATCGGTTGAGAACTCTGCCGCACAGGTATCAACACGCTTATAAACAGGGCGAATTTCATAGCGAGTACGTAGTTTACGTACTTCTGTTTCACTCACACCCGCTAGCGCAGCGAGACGTGCATCAGCAAATCCTTTACGTTTTAGCTGGCGTAAAGTGTCTTCATTCAAACCTGCAAGGCCATTCTCAGCAACTTGTGCTTCACTCTTAAGCAAATCTTCAAGTTGAACCAAGAACCAAGGGTCAATATTTGTCAGTGCGAATACATCATCAATTGATAAACCGGCACGGAATGCATCAGCAATATACCAAATACGGTCAGCACCTGGCTCTTTGAGCTCATGACGGATACGTGATAGGGCTTCTGCATCAGCGAGGTCGATATGCGGGCATAAACCATGCTTGCCCACTTCTAGACCGCGAAGTGCTTTTTGTAGTGACTCTTGGAAAGTACGGCCAATCGCCATTACTTCACCCACAGACTTCATCTGTGTGGTTAAACGGTCGTTAGCACCAGCAAACTTTTCAAAGTTAAAGCGTGGCACCTTTGTAACAACGTAATCGATAGCAGGCTCAAATGAAGCCGGTGTCGCACCGCCAGTAATATCGTTGCTCAGCTCATCAAGGGTAAAGCCCACTGCCAACTTAGCGGCGATTTTTGCAATCGGGAAACCGGTAGCTTTAGATGCCAATGCTGAAGAGCGAGACACACGTGGGTTCATCTCGATGATGACCATACGACCATCTTTTGGATTGATACCAAACTGTACGTTTGAACCACCTGTTTCAACACCAATTTCACGCAATACAGCAAGCGATGCATTACGCATCAACTGGTATTCTTTATCGGTTAGGGTTTGCGCTGGTGCAACAGTAATAGAGTCACCGGTGTGTACACCCATAGGGTCGAAGTTCTCAATTGAACACACGATAATACAGTTATCGTTGCGGTCACGAACCACTTCCATTTCATATTCTTTCCAACCAATTAGCGACTCATCAATCAGTAGCTCATTAGTTGGCGACAATTCAAGACCTTGAGAACAGATGTCTTCAAACTCTTCTTTGTTGTAAGCGATACCACCGCCACTACCACCCATGGTGAATGATGGGCGAATAATACATGGGAAGCCTACTTGATCAAGTACGCCATATGCGTCTTCCATCGAGTGGGCAATACCCGCACGTGGACACTCAAGACCAATCGACTTCATCGCTTTATCGAAGCGGCTACGATCTTCTGCTTTATCAATCGCGTCAGCAGTCGCACCAATCATATCGACATTAAACTCTTTTAGTACACCACGGCTTTCAAGCTCTAGGGCACAGTTCAATGCGGTTTGGCCACCCATTGTAGGAAGAATCGCGTCAGGGCGCTCTTTCTTAATAATATTACGTACCACTTCCCAATGGATCGGCTCGATGTAGGTAGCATCAGCCATTTCAGGGTCGGTCATAATGGTTGCAGGGTTAGAGTTAACTAGAATAACTCGATAACCTTCTTCGCGTAGCGCTTTACAGGCTTGCGCGCCAGAGTAGTCAAACTCACAGGCTTGACCAATCACAATTGGTCCAGCACCTAGGATAAGAATACTCTTTATATCAGTACGTTTTGGCATTGCTTCAATCTTCTCCCGGATGAGGTAACTACTTAGCGTTCTTACGATACAACTCAATCAACTCGATAAAGTGATTGAATAACGGCGCAGCATCGTGTGGTCCAGGGCTCGCTTCAGGGTGACCTTGGAAACTAAATGCTGGCTTATCAGTAAGGTGAATACCTTGCAACGAACCATCAAATAAAGACTTGTGAGTCACTTTGATGTTCTCTGGTAACGTTGCTTCATCCGCAGCAAAACCGTGGTTTTGGCTGGTGATCATCACATTACCTTGCTCGATGTTGCTCACTGGGTGGTTAGCACCATGGTGACCGAATTTCATCTTCAAGGTTTTCGCCCCAGATGCTAATGCGAGTAACTGGTGACCTAGACAGATACCAAAAACAGGAATATCTGTTTTTAAAATTTCTTGAATTGCCGCTATTGCGTAGTCACATGGCTCTGGATCCCCAGGACCATTAGATAGGAAGATCCCGTCAGGGTTCATCGCTAATACTTCGCTTGCAGGGGTCTTGGCGGGTACAACTGTCACATCACAACCACGGTCAACAAGCATGCGTAGAATGTTACGCTTCACGCCGTAGTCATAAGCGACAACTTTATATTTTAATTCAGCTTCAGGGGTGTCAGAAGGTAAACCACCCACTAAACGCCAGCTACCACTGCGCCATGCATAACGCTCTTGGGTAGTCACTTCTTTGGCTAAGTCCATGCCTTTAAGACCAGGGAACGCTTTTGCAGCTGCAAGCGCTTTGGCTTCATCCGCTTCACCCACTAAAATACAACCCGCTTGCGCGCCTTTTTCACGTAAAATACGTGTCAGTTTGCGGGTATCGATATCAGCTATACCTACTACATTATTTGCAGTTAAGTATTCGCTTAGCGATTGTTGATTACGGAAGTTGCTCGCAATTAGCGGCAAATCACGAATAATCAGGCCACAAGCATGAACAGACGAAGATTCAGTATCTTCTTCGTTGGTGCCAGTGTTACCAATGTGTGGGTAGGTGAGTGTTACCATTTGACGAGCATACGATGGATCAGTCAAAATTTCTTGGTAACCAGTCATTGAAGTGTTAAAAACCACTTCACCAACAGACATCCCTTCGGCACCAATTGCAGTGCCAGAAAAAACGGTTCCATCTTCAAGTACGAGTAAGGCAGACTTTGTCAACGCGACCTCCGGAAAGAGCCAAGCCATTGAAATTCAATGTTTATTGTGTTTTGTTAAAATACCAACTTTCGCTAAAATACGAAATTTTGACAAATTCCGCCGATTTTATATGTTTAGCTGGTAACCGTCTATAGTGATATTGTACTTCTGAGCAAAAAAATTTACTCAAAAAAAAACGCCTAATAGGCGTTTTTTATAAATTTTATTTCAAACCAAGGACTTGCTGCATATCGTACAATCCAGGGTGTTGATCGCCTAACCAGAAGGCTGCACGCATTGCACCATTGGCAAAGGTCATACGGCTTGACGCTTTATGGGTAATTTCTAAACGTTCACCGATATCAGCGAACATCGCTGTATGATCACCGACAATATCACCCGCTCTGACTGTGGCAAAACCAATGGTTTCACGCGAGCGTTCTTCAGTAATACCTTCTCGGCCATATACTGCGCACTTTTCTAGATCACGGCCCAATGTCTCGGCTATCACCTCACCCATTTTTAGTGCGGTTCCAGAAGGAGCATCTTTCTTATGGCGGTGGTGACCTTCAATGATCTCAATATCGGTGTAATCACCCATCACTTCAGCAGCGAGTTCGAGTAATTTCCACATCAAGTTGACGCCTACCGACATGTTAGGTGCCATGACAATTGGAGTTTGCTCACTATATGCGGCAATCTGCTCTTTTTGAGCATGATTGAAACCCGTAGTACCAATGACAATAGCTTTGCCATTGCGCGCACACCAATCTGTATGCTTAACACTGGCTTCAGGAGAAGTGAAATCAATCAGAATATCGAAATCATCAACCACTAAATCAAGGGAGTCAGTAATAGATACGTTCATTGCACCTACACCAGCCAGCTCACCGGCATCTACACCGATAAGCGTCGAACCTGCTCGTTCAATTGCAGCGCCTAAATAGATATTGCTGCTCATTTTGGCTGATTCAATAAGAGTGCGGCCCATTCGACCACTGCCACCAGTAATAGCCACTCTTACTTGCTCACTCATTGATTTCTCCCTCATTACTTAGCTTGTCGTGATGGGCTCCCTAAGCGGGCTAACCATCACTTTTCATTGTTTACAAAAAAATGCCCGAGCTATTAGCTCAGGCATCTTAATTAGATAATATCTAATAATTCGACTTCAAATACTAACGCCGAATATGGTGGGATAGAAGCACCAGCGCCACGCTCACCGTAAGCTAGGTGATGTGGTACGTATAGCTTCCACTTAGAACCAACAGGCATAAGTTGCAGTGCTTCAGTCCAACCAGCGATTACACCGTTAACTGGGAATTCAGCAGGCTGATCACGTAGCACAGAGCTATCAAATACGTCACCACTGATAAATGTACCGTGGTAATGTGTACGTACCGTTGATTCTGCGTTTGGCTTATCACCATTACCTTCGGTAATGATTTCATATTGTAGGCCAGACTCTAGAGTCACAACGCCATCACGTTGCTTGTTTTCCGCTAGGAAAGTTTCACCTTCAGCAGAGGCAGCAGCAGCCGCTTCTTCTTGCACTTTCTGGATGCGCTGGCTGATTTCAGTGAATGCAGTTTGAAGATCTTGCATAGCAACTTGGCTTTCTTTACCTTCAAATGCATCTGATAGGCCCAGCTGTACAGCTGAAATATCAATACCTTCAAAAGAGTTAGCAGCTAATTGCTCACCTAGTTGACGACCAACGCCATAGCTCGCTTGCTGTTCAATAGTGGTGAACTTCTCAGACATAATGTTAATACTCTTCTACTCAATGAATTTTCGCGCCGAATTTTATCACATCTACAGAAAAAATCCCCGTTAAATCCATTCATTGACAGCGATTTTTTACCTGAGCCCGACTGGCTTGATATAGCGGTTGCACTTTTGCCTGCATTTTTTGCAGATCATCAATGCGGTGTCCGTGAGATGGATGAGTCGATAATAACTCGGGGCCCTGCTCGCCACCGACTTTAGCCATGTTTTGCCATAGCTGCATACTTTGGGCCGGATCAAAACCGGCACGGGCCATTAGCTCAACCCCCATCACATCCGCTTCACTCTCTTGGTCGCGGCCAAAAGGCAAGATATAGCCGACTTGAGCACCAAGCCCCAATGCTGCCATGTATAACTCTTTGTTATTAACACCGCCCATACCTAAGGCTGCATCGGCCAATTGCATGCCCATTCCCGTCATCCGCGCTCGGGAAACTTGCTCATTGCTGTGATGCGCCAACACATGGGCCACTTCATGGCCCATAACGGTCGCCAGTTGATGTTCGTTTTCAGCCACATTAAGTAAGCCGGTATACACACCAATATGGCCACCTGGCAATGCAAAGGCGTTCACCTGGTCAGAATCAAATACCACCACTTCCCATTTAGCCGATTTATCGGGAAGAATACTGGTTATCCGCTCAGCAACGCACTCAACGTAAGCATTAACCTGTTTATCTTTTGATAGTGGTTGTTGCTGCTTCATTTCGTTAAAGGAGGCTTCGCCCATGCTATCCATTTGTGCCGGTGAAAACAGCAATGTTTGCCCACGACCTGTCGGCGACTGATGTGTAGCACAGGCTGACAATAGTCCCGCGACTAAAACACTGACCATATATTTTTTCATCAATTCGACTTCCTTTATTCCTTGAACTGATTGTGACTGGCAAACTAATCGCGCTCGATTTTCATGCCAGTATAGGTGGGTGATTCAACTACCTATTTTTAGCACTTATCTTTACAGGTGTCACATCAAAGCTAATACCAATCAGTATAAGAATTTGATCTACTCAGCGCGCTTTTGGCAAACTAATTCAAGGCGAATAACTGAAACAATGGTTGCTCCCTTGTGAGGTTATTCAACGCAGAAGTAGGTAGCCAAAAACGCGCCAGAATGGCGAGTTTTA
>NZ_JAEH01000079.1 GCF_000518805.1 Shewanella waksmanii ATCC BAA-643
ACTGGTCTCAGCAACAGTCATGAGCGGCTTGCGCCGATTAATGATGAGCAGATGGCAGAAGCCCATCAACTGATTGCAGACAGTATCACGCCCCCTAAAGGCGATCACATCACGCCTATTTCAACCGAGCTAAACGGGGAACAATTACAAACCTTAACCACGGCCATTCGCCAAGCTGCGGAAAATCTATCGGAGCCCAAGTACCTGCCTGCCACCCTTGATACGCAATCCGATATCAATGCCGTTGACAGTATTAGTCAGCTCGAAGATGAGCAGCAATTATTGGGGCAGAACTTATGAGTAATACCAAGCCCAATGAGACATTGTTGTTAGCTCATGTTATTTGCCGGCACCTGGCGGTTTACGCCGATGACAACCAATTGCTCAATGGCTTACCCATATCCCAAAGCGCCCTCGCCCCGGGACTCTTACCCCAAGCTTTAGCGAACGTAGGGATTGACGCTGCGCAGCAACAACTACCAATAAATAAAATGGCCCTACCAGCGCTGGTCATTGGTAATCAAGGGCAAGCCGCGATGCTGATAAGTCGTGGTGATAACGGTCTTGAGATACGACATAGTAATGGCAGTACAGAAACCATTCCCGCAGCCGATTTCAGCCAACATTATCAAAAAAACAGTTGGTACTTGTGTCGCCAAGCCAGTTTGGATGATCGCGCAAAAGAACATAGTTTTAACCCCCACCGCCATTGGCTTCTCCAAGCATTTGACGAAGTGAAACCGTTTTATGCCAGTTTTCTACTGGGATCATTTGCCATTAATATCTTAGCGGTCGTCACACCGCTTTTTACCATGAATGTGTATGACCGAGTGGTGCCTAACCAAGCCATCGATACCCTATGGGTGTTGGCTATTGGAGCCTCTATCGCCATCATGTTTGACTGGTTGCTTCGCCAAGCACGCACTAAGCTGGCCGATGTTGCGGGCAAACATATCGATATTTCCATGTCGAACTTGTTGTTTAGTCGGGTACTCGGTATGAAGCTAACCCACCGTCCAGCTTCCGCTGGCGCATTTGCAAAGCAGTTACAGGAGTTCGATAGTATTCGAGAGTTTATCACTTCTGCAACGCTAGTCAGTGCCGTGGATCTGCCATTTACACTGCTATTTTTGGCCTTAATAGCCTGGCTTGGTGGCCCTATGGTGTTGGTGCCGTTAACCTGCATGGTGGTGTTATTGGTCATCAGTTTTGTAATGCAAAAGCGGTTAGTGACCACCATAGAGCAGACCTCTAAATACTCCACACAACGTCAAGCACACCTTGTTGAAACCTTAAACTTACTCGTCGAAACCAAACAAAATAATGGTGAAGCACGGGCCAAGCGGATTTGGCAAGATGCCGTTAGTCATCTAGCAGATTGGCAAAATGAATCCCGCATCGCCTCAAACACCTTGACCCACAGTGTCATGAATGCCCAACAGCTGGTAACAATTGGTCTTATCATTAGTGGGGTATATCAGATTCATGCTGGCAACCTTAGTATGGGCGGGCTAATTGCAATCGTTATGTTAAGTGGCCGCGCTGCTAATGCGATTAATCAAATTGCCATGTTGGTGCTTAAATATAAGCAGACTCAATCTGCTGTGGTCGCGGTTGAATCAATCTTGGCACTTCCGCAGGAGAACAGCCAAACCCTGCAAGCCAACAACCAGGTTAGTTTTAACGGCGAGTTTAGACTTAGCCATGCCAGTTTTAGCTATCCAGAGCAAAATATGCCGGCCTTTAATGATATTGATTTACTGGTGAAGCCGGGCGAACGCATTGGCCTTTTTGGTGCAGCCGGCGCAGGGAAATCGTCGCTTATAGCAGCCATTGCTGGCCAATATGAACTTAGCTCTGGGCAAATTAGTTATAACAACTTAGCGGCGAGTCAATGGCCAGCACATCGCTTACGTCAACATATAGGCTGGATGTCACAGCAGCCCCAGTTGGTGTATGGCTCAGTACTTAAAAACCTGATATTCGGCTTACAGCACGTTGATGAAAATCAATTAGCCAAAACCTTAATGGCGACCGGCATCGACAAGTTAATGGCTCGCTTGGGCAGCGGCCTTGAAAGCCAAGTGGGTGAATTTGGCCGCCAGCTTTCTGGTGGCCAGCGTCAAGCGGTCGCATTATGCCGCGCACTATTGAGGCAGCCTAAACTACTGCTGCTCGATGAACCCACCAGCGCAATGGACGAGCGTGCCGAAAACCAAATCCTTGCTTGCCTCAAATCTCAACCGCGAAATTGCACTATGGTAATTGCCTCCCATAGCCCCAAAGTGCTCAGTTTATGTGATCGTATTATCGTGATGGAAGCGGGAAATATTTGCGATGAACGCACAGCAACAGACATGCAAGATAGCCAAAAACGACGCATTAAAGCTGTCTCAATCAATAAGCGCGCGCCTCAACAAAGTTCAAGAGGCGACTCATGAGTGCTCAACTCCATATTAAGCATCTCGAAGGCGCAAGACGTGCCAAACAGCTTATTTTACTGGTGATGTTATTAATTATCGCCACAATCACATGGGCTCATTTTGCCACATTAGATGAAGTGGTCATCGGTGAAGGCAAAGTGGTGCCAACCCACTCGGTGCAGCAAATAGAAAGCTTAGATGGCGGCATTCTAAAATCTGTTGCTGTTACCGAAGGCCAATCAGTAATAGCAGGGCAAACGCTATTAGTACTTGATGAGTTACGCTTTGCCTCGGCCTACGATGAAGCACAATTGAGCCGTATTGCGCTCAAGCGTCAACTCGTGCGTTTAGAAGCTGAGCTCGCCTCAGTGCAGATGCAACCACAGCATCAAGATTGGCGCCAACAAGTGCAAGTACAGATACAAGCCTTACCGACAGCCCAAGGGCAAATCAGCCCCCGCAGCCAGGCTATCTATCAAGCCAGGATGTCGCAATTGATCTCACAGCTTGCTCAGGCAGAACAAGCTGTCGCACAAAAAATAGAAGCCAGAGAAGAAGCACGCATTACCACTGAGGCCCAACTTAATGGCCTTAAGCTCGTTGAGCAAGAGATCAACATGACCCGTGAAGCCGTAGAAGAAGGTGCGGTTGCTGAACTTGAGCTACTTAAGTTAGAGCGCGACGCGATTCGTTTACAAGGTGAACTGGCGGCTTCTAAAGCCAATGAGCGCCAGTTAAAGGCTGCACAAAGCCAAGCGGTTGGTGAACGGCAGTCATTGGCACTAGAGTTTTTGTCTCGCAGCGAAGCAGAACGCAATGAAGTGAGCAATGAGCTTGCAGGCCTACAGGAGAGTATTAAAACTCTCGCTGACCGCTTAGAGCGAACTAAAATTACCTCGCCTATCGATGGCAAAGTCACCAACATTCTTGTGCGTTCTATGGGAGCGGTTATCGAACCTGGGGAGCCCATTATGGGCATTGTTCCAAGTGACGGCGCACTCATCGTCGAAAGTCGCATCGCCCCTAAAGATATCGCCTTTGTCAGAACGGGACTAAAGGCGACGGTGAAGTTCACCGCCTACGATTTCGTTATTTATGGGGGTCTTGAAGGTGAGGTTATTTACGTTAGTCCAGATGCGCAGCAACTTGATGATGGCAGCACCTATTATGAAGCTCATATAAAAACTCGCGAAAACGTATTAAATGGCTGGCCGATAATTTCCGGCATGCAGGCAAATACGGATATTTTAACGGGCAACAAAACTGTTTTGAATTATTGGTTAAAACCGCTATTACGAGCGCGTGCAAATGCACTACGTGAACCTTAAGGTAAGGATACTATGCGACAATTGTTACTGATCCCCATACTCGCTTTAGCACCACATGTTCAAGCGTTAACACTTGAACAGTCTGTGGCAGAGGCGATTAATCATCACCCTTCTTTGCAGCAAAAATATGCCGCATTTGAAGCCGCCGTTCGTTACCGACGCGCTGCCGTAGGCGACTATTTACCCCAAGTTAAGCTCTATGGTGGCATAGGCTATGAAGATGTCAGATATAACAGTGGCCAACGCATCGATTCAGAATTAACCAGAACAGAAATCGGTTTAAAGGTGTCGCAGCTATTATTTGACGGCTTTCGCACCACATCTGAGATCGACAGATTAGAGTTTGAAAAAGAAGCAGAACGCTTTGGATTGCTGTCGGCCGCGGAGAATCTTTCTCTAGAGGTCAGTCAAGTTTATCTAGAACTGGTGATGGCAGATAAAGTGACTGAACTGGCACAGCGTAACGTTGAAGAACACAAAGAGATTCTGGCGAATATCGACTCTCGCCTCAATAAAGGCCTGAGTAGTGAATCAGACGTGGCGCAAGTTAAGGCCCGATTGGCGACCAGTCAATCAGGTTACCTAGCAGCGCGTAACAATCAGATGGATTTACAGGCTAAGTACTACGACCTTGTAGGTCAATTTCCACAAGACCTCATCAGTCCACAGCCTGATTTTGATTACGTGCCCACCTCATTGTCACAAGCTTTAGAGTTAGCCAAGAAAAATCACCCTGAAATTGATGCGGCAACCTCAGATGCACAAGCGGCCAGTGCACAACATGAAAGGGAAAAAAGTGACTTTTGGCCTAAGTTATCTATCGAGCTTCAAGCTAACAAGAACGACAATATCGGCGGCATTGAAGGCCCAGATGAGGATGCCCGTGCAATGTTAATGCTGAGCTACGATCTGTATAACGGCGGCTCAACAGTTGATCGCACCGAAGCGGCCGCATGGCGCTATCAGCAAGCTATTGCGGTTAGGCAAAGCACTGAGCAGCAGGTAGAAGAAGGCACCCGACTGGCTTGGAACGCATTTGACTTTGTCGGCCAGCAGCGCAGTTTTTATCGGGAAAATGTCGATCAAGCCGTGAAAGCCGAACAAGGTTATCGTAAACAGTTCGATTTAGGTCGGCGCTCATTACTCGATGTACTCGATGCTAAGGTTGAGGTATTTCTTGCACGAAAAAACTATCTTAATGCCCATCACAACTACTATATTGCCGCCTATCGATTAATCAATGCCACGGGCTACTTAATGGAGTCGTTCCGGATTGACCAACCTCAACCTTGGTCACAGGAGAAATAGCATGAGAAACTTTAACCTATTAATATTAATTGCTATTTGTACGATACTTTATGGCTGCGCTGATACCGCTGCCCCCTATGAGCAACAGCAACAGAGCCGCAATCTTAATGACCAAGACTTCGATGGCGTTGTGAATGCCCGTGACGAGTGTGCTGATACACCTATTGGCGCCATTATTGATAATAAGGGCTGCAGTATCACAGAGGTGGCGTTCGCTGAACAAACTAAAATCATCATGTTTGGCTTCGATCAAGATACGCTTAGCACCGCTGAGCGCAATAAGGTTGCCGAGCTTATCGACAAGCTTAAAGGTTTACCACAGGCAAAACTGCTGTTAGTCGGTGATACCAGCTCGGAAGGCAGTGACAACTATAATCACCAACTGGCATTGCGACGTATCGAAACGGTTAAGCAAGTTGCTTTAACACAAGGCTTCCCGCTACAACGCATTGAAAGTGAGACTTATGATGAGTTACGCCATATTGCTAATCCGGTTAGCGGCCGCCAACATCGGTTAATTGCTATAGGCCAGTGGCAGCACGACACCGTTGCTAAACAATGGAATATTTTCAGTTCTGAACACAAATAGTGCTTTACGGCTCACAGATTAACTCAAACTTAAACCTAGCGTTGATTCTGTGAGCCACCTAGCTAATTAGCTTATTGGTCAGTGATCAAGCTAACATCCTCTCGCCTCGCCCCTTTCACCTCAAGCTTGCTCATTAGATAATGCTGATAGAATAAATTTAGCTAAATTTCTGTGACCTGAGGTAGTATCATGACCAACAATATCAAAGCACTTATTGCCACCACTGCATTAATTTTCAGTACTCAAGCCATTGCTAACAGTGGTTGCGCCTTTGAAGACGAAAACGGTGGTTTCATGGCGACATGTAGTGAGGAGAAACAGGAAGTGATTTTAACTGGTCTAGTCGACACCAACACCATGATGGCGGAAGTAGAAGAAATGACCGCGGGTTATGAAGAGTACCAAGTCGATACCGCAGCTATTACCCCGCTAAAGAATCTACAAGAGCCCACTGAAATAGTGGTCATTATCGGTACTTGGTGTCCAGATTGTCACCGCGAAACACCGCGTTTTATGCGCATAATGGAAGAGATCAATAATCCAAATATCACCGTTAAGTACATTGGTGTTGACCGTCAAAAAGCCGATCCAGAAGGTTTAGCGGCGAACTATGAGTTTACTCGTATCCCCACCTTTATCGTGATCCAGCAAGGTGAAGAGATTGGTCGTATCGTTGAGAGCCCAGAAGTCTCTTTAGAAATTGATTTAGCAAAAATCCTTAACTAATCTAATGGGTTTGTCTAGTCCTAAAATAGGTTGACGGTTTTTATTAAGCCAGTTGGTATTCCCAACTGGCTTTTTCATGCACCTCATTTGGGGTTTTCATCCCTAAACTAAGGTGCGGCCGTAATTGATTATAAATCTCTATCGATTCCTTGATTAAAACGCCAAGCTCTTTCATCGTTCTGCAGCGATTAAGCAAAAACTCTTGCTTCAAAATACCATTCACACGCTCTGCTTGTGCATTTTGGTAGCAGTCATATCCATCTGTCATTGATGGGGTCATTCCATAGGCGGCTAGTGCCGCTTGGTATTCAGATGAGCAGTACTGTATCCC
>NZ_JAEH01000080.1 GCF_000518805.1 Shewanella waksmanii ATCC BAA-643
GATGAGTGATGCTAACAATCAAACTAAAGCTGCCCCTAAACATTCTGCCATGCATATTGCGGTTGGCTTGTTAGCTCGCCGCGATTATTCCCGCCAGCAAATTCAACTCAAATTACAACAAAAGCAATACGATGCTGACGAGATTGAGACCACACTCGATCACTGTCAACAAAGTGGTTATCTTGATGATGCTCGATTTGCTGCGCTATTGCTGAAGTCCCACATCAGCAAAGGCCACGGTGTGAACAAAATTCGCCAGTCTATGCAGCAAAAGGGGCTTAGCAGGGCACTCATCGAGCAAGTTCTGTTAGATTCCGAATGTGACTGGTTTGAAGTCGCCAAGCTAAAAGCGCAAAAGAAATATGGCGAGGCTGTGCCGCTAGACCACCCAACTCGTGCAAAATGTATACGTTACCTTATGGGTCAAGGTTTCGATTACGAGCAAGCCAATTATGCATTAGCCGTTGAGGTTGATTAGCCTAAAATCCCCCTTTCTATCGTTCATTTTTCTCACTGATATCCTGCGTTGTTGTCCATGTGCTGCTTTATCTGTATTCAATGAATCAGTCTACCTAAAACGGTTTGGTTTTATTTTGGTATAACAACACTAAAACTCTGGTTGTTCGCCAAGACTGTGCTTATAGTGTTGGGTTAAAATAGTGCAGGCTAAAAGTCTAAAAATGGAATAAAAATGGAACTTTTATAAAAAGAGTAATGTCCGGCCACATCAAGTGTTTAACGTGGCATCTTTAATAGGGTCATTACTCATTAAGCCTATCGAATCTAAAGTGCTAGTGAATAAACTTGAAGGTGTTGAACCAGGCGCATTACGTGGTTTGCAAGATGAGCTTAAGTAGAAACTGCAATCAGGTATTGTTGTCTTGGGTATTGCAGGTGAGGCGAAAGTTAACTTGATTGTCGGGGTGACTAAAGATCTGACTGGCAGGGTTAAAGCAGGCTAATTAGTTGCTAACGTTGCCGCGCATATAACACCTCATATTTTTGGTTAATTATAACTCTATGAAGTGTCTATTGTTATAAGAGCTTACCAAGTTGCTGATACAAAAGAATCCCCTGTATATATTGATCGATATAAAGAACTTCTTAAGGGGAGTTTGACTTTCGGCCAACTAACGCAAGCTGTTTTTGAGGAATCAGGAACGCATGGTGCATTACGTTTTTTAGCGGTCGTTTGAATAAAGTATTGTAAAAAGGATACAGACAATTAACTAAATTAGGCCATTATTCGTTACATCATCTGAAAATATAAGAAAATTATGATATTTAGCTTTAACTTACCAGTCTATCATGGCAAGCCAAAGTTTTAAAATGATGAGAGTAACCTAATCATTAAGACTTTGTCTTCAATGCTAAAATTACTGGCACAAATGTGGGGTAATTTATCTGGTGCGCTAAAGGTCATAAATCGACAACTGAAAAATTGACTAAGCCTATCCACTGAGAAATTACTTTCCCAATGCGGTGCAGCTTCATATGTAGCCGCAATGTTGATGACTTCAACAGTAGGTAACCCTCAGAGGTTATGAAAAGAGCCGTCATTTTCAGCCTTATATGGAGTCAGCCCATTAGATGCATGGTCGGGCAAAGTTCAACGTATAGGTTAAATCGAGGAGGATCATAAGAGGTGAATAATGCGCTTTGAACAGTAGCGTTAATCAGAATGTGAAACGATTCAAATCGGTTTTAGTATCGATAAATCATTTGACAACTGCTTAAAAGCACGACTCAACTATACTACGGTTTATGCTAGGATAAAATATAAATCATAAAAATGACAGCGTTCATTTATTGTCGCTTTTTTCTGATTAAGCGAGTGCAACGCTGGCAAGTTTATAGTTATGACTGACCACTATTAAAACATAGGTTTTTATAGTATGTGTCATAATTACATTACTTTAGCTAAGTTTTCAAACAGTGATATTACCCTAACATTCCCACACTAACTAGCTAAAAGTAGCTTCGTATGAGTGCGGCTACGAATTGAACATTAAAATTTCGTTTTACCCCTTTATTTGTGGAGAAAATGGGACTAACTGACTGATCCAACCAATCACATATAGATGGTTTTGAGTTGCTGAGTTATTGTTGATAACAAATGGGCCAACCGCAGTATAGTTGCCATTTTTTGCTGAAGTGGTGATCATAGATTGGTCTTTTTTGCTCCAATCGGCGTGAATATATTTATCGGTAGCCACTAACATAGAAGTAGTAACAAGAGGAATTACACCTTGGTTATTATCTGTTATCCCACTGGAAAAGTAACCTGCACTCTGTCCTTGTATATACCATCCATTCAGGTTAAACACTTCAAAGTTTAACCATGTTCGACTTAAGCTGACCTCCATATATTTGAGCTTGATTGCCTTCAAGTTCGAGTCGGAATCCATGGGAGTTATAGTTCCAGTACCACAATTAATTAGACTAGAATGTATATTGTCATCTAATTTTTTTATCACTCGATACGGGCCATCTTCTACGTCTCTACTGTTTAAATCGATGGTAATTTCGCTAAATCGATTTGTATCGTACCAATCTTCTGGTGTGGCGTAAACCGGTAGCCAAGTACCAGGAAGTCCATCCATATTTGCAAGTTGGGTTGATTCGTATTTTTTTCGGGCTTGATATATAACGTTATTTACATATTTTTGGTCGTCTTTTACTGAAAGTCCAGATAGCATGTGGCCATAAACCGACGACACCATATTCAAACTTCTAGAGTAGTACTTGTCGAATAATGGTATACTGTCGGTCAGTTGAGAAAAGGCATACAAAGAGCTTAAACTACCACTAGGATTACTGCTAGAAAACGGGTTCATATAACTGTTGATTGACAGTTTCATTGGGGTTGGATTCAATTGCAGAATGGGCCGTGTATCCAACACCATGGTTTCTTCACTATTTATAGAAGCTTTTAAATAACTTTGTTCGTGAGAAGAAGTTGAGCTTGGAGGTAGAATCACTTTGCTTAGTTGAGTGGTCAAATCGATAGACACAATAATTTCTCTTTTATTCATTGGAGAGCGATCGGTATAGGCATTGAGAGATATCTATACCGATTATTTAAGGCGTTAAAGTGTTACGCTGTTGTTTCCTCTACGACTATACTTTCTTGATTTCAGGTGCGCTTTTTGGTGGGCTTGCTGGTGTGATTTCACTCAGCCAAGCAATTATTTGTATACCGGGGATTTTCAATGTCCCACCGTCAAAGGTCGATTTATGATAGTCTTCTGATGAGCTGTGAGAATAGTTACCACTTACACTGAATGGTCCCCAACCCACACTCGCCTTTGTTGAAATGGAATTTTCAACATGGCTCTTATCGTCAGAACTCCAATCCGCGCTAATCTCAACATTACGTGCGACCACAAAGCCTGTCGGAATCAGTGGAAGTATTAACTTCTCATGACTCAATTTACCTAGTGAAATGCCGTTTGCCTTAGTCATGTTGGTGTACCAGTCGTTTAACTTAAAGATCAAATCGTTTAACCAAGGACGAAACACACGAACCACTGCAATTTCTGCTTTTAGCTCGAAAGTGCTGGCGTCCATATGCGAATGTGAATCTGCGTGATGACCATGGGCACTTGCACTTACGCTCCATAACCCCCAACTTGCAGAACCTCCTGCCCCCCAGTCGGTTGCTTTCTCGCTTGCCGTCTCTTCTAAATTATCGCTCTTCAAAGTGAACGCGGTAAATCCTTCAGCATTAGGGTCAGCAAAGTTTGCAGGAAATGGATAAGAGAAATACCAACTGCTCCCATCTCCTGTTGAAGACGCCATGCCGGAAGACATGGTTCGCTGCGCTTCACGAATCACATTACCCACAGCATCGTTAATTGCTGAGGCCATAGCAGCCAGTGCTTGCTCTACTTGTGAAGCCCCTTCTGAACGCCAAGTATCATAGGTTTGACTTACGTTGTTGCTTAACATTGGTTCGTTCGCTTGCCATTGTCTTTGTTGAGCAGGATCAGATAGGTCGTAACCTAAATATGCTGTGCGGTACGCACTAACTGCTGAAATGTAGGCAGTTTGATTTTTCAGGTATGACTTGTAGATAGGTGAGTGATCGGTTTGAGAGACTTCTTCACCTGTGTAATCTTTGATGGTTGATTGAATATTGAGATAGTCGTACGCTTTATGGTATTTTTTCTCTTGGGCGGGCGTACTCTTAGTTGTAGAGTTTGCTCCATCTACAATCGCTTTATAAGTTTGAGATATCAAAGTGGCTGATGGAGAGTAATTAGATGTTTGAGAAGGCATTTGATCCACAAGGTTTGAGAATGTTTGCGATGCTCCTAGGTTTCCTGACGGGTTCGTTGGTGTCAAAAGGTTCTTAAAGTCGGCAGGGTTTAGTGCTTGGTTTTGAGCGAATTGCAAAAAGGTATTCTCGCCCTTAAACGCATCGTTTTGTTTCCCATTTGGAACATAAGTTATAGCTTGAAAAAGACGGTCATATAAAGTATTGAGTACTTTAGTTTCTGTTTTTTGATCCATGATTGTATTCCTCGTTTAATTAACATTAATTTAAGTCGACTTCATTTCTGCCTTTTAACCTCTAAAGAGTAATAGGAACAATACTTCGCTAATATTCAGACATATAGTAAAGTAGCGTTTTTATGCTCTTTCATATAAAGTTAAATTTTGGAATTAATTATTTCTGATTCTGAGCGTACCCAAATCAAATCGTTTTAAAATTTCTTCAGACCAAGCATTTGCGATTAATTTATAGACTTGCTCTGTCGGGTGAGCCCTATCACTAGTAGAGACAAAAAAGTCATCACTAGAAATAGGGGCGTCGCTTCCATATTTCACTTTCATACCATGAGGCTGAGAGCCTTTTTTCAAACCATAAACGTCTAAGTTATCATTGATGTATTCAGAAATAGAATACATATCTAGTAAACTAGCTCTGGTATCAGGGAATATAGTTACTTGGCGAGCAAGTTCATAGCCAAACTCGAAAGCACCTTGTTGATAATCTCTAACCTCTTCTGTTAATTCTTTTCCGAAGTATCGAACAGAACCTTGAGGATTAGGGATGTTGGCAAATATAAAATAAGAGTTTGAGTTTTTATTTAATAGCTCTTCACAGAGTGTGGTTATCTCAATTGCTACTTTTTTCATATCAGATTTATTTCTACCGTTAGTAACCAAATCATTCAGACCGAACCAAATTAGAAATAAAGTGTTTTTGCTTGGTGGAGACGTCTTCTCATCATGTAAAAACCTCTTAGTTTGTTCACTAAAGGTTCCTAAACCAATTCCGCTGCGATCTGACCCTCCCATAGCTCCGCCCTCTGCATAGTTAGCATAAGATATGCATCTGGCAGGTGTACAGCCATAGCTAGATTCAGAGTTTATAGTTAAATGATGTTTAGTTAGCTTTTTGGTCGTTTTTGCATCTTTTTCAAAAAGTGTCGTTCCGCCTGACCATTCCCAAATAAAATCAGTCCAGTTTCTAGTATCGCTAAAACGCCCTACCTCGTTTGTTCGCATAAGTCCCAAAAGTCGAGCTAATCGACCTGAACTAGTTTTCCGCTTTTGTCCTATATCGGAAAGGCTGTCCCCAAAAACTACCAGTCTATCTATTTCTATGGTCATCTTAATTATCCCCAAGACTATCAAATGTTAATTGATGTATATTATATTTATTTAAACGAATTATATTCTACTTATTTTAAACGAATTATATTGTGCTTGTTTAAACGAAATGTATTATTTTTTACTGAGAAATGGAACACACATTATATATCCTTAATGTACCCTTAATGTACCCTTAATGTACCCTTAATGTATCCAGTCGAGCCAGTGCTTCACCGAACTGGTTTTATTCAAGCTGTTGAGGTTTTCGAAATACTCATAATACTTTTGGGGTTAAAAGGTTGTTTGCTCTCTTAAGTAACGTAGGATTTAAGTTGAATATTTTTCTATAAATAAACTAAAGTAAAGGCAATGAAAGAATAACGCCTATAAAATTATCTTTGAATGAAGGATACAGAAAACCCAGAAACCACAACCGGCGGTAACGCACTGAAGTTTTATGCCTCAGTCCGTTTAGATATTCGCCGCACCGGTGCCATTAAAGATCGCGACGA
>NZ_JAEH01000081.1 GCF_000518805.1 Shewanella waksmanii ATCC BAA-643
CTCATTCTTACATTGAGTAAAATTTTTGATTACCTAAAAAGGTAATTTCGAATAACTCAACACCTGTGAGTGTCCACACAGATTTCTTGTTTCATCTTGTTAAAGAACGTTCGCCTCATACTGGAGTCCAGCGGGCTAGGGCTGCGTATTCTACGCTTTCCTTGGTTGGCGTCAAGTGATTTTTTAAAAAGTTTTTTAAGTGGTTACTTACTGCACATCAGTGCGTTAAGTCACAGCTAAAAACCTCATCTCACTTGCTGCCCTGACTCGTCTGTACATCGCTATGCAGCGCTGTTTGCCGTGTCAGTGGGAGCGCATTATAGGGAGCTTAACTTTTTACGCAAGCGCTTTTTGAAAGAAAATGACATTTTTATTGCCGAGCGGCCATTTATCAGACGATACGCACAAAAAAGGGGCTAAAAGCCCCTTTTTTACTCGTTATACCGCCAATAAAGCTTATTCAGCAGATTGAGTCTGCGGTTTATTTGACGCTTCTTGTTGAATAAAGCCATTAATCAACTCTACAGCTTTATCATCATCCCAATCGACAAAGGTGCGCACAAAAGCAATAAGCTCGCCTTGCCTGTTTAAGATAAATGTCGCAGGAATAGTATCAAGTGGAAAGACCTGACCAAGCTGCTGGGTCTTATCATAGTAAGTAACAAAGTTAGGCATCCCCAATTCTTGTAAGAAAGGTTGCACTTGTTCTTTACCATGCTGATCTATCGACACCGGTAATACCGCGAATTCTTTGCTATCAAACTTATCAGCAAAACGATCAAGTGCCGGTAATTCGCGAACACAAGGTGGGCACCAAGTCGCCCACATGTTGATCATTACCACTTGACCACGATACTGACTAAAATCAACCTTGTTGCCATTAACATCATTAAACGGCACCGCTTCAATTGGAAACGGCTTCGGTAATATGTTGATTTGGTCAACGCTTGACTGAACTTCACCTTCAGCTTTTTTCTGCACCCCCGGATAAGCTTGCGCGCTATACGCTGAAGCTAATCCGAAACAAAGTAAAACTGTTGTCGCCAAACTTGATAACTTACTCATGACTAGCTATCTCGCTTGAGTAATTTGTCTAACTCTTTTTGCTCTTCAGCACTGATTTCTTGCACTTCAACCTGAGAAACACGCTGTTTACGGATAAAGAAGAAACCAATCACTAGACCAAACATTAGTAGACCAAGCGGACCAAGCCAAAGTGCTAAGGTTTTACCTTCCCATCTTGGCTTATAAAGAACGAAGTCACCATATCGGCTAGTCATGAACTCAATAATTTCTTGATCACCTTTACCTGCATCTACCATTTCATAGACTTCAAGACGTAAATCTTGCGCCACTGGTGAATTAGAGTCGATCAAGTTTTGGTTCTGACACTGGGGACAACGCAATGAATGAGCTAAATCAAGTGCACGCTTTTGGTGCTCCATTGATTTGAACTCATAGGTATCAACTGGTGTTGCACTGGCTGACAGTGATAGACCCAGTGACAGCACTACGGCAGTGAGTAAAGCGAATATCGCTCTCATTATGAAGCTCCTTCAGCTCTAGCTTCTGCTTGAAGCTCTTGAATCATTGGATATAGGGTGTCATTCCACACACGCATGTCGATAGGACCGGCATAACGGAAGCGGATAATACCATTGTGATCAACCAAATAGCTTTCTGGTGCACCATACACACCAAGATCTAGGCCTAGACGACCATCATGATCAAAGATGTTTTTCGTATAAGGATCACCTTCGCGCTGCAGTTCTCGAATCGCTAAGCGACGCTCATCACGATAGTTAATACCATAGATTGGCACCAATTTTTGGCGCGCAAAACGCATAAGGTAAGGATGCTCATACTTACACGATGGACACCAAGTTGCCCAAACGTTCAATAGTGCAACCTGCCCTTTAAGACTTTCATTGGTAATGATTTCACCACTGTCTTCTAAGCGTTCCAGTTGGAAAGCCGGGATCGGCTTTCCTTCTAGGGCAGAATCGAGTTTTTCTGGGTTAAGAAATAAACCTTTGTATAGGAATATGCCCATTACCAAAAACACGATAAGTGGTAAAAATAGTACTAACCTCTTCTTCATACTTGCCCCAATTCAAGTTATGCAGTTGCTAAATCCGCTTTTTTGTCATCGCTCTTTGCATCTGCCGTTGCTTTAGCACGACGGTAGCGCTTATCTGACGCTGCAAAGAATCCACCCACCATCATAAAGATGCTACCAAACCAGATCCAACGAACGAAAGGTTTGTAGTTTAAGCGCACAGCATATTCGGTGCTGCTAATTGGGTCGCCCATGGTGATGTATAAGTCACGGAATAGTCCCCAATCAATACCGGCTTCGGTCATGTCCATCGTGCGTACGTTGTACTGGCGACGGTCAGGTCTTAGCAAAGTAACAAACTCACCATCGCGGGTTACTTCAATTTGACCTTGCTGAGCGGTGTAGTTAGGGCCGACAACATTCTTGGTCTCAAGGTAGTTGAAGTTATAACCTGCTAGCTCCTGCTGAATACCAGGTCCCATACGTACACTGCGTTCAATCGAGTAGTTAGATACCATAGTGGCACCCACAATCGATACAGCAATACCGATATGAGCAATCAACATACCCATTTCACTACGGCCTAGTCGAGCAAGGCTTACTGAACCATCTTTGCCTTGTAAGATACCGTAGCCAGCACGAAGGGTAGCAAGTGTCACCCATGTCGCTGTACCAATACCGAACATCACCCACACGTTGAACTTGCCATCAGCAAGGAATGGTGCGGCAACACCCACAACAGTGGCAATTGCGGCTGGAACTAATAGCTTAGTTTTAAGCTCACCTGGTTTAGCACGTTTCCAGCGAATATTTGGTCCCACACCCATGAACATAAATAGCACCAGTACAATCGGCACAAATACGGCATTAAAGTATGGTGGGCCTACAGAGATTTTACCCATGTTTAGGGCGTCAATCAGCAGTGGGTAAAGTGTACCAAGCAATACGGTACCACACGCCACAGTCAATAGGATGTTACACACTAATAGCATGGTTTCTCGAGACATCAGCTCAAAACGAGCTGGACTCTTCATTTCACTTGCTCTAAACGCAAACAGCGTTAAGGAGCCGCCGATCGCTAAACCGAGCAAGAGCAGAATGAACATACCTCGACTTGGGTCAGCGGCAAATGAATGCACTGAAGTCAGTACGCCAGAACGTACGATGAAGGTACCTAACAAACTTAACGAGAATGCAAAGATAGATAACAGAACGGTCCAGTTACGGAATGCAGCACGCTTCTCAGTCACAATCACTGAGTGCAATAATGCAGTACCAATCAACCAAGGCATGAAAGATGCGTTCTCAACTGGATCCCAGAACCACCAACCGCCCCAACCGAGTTCGTAGTATGCCCACCAAGAACCTAGTGAAATACCGCCCGTTAGGAATACCCAAGCAGCTAAAGTCCAAGGACGGCTCCAACGAGCCCAAGCTGAATCTAAACGTCCGCCCATCAACGCCGCAATCGCAAATGCGAAGCTAACCGCGAAACCAACATAACCTAGGTAAAGCATAGGTGGGTGGAAGATCAAACCAACGTCTTGCAACATCGGGTTAAGATCACGTCCTTCCATCGGAATCGGGAATAAACGCTCAAAAGGACTCGAAGTCAGGATCATGAACAGTGTGAAACCGATAGTAATCATCGCTAGCACTGCCAATACCCGAGCGGTAAAGACCTCTTCAAGCCCTTTACTGAAGTAAGCTACTGCCGCAGCCCAAACAGATAAAGAGAATACCCAGAATAATAGTGAGCCTTCGTGGCCACCCCATACCGCTGCTATCTTAAAGAAGATAGGCAATTGAGAGTTGGAGTGGTGCGCGACATAAGCAACGGAGAAGTCATCCACCGCAAAACTATAGCCAAGCACGACCACCGATAAGAAGATAAAGAAAAACATACCGTAGCTCAATGGCCAGGCATATCTAACGAGGTATTGGTCTTTACGAGCAACACCTATTAAAGGAACGGTCGCTAACAGGAAGGCAAAAGCCAAACCTATTATCAATGAAAAGTGTCCTAATTCTGGGATCATGGGGTTTCCTCAGTCCTAATTATGGATTGATAATTCTAAAGACTATCAATACGCAAGCGTTTTCAATTCACACTGCTCAAAGTACAAATTTTAGGTCATTTTAGTATTTGCTATTGTATCTGTCTGCTTCTTTCGTACAAATATGGGTGACTTGTCTCATTCTTGAGGCTTTGTCGCATATGTTACAAATGTTAAAAACAGACGATTTTAAGGTCTGACCCTTGAATGAAACTTAAGTTTCAGCTGTTTTTACATTTTAAAATCGAACTGTGAACCAGTGCGCAACTATAAGCTTTTAACACAACTAAATCCTTATATTACTGTTCAATGAATAATCTTTCCGTATAATCTTGTACCCAGTCGTGCGGTGTGATCCGCTTTCAGTAACTAACTGTGAAAATGAAATAATGACTACACTCTGGATTTTTATTGCACTTTTTGTGATCGTCAGCTTAGCGCTGATTTGGGTTCCTCACCTTCGCCAGAAACAAATGTTACAGGCCGAAGAAGTAGGTGTACGTAAACAAACTAACTTACAGCTTTTCGAAACTCGATTAGCCGTTTTAGAAAAAGAGCTCGCCGATGAGCTACTAGACCAAGCAGAGTTCGACGCACTTAAGAAAGAACTTGAAATCAGTTTATTGCAAGACATGAAACAAGGTAGTGATGACGAGTCACTATCAACTGAAGGTACACCTAAGTCAATTATGTGGCCTGGCATTATGTCTGTGGTTGTTATTTCATTATCTGCCTACTTTTACACGACACTCGGCGCCTATGCCGACTTAGATAATGCCGTGCCAGATAATCCTCATGCGGGTATGGATGCCAACCAAATCATGGATCAGCGTATCCAAATGATGGAAGCGCAAGCCAAATCTGAGCCAGACAATAGCCAGCTACAATTTAGTTTAGGCCATGCTTACATTTCAGCAAGCCGCTACCCAGAAGCTGTCAAAGCATTTGATAAGGCGATGCAACTAGTGGGTACACATGCTGAACTATTAGGGCCAAAAGCAACAGCGCTTTACTATCAAGCTAATCAGCAAATGACACCGCAAGTTCAGTCATTAGTTGACCAAGCCCTAGAGCTCGACCCACAAGATCCATCCACATTACTGCTCGTTGGTATGGATGCGTTCTTTACCGCCAACTATGAAAAAGCTATTGGTGCTTGGCAAACAATTCTTGATAGCGATCGTAATGATGTTGACCGCAGCGCCATCATGAATGCGATTGAAAGTGCTAAGATGCGTCTTCAAGGTGGTATGGGCGAAATGCCAAATGACGCTAACCACCAACAAGTTAAAGCGACTGGCACTACTGTTACCGTAGAAGTCTCGCTTTCAGACGAGATGAAAGACAAAGTGTCTGGTACTGACATTCTGTTTATCTTCGCGCGTAACACTGAAGGTCCTAAAGTGCCTTTAGCGGTTACTAAGATTGCTGCGACCGCATTACCAACAGCCGTGACCCTTGATGACACGACTAACATGGGTGGCGACGTTAAACTTAGCGATGCCAAGTCTGTAGAGATTATTGCAGTCCTATCTAAGCACGGCAGTGTTAAGCCGCAATCAGGCGATATCCAAGGTAAAGTGGATATGGTTGAAGTGGGTGGCACAACTCAGCTGGTGCTAGATACACAAGTTCAATAACCACTAAGTGTCTAGTCCTAAAATAGGTTGACGGTTTTTATTAAGCCAGTTGGTATTCCCAACTGGCTTTTTCATGCACCTCATTTGGGGTTTTCATTCCTAAACTAAGGTGCGGCCGTAATTGATTATAAATCTCTATCGATTCCTTGATTAAAACGCCAAGCTCTTTCATCGTTCTGCAGCGACTAAGCAAAAACTCTTGCTTCAAAATACCATTCACACGCTCTGCTTGTGCATTTTGGTAGCAGTCATATCCATCTGTCATTGATGGGGTCATTCCATAGGCGGCTAGTGCCGCTTGGTATTCAGATGAGCAGTACTGTATCCCTCTGTCT
>NZ_JAEH01000082.1 GCF_000518805.1 Shewanella waksmanii ATCC BAA-643
ATTTCAACACCAGTACAAGTAGTCTTAGTAGTTTCTTTGATACCTACGATTTCTACTTCTTCACCAACTTTGATGATACCGCGCTCTACACGACCTGTTACTACTGTACCACGGCCTGAGATTGAGAATACATCTTCAATTGGAAGAATGAATGCACCATCGATTGCACGCTCTGGCTCTGGGATATAAGTATCTAGAGCTTCTGCTAGTTCAATGATTTTCGCTTCCCATTCTGCTTCGCCTTCAAGCGCTTTAAGTGCAGAACCTTGGATAACTGGTAGGTCATCACCTGGGAATTCATATTCTGAAAGAAGTTCACGAACTTCCATTTCTACTAGTTCAAGTAGTTCTTCATCGTCAACCATGTCACATTTGTTCATGAATACGATGATGAAAGGTACACCTACTTGACGTGAAAGCAGGATGTGCTCACGTGTTTGTGGCATTGGGCCATCTGTAGAAGCAACTACTAGGATTGCGCCGTCCATCTGTGCAGCACCAGTGATCATGTTTTTAACATAATCCGCGTGACCTGGGCAGTCTACGTGTGCGTAGTGACGAGTTGGAGTGTCATATTCGATGTGAGAAGTATTAATTGTAATACCACGCTCGCGCTCTTCTGGAGCGTTATCGATTTGTGCGAAATCACGTGCTTCACCACCGTATGTCTTAGTCAATACAGCAGAGATAGCAGCAGTTAGAGTTGTTTTACCATGGTCAACGTGACCAATGGTGCCCACGTTCACGTGGGGTTTATTACGTTCAAATTTTTCTTTAGCCATGGTATTGCCCCAATCCAAAGTATTTGGTGATGAAACTGCATATAGCAAAAAATCCGATGCATTTAATGACATCGAATCAGTTAAAAAGATAATTGGGAAGTGAGAAGTAGGTCGGTGCTGATAGGTAGCCTTAAACCGGAAAAAGCACTCGATACCGAGTGCTTTCTACTGATTAAGTATTATCAGCAAGATTTTGGAGCGGATGGCGGGAATCGAACCCGCGTTATCAGCTTGGAAGGCTGGAGTAATACCATTATACGACATCCGCGCAACCTACTTCAGGTTACCTAACTACCTAGAATATGGTGGAGGGAGAAGGATTCGAACCTTCGAAGGCTGAGCCGTCAGATTTACAGTCTGATCCCTTTGGCCACTCGGGAACCCCTCCAGAGAAATGGTGCCGGCACCAAGAGTCGAACTCGGGACCTACTGATTACAAGTCAGTTGCTCTACCAACTGAGCTATGCCGGCGTGTCATTTCGGTAGCGGATATTAGGTAAATGTGAGCATAAGTGCAATACCTATTTTTAATTTTTCTCAAAAAAAGCGTCAAACGTTGCTTTTTCAGCCATAAAAAGGCGGTTTGGTGCATTTTTCACACTATCGTTGTAGCGACTAGGCGAATTCAATATCGCAAAGCTATGTTTGATGTTGTTCACATAATCACGATGGTGTACTGTGCGACTCCTAATGGGAGAGAATCAATGACATCGACAAATCAGATTCATCAAGCGCTCTATTTAGCGTTTGGTCGGCAGCAATGGGCAGAATTACGTAAATCTGTTCCGCTTACGCTCAGCGAAATAGATTTGGCCAACCTTCGTGGTATTAACGAGAATATCTCGCTGTCTGAAGTAACAGATATATACCTGCCATTAAGTCGTCTATTAAATCTTATCGTTGGTGCCAAACAAAAGCGCGGTGTCGTGCTCAATGAATTTCTCGGCCGTACGCCCCCCAAACGACCTTATATCATTAGTATCGCCGGCAGCGTTGCTGTCGGGAAAAGTACGACGGCGCGAATATTACAAGCGCTACTGCGTCAGTGGCCGGAGCACCCTAAAGTAGAATTAGTCACCACAGATGGGTTTCTTTATCCCTTAGCAGAGTTAAAACGCCGCGGTTTGCTGCAACGTAAGGGATTTCCAGAAAGCTATGACATGAAACTCTTAGTAGAGTTTATCGCTAAGGTTAAATCGGGAGAAGAGCAAGTCAGTGCCCCACTGTACAGCCACATCACTTACGACCGACTGGCCCAACAGCAAGTAATTAACCAGCCTGATATTTTAATCATAGAAGGGCTCAATGTGCTGCAAACAGGGCAAGACTCTCATCTGCCAATGCAAGAACCTTACGTTTCTGATTTTGTAGATTTTTCTATATTTGTTGATGCCAATGAAGCCTTACTAAAAGACTGGTATATACAGCGCTTTTTAAAGTTTAGACAAGGGGCATTTAGCGACACAAATTCCTACTTTCATCATTACTCCAAACTGAATGATCAAGAAGCAAAACGCATTGCCGCCAACATCTGGGACAGTATCAATGGACCCAATCTCAACCTCAACATATTGCCCACGCGTGATCGCGCCAGTTTAATTTTACAGAAAGGCGCAGATCACTTAATGAGCCAAGTATTAATGCGTAAAAAATAACGTTTGCCGTCGAGCTAACTGCGGTTAGTTAGCTCGCAAACTGATCTCTCCGCCCACATAAGCACGCACTTCACCTTCAGACTCAAGTAACAAAGCGCCTTGCTCATCAATCCCTCGGCAAATACCCGAAATGCTTTTATCACCCATCAACAACTTAACTTGCTGATTCTCAAAAATGTCAGCCTGTTGCCAACGCGGCAAGAAGGCACCGAGCCCAGATTGCTCAAACAGTTTCAGGTCTTTTATTAATTGTGCCTGTAACGCTAAAGCTAACTCAGTCTTATTAGGCAGGTCGGTTTGCTGGCTAAGGTCACTCCATGGCTGATCAATCTGTTGTGCTTGTGCGGGAGACATTGCTAGGTTTATCCCTATGCCAATCACGAGATTACACTCGCTGTCTGCTTGGCCGCTCATCTCAACCAGTACGCCTGCCAACTTTTTATGATCGAGATAGATGTCATTAGGCCACTTAACCCCGACACCCGCTACACCGAACTGTTCAAGCACTTTAGATAAGGAACAGGCAACAACTAAGCTTAACCCCATCGCTTGTGCCATCCCCTGAGGAAAGCGCCAGAACAGCGAAAAGTACAGGTGGCCGCCATAAGGTGAAACCCATGTTCTTCCCCGTCTACCGCGCCCAGCCGATTGGTATTCTGCAACACATAAATCGCCGCTAGATAGCTCTTCAACATGCTTTAATAAAAAGCCATTGGTTGAAGCGACTTCATCAAAGTAAAAGCAACGCCCTTGAGAGCGCTCAAGCAGGGCTTTCTCATCTATCATCGATATAGGCGTGGCCAACTTATAACCTTTACCTTTGACGCTAAAAATATCGACACCGTACTCTTCAAGGCCGCCAATATGTTTACCAATTGCCGCACGGCTAATGGATAGCTCTGTGGCTAACTCTTCACCTGACACAAATTGCACACTGCTCAGTAATTTGATAATTGCTCGCTTGCGAATCCATTGATCTTGCATCAACTACTCCTTTTCACCTTCAGCGCCAATAATTCTTGGCTCTATTTCTAAAGCAACACCAAAAAGGCGGCTAATTTGTTGTTTTACATACGACGCTAGCTGACAGATATCATCACCGCTAGCTTGCCCTTGATTGACCAACACTAACGCTTGCTGATCATGTACCGCAGCATCACCCAGCACATATCCTTTTAAACCAGCTTGTTCGATTAGCCAGCCCGCAGCAAGTTTATAGTCACCTTCAGTAAGCCGATAGGCAACCATGCTAGGATATTGTTCAAGCAATTGATGATAGTGCGCACTGTTGATCACAGGGTTTTTAAAAAAACTGCCAGCATTACCCAGTTGATTAGGATCTGGCAATTTAGTTGACCTTACCTGGCAGACCGTATCGAAAACCTCTTGGGCTGACACCGCTTTGCCTACGAAGCCTTTAAGAGGGCCATAATCTAGGCGAGGTTGCCACTGCTTGGGCAAGCGCAAGCCTACCTGAGTAATCACCGCTTTGCCTTTTAAGCGCCCTTTAAAAACCGATTCACGGTAAACAAACTCGCATTCTTTGCCGCTTATCCTCTTTATGGCAAGGTCGGTTAAATCGAGATATTCGACCCAATCACAAACCTCTGCAAGCTCCAGACCATAGGCACCAATATTCTGTACAGGTGCAGCACCAACGCTACCAGGGATTAAACCTAGGTTCTCTAAACCACCTACCCCTTGCTGTAATGTCCATTCGACCAAGTCATGCCAATTCTCTCCAGCAGCCACCGACAAAAGGTAATCCTGCCCATTATCGGTCATGACTTTCCCTGTCGTTCTAATGACAATAACCGTACCAGCAAAATCTGCAGTTAGTACTACATTACTGCCGCCTCCCAAGATTAAATAAGGCCCATTAATCCCCTTGGTAAATAGCGCCTTTAGTTCCTGTGTAGAATCAATAAGGCATAAATGCTGGCATTGGTAGTCTAAGCCCAAGGTGTTATAGGGTTTCAACGAGGCGACGGGGAGTAGTTGCATGATCAGTTCTTTGAACAAAAAAAGTTATTGTAACGGAAATGGCTAACAGTGAATATCTTCAGTTCAAAGTTTTGCCCACCGACTTAACGGCTTGATGAGAGGTGCTTAATATAGCTAGGGCAATATAAGCCCCACTGAACCACAGATTATTTAGCGAATTGCAGATACGAAAAAGCCCTAGCATTGCTGCTAGGGCTTATCGTAATGTTGGCGGAGCGGACTTGCTCTTATCAAGAGACGAACCCGCGACCCCGGCGTGACAGGCTGCTTTCTATTCAAAAGAGTCTAATGTCTCCATCGATAGAGATTGTGCTAAACATTGTCGGGAACAATATAAGCCCCACTGAACCACAGCTTATTTGGCGAATTGCTTTTTAATTTCGACATGGTTTTTTTTCAAAATCATATACGAAAAAAGCCTCTGCATTGCTGCAGAGGCTTTCGTCTTAATGTTGGCGGAGCGGACGGGACTCGAACCCGCGACCCCCGGCGTGACAGGCCGGTATTCTAACCAACTGAACTACCGCTCCTTTAGCAAAGTGCTTACGCATCATGCTAAATTCTTTTTAAGTCGCTAGCTTGTCAGAGCTAGGAGACACGATTTTCTAAGAAAATCTAAATAGGCGTCTGGAAATGACCTACTCTCACATGGGGAGACCCCACACTACCATCGGCGCAATTGCGTTTCACTTCTGAGTTCGGGATGGGATCAGGTGGGACCACAATGCTATGGTTTCCAGACAAATT
>NZ_JAEH01000083.1 GCF_000518805.1 Shewanella waksmanii ATCC BAA-643
GGGCTTTTTGCTTTTTAGCTTAAGCGAACCCTAGGGTTCCTAATGTTAAAGTCCGGCTATCTCACCACCATATTAAGAAGAGCCCGTTATCGCAAGGTAGTGGGCTTTTTGCTTTTTAGCTTAAGTGTGAACCCTAGGGTTCCTAATGTTGAAGTCCAACTATCTCACTGCCATACATAGAAAGCCCGCTATTTTATAGTGGGCTTTTTGCTTTTTATACCAATCAGTATAAGAATTTGATCAACTCAGCGCGCTTTTGGCAACTAATTCAAGGCCGGCTAATTCAAAGTGAATACTGAAACAATGGTTGCTCCCTTGTGAGGTTATTCAACGCAGAAATAGGTAGCCAAAAACGCGCCAGAATGGCGAGTTTTAGCGGTTCTGATGCTGTGTTAACGAGTTTAACCGTAGAACAACTATGCTCTTCACTCGTTGCCTTGCCTCAGTACCGCTAAACTCTCGCTGAGTGACTAAATGTTTATACTGATTGGTATTAGTGACGTTAAACCTTGGTTCCTTCTATTTTAATTTATATCAGTCCTATGCAGTGTGGCATAGAGAACTTGGCCACTACACAAGGGCCTAAAGTTAACTTTTATTCCGCTTGTTAAAGTAAGTATAAGAAGATTCTACATATGTCATGGCTCCTATTTTACGAACAAGGTATGACTCATTGATAACCATTGGGTATCGGCCCATTGACTATGATTCATTGGCTAGTTCTATACTACTGAAGTATAAATATTGTTATAGACCCGAGATGGATATCAATTCGTTCGCAGTGGCTGATTTTCTATTTGGTCTAATTTTGGATTGCTGGTCGCATTTTTGTTGTGTTTTGCTGTGTTAATTAGGAGTTCCTTATTTGAAGACGGTTAATAATAGAAGCGTGAAACCGATAAATTATTCCGCAAAGTGGAAGTATGTCGTACTGGTAATCACACTCGTCATTTTGTTTATGAGTGCTTTGCCTTCGGTTTTTGGCGAGCGCGAAGCCGTTCATGTTTCCAATAGAACCGATACCACCATAGATGTTGCTGTAGCGGCAAATGTGCTACAGCAACATGGGATATCAGTACATACAATAGAACATCGTAATGACCGCTACATCATTTCTCTCACGAATATAGGTCAACAAGAAATTGCCCGAAACTTGCTAAATGAACATTTTGGCAATGAAGAAGTCACGGTTGCTTTAGCCATGGAGCCAGCGGCGCCACATTGGTTTACCAGTAAAGGATTGACGCCGATTAAGCTAGGGTTAGACCTACGCGGCGGCGTTCAGTTTTTATTAGATGTAGATATGGAGCCTGTTTATCAAGCACATAGTCAATCGGTATTTGATGAAGTTCGGCGAGAGTTTCGAGGAATTCGAGGAAGGACAAGTCAAAGTGAGATCTTGCTAAATTTGCGTGATAACCACGATCTCAGGCAGATAAAAACTTATCTCGATGGGCAATTTCCGCATTGGACTTCAGTTGTTTCCGGTAATCAAGTCAGAATGATGTTTTCAGCAGATGAGCAGCGTGCAATTCGAAATTTGACGGTGCAACAAAATTTACAAACGATGCGTAGCCGAATTGAAGAGCTTGGGATCACCGAGGCCATTGTTCAGCGCCAAGGTGAAAATCGGATACGCATTGAACTTCCGGGAATACAGGATCCTGCCGCAGCGAAAGATGTGATTGGGGCCACAGCATCTTTAGCTTTTTATGCGGTCACTGCAGGCAACAATAGTCGTGCATTTCTGGTTGAAAATGAACAAGGAAATAGTGTGCCGCTTAATCACCGTCCTATTCTTGAAGGGAACCATATCATTGATGCAAGAGCGGGGATAGGAGAACTAGGTACCGCTGAAGTCAATATCTCTTTAGATTTCACCGGCGGTAGGCTTATGTCGCGTTATTCTGGCGATAATATCGGTTCGCCAATGGCGACTGTTTTTAGTGAATATCATCGAGATCATGAAGGGGTGAGTTACCAAGAAAACAAAGTGATCAGTGTAGCCACAATTCAATCGCAACTTGGTAATCGGTTCCGCATTACTGGAGTAGGCAGTATGCAAGATGCACAGGAACTTGCTTTGTTGCTACGCGCAGGCTCTTTAACCGCACCGGTGACTATCATAGAAGAGCGCACTATTGGGCCTACACTCGGTGCGGAAAATGTTAAAAGTGGCTTTTCAGCCTTGGCATTGGGGTTAGGTTTTACGTTGCTATTTATGGCGTTCTGGTATCGTCGCTTGGGCTGGGTAGCTAATTTAGCATTGTTAACTAATATGATTTGTTTGTTTGGCCTTATCGCGCTGATACCAGGGGCAGTACTAACATTACCTGGCATCGCGGGTCTCGTTTTAACTGTGGGTATGGCAGTCGATGCTAACGTACTCATTTTCGAAAGAATACGAGATAAGATGAAGGAAGGACGGCAATTTTCTCTAGCTATTGAGCGCGGCTTTAATAGTGCAGCTTCGTCGATTTTTGATGCTAACTTAACAACTATGATAGTGGCAATAGCGCTGTACTCTATTGGCAACGGCCCTATCCAAGGGTTTGCACTGACACTAGGACTTGGTTTATTGACAAGTATGTTTACGGGTGTATTTGCATCCAGAATATTGATTAATCTGGTTTGGGGTAGAGATACTCGCAAAGCGGTGAGGGTTTAGTCATGAAGCAAGTCAATATGAGTACGATCCGCAAGGCTATGACAGGTTTTTCTACTGTGCTCTGTCTGTTATCAGTGATTTTTATCTTTATAAAGGGGTTTAACTGGGGCTTGGATTTTACTGGTGGGGTCGTCACCGAGGTCCAGCTTGAACCAGCACTTTTAGCCAATGACATCAAACAATTCATGGATGCCAAGCTAGAACAAGATGTGCAGGTTATTCAAGTTCAAGATGGGCGTTGGTTGCTTAGGTTTGGTTTAGAGCAATCTCAAGACGCTGTACCCTATCAGCAGTATTTATCGGAGCTTAGCCCCGAATACAGCGTAATTAGTAGTAGTTTTATTGGGCCCCAAGTGGGTAAGGACATGGTTGAGCAAGGCGGTTTAGCCGTTCTAGCCTGTTTTGTTTTGATCTTATTATATTTAAGTATTCGCTTTGACTGGCGATTAGCATTAGGAGCGATAGGAGCATTAATTCACGACGTGTTACTTGTGCTTGGTTTGTTTGCTTTTTTGCAAATGGAATTCAATCTAACTACATTGGCGGCTATTTTAGCCATAATGGGATACTCACTGAACGATTCAATTATTATTTCTGATCGCATTAGGGAGGTGTTTAGAAGTGACCCTGAAGGCAACACTGATAAATTGATTGATATTTCAGTTCAATCGACCTTTTCGAGAACTGTTGTGACCTCAGGGACGACTTTAGTGACTGTATCAGCGCTACTTTTACTTGGTGGTCCGGCACTAGAAGGGTTTGCTTTGGCGTTGTGTGTAGGTATCGCAAGTGGTACTTGGTCCTCAATTTCTATAGGGACTACACTTCCTAAATGCATCGGGCTGCGGGCTAAGCAATATCAAGTCGTGCCTGTTACAGATGAAGTAAAGCACGGCCTTTGATTGGTTTTTGTAAATTAGCGGTGCAGACTCACATTTATAGCGAGTGAGATCGATTAATGATTTCACTCGTTGCGTATTAAATAACGTTTAAACGGCTAATGCATTTGCTACTTTCTTTCTCAGCCAAAGGTTAGTATGGCTTTGTCGATCTTTATTATGGTAATAGAGATTGATATCTGTATTGAAAGGTATTTTTCCAAAAGATATATCTAAGGGTTTCAATGAGGTGTCCGAAGCTAAATCTAGGTATTTTGAAGATAGAAATATCATATCACTGCTTTTAACGACTTCAATTACTGCTGACGGTAATTCAGAGCGAAATCCCATGCGAATATCTAGACCGTATGATTTGAGTAATTTCTCCGCTATGGAGTGATTATAGTTCCAGTCTGCTGCCATTAAGGTCGCAAACTCAAATTGGGTTCCTTCTTGTATTTCAACTAGCTCTTTATCATAAGGGTGGTTATGACGGACATAAGCTTTAAAGTTCTCAGTGGCGACAGTTTGATTGAGCAGTTCTTTTGGAATGTTATCCAAATTGTAGTTAAGCCCTAAGTGAATTTTCCCGTCGACAATATCCTGCACGGTGGACTTGTTCCAATGGAGAAACTGGACTTCAGCGTGTGGTGCTTCATTTCTAATCTGAGTGAATAACCGTTGTGCGATGCCGGTAAGCAGGAATGGAGAAATTGCGATTTTAAGTGCACTGTTTATTTCACTTGGGTTAAAGCCGCCTGTATAGTTGACTGCATTGGTCAACTCGTTCATTAAAGGCTCGATGTTTTGTGCTAATTCTTTCGCAAGTTCAGTGGCTTTAAGTCCGTGATAAGTTTTTACAAACAGCTCATCTTCGAAAACATAACGGAGCCTCTGTAGTGATTTGCTAATAGCCGGTTGAGAAACAAAAAGCCGTTCAGATGCTTTGCGCATATTGCATTCTTGACTTAAAACTATAAACGTTTTTAAAAGGTTAAGGTCTAGTTTTGAAAATACATCTTTGGCCATACTGGTAAGCCCCTAGAACAGTAGACACTTCATAGAGTTATAATGAACCAAAAATATGAGGTGTTACATGCGCGGAAAACGATATCCCGACGAATTTAAAATCGAAGCCGTTAAACAAGTTACAGAACGTGGTCACCAGATCGCCGATGTGGCAGAGAGATTAGGCGTTACTCCCAAAAGTTTGCACAACTGGATTAACAAGTTTGATAAGCCAGAAAAGCAACACGTCACCATTGATAATCAACAAGACGAAATACGTAAGCTCAAGGCGGAGTTACGTCGAGTAACCGAAGAGAGAAATATCCTAAAGGAGGCCGC
>NZ_JAEH01000084.1 GCF_000518805.1 Shewanella waksmanii ATCC BAA-643
GAAAAAGTGCTAATACATTCCGATCAAGGTGTGCAATATACCTGTTCAGATTGGCGTAGTTTTCTTAAAGAACACAACCTTGAAGCAAGTATGAGCCGCAGAGGGAACTGCCATGATAACGCTGTTGCAGAGAGTTTTTTCTCACTCCTAAAGAAGGATAGAGTTAAGCGAAAAGTCTACAAAACCAGAGATGAAGCACGCTCAGAAATATTTAACTATATCGAATATTTCTATAATCCAGTGCGCCATCATGGTAGTAATAACGGACTGTCACCAATGAAGTTCGAAAAGCAGTATTTTGAGAAACTAGAAAGTGTCTAGATAACTAGGGGCTTACCAATGCATGATTTCATTTCATATTCCTTTAATTTTAAAACCTATACTCAACAATTAACCTAGTTTTTATGACATTGATTGGTCGTTAGTATCTTGTTCGCGGGTCGCAAGGTGAAACTACCTCAATCATTTATGTAGCTTATTCCGCTGAAGCCCAGCTATGAAACTGGAACATTGGGACTTTATTAATTCGCATGCTGCTCTTTTCTGTGAACAATAGCTTTAGTGTAAGCGTGTTAGTCAAGCGAGCTGAAATTTGTTGAATAGCTTTCTCATCCGTAAGTGGCGTGCTTGGTCGTTGAATGTTAGCTAGCCCAGGTTCGTCCCTAACTGGCTATACTTTATTCTATTTTATTTACATTTTTCAATAATCTAGGTCAATTTTTGTTTGATTTTTTGTTCTCGCTTTAACAATTACAACTTATTTCATACCGTATTCATTTAGACTAAACCGAAGAGGCAATTAAGCTAGTGCAGATACAGCTTCGGCCTTTTACAGCATCAGATGCTGTGGTGGAGCATTCACTAGTGGATTATCTTTAAAGTAAGCTGCTGAACCGAAAAAGTATCTGCACAAACCCCGCTGGAGGCGAAAACCCACTACGATCCATTGTGGTAAATGGTGCTGTCAACCGCTGGCTGTAGAGAAGAGAGTACATACCGATGATTAATACATTGAACATAGTAATTTTAAGTTGAGCACTGAAGGCAAATCGAAGAGACACTTAAATTAGTGTAGATATCGCAGCGAGTTTCGGTTTCAGGGATGAAACCGCAAAGCGGCCAGGGAGGGCTTTACAGCGACTCGATAAGATATCGGCACAAACCCCGCTGGAGGCGAAAACCCACTACCAGCCAATGTGGCAAATGGCACACACCATTGACAAGCAATCCACATCTTGATTCACCAAAATCAAGACAAAAAAAAGCGACCAAAATAAGGTCGCTAAGGTTCCAATTCGGAATCCGGTGACAATGGCGCTAGACACTGTCTAAAGGGAATGATGATGAACAATGAAAACTTAAGTCGACCCATTTAAAAAAATCAATCGATACAAATTCTGTTCATATAGTAAGAGTTGAATTAGCAGCAATAGTTCAAAATAAAAGTGAAAAAAGTCACATTATTTTTCAGTTAGGCGATAAAAGCTGCTAAATCTGCAATATTAAGGGTAATAGTCTAAATGGTTGGCTATTTACTCAAGGGTTTTAGCGTTTTTAACCACGCTTGGAAATCGTCGTCCATGCTGGTGCCCCATTGCTTAACTAACGCTTGGTAGCGGGCATAGTCACCATTGCGGGTGAAGCCGAGCATGGTTTCTACTTTATCGCGCTGTTGCTCCATCATATATCGCACTGCCAAGTAGCCCCAGCGATAGACACGATCGCCACCGCCATTGGTTTCATAACTGGTATTAAACAGCTCACTTAAGGCAAAGTTTTGGCTTTGAGCGATCTCAATGGCTTTGGGGTTGTTGTCGCCTTGGCTGATGTATTCGGCGATGCCTTCACTCCACCACACTAAATGGGGCAGCAGCGGCGCAGGCTGCGGGCAGTATTCTGGCGCACTGTGTGAATCATGCAGTGAAGCACAGAAATCGCCCCACAGGTTAAAGCGCCCATCAAGGTAGTGCACGTACTCATGGGCCAGGTTCCAAATTTGGCCTTTTTTCTGATAAGCCACAAACTCAGCTTGGTTGCCTTTGATATGCGGTAAACCCTCTAAGAACATGCCGCCATTATCACTTGGGACGTCGAAATGCGCAGTGACATATTGCACGTAGTCATCACGTGAAGCGTAAACATTAGCGCGCATGCTGACATTGTTGTCGTCACGTACGGGTTTATCTAATGTATTAAATAGGTTGTGGAAGTTGGCTTCTTGTTTTTGTAGTAGTTGGCAAGCTTGCTGGGTTTGCTCTGCAGACAGGGCTTGAGAGCGAATAATAATGGTATCGCTGCACTGATGTACCTGAGTTAACACCTCGGTTAGTGGCGCGGTTGCTTCTGCGTGTGCGTTGCCACCAAGTGTTGGCAGGGTGAGCAAGATAATAGGGGCGAATTTCACCATGAAGTTCCTCTCATTGTTATTATTGTATACAATATTTAATTAAGTGTTTCATTTTCATCAATTGAAGTCAATTAGCTTGCGTATCGGTTCATGACAATAGGGGCCCCTCGGGGTAGACTGAAGCGGGCTTAGTTGGCAATGACAAGGGGAAATTGTGTTAAAGCAGTGGGATAACAATAGGGATTACCATTCATTTGCGAATGTCGACGCGGTATCTGTTACGCATTTATCACTATCATTAGCAGTAGATTTCCAGCAACAGCAGTTAACGGGCGAAGTGCGTTTAAGCCTCAATTTTCATGATATTGATTGCAGAACCTTAGTGCTGGATGGTCGCGATCTGCATATTGATGCTGTGGTTGATGCTCAGGGCAGGGCATTGGAATTTAGCGTAGGTACCAATGATGCGATTTTAGGCGAGAGCATTACAGTAGCGCTAGCGGATATGACTGAGTCGGTCACAATTAAGTATCGTACCGATCCGAGCGCCCAAGGATTGCAATGGTTAACGCCCCAGCAAACTAGTGGTAAAACACTGCCCTTTTTGTTTAGTCAGTCGCAACCTATTAATGCCCGCAGCTGGATACCACTGCAAGATACACCTAAGGCCCGTATCACCTAAAGGGTATGCGCGCTGTAATGAGTGCGATGAATGATCCGTTAACCCCGCTCAGCGGCAGTTTTGATTTCACCATGGAAAAGCCGATGCCGACCCATTTGCTGGCCATTGCGGTGGGCGATCTGCATTTTGGTGAAATTGGCGCTCGCACCGGTGTGTATGCCGAACCTGAAGTGCTTAGTGCCGCACTTGCTGAGTTTGAAGACACCGAAGATATGGTGGTGACGGCAGAGTCTTTGTTAGGCCCTTATCCATGGGGGCGCTACGACATGATAGTGCTGCCCCCCAGCTTTCCTTTTGGCGGCATGGAAAACCCTCGGCTTGCCTTTATCACTCCAACATTAATTGCCGGGGATAAGAGTTTAGTGTCAACGGTCGCACACGAGCTTGCCCACTCTTGGACTGGTAATTTAGTCAGCAATGCGACTTGGCGGGATTTGTGGCTTAATGAAGGTTTTACCACCTATTTTACCAACCGAATTGTTGAAGCGGTTTATGGTAAAGAGCAAGCAGAGCTAGAAGTGGTATTAGAATATGGCCGCTTACAGCAAGAGCTGGCAAGCTTACCACTTGAGGCGCAAACTTTGCCGGCTAATGTGCAGCAGCAAGATCCCAATTTGGCCTTTAATCGATTTACCTATGACAAAGCATCGATGTTTGTTCATGAGCTTGAACGACGTCTAGGCCGCAGCGACTTTGATAAGTTTTTGTATGACTATGTGCAGCATTTTGCTTTTAAAGCCATCACCACAGAAGTGTTTTTCGATTATGCTAGGCAGACTTTATTGGTTGAACATGCCGATAAACTGTCTGAAGCGCAGTTACTGGCGTGGGTATATGAACAAGGCATGCCAGCCAGCTTTCAACCACCTACGTCAACCAGCTTAGATAAAGTGGATGCCGCTCTGAGCAAGTTTTTACAATTTGGTGAGTTGGCAAGTGATAGCACTCAAACCTGGACTGTGCATCATTGGCAGTATTTTCTCAATGCACTGCCAGAACAGCTTAGTCAAGAGCAGTTAATGCAGTTGGATGAACAGTTTGATTTTACCCATTCAACCAATGCGGAAATTGCTTGCGACTGGTTTAGGGTCGCGATACGCAATCATTACGATCCGGTATTGCCGTTGCTTGGGCAGTTTTTAGTGCGCATTGGCAGAGGTAAGTTTGTTAAGCCGCTTTATTCTGAGTTGATGATTAATGGTTATCACAGCGAAGTTAAGGCGATATACCAGCAAGCCCGCGGGGGGTATCATCCTTCTATTGTGGTTCAACTCGATAATTTATTGGCTGGCTGATTGGTATTACTCAGTCTAATAGATAAAAAAATGGCGACCCAGTGGTCGCCATAACATACTCTTTTATCTTCAAACAGTATTCAATTCTCAGTGGCCAGTGCGCTAGCGTGGTCTCACTGAG
>NZ_JAEH01000085.1 GCF_000518805.1 Shewanella waksmanii ATCC BAA-643
TCGTCTGTACATCGCTATGCAGCGCTGTTTGCCGTGTCAGTGGGAGCGCATTATAGGGAGCTGAACTTTTTACGCAAGTGCTTTTTGAAAGAAAAATGCATTTATTTTCTATACCTAACTTAGGTACACCATACCGACACCTTTCCCACAGAGTTATCCACAAAATAACTAGAACGGCCAAATTCAACCCACTAACAAGCTAGCCCGTATTGCTAACCACTATCTTCTTTAATGGGCATTTATTCCTTCTAACGCTATATAATACCGCTCATCATTAACACCAACTCACCCACGTTTCCTCACCAAATGCGGGGGTAATTAGAAGTTACTTGCCGCTAATCCATCAAATCATTACATAAATAGCGTTATAGACACCAACTACAGCATGGATTCAGAAGAGAAATAGACCGGATATATCAACTTTGGTTCATCCTTTGCCACTTATCCGTACTAAAGCTATTAATGACAGTTAAGGAGAAGACAAAGCTGAACTGTTATTGCAATGGATGGTAAAAGTGAATGTTGTCATCAATAGATATTAAGAGAGCTAAAAAGACACCAGCATTACTCGTCTATAGCCACTACGTATTCAAACCAGTTATCCATAATCAGCTTTATTTTACAAAAGACTAAAAGCCCCATTCGATGTTCTACGTACCAACTATATAATTAAGTCATTAGCTACAAGCGTCTGCCTTAGCACTACCATGCACGCCGTCAATAATGAGGTTTCTTAACCAACTGTGGCTTGGATCTAGCTCAAAATGTTTATGCCACACTAGAACGTAAGCCCCTGGCACCAGTTTTACTGGTACATCTAAACAAACCAAATCGTAATCAGCGATCATCTGCATCACGTACTTTTTGGGCGCGCATAAGATAAGATCGCTGTTTCCACACAATTCCAAAGCACTATTAAAATCGGCCATGTTAACAGCGATGTCGCGCTGTAGATGCTTCAACCTAAGCACATCATCCAATAACCAATGTTCCAATCCACCGAATGCTACCTGTAAATGGCGATACTTTAAAAACGTCTCTAGATTCCAATCTTCACTAAGAAGTTTGTGGCCACGTCTCACTAAACACACAGGATGGTCACGAATAAGCTCCTTGAAACCAAGTTGCTCAGGAATGTTGTTCATATGCAACAAAGAGCGCTTATCCCATTCTCGGCAGATAATTCCCATATCAATTTCACAGCGCAGCAATTTGTCCATACTATCTTGAGACCAAGTCTGACTATTTACACTCACTAAAGGAGCATCCCTTAAAAGCTTAGGCATAAAATGGGGGTAGCTTAAAGAGTAGGCCGTTTCCACTACATGCATTCGAAACCTACGTTGGCTCTCAGCAGGCTCAAAAGTACTTGGTCGAGTAAACTTATCTAACTTCTGTAGTACTTCTCGCAGCTCCGGAGCCAACTGCAAAGCCCTAGGTGTCGCTTTTAGCCCATAAGCAGTACGTTCAAAAAGTTGATCATCAAAGGTTTCTCTTAACTTACTAAGTTGCTTACTTACCGCTGACTGGCTCAAATGCAATCGAGATGCAGCGGCAGTGACACTTTGCTCTTCTAACAACACTTCTAGCACCCTAAGCAAATTAAAATCCAATTGCTTCACAAACACCTTCTATTAGACTCGTAGACTAAATTACATCATAAAGCCTTTGCCTACAGTTACCACTACATTCCCTAATTTGAGGAGCCCGCTTCACCTCTTGCAGATTTACTCAAAGAACAAATCACTCCACTTAACATTTTTAAGAGTACAATCTAGCATCGTACAGTGTTTGTAATGTAGACGCTGAACACTGGGCTTCTAACCAAGATGCATAGGCGGATCATAACTGTGTGCGGCTTAAGAGGTATCTACAAGCTGTTCGTCAGTCACAATAAGGATCGGGAATAAGCAGATCACACAGAAGTACTTTCCAACCTATCAAAAGTGTATAACGGCTATAATCAAGTACTAATCACCACAGCTTTACACTGGCAATCTATTTCGAAGATCATTCTAAAAATTTCTAGCACAAAGTGCCTGGGGTTTTACCGTTACTGTTTAGTCTTCACTTTTCTAAAAAGTGAAAACCAAAGAGGTGTATGGAAATGAGCTACTCGGTTCGCGCAGCGAACACATGGGGGCGAAGAAGCCCTGCCTTGGATGCAGCGCATTCAAGGGCTTTGAAGCGCGAGTAACTTGTTACGAAGCTGGAGAGCCCGCTTAGCGGCGGGGTGACGTAGGGAGTAGGTATTGCACATACGTGCTTAAGTGGATAAGCCACCTAATATAAATACTGCCTTATTCGAGCCATTAACTAGCCTGTTTTACTATGCTCCAAACGTAAAAAAGCCACCTTAATAAGGTGGCTTCTTCACTTAAATAGGCGTCTGGAAATGGCCAGCTTCGAGCGCGCTCTCCGCGCTACATAAGTGCATGAAGCTTCGCTTCATAAACACACTCACTTCGCCCTACTCCACATGGGTATTGAGCCTCACTACGTTCGGACTTTTTACTTCCCCATATTCGAGTGTCATTTCAAAGCCCGGTAAACGAAAAAATCCCCAACACAAAGTGCTGGGGATTTATCGTTTATTTGGCGCCTGGAAATGACCTACTCTCACATGGGGAGACCCCACACTACCATCGGCGCAATTGCGTTTCACTTCTGAGTTCGGGATGGGATCAGGTGG
>NZ_JAEH01000086.1 GCF_000518805.1 Shewanella waksmanii ATCC BAA-643
AATTCTTTATGAAAAGAATGGTGGTCGATACTGGGCTCGAACCAGTGACCCCCTCCTTGTAAGGGAGGTGCTCTCCCAGCTGAGCTAATCGACCTCGCTGTGTGGGGCCGTATTATAGGGACGGTAGAACGACTGTCAACGGTTTTTTATAGAAATAGATTAGTACGCTTTAATTTTGCTCGCCTTGACGAATACTTGTGCATTACAAGGTAAAGTTGCTTGAAGTGTCAGCATAAAAGTCAGCATTTCTATGTATAAATGAATGAGCACCTTCTCTATTGTGTCGCTATCAACCTGATATAGGCTTAACTGTAGCCAAATTTTGCCTATTTGTGTTGCACAACATAAATAGGTAGCGACGATTTCAGCTTATCAAACTCGTTAGCTTTGCCTTCAACGGACACAGGGAGTGTCACGGGGTGACTAGCGTGCTGGTTAGCCATCAAAAATTACTTGGCATTCTCAGCATTTTCGTTAAGGAGTATTTTGTCAATTCTTTATAGGCTGCTAGAATACGCCACACGATTTTATGTATAGCCTCTTTTATTGGGCTCTTTTTTTTAAAACATAGGTTAATGTTCAAATATGACGATTAAGACACGCTTTGCGCCAAGCCCAACAGGTTTTTTGCACGTAGGTGGAGCTCGTACCGCTCTTTATTCTTGGCTTTATGCTCGCGCCAACCAAGGTGAGTTTGTCTTACGTGTTGAAGATACCGATCTTGAACGTTCAACGCCAGAAGCGTGTGCTGCAATCCTAGAGGGAATGGAGTGGCTAGGTTTGACCTGGGATGAAGGTCCTTATTACCAGACAAAACGTTTCGATCGCTACAATGAAATTATTGCTCAAATGTTAGAGCAGGGCACAGCGTATAAATGTTATTGCTCGCGTGAACGTATTGAAGCTATGCGTGAAGAGCAAGCCGCAAAAGGCGAGCAGCAAAAGTATGATGGCTGTTGTCGAGATAAGGCACCACGTGATACCGATGAGCCGTTTGTTATTCGCTTTAAAAACCCAACAGAGGGAAGTGTGGTATTTGACGATCACGTTCGTGGCCGTATTGAAATATCGAATGAACTGCTTGACGATCTAATTATTGCTCGTACCGACGGCACGCCGACTTATAACTTCTGTGTGGTTGTGGACGACTGGGATATGGGTATCACCTGTGTCGTACGTGGTGAAGATCATATCAATAATACACCACGCCAAATTAATATCTTAAAAGCGCTGGGTGCGCCGGTACCTGAATATGCACACGTAGCGATGATTCTTGGTGATGATGGCGCCAAATTGTCAAAACGCCATGGCGCAGTGGGTGTGATGCAATATCGCGATGACGGTTATTTGCCTGAAGCACTATTAAACTATCTAGTTCGTTTAGGTTGGTCACATGGCGATCAAGAGGTGTTTTCGGTTGAAGAGATGCAGTCGCTATTTAAGTTAGATGACATTAATAAAGCAGCTTCAGCCTTTAATACTGAAAAACTAATCTGGTTGAACCAACATTATATGAAAGAGATGGCACCAGAATATGTTGCATCACATCTGCAGTGGCATATGGATGATCAGAATATCAATACTGACAACGGACCAGCGTTACCTGAAATTGTGACGGCACTAGCAGAGCGTGCGAAAACATTAAAAGAGCTGGCTGCTTCTAGCCGCTATTTTTATGAAGATTTCGCTGACTTTGACGAAACGGCTGCCAAAAAGCACCTGCGTGGCGTGGCACTTGAGCCTTTGACACTTATTCAGCAAAAATTGACTGCATTGACGGATTGGAATGTAGAAGCTATCCATCAGGCTATTCAAGACACGGCAAGCGAACTTGAAGTGGGGATGGGTAAAGTGGGTATGCCATTACGTGTTGCTGTAACAGGGGCAGGGCAGTCACCTGCGGTAGATTTAACCATATTCTTGATTGGGCAAGCTCGTTGTGAACAAAGAATCTCCAAAGCGATTGAATTTGTAGCAAATAGAATAAATTCCTAAAAAACGAGTTGACACTTTTGGGTGTGCTGCATAGAATGCGCCTCGCAGTTGAGGGAGATGCAGTGAATCACTAGCAGCCACTCAAATGTCAATTAGGTAAAAGGGGCCTTAGCTCAGCTGGGAGAGCGCAACACTGGCAGTGTTGAGGTCAGCGGTTCGATCCCGCTAGGCTCCACCATCTAATTGCTTAGCATTAAAGTAAAAGCCTACTAGCTTTAATGAGTATTCACTCGGTACAGAGTATAACGTATCAAAAGTGTCCCATTCGTCTAGATGAAATAGACAAGGACACCGCCGCCCAGTCTTTAATAAAGAGTACGGCGGTAACAGAGGTTCGAATCCTAGTTTCATGTTAAATGTCATTACGGTTATTCGATAGCATTGATGCTTAGCCTACAGGTATCAATGAGTACTCACTCTCTTCAAGAGTCTAAAACGAAGACCGGCGTCCCATTCGTCTAGAGGCCTAGGACACCGCCCTTTCACGGCGGTAACAGGGGTTCGAATC
>NZ_JAEH01000087.1 GCF_000518805.1 Shewanella waksmanii ATCC BAA-643
ACCATTGTTTCAGTACTCACTTTGAATTAGCCGGCCTTGAATTAGTTTGCAAAAAGCGCGCTGAGTAGATCAAATTCTTATACTGATTGGTATTATTCATCAGTGCGAATAAAGCTGCCTCCCCTCGCTAGCAACTTCTACACAGACCAATACCGCGACAATATTATTGCGCACACAACAAAAAGCTGACTGAGCCCCCCGCTCCGCCAGCACTATGCCATGATTACTTAGTGGCAGTAGATATTGTTTAACAGCTTGATGATTTCAGAGACTTCTTGGCTCTTCAAAGAATAATAAACAGTTTGAGCTTCTTTACGCGTCTCAACCAAATTATCCTTTCTTAACCAAGCTAAATGTTGTGACAGTGCAGATTGACTTAAGCCCAATTTCTTATTCATCTCACCAACACACATCTCTCCTTCACTTAGCAAATAGCATAAGATAAACAATCGACGTTCGTTAGCCAAAGCCTTCAGCAAAACAACGGCATGGTCCGCTCGTTGCTGCATTAATTCAATATTCATTACGAGCATTTTCTCCTAAAACAAACCCCGGCCCTAATATAACGTTGCAGCACAAATATAGTCGGGACATAAAGCACACTTTTTGCTAGATTGTTTTCAAAAATGGGACATACGTAATAAAAATAAAGGAAACTCATGAAAAGTAGCCCTGTCAAAACTCTGGTCGGCCTAATATTCGTTAGCTTATTAGGGTGTCAGCAAACCCCAAAATCTACCCCTGAAGTTACCGAGCCGCTGTCAGCAAATGATACCGTAGCCATGTCACTGCAACAGCAAGCACTCAACTCGAATTTAGCCTATGAACTGGTTGAGTCATTAACGGTAGAAATTGGCCCTCGTCTAGCTGGTAGTGATAAAGATCTGATGGCCGTTGATTGGGCTATGGATAAGCTTAAAGGCTTAGGCTTTGACCATGTTTATAAAGAAGCTGTTCAGGTACCAGTGTGGGAACGTGGTCATGCCAGCGCCAGTGTTGTTAGCCCCTACCCTCAACCTTTGGTGATTACCGCCTTAGGGGGGTCGGTAGCAACCTCAAGCAGTGGTTTGCAGGCTGAAATCGTGCGTTTTGATACACTTGCAGCACTCAAAGAAGCGGACAGTGCGAGTGTTGAAGGCAAAATCGTATTCATTGATCATAAAACCGAGCGACACAAAACCGGCAAGGGCTATGGTAAAACAGTGGGTGGCCGCTCTCGTGGTGCCGTTGCTGCCGCTGAGAAAGGCGCTGTAGGCATAGTCATTCGCTCAATTGGCACCGATCATGACCGTATGGCTCACACAGGGATGATGCGCTATAAAGAGGGGGTCGCACGTATTCCTGCAGCAGCCCTATCTAGCCCAGATGCCGATCAGTTAACCCTTATGCTCAAACGCAGTGATAGCGTTACTATCAACCTTAACATGTCACCAAAAGGTCATGGTGTAGCGACTTCTTACAATGTTATTGCCGAAGTTACCGGTGCTAGCAAACCTGAGGAGATTGTACTGATTGGTGCCCACCTTGATTCTTGGGATGAAGGCACTGGCGCTATTGATGACGGTGCCGGTGTAGGTATCGTCACGGCTGCCGGTAAGTTAATTCAAGATTTACCCCAAAAACCTGCCCGCACTGTGCGTGTGGTGTTATATGCCGCCGAAGAAGTGGGATTAGTGGGTGGCAAAACTTACGCTAAAGAGCATGCTGATGAATTAGATCGCCATTACATAGCAGCAGAATCAGATTTCGGTGCGGGACGAATTTACCAAATAGATTTTCGTGTCAATGAGCAGGTCTTCACTCAGTTACAAGCTCAAACAGCTGTTATGGCCAATAATGGCGTAGTAAAGGGTAATAATCAGGCCTCTGGCGGACCAGATGTATCTATGCTGCCCAAACTAGGCGTTCCCGTGGCGTCACTGCGCCAAGATGGTACAGATTATTTTGACTATCACCATACGCCCAATGACACATTAGATAAAATTGAGCCAGCAGCACTGGCACAAAACGTCGCGGCCTATGCGCAGTTTGCTTACCTAATGGCACAATCTGAATTAGATCTTCGTCCTATACCCGCCAAAAAGTAACGATAAACCCGCTTTGTACCAATAGTTGAGCTTGCAGCTTAACCTCTAACAGCAAAAAGGCCATCAGTGATGATGGCCTTTTTTATATATAAACCTGTCCCGTCCTGAGATAAGTTGACACTTTGGAGACTTATCTATGAAACCTTCAAGCACAATCAGCATTAAACGTACACAACGTGATTACACA
>NZ_JAEH01000088.1 GCF_000518805.1 Shewanella waksmanii ATCC BAA-643
GGACTAGACACATTGAATTTATTGAACGTTTTCAGCGTCACCAAATTGGCCTTGGAACAACACTGAAGACAGATAACGCTCAGCTGCTGAAGGCAGAATAACGACGATATTCTTATCTGCAAACTCAGGCAGTGCGGCGATTCTATTAGCGGCAACAACAGCTGCACCTGAAGAAATACCGACTAAAATGCCTTCTTCCTTCATTAGGCGTTGCGCCATTTCAATTGCGTCTTCGTTGCTAACAGCTTCAACGCGATCAACCATTTCTAAATCTAGGTTGCCAGGAATGAATCCGGCGCCAATACCTTGAATTTTGTGTGGTCCAGGTTGGACTGTTTGACCCGCTAAGGTTTGCGCAATCACTGGCGAGTCGACAGGCTCTACGGCAACAGAAGTAATCGCTTTGCCTTGGGCATTTTTAATATAACGGCTCACACCTGTGATTGTTCCGCCGGTACCGACACCAGCGACAACAACATCAACGCTACCATCTGTGTCATTCCAAATTTCAGGACCAGTGGTTTTCTCATGAATTTCTGGGTTAGCCGGGTTGTCAAACTGTTGTAGCAACACATACTTTTCAGGTGCTGATTGACGAATCTCTTCGGCTTTATCAATGGCGCCTTTCATACCTTTAGCACCTTCAGTAAGGACTAAGTTAGCACCCAGTGCTTTTAGTAACTTACGTCGCTCTAAGCTCATGGTGTTAGGCATGGTTAGTGTGAGTTTATAACCGCGAGCAGCAGCAACATAAGCCAGTGCAATACCAGTATTACCAGAGGTAGGCTCGATGAGCTCCTTACCTTGGGTCAGTGTACCGTTTTTCTCGGCATCCCAGATCATATTTGCACCGATACGACACTTCACACTGAAGCTTGGGTTACATGCTTCTATTTTTGCTAGCACATTACCATTACTAACGCGGTTAAGCTTAACAAGAGGGGTGTGACCAATCGTATGTGAATTGTCTTCGTAAATTTTGCTCATGGGTTGCTTGCTCCTTTTTTGTATAGCTAAATCATAGTGCGGTTTAAGCGCTTGAGAAATGCTAGTTTCATCTTCTTTATTCCATTTGGTTATTAGCACATGCATTTCTATTAACAATTGTTAAGGCCTTACCTGGGTTTTATCGCTAATGCCCTGTGTTTTATGGCTATTTTACATATCACCTTGGTGTGGATAAAACGCCAATTGGCCATGCATTTGTCGTTCAGTCGGTTATAAAAAGTAATTTAAATCCAAGCTAAATGGCCATCGCAGTTTAAGGATGATGCTCAGCCGTTTCAAAGTGATCTTCACCCGATAAAATAGACACCGTCCATTTTCAAAATAATGTCTGCTCAAATTCAGCAGGTGTTTTGTATCCTAAGCTCGAATGTAGGC